>JASBUR010000053.1 GCA_030147805.1 Sphingomonadaceae bacterium
TGGCGCTCGACAGGAAGCGCACGAGCCCCCCCAGCATGCTGGTCTCGGGCGGCACGACGCCCGCCTCGCCCAGTGCCGCGCGCGCCGCGTTCGTGCCCGCGAGCCAGCCGGTGGCGGACGACTCGAGGTAGCCCTCGGTGCCCGCCAGCACGCCCGCCGTGAACAGCCGCGGGTGGTCGCGGAACGCGAGCGTGGCGTGCAGCAGGCGCGGCGCGTTGAGGTAGGTGTTGCGGTGCATCACGCCGTAGCGCACGATCTCGGCGTTCTCGAGGCCCGGGATGCAGCGCACGACCTCCTTCTGGTCGCCCCACGTGAGGCCCGTCTGGAACCCGACGAGCGACCACATGCGGCCGGCGGCGTCCTCGCGCCGCAGCTGGGCCACCGCGAAGTAGCGCTCGCCCGTGACCGGGTGGTCGAGCCCGACCGGCTTCAGCGGACCGAAGCGCGGGGTGTCGTAGCCGCGCCGGGCGAGCTCCTCGATGGGCATGCAGCCCTCGAAGAACTCCAGCTTCTCCCACTCGTGCGGGACGTGGGAGCGGGCCTCCGCCAGGGCCGCGTGGAAGCGCTCGTACGCCTCGCGGGTGAACGGCAGGTTGAGGTAGTCGGCGTCCTGGTCGTAGCGCCCCTTGCGGAAGGCGACCTCCATGTCGATGGAGTCGGCGTCGATCACCGGCGCGGCGGCGTCGTAGAAGCCCAGGAACTCCTCGCCGCCGAGCAGGCGGCGCAGGTCCTCGGCGAGGGCGTCCGAGGTGAGGGGTCCGGTCGCGATGACCGCGATGCCTTCGGGCACGGCCGTCAGCTCCTCGCGGCGCACGCTCACCAGCGGGTGGGCGCGCACCGCCTCGGTGACCCGGGCGCTGAAGGCATCGCGGTCGACGGCGAGCGCCGATCCGGCGGGCACGCGGGTCGCATCGCCGGCGTCGAGGATGAGCGAGCCGAGCCGCCGCATCTCCTCGTGGAGCAGGCCGACGGCATTGTTGGCGGGATCGTCCGACCGGAAGCTGTTCGAACAGACCAGTTCGGCAAGGCCGTCGGTGTGGTGCGCATCGGTGCCGCGAACCGGGCGCATCTCGTGCAGGATGACGGGGACGCCGGCGCGGGCGAGCTGCCAGGCGGCTTCCGAGCCGGCGAGGCCGCCGCCGATGACGTGGACGGGATCGGGGTGGGTCATGGAGGTCATGTAGACTCCCCAACTCTCATCGTCATCCCCGCGAAGGCGGGGATCCAGCCCGAGAGATTGCGCCCGCGGTGGCGGGCAAGTGTTTGTGGTGGACTGGATCCCCGCCTTCGCGGGGATGACGATATCAAAGGAGGCGGGGCATGGTCGCCGCCTCGGCGGCTCGCTTGAACAGCGTCGGAAGGCCGGCCCTGCTGATCTCGCTCACGGATTGCCAAGCGCCTTCGAGATCGGGGCGCACGGTCAGGATCGCCTTCGCCACCTCCAGCACCAGGTCGAAATGCGTGAAGGCATGGCGCACCGGCTCAGGCACGCGCGACCATGTCGCCGCCACCGGCGCCGCCACGACCGCTCGCTCGAGCGAGAACTCGCTGGTCGGCAGTGCCACCATGCCGCCGAGCAGTCCCTTCGCTGGCCGGGTGACGAGCAGCACATGGCCCTCGGTCTCGATCCACCAGGCGGTGCCATAACGGGTCGGCCGTGCGGCCTTCGGCGATTTGAGCGGATAGCGTTCGGGATTGCCGGCGGCATAGGCCGCGCAGCGGCCTTGCCACGGGCAGCGGCCGCACGCCGGGCTCCGCGGGGTGCAGATCGTCGCGCCGAGATCCATGACCGCCTGCGCATAGTCGCCGGGCCGATCGTCGGGGGTCAGCGCATCCGCTCGCGCGCGAAGCTCGGGCTTGGCGGCGGGGAGCGGCGTCTCGACGGCGAACAGCCGCGACATCACCCGCTCGACGTTGCCATCGACGACGACGGCGCGCCGGTCGAAGGCGATCGCGGCCACCGCGGCGGCGGTATAGGGGCCGACGCCGGGCAGCTCGCGCAATGCCGCCTCGCTGTCGGGAAAGCCGCCGCGCGCCGCGACGGCGCGGGCGCCGGCGAGCAGGTTGCGCGCGCGGGCATAATAGCCGAGCCCCGCCCAGGCACTCATCACCTCGGCGTCCTCGGCGGCCGCCAGCGCTTCGACAGTCGGCCAGCGCGCGGTGAATGCCTCGAAATAGGGCGTCGCCATCGCGACCGTCGTCTGCTGCAGCATGATCTCGGACAGCCAGACGCGGTAGGAGTCGGCGCGACCGGGCGCGCCGGGGCGGTGGCGCCACGGCATCGACCGGGCGTTCGCATCATACCAGGCGAGAATTTCTCGGGCCGCGGAGTCGACGGGCATCGCGCCGCTATGGCATGGATCGGCGCATGGCGGAATCGGGCAAGAGCGGGCGCGGCGGGACGCGGACGGGCAGCGTCCGTTCGGTCGCCGACATCATGCCCGGCGTCAGCCGCGCCGCCTTCCGCCGCTTCGGCTTCGTTCAGTCGGCGATCGTCGCGCGCTGGCCCGAGATCGTCGGCGAAAAATATGCCAAACATTCGGCGCCCGACGCGCTGTCCTTCCCGCCCGGCAAGCGCAGCGGCGCGACGCTGACCATCGTCTGTTCGGGATCGTTCGCGACGATGCTGCAGCATGTCGAGCCGCAGATCATCGAGCGGGTGAACCGCTTCTTCGGCTATTCGGCGGTGGCGCGCGTCAGTTTGAAGCATGGCGAGCTGCCGCCGCGCCCGTCGCGCGACAGCCAGCCCGAACTCAAGCCGCTGTCCGCCGAGATGACGGCGATGCTCAAGCCGATCGGCGACCCGGGGCTGCGCGCCTCGCTCGAGGCGCTGGCGCAGCAGATCAGCCTAACCAAGGGGCCGCCGGTCTTTGACTAGGCCCCGCCGAGGCGGCATAAACCGCGACATCGCGCCCGCGGGTGGCGGGCGGCAAGTGGGGATCGTCAGCATGTTGCTCAATGTCCGTCGGCCGATGCGCTCGCTCGTCGCCGCGTCGCTTCTCGTGATCATCGGTGCCTGCGACAGCAGCACGCCGTCGAATGCCGCCGCCACCGGCGAGAGCGCGGCGGCGGGGGGCGCCGCCACGACGAAGCAGGACTGGACCAAGTCGATGACGGCGACCGCCGACGGCGGCTTCCTGATGGGCAACCCCAACGCCAAGGTGAAGATCCTCGAGTTCGGGTCGCTGTCCTGCTCGCACTGCGCCGACTTCCACGAGGCGTCGAAGATCCCGCTGGCGAACTACATCCGCACCGGCGACGTCAGCTACGAACTGCGCACCTTCCTCCTCGGCGGGCCGCTCGACCCGCCGGTGTCGCTCGCCGTGCGCTGCCAGGGCGCGGCGCCGTTCTTCCGGCTGGTCGACGACATCTTCCGCACGCAGAAGAGCTGGATGCAGACCGCCTTCGACAACCAGTCGAAGTTTGCCGAGCTGCAGGGGCAGCCGCAGGACGAGCAGCTGCTCGGCATCCTGCGCATCGCCGGCCTCGACAGCTTCTTCGCCGCGCGCGGCCTGCCGGCCTCCAAGCTCAAGCAGTGCATGGCCGACACCAAGCAGATCGACCTGCTCGGCAAGATCCGCAACGATGCGGTCACGCAATATGGCCTGACGGGGACGCCGACGATCGCGATGAACGGCGAGACGCTCGAAGGCGTCGACACCTGGGCCGAGCTCGAGCCGAAGATCAAGGCGGCGCTCTAGCATGCGCGCTGCCTGAGGCCCCAGGCGTTGCGCTTCCAGCGCCTCAGGCTCGCCGGCTTCAAGTCGTTCGTCGACGCGACCGAGCTGCGGATCGAGGACGGCCTGACCGGCGTGGTCGGCCCCAACGGCTGCGGCAAGTCGAACCTGCTCGAGGCGATCCGCTGGGTGATGGGCGAATCCTCGCCCAAGTCGCTGCGCGGCGGCGGCATGGAAGACGTCATCTTCGCCGGCACGCAGTCGCGGCCCAGCCGCGATTTCTCCGACGTCACCTTGCTGCTCGACAATGAGGGCCGCCGCGCGCCGGCGCAGTTCAACGACAGCGACCAGATCGAGGTGACGCGCCGCATCGAGCGCGGCCTCGGCTCCGCCTACCGGATCAACGGCAAGGACGTCCGCCAGAAGGACGTCCAGCTGCTGTTCGCCGACGCGGCGACGGGCGCGCATTCGCCGGCGCTGGTCAGCCAGGGCCGCATCGGCGCGATCATCGCCGCCAAGCCGCAGGAGCGGCGTGCGATGCTCGAGGAGGCGGCTGGCATCGCCGGCCTGCACGTCCGCCGCAAGGATGCCGAGCAGCGGCTGCGCGCCGCCGAGGCCAATCTGATGCGGCTCGACGACGTGTTGCAGCAGATGGAGGTGCAGGCCAACGCGCTGCGCCGCCAGGCCAAGCAGGCCGAACGCTACCGGACGTTGTCCGAACGCATCCGGCGCATCGAGGCGCAGCTGCTGTTCGCCCGCTGGCGCGAAGCCGCCCAGGCCGCCGACCAGGCGAAGTCCGCGGCCGCGGCGGTCGAGGCCCGCGTCGCCGAGGCGACGCGCGACGCCGCGCGGCTGTCGACCGTCCAGGCCGAGGCGGCGGCGCGTCTGCCGACGCTCCGCCAGGCCGAAGCCGAGGCCGCCGCGCATCTCCAGGCGCTCAATCAGGCGCGGCAGTCGCTCGCCGCCGAACTGGTGCAGGTCGAGCGGCGCCAGCAGGAGCTGGCGGCTAGCCGCAACGCTACGGCGCGCGATCTGGAGCGCGAAGCCGGCCTTGCCGACGATGCTGCGACGGCGCTCGAGCGGCTCGCGGCCGAAGCGGCGGCGCTCGAAGCGCGCATCGCCGAGGCGCGCGGCGGCCTCGACGCCGCGGCGGCGCGGGTAACGGCGGCCGAACGCGCGGCGTCCGACGACCAGCGACTGCTCGATGCGCGGATCGAGGCGCAGGCCGATGCGCAGGCGCGGCATCGCGCCGCCGAATCGGCGCTTGCCGCCGCGGCCGCACGGGCGCGGCGCGCGCAGGACGACGTAATCCGGCTCGAACGCGAACGCGATGGGCTGCTCGCCGACGATGGCGACGACGCGGCGCGCGAGGCCGCCGAGGCCGACTTTGCCGCCGCCGAGGCGTCGATCGCCGAGGCGACCGCGCGCATCGAGGCGGCCGATGCCGCGCGCCGCGCCGCCGAGGCGGCGCGCGACGAGGCCAACCGCCTGCTCGCCGAGGCGCGCGCGGCGGCGGCGGCACTGGCGACCGAACGCGACGCGCTCGCCCGCATGCTCGCCGCGCCGGCGGGAACCAGCGGACGCAGCGCGCTCGACGCCATCCGCGTGAAGCCCGGCTACGAGGCGGCGCTCGCCGCGGCGCTCGGCGATGATCTGTCGGCCGGGATCGGCGCGGCGACGACGGGGCGCAGCTGGGCCGGCGCGGTGCGCGGCGACGGCGATCCGGCGCTCCCCGCCGACGTCGAGCCGCTGGCGGTTCAGGTCGAGGCGCCCGACGAACTGGCGCGCCGCCTTGCGCAGGTCGGGGTCGCCGACCCGGCGGCGGCGGCGGCGATGGCCGGGACCCTGAAAGTCGGACAGCGGCTGGTCAGCCGCGACGGCCGGCTGTGGCGCTGGGACGGCTTCGTGGCGCATGGCGGACAGTCGGCAGCGGCGGCCGAGCGGCTCGTCCAGCGCAATCGCCTCGCCGAGATCGAAGCGGCGCTTCCCGAGGCGCAGGCGCGCGTGGCTGCGATGCAGACTTCGCTCGATGCCGCGCGCGGCCGCTTCGACGCGGCGCAGGCCGACGACCGCCGGGCGCGCGACGCGCGAGCGGCAGCCGAGCGGACGCGCGAATCGTCCCGAACCCGCATTGCGCAGCTCGCCGCGGCGCTCGATCGGCGCAACGGGCGCCTCGAAGCGCTCGGCCAGTCGCTTGGTCGCGCCGTCGAAGAGGCGGCAGCGGCGCGCGCGGGCGTCGCCGAAGCCGAAGCAAGTCGCGCCGGGCTGCCCGACGTCGCGGCGCTGACCGCGCTGACCGGCGAATCGCGGCGGACGGTCGAGGCGAGCCGCGCGGCGCTCGCCTCGGCGCGCGCCGACCATGCCGGGCTGGCCCGCGGCCTCGACAGCGATGCGGCGCGGCTCGCCGCGATCGGCGCCGAACGCGCCGGTTGGGAACGGCGCCTTGCCGGCAGCGCCAGCCAGCGTGCCGAACTCGAGGCGCGCCAGGCCGCGATCGGCGAGGAGGCGGCCCGGCTCGCCGAACGGCCGGCAGCGATCGGCCAGCAGCAGGCGACGCTGGCCGACAATATCCATAGCGCGGAGACGGCACGCCGTGCCGCCGCCGACGCGCTCGCCACCGCCGAATCCGGGCTCAAAGCGGTCGAAGCCGAATTGCGCGGCGCAAGCGAGCAGCAGGCGCAGGCGCGCGAGGAGCGCGCGCGGCTGACGACGCTCGCCGAACAGCATGAATTGCGCCGGGTCGAGGTGGCGCATCTCGCAGGCGAGCGGTTCCAATGTCCGCCGCCGCTGCTGCCCGAGCGGCTCGGCTTCGACGAGGACGCGGTGGGCGCGGCCGAGGCGCTCTCGGTCGACATGGAACGCCAGACGCTCGAGCGCGAACGCATCGGGCCCGTCAACCTGCGCGCCGAGACCGAGCTCGCCGAACTCGACGAGACGCGCAGCAGCTCGGCGGCCGAGCGTGCCGAGCTGGAAACCGCGATCGCGCGGCTGCGCGGCAGCATCGGCAGTCTCAACCGCGAGGGCCGCGTGCGGCTGCTCGCGGCGTTCGAGGCGGTGAACACGCATTTCCGCGAACTGTTCACCACGCTGTTCAACGGCGGCGCGGCGCATCTCGAGCTCATCGAATCGGACGATCCGCTCGAGGCCGGGCTCGAGATCATGGCGCAGCCGCCGGGCAAGAAGCTGCAGTCGCTCACCCTGCTGTCGGGCGGCGAGCAGGCGCTGACCGCGGTCGCGCTGATCTTCGGCGTGTTCCTCACCAACCCGGCGCCGATCTGCGTGCTCGACGAGGTCGACGCGCCGCTCGACGATGCCAATGTCGAGCGATTCTGCGATCTGCTCGACCGAATGACCGAACTCACCGACACGCGCTTCCTCATCGTCACGCACAATGCGGTGACGATGAGCCGGATGCACCGGCTGTTCGGCGTGACGATGGCGGAGCAGGGGGTCAGCCAGCTGGTTTCGGTCGATCTGGAACGCGCCAGCCTGCTGCTCGCGGCGGCGTAGACGCCCGGGCCGCAACTCCTTGCTGCAGCGCGGCGTGGCTACGGTTGACTTGCCACATACCCGCAACTAAACGGGCCTCGCTTCGGCGGGTTGCCGCCGTGAGCCCTGCTTGCGCGCAAGCGCACGACCTGCGGGAGACCTTCCGGTGACGAGCCAGCGCCCCACCGACGACCTCGACAGTCTCGAGGCCCGTCTGGCGGAGGCCAAGCGCAGGGCCAATCCGGAACCGAACCCGCTTCAGGTCGCCGGATCGGCATTCGGGCAAGGCACGCGGTTGGCGCTCGAGCTCGTCTCGGGTGTGCTCGTCGGCGCCGGTCTCGGTTACCTGCTCGACCGCTGGTTGGGCACGACGCCGTGGCTGCTTTTGCTGTTTTTCATGTTGGGTCTCTACGTCGGGTTCCGCAACCTGCTGCGCACGGTCAACCGTGAGGCGGCCAAGGTGACACAGGCGGAACTGGACGCATTGCCCACCGTGCCTGAAGACGAGGAGCGATAGCTCGGTGGCCAGTCCGCTTGAACAGTTCCAGATCAAGCCGCTCGTCCCGCTGGAAGTCGCGGGCTACGACGTCTCGTTCACCAACGCCGCGCTCTTCATGACGCTGGCGCTCGTGGCGACGTGGGCGTTCATGTTCTTCGGCATGCGCAAGGCCGAGCTGGTGCCGGGCCGCTGGCAGTCGGCGGTCGAAAGCGTCCACGAGTTCGTCGTCGGCATGGTCGACGAGAATATCGGGCCGAAGGGCCGCGCCTATGTGCCCTTCATCTTCTCGCTGTTCATCTTCGTGCTGATCGCCAACCTGATCGGCCTGCTGCCCTACGCCTTCACCGTGACGAGCCACATCGCCGTCACCTTCGCGTTCGCGGCGCTGGTCTTCCTGATCTGCCTCGTGATCGGCGTCGCCAAGCACGGCTTCCATTTCCTGTCGCTGTTCCTGCCGCCGGGCACGCCCTGGTATCTGTGGTGGATCATCATCCCGATCGAGCTGATCTCGTTTCTGTCGCGGCCGATCACGCTCAGCGTCCGTCTGTTCGCGAACATGACGGCGGGTCACATCCTGCTCAAGGTGTTCGCCGGCTTCATCATCAGCCTCGGCCTCGCCGGCGGGCTGCTGCCGCTGATCGGCGTGCTGCCGATGGCGATGAACGTCGCGCTCTACGCGCTCGAATTGCTGGTCGCGGTGGTGCAGGCCTATGTGTTCGCGCTGCTGACCTGCGTGTACCTCAACGACTCCGTCAATCTCAGCCACTAACGCTTTCAACCAAGAGGACTAAGACAATGGACGCTGCTGCTGCAAAGCTTCTCGGTGCGGGCATCGCCACCTTCGGCATGGGCCTCGCCGCGCTCGGCGTGGGCATCATCTTCGGCCTGTTCCTGCAGGGCGCGCTGCGCAACCCGGCCGCCGCCAACGCGATGCGCCCGAACCTGCTGTTCGGCTTCGCCGTGACCGAAGCGCTCGGCATCTTCTCGTTCCTCGTCGCGCTCATCCTGCTGTTCGTCGTCTGATTTCGGCGCGGCGGGCCAAAGCCCGCCGCCTGACACGGACGTGAACCGCACGACGTAACGAGGGCAAAATGCCTCAATTTGAAGTCGCCAACGCGCTGCCGCAGATCGTCTGGCTCGCGCTCATCTTCGCCATCCTCTACCTGACGCTGTCCTATGGGGCGCTGCCGAAGGTCGACAAGATGGCGACGAAGCGCGCGCAGGTGATCGGTGACGATCTCGCCCATGCGGAATCCGCCAAGGCGCAGGCCGAAGCGACGAGCGCCGCCTACGAGGCGTCGCTGGCGGAGGCGCGCAACGCCGCCGTCAAGGTGACGGTCGAGGCGAAGGCGTCGACGTCGCGTGACACCGCCGAGCGGCTGAAGGGCGTCGATGCCGACATCGACGCGCGGGTCGCCGAGGCAGCGGCGCGGATCGAGGCGGCGCGCGCGCAGGCGCTCGCCAATCTCGATGCCGTCGCCGCCGACGCCACCGCCGACATCGTCGAGCGGCTGACCGGCCGCCGCCCGACTCCGGGCGAGGCGGGCGCCGCCATCGCCGCCGCGCAGGCCTGAGGACCCAAATAGATGCAAGAGTCCCAGCAGCTCGAAAATCCGCCGGTGGTCGCCGACCAGCCTGGCAGCACCGTGGCCGATCCGGGGGTGACCGACCAGACGCTGGAGGGCGGCGCCTCGAACCCGGTCGTGCTTGACGCGGTCGGCGAGGGTACCCCCGAAGCGACGACGCAGAGCGTCGAGCATGCCGTCGAAGGCGAGCATCACGAGGCGTTCCTCGGACTCGACTCCTATGGCTGGGTGGCGATCTCGTTCCTGATCTTCGTCGCTGTTCTGTTGTACCTGAAGGTGCCCAAGGCGATCGCGGGCGCGCTCGACGGCCGCGGGGCGCGCATCCGCGCCGAGCTCGACGAGGCGCGCCGCCTGCGCGAGGACGCCGAGAAGCTGCTCGCCGACTATCGCGCCAAGCAGGCGCAGGCTGCCAAGGACGCCGACATGATCCTCGGCGCCGCGCGCACCGAGGCGGCGACGATCGTCGCCGACGCGCAGCGTCAGGCCGAAGCCTCGATCGCCCGCCGCACGCGGCAGGCCGAGGACAAGATCGCCGCCGCCGAGCGTTCGGCAGAGGCCGATCTGCGCGCCCGCGCCGCCCTGCTGGCGACCGAGGCGGCCAAGACGCTGATCGTCGAAAAGACCGACGCCGCGACGCAGAAGAAGCTGACCGACCAGGCGATCGCCGGGCTGCAGTAGGTCGTATCACCGGTAAAGCACCGACGGCCCGGCCTCACCGCCGGGCCGTTTGTTCTTGAGGCAGCACCCTCATTGAACGCCGTCATCCTGACTTTAGCCAGGATGACGGGCGGGGATGGCTGTCCCTACGCCCTGGCGCTCGGTCGTGCCGATACCGTCGCATACCAGCGCTGCAGGTTGGGATGCGCGTCCGAGATCCGGATCTGCACCCATTTGGCGAAGTCGATCGCGACCAGCGCGGTGATGTCGGCGACGGTGTAGCGGTCGCCCGCGACGAAGTCGCTTTCGCCGAGCCGCGCCTCGAGCGCATCGATGAAGTGCCGGGTCAGCACGCGGCCGCGCTCGGCCATGTCGGCGATCTGCGGCAGCGACGGGGCGGTGCCGGGCATCGCGCGGTTGGCGAAGGGCGCCGCGGTGTTGCGGAAGACCGCGGCGATGTTGAACAGCCCCTCGAGTTCGCACCGCCGCTGCCACTGTTCGACGCGCGCGATCTCGAGCGGCTCGCGGCCGAACAGGTTGGGCTCGGGGTGCAGCGCGTCGATATAGCGGCAGATGGCGATCGATTCGTCGATGACGCTGCCGTCGTCGAGCGCCAGCGTCGGCACCACGCCGCGCGGGTTGATCGCGAGATAATCGCTTCCCAGATTGGCGCCGCCGGGAATGTCCACCTCGACGGTTTCGATCGTGACGCCCTTCTCGGCGAGGAAGATGCGGACGCGGCGGGGGTTGGGCGCCTTCACCATGTCGTAGAGTTTCATGGGCTTGGCTCCGGTGTCGGGGGTTGCGTCGAGTCGTTCAGCCACCATGCAACAGCAACTTGCCATGATGCGTTCACTCGGCCTTTGAATAGTTTTGCGAAGAGGTCGAAGGCATGATAGTTGCGCGGCGTTTTTCGCAGGGAATTCCATCGGTGATCGTTCAGGTTCGAATGTTGCGACGAGGCTGACCGCCGCGCAGGCACGCGCGGCGGGGGGCGGCTGACGGCCGTCCAGCCTGTCGACCCTTCGAACGATCGGAACATCGATGCATCTCTATCCCGCCGGCGCCGCGGACAGCGCCGACATCGAACTCCTGCTGGACGCGGCCTTCGAACCGGGCCGCCACACGCGCACCGCCTATCGGCTGCGGGACGGCGTCGCGCCCTATCGGGGGCTGAGCCTCGTTGCGCGCGAGCGCGGCCGTCTGGTCGGATCGATCCAATATTGGCCCTGCGAACTGTGGGACGGCGCTTCCGCGCGTCACCTGACGCTGCTCGGCCCGGTCGCGGTCGCGCCGGATCTTCAGGGCACCGGGCTCGGCAAGCGGCTGATGCGCGCGTCGCTCGAGGTGGCGGACGCTTGCCGGCACGACGCGATCGTGCTGATCGGCGATCCCGAATATTACGGGCGCTTCGGCTTCGACGCCGCCGCGACCGCCGACTGGGACGTGCCGGGGCCGGTCGAGCGCCATCGTCTGCTGGCGCGGCTGGCACCGGGCGTCGAGCTGCCGGCGCGAGGCCAGCTTCGAGCCGTCAGCTCCGTGCGCGCCTGGATGCGCCTGCCGCTTCCCATCCGCGAGGTCGCGCTAGCCGCCTGAGCGCTTTTTGGGCCCCGGGCGCGCCTGCGCGGGGGATTCCATACCCGCCGCGCGTAATCCCTCGCATATGCTGAAGGCGATGGCCGCACCCGAGCTTCCCGACGACGCGCTGATGGCGCGCATCGCCCATGGAGACCGGGCGGCGTTCAGGCTGCTGACCGCGCGCCTCTACGGCCCATCGATCCGCCTCGCGGCGAAGGTGCTCGGCGACCGCGCGGAAGGCGAGGATGCGGTGCAGACGGCGTTGGTCAAGCTCTGGCAGGGCGCGTCGCGCTACGATGCCGGGCGCGGTTCGGTCGAAGGCTGGTTCCGCCGCGTCGTCGTCAACGCCTGCATCGACCGCCGCCGGGCGATTCGCCCGGTGGCGCCGATCGAGGCGGCGGCGGACGCGGCCTCGCCCGATCCGACGCCGTACGAGGCGGCGGTGGCGAACGACCGCGCCGCGCGGCTGCAGGCGGCGATGGCGCGGTTGAACCCGCGCCAGCGCATGGCGATCGCGCTCTTCCACCTGGAGGGGGCGACGATGGCCGAGATCGCCGAGGCGCTGGAGACGACCCCCAAGGCGGTCGAAGGATTGTTGGCGCGGGCACGCGTCGAGCTGGCCGGTCTGCTGGCCGGGACGAAGGAGTGAGCGTGATGGACCGGACCCGAGCGCAGGAGATCATCGCCGCCTACGGCGCCGACGTGACGCGCTGGCCGGCGGCCGAACGCGAGGCCGTTCAGGCGCTGGTGGCGCGCGATGCGTCGCTCCGCGCCGAGCTGGCGGCGGCGGCGGCGCTCGACTGCGACCTGGCGCTGTGGGCGATGGTACCGGTACGCGCCGACGACCTCGCGGCCACCGCGGCGGCCGATGCGGCGCTGGCCCGATTGCCGGCGCCGCGGCGCTGGCTGCCCGCCGCTGCGATCGGCGGTTCGATCGCCGCCTCGCTGGTTGCCGCCGTGCTCATCCTGCCCTCCGCCGGCAGCGACCCGGCGCCGGTTCAGGTCGCCGAAGCCACGCCGGTCGTCGCCCCCGTGCAGACCGCGCAGGTTGCGCAGGACGTGCAGCTGTGGGGCACCGTCTTCACCCTGACCCCCGAAGAGGAATCGCTGATATGACCCGTTTCATCCTCAGGGCTGCGGCCGGTGCGGTCGCGCTGGCGGTTGCCGGCCCGAGCCTTGCCCAGCCGACCCCGCCCGCGCCGCAGATGCGCGAGGTCCATATTCGCCGCCTGTCGCCGGGGATGACGGGCTTCCACGAGATGGACCGCTTCGCCGGCATGTCCGCCGAGGGCCGCGCCACGCTCCGCGAGGCGATGCGGCCGCAGCCGACGCCGCAGGATCGGCAGGCGGTGCGCAACGCGCGCCAGCGGGTGCTGTCGCTGCTCGCGGCCGAGAAGCTCGACGTCGGCGCCGTGCGGCGCGCGCAGGCCGCCGAGCGCGAACTGGTGGTCAAGCAGCACGAACGTCAGCAGGAGGCGATGCTCGCCGCCTATCAGAAGCTGTCGGTCGCCGATCGCCGGGCGTTCGCCGACGGCATGCGCGACCGCGAGGAGATGATGCTCGAGCGCCTCAAGAAGTCGCGTCAGCGCCTCGAGGAGATGGAGAAGCGCATGCGTGAGCGCATGAAGGAACGCGAAACCGGCGCGGCCGATTTCGACAGCTTCATGCCGCCGGTGGTGATCGCCTACCCCGCGGGCCGATAGCCGGTCTGCCGCTCGATCTCGTCCCACAGCAGCGCCCCGAGGCGTCGGCTGACGGGTCCCGGCGTCCCGCCGCCGATCGGCCGGCCGTCGATCGCGACGACGCCGAGGCACGGGGCGCTGGTGGACGTGATGAACGCCTCGGCCGCGCGCTCCGCTTCGGCGAGGTCGAACGGCCGTTCCTCGATCTTCATGCCCGCGCCGCGCGCCAGCCGCATCAGCGTGTCGCGCATGATGCCGGGCAGGATCTTGCGGTCGGCGGGATGCGTGACCAGCGTCCCGTCGGGCTGGACGATCCAGGCATTGGTTGAGGCGCCTTCGGTCACCGTGCCGTCGGGCTCGATCATCCACGCCTCGAAGGCGCCCGCCTGCCGCGCCGCCTGCTTGGCGAGCACGTTGGCGAGCAGGCCCGTCGTCTTGAGATCGCAGCGGCCCCAGCGCTGCTCGGGCTGCGTCAGCACCTTGATTCCCGTCGCCTGCTGCCGGAGCCGCGGTGCATAGTCGAAGGGCCGGGCGGTCATCACCAGCGTCGGCCGCGCGGCGGCAGGGAAGGGATGGTCGCGCCGGGCGTTGCCGCGAGTCACCTGGATGTAGAGCAGCGCCTGCGCGGCGCCATTCTTGCGGACCAGCGTACGGCCGACCAGCTCGAGCGCCTTCGGCCCCATCGGCTCGGCGATCGACAGTTCGGCGAGGTTGCGGCGCAACCGCGCCGCATGTGCCGGCCAGTCGAATAGCCGGCCGTTGAGCGAGGCGGCGACCTCGTAGATGCCGTCGGCGAACTGGAAGCCGCGGTCTTCGATCGGCACCGCCGCTTCGGCCAGCGGCACATAGGCCCCGTCGACATAGGCAATGCGCGGCATTCCGATCCTCCCGTCCTGAGCGACCGCGCATAAAGGCTTCTCGCCGTTCGCGAAAGGCGGCAACCGGTTGCAGCCAAAGCCGGCTTGGAAGCGTAGCTGGTGCGAGATAAGTTCCTGTGGGGGGATGAGGACTTGATGGAAGCTTCGAGCGTCGATCGCGGCAAGCATCTGGTGAAGGCCGACGGGCGCTTTCTGCTCGGCGGCGGCTTCTTCGCGCGGCTGCTGGCGCCCGGCTTCGAGCTTGGCCTCGATCGCATCGACAAGGGGCTGGCGCAGGGCACGATGGACGCGACCTTGCCCGATGGTCGCATCCGCCGGCTCGGCGGCCGCAGTCCCGGCCCGCATGCCCATATCAGCATTCGTAACTGGATGCCGCTGGTCAGGGTGATTACCGGCGGTTCCGCGGGTTTCGCGCGCAGCTATTTCGACGGCGACTGGGACAGTCCCGACCCGACGGCGATCACCGAGCTGTTCATGCTCAACCGCCACTCGCTCGGCACGACCGACCGCGGCCATCCGCTGCTGCGCTGGCTCAACAAGCTGTTGCGCGGGCTGCAGGAAAACACGCGCGCCGGCAGCCGGCGCAACATTTCGTTCCATTACGACCTCGGCAACGATTTCTACGCCGCCTGGCTCGACGAGACGATGAGCTATTCCTCGGCGATCTACGCCGACGGCGACGATCTCGCCGCCGCGCAGCGCCGCAAGGTGCGTACGCTGCTCGACCGGCTCGAGCTGAAGCCGGGCGACCATATTCTCGAGATCGGCTGCGGCTGGGGCGGGCTCGCCGAGATCGCCGCCGCCGACTATGGCGCGCGCGTCACCGGCATCACGCTCAGCCGCGAGCAGCTCGCCTATGCCGAGGCCCGCGTCGCGCGCGCCGGCCTCGCCGACCGCGTCGACTTCCAGCTGTGCGACTATCGCGACGTCGCCGGGCGCTTCGACCATGTCGCCTCGGTCGAGATGTTTGAGGCAGTGGGGGAGCGCTATTGGCCCGCCTATATGGATACGCTCCACCGCGTGCTGAAGCCGGGCGGCCGCGCCGCGCTCCAGGTCATCACCATCGACGAGGCGGTATTCGAGGAATATCGGCTCGGCGCCGATTTCATCCAGACCTATATCTTTCCCGGCGGCATGCTCATTTCCGAGAGCCGCTTCCGCGCGGCGGCGGAGAAGGCCGGACTGCGCTGGGAAGC
>JASBUR010000004.1 GCA_030147805.1 Sphingomonadaceae bacterium
GCCCGAGATCAGGTAGGCGATCGCCACCCAGGCCGGCGTGCTGGTTGCCGCATGCTCCATGCTCAGCGATCCTTCTTCTTGTACATCGCGAGCATGCGCTGCGTGACGGCGAAGCCGCCGAAGATGTTGACGCTCGCCAGCACCACCGCGAGCAGCCCCAGCCATTTCGACACCGGCGACCCCGCCGCGGCGCTGGCGATGAGCGCGCCGACGATGATGACCGAGGAAATCGCGTTGGTGACCGCCATCAGCGGCGTGTGCAGCGCGGGCGTCACCGACCAGACGACATAATAGCCGACGAAGCAGGCGAGCGCGAAGATCGACAGGATCGAGATGAAGTCCATGCGAGGCCCCCCTGGTCCGCTAGCTCTGAAGCGCCGGATGGATCACCTGGCCACCCTGCGTCAGCATGATGCCCTTGGTGATGTCGTCGTCGGCCGGGAGGACGAGCGTCTTGGCGTCCTTGTCCCAGAAGGCCGAGATGAAGTTGAACAGGTTGCGAGCGTAGAGCGCGCTGGTGTCGGCGGCGAGCCGGCTCGGCACGTTGCGATGCCCGACGATCTTGACGCCGTGGCGTTCGACCACCTGGCCGGCGACCGCGCCCTCGACGTTGCCGCCCTGCTCGACCGCGAGGTCGACGACCACCGAGCCCTCGCGCATCGTCGCGAGCTGCGCATCGCTGATCAGCCGCGGCGCCGGGCGACCCGGGATCAGCGCGGTGGTGATGACGATGTCCTGCTTGGCGATATGGCTCGAGACGAGCTCGGCCTGCGCCGCCTTATACTCGTCCGACATCTCGGTGGCGTAGCCGCCGGTGCCCTCGCCCTCGATGCCCTTCACGTTCTCGACGAAGATCGCCTTGGCGCCCAGCGATTCGATCTGTTCCCTGGTCGCGGCACGCACGTCGGTCGCCGAGACGACGGCGCCGAGGCGGCGCGCGGTGGCGATCGCCTGGAGACCGGCGACACCGACTCCCATGATGAACACGCGCGCCGCCGAGATCGTGCCGGCGGCGGTCATCATCATCGGCAGCGCGCGGCCATATTCGGACGCCGCGTCGAGCACCGCCTTGTAGCCCGATAGGTTCGACTGCGACGACAGCACGTCCATCGATTGCGCGCGGGTAATGCGCGGCATGAACTCCATCGCCAGCGCCGACAGCCCCGCCGCGGCATAGCCGGCAACGCGCTCGCGGTTGGCGTAGGGCGACAGGATGCCGGCGACGAAGGCCCCGGGCTTGACGCCCGAGAGCGTCGCGGCGTCGGGCCCCTGGACGGTGAGCACCATGTCGGCGTCGCCGAGCACGCCGGCGCGGTCGCCAACGGTGGCGCCGGCGTCGGCATAGGCGGCATCGACGATGCTGGCGCTGGCGCCGGCGCCGCTCTCGACGGCCAGTTCGGCGCCGAGAGCGATGAGCTTCTTGACCGTCTCGGGCGTGGCGGCGACGCGGCGCTCACCGTCGGACGTTTCCCGAAGCACCGCAATCTTCATACTGTCGCCCCCCGCTTCGCCGCTATTCGCCGAAGACGAAGGCGAAGAGTCCGATCAGGACGATGGTGATCAGGATGATCGACCACTTCGTCACGCTCAGAAAGCCCGTGTAGGTCTTCGCGTGATCCTTAATCTTGGTATCGGTCGCGTGATCGGCGGCCATGACAACACCCCTCCCAAAGCTGAGTCCGGGGCCTTCATAGCAAAGGAAGTCGGCGTGTGAACCTCCCGCCGGCTTTATCTTCTAGAAGCTCGCCTTCAGCGTTGCCCGCAGATCGCGGCCGGCCAGCGGCGCGAAGTCCTTGAGGAACGACGCGTGGCGGCGGACGTCGACGTCGAAGATGTTGTTGGCCGACAGCAGCAGCGCGATACTGCGGTCGCGGCCGAACGGCCGCCACGACAGCGACGCGTTGACGACCTGGTGGCCATCGGTCGGCGTTTCGAAGGCGGCGACGCGCGTCTGGTCGTCGACGAACTCGGTTTCGACCCGGCCGTCGAGGTGGCTGCTCTGCACCTCGGCGCCCAGCAGCAGCCGCTTCGGCGGAATCCGCGGTGCCGGGCCGACGCTGTCGACGGTCGCGCGGATATAGTCCGCGACCGCGTCGGCGACGATGCGGGTATCGCCGAAGCGCGCCACGGTCACCGATCCTTCGAACTCGACGCCGAAGTAGCGCGCGTCGGCCTGGACATATTGGAAGACCGGCAGTTCGTCCTGCTCGAGGCCGGTGTCGGCCTCGTAGATATAGTCGTCGAAACGGCTGGTGAACACGCTCACCCCGGCGCTGTAGTCGCGGGCATCGGCGCGGACGAAGCCTTCGAGGCCCCAGCTCTTCTCCTTGGCGAGCGTCGGATCGCCGATCTCGAACGACTGCGTGGCGATATGCGCACCGTTGGACAGCAGCTCCTCGGCCGACGGCGCGCGCACCGTGCGCGATGCGTTGACGCCGAGCCGCAGATTTTCGGTCAGACCGACCGAGGCGCCGGCAGCGCCTGACAGCGCGTTGAAGCTGCGCGAGACGCCCACCTCGTTGCTCGATACCTGCTGATGCTCATAGCGCGCCGAGCCCTCGAGCGTCACCGCGCCGAGATCGAAGGTCTGCAGCGCGAAGAGACCATATTGTTCGGTCTCGTTGGCGGGGAGGAACGCCTCGGCACCCACCGCGCGCAGGTCGCGCAGGAAGAACTGGCCGCCGACGGCGCCCTTCCAGCCGTTGCGCTCGCGCTGGACCAGCTCGACGCGCCCTTCGACGCCGTCGTTGAAGAATTTGGTGCCGATCTCGTCGCCCTCGAGCTCGGTATGCTTGTAGGTCGCCGCGCCGACCCGGACGCGCGCCGTCTCGATCGGCGAGCCGTCGAATTTGAGTTCGCCGCGAACATCGTAGCGCACCTGGCGCATGTCGATGCGCACGTCGCCATGCTCATGCGCCTCGCCGCCGGCTTCCTCCTCTTCCTCCGCGTGGTGGAAGATCGGGCGCTCGGGGATGCCGTAGAGCGAATCGTAGAGGCCGACCGAGAAGCCGAGGCTGCCGCGATCGGTGATGATCGACGCGCCGACGCCGCCGGTGGTAGCGCGGACGCCGGTGTTGGGCAGCCGGCCGCGCGCATCGGCGAATTCGATCGCCTCCTCATTGCCTTCAGCCGCCTCCTCGATCGCCTCGGCGCGCAGCGCCGGCGCGAGGATATAGCCGCCGATGTCGAGGTCGCCGCTCTTGCGGTAGCTGGCATCGGCGTGGAGCACGAGCGGGCCGCCCGCGGCCACATCGACTCCGCCGGCGATGCTGCGCTCGTCGGCGGCCGAGCCGTAACCGGCGATGACGTCGAGATGCGGATGATCCTCGGGCAGCCGGCGCGGGATCCGCCGGTCGAGGATGTTGACGACGCCGCCGACGGCGGACGAGCCGAACAGCAGCGACTGCGGCCCACGCAGCACCTCGACGCGTTCGGCGGTGATCGGATCGATAGCGACGGCATGGTCGGCCGAGGTGTTCGATACGTCGATCGAGCCGATGCCGTCGGTGAGCACGCGGACGCGCTCGCCTTGGAAGCCGCGCAGCACCGGACGCGAGGCGCCGGGGCCGAACGAGGTTGCCGACACGCCGGGAAGATCGTCGAGCGTGTCGCCGATCTGCGCGCGAATGTCGGTGGCAAGGTCCTCGCCGCGGAGCACCGACGTGCCGGTGAGGAGGTCGAGCCGGTCGCGCGAGAAGGGCGCGGTGATGATGATCTCGGGCGCGTCCTCATGCAGATCGTCGAGCGGCGCGGCCGCCTGCTGCGCGAACGCGGGCACCGGCACGGCGAGGGTCGAAAGCAGCAGCACGGCACGCAGGTTCATCGATCGGTCTCCCTTATCGGAACATGCGGTATATGTGATGTTATAACTTGTCAAACACGGCGCGCCCATTTTGGGCCGGCGAACGAAAACGGGCCCGGCGATCGCGCGCCGGGCCCGTTCGGATCGTCATCCAGCCGGCGGTCAGCTCGCGGCCGAGAGCATCTGCCTGGCGAAGATTTCGCGCGTGTTCTGCAGGCTCAGCAGATGGGCGTAGACGAGGCCGATCATGCCGGTCTGCACCAGCTTGCGCAGCTGGTCACCGCGCAGCTCGCGCAGCTTGTCTTCGCTGATCATGCGGAAGCCGCGGTAGACCGCCGGCTGCCCGTCGCCCTGCTGCAGCGAGACCTCGCCGTCGATGATGAGGTCGAGCGCCTGCATTTCGTCCATGAACTGCTTGGTGCGCGCCACGGCGGTCTCGAACTGCTCGCAGAAGCTCAGCACAGACTTGGTGTGCTCGCTCGGCTGGTCGCCGTCGAACAGCTCATAGCCCTCGAAATCGCCAGCCTCGACGAGCCCCGACTTGTCGTCGAAGCACAAAGTCAGCTCCTCGCTCGCCTCGTTGAACTTGGCGAGCAGGAACGGATAGCGGCGAACATAGGCCGGGACATAGACGTCCTTCTGCCAATTGCCCTCGGCGTCGATGAAGTTGTTGACGCCGTCGCTGAGGCCGAGGAGCGCGAGCGGCGCACCCGTAGCGCCGGCGCCGAACACGATCGGATAATGCTTCATCGCCGAGGCGAACTCGTCGACGGTCAGCGGCACCGCGTGCGTCTTCGTCGCTTCGGGGAAATTGGTACGCTGGCGCACCTTGAAGTTCGGATGCGCCTGCGACGAGAGCGGCGCGATCGAATTGTAGAACAGCGGCATCATCGGCGCGCCCTGCGGAGTGGAAGCCATGTTTACGCGGACCTCGTGTCTGAATGGATCGACCTCGGACCCCCCGGCCCGGTGAAGCCGCCCGCTTTACGGATGCGCGGCGCGCGAGGCAAGACCGCGGTCAACCGTCAGGTCACTGTCGAAATTTATTACACCTACGAAATGGAATGCCCGCCAAGTCTCTGATTTCGCGATTTGGCTCGTTCCTTGCTTCGCGTGTTGCGGGTAGGGAGAAGACCGGCATGAGGCATTTTCTGATCGCCGCGTTGTTCGTCGCATCGACGCCAGCGGGCGCCGCGGTCGTCATAGACCAGAATTTCCTGCCACCGCCCGGCGGCTATGCGGGCGGGCAAATCTACGACAACGGCCCACAGTCGATCGAATCGGCGCAGACCGTGACGGTCGGATCGTCCGGCTATCTGCATCATGTCGACCTGCTACTGGGAGGGTCGACCGACTATGGCGTGACGCTGAGGGTGCGGTCGGTGACCGGCGGGGTCGTCGACAGCAACAACAACAGCGCGCTGACCTCGGTGGACCTGGTTTCGCCGGCCTGGCAGTTCGCGCCCAGCTTCAGCTATCACACCGTCTCGATCGATCTGTCGGCGGCCAATCTGTTCTTCAACGCCGGCGATGTGTTCGCAATCAGCCTCGAAGCGATCGACGGACTGCCGATGGTGTTCGGCGGTTGGGCTGGCAACTCGAGCGGCTATGCGGGCGGCAGGGCATGGGGTCGCAACTTGCGAGATGCGGCGTGGACGAACAACATCGGCGTCGGAAGCGGCGATCTGTATTTTGCGACCTTCATGAGCGACACGCCGTCCGAAAGCGAAGAGGTACCGGAGCCGGGCGTGCTCGCCCTGTTCGCACTCGGGGTCAGCGCGCTGGGCGCAGCACGACGACGGCGCCTCGCCTAGCAGGCCCGTTCAGAGCAGCTTGCCCGGATTCATGATCCCTAGCGGATCGAGCGCCGCCTTGATGGCGCGCATCGCCGCCAGCTTCGCTGGGTTGGCGAGCCGTACGAGTTCCTCGCGTTTGAGCGTGCCGATGCCGTGCTCGGCGGAGATCGATCCGCCGTGCGCGACGGTGATGTCGTTGACCAGCCGAGTGATCGCCGGACCGTTCGCCCGGAACGCGTCATAGGACCCACCTTCCGGCGGGCGGGCGTTGAAATGCACGTTGCCGTCACCGAGATGGCCGAAGGCGAGCACGCGCGCGCCCGGCCAGCCGCGCTCGATCGCCGGGGTCGCCTCGGCGATGAACGACGGCACCGCGGCCACCGGCACCGACACGTCGTGCTTGACCGACGCCCCGTCGACCCGCTCCGCCTCGGGAAGCGTTTCGCGGATATTCCACAGCGCCGCGCGCTGCGCCTCGGTCGCGGCGAGGGTGGCGTCGGCCACCTCGCCCGCGGCGATCGCCGCGGCCAGCGCTGCCTCGAGCGCGTCCGAAAGCCGATCGTCGGTGCGCGGCGAGGTCAATTCGGCGAGGACGTACCAGGGATGGGAACCGCCCAGCGGGTCGCGGGTGTCGGGAATATGCTCGAACACCAGGTCGAGGCCGTCGCGCGGCATCAACTCGAAGCTGTCGACCTGGTCGCCGACCGCCGTTCGCAGGCGTGCCAGCAACGCCAGCGCGGCGGCGGGCGACGGCACGCCGGCGAACGCGGTCGCGATGCAGCGCGGTTGCGGCGCGAGCTTCAGCGCGGCGGCGGTAACGAAGCCGAGCGTGCCCTCGGCCCCGATGAGCAGTTGCTTGATGTCGTAGCCGCTATTGTCCTTGCGCAGAGTCGACAGTTGGTCGAGCAACGTGCCGTCGGGCAGCACCGCCTCGATGCCCAGCGTCAGCGCGCGCATCGTGCCGTAGCGGAGCACCTGGACGCCGCCGGCGTTGGTCGAGACCAGCCCGCCGACCGTGGCGCTGCCCTTCGCGCCGAGCGACAGCGGGAACATGCGGTCGACGGCTTCGGCCGCATCCTGCACCTCGCTCAGCGTCACACCCGCCTCGGCAATCAGCGACTGGTCAACGGCGTCGACCGAGCGGATGCGGCGCATCCGGCGGAGCGACACCAGAATCGCGTCGCCGCCGGGCTCGGGGACGCTGGCGCCGCAGAGCGACGTGTTGCCACCCTGCGGAACCAGGCCGATGCGGTGTGCCGCCGCCAACCGCACCACCGCCGCCAGTTCGGCCGCGGTCGCCGGGCTGAGCATCAACGCAGCATCGCCGCGCTTGCGGCCACGCCAATCGACGAGATGCGGCGCGATCCGATCCGGATCGTCGGTCCAGCCGGCGGAACCGACCGCCGCCTTCAACGCTTGCAAGGGGATCATGATTGGAAGGTTAGTCCGTTGACCCCTGCGGCGTCGAGGCCGCAAAGGTTCAGCACCGGTTCAATCCGACCGCCCGATGAAAGGCCCGATGATCCTTCGCCTGCTCCTCCTCACGTTCGCCGCGACGCTGGCCGTCCCGGTCGCCGCGGAGCCGCCGCGCGTGCGCAAGGTGCCGCTGCAGTCCACGAACGTGGAGCCGGCGGGGCCGCGCGGGCTGGCGGCACTGTTCACCAAGAAATCGCGGCGCGCCTGCATCGCCAGCGAGCGTATCGCCGGCGCCGTCGTCACCGGCGAGCGCTCGATCGACCTCGTGCTCAGCGGTGGCGAGCGCTGGCGCATGGGCTTCAAGGCCGACTGCCCTGCCCTCTCCTACTACCAGGGATTCTATTACCGTCAGACGCAGGCAGGCCGGCTGTGCGCCGGCCGCGACGCCGTGCTGACGCGTTCGGGCGCCGAATGCCCGATCGAGTCGCTGGCCAAGATCAAGACGGACAAGAAACGGCGATAAGCGTTGCAAATAAGCGACGGTAACTCCGCCTTACCTGTCAAAAGCCGCAGTCCCCCCTCAGCGTTGCTGGACAAGTAACGTCCTTCGTTGTTCAAATGCCACGCAAGCGGCAACGGGGGCACGATCGCCGCGTCCCCGGCGCCGAAGCTGCCGATACGCTCGCAATAGACGAGCGGCGGCGGACAGGAACAACTGGGGAGGATCCGTCGGATGAAGCCGATCACCGAAAATCTGCGTCTTTCGCTCGCCACCAGCGCATCGGCGCTGGCCATGCTCGTCGCCGCGCCTGCGCTTGCGCAGACTGCGGCGGCCGATGTCGACGAAGGCATCGAAGAAATCGTCGTCACCGCGCAACGCCAGGCTGAGTCGCTGCAGGACGTGCCGATCGCCGTCACCGCGTTCAGTGCCGAGAGCCTCGAGCGCCAGCAGATCGAGAATTCGTCCGACCTTCAGCTGACGCTGCCCAACGTGACCTTCACCAAGGGCAATTTCACCGGATCGAGCTTCACCATCCGCGGCGTCGGCGACCTTTGCGTCGGCGTGACCTGCGACTCCGCCACCGCCATCCATGTCAACGACACGCCGCTGCTCGCCACCCGGCTGTTCGAGACCGAATTCTTCGATCTCGAGCGCGTCGAGGTCCTGCGCGGCCCGCAGGGCACGCTGTTCGGGCGCAACGCCACCTCGGGCGTCGTCAACTTCGTCACCGCCAAGCCGCGAATGGACGCCTTCTCGGTCAGCGCCGAAGCCGAATACGGCAATTATGAGTCGATGAAGTTCAAGGGCGCGGTCAACATCCCGCTCGGCGAAACGCTCGCCGCCCGCGTCGCCGGCTTCTATCTCAAGCGCGACGGCTTCACGACCAACGTCTTCGACGGCAGCGATCTCGACGGTCGCGACATGTATGCGGTGCGCGGCTCGCTGCGCTGGCAGCCCACCGACACCACCACCGTCGACTTCATGGGCTATTATTTCCGCGAGGACGACAACCGGCTGCGCATTCAGAAGCAGCTCTGCCAGCGCGACCCGACCGGCATCCTCGGCTGTCTTCCCAACCGCCGCGACTTCGGCGTCACCAACGGCAACGCCAGCTTCGTCGGCACGCTCGGGTCGCGCGAGTTCCTGTCGGCGAACGGCATCCCGGCGCCGACGCTGTTCGGTCTCGGCAGCCTCTACGGCCCCGACCCCTATTCGACCGCCGTCAATCCGGCCGACGTCCGCACCGTCAACACCGACCACAGCCCCACCTATTTCACCGACGAGCAGCAATATCAGCTGCGCATCGAGCAGGACCTGGGCGACACCTACAAGCTCCAGCTGACGGGCTTCTATCACGAGGCGCGCGTCGACTCTTCGCAGGACTACAACCTGTCGGTCCAGAACCGCGCCAGCTATGCGACGGCGCTCGCGACGCTCGCCGGGGCGGCGGCGGGCGGCATCCCGGGCCTGCCGGCTGCTTATTTCCTGCCGCTCGCCCGCGCCATCACCCCGACGGGTCCGGCCGGACAGCTCTGCACCTCGGCGGCCGAGGAAACCGGCACGGGCGTCTTCGGCGGCTTCGGCGTCTGCTCGGCGACCCCGCAGGACTTCGACCGCTCGAACCAGAAGAGCAAGGACTGGTCGGCCGAGGCGATCTTCTCGTCCGACTATGACGGCGCCTTCAACTTCCTGCTCGGCGGCATCTACGTCGACGCCGACCTCAGCGAGAACAGCTATTACGTCAACTCGTTCGGCATCGACTATGTCACCGGCCTGCTCGGAACCTTCACCGCGCTCGGCGCCGGCCTCCCGCCGTCCTATCTCGGCACGCCGTTCTTCCGGAACAACACCGACGACTTCGGGCTGAAGTCGTACGGCCTGTTCGGCGAGGCCTATTACGAGTTCAACGACCGGGTGAAGTTCACCGCCGGCCTGCGCTACAACAACGACAAGAAGACCGTGCGCGCCCGCTCGACGCTCGCCAGCTTCCTCGTCCCCTATACCGCGACCAACGCCTTCGACTCGCCGCGGGCCGGCGGCTTCGACGCCGACCCGGCGACGGCCTGCGCCGGAGCGGGCAGCAACGTGGCGGGCGGCATCGGAACGCGGGCCGGCTGCGAAGCCTTCCAGGTCCGCAACGCGAGCTTCGAAGAGATCACCGGCCGTGCCGTGCTCGACTTCAAGCTCAGCGACGACAGCCTGCTCTATGCGAGCTACTCGCGCGGCTACAAGTCCGGCGGCATCAACCCGCCGCTGCAGCCGATCTTCGCGGTGCCCGACACCTTCGCACCCGAGTTCATCGACGCCTTCGAGATCGGCTCGAAGAACACCATGCTCGACGGCACGCTGCGGCTCAACGCGACGGCCTTCTACTATAAGTACAAGGACCTGCAGCTCAGCCGCATCGTCGCGCGCACCTCGGTCAACGACAATGTCGATGCCGACATCTACGGGCTCGAGATCGAATCGATCCTCAACCCGAGCCCCGAGTGGCTGTTCAACATCAACTTCAGCTACCTCCACACCAAGGTCGCGACCGACAAGTTCCTGTCGAACCCGCGCGACCCGTCGGGCGGCCGCTCGGACGCGGTGATCGTCAAGGACATCACCAACGGCTCGAACTGTGCGGTCGTCCCGAACACCGCGGGCGGCGCCGCGGCGAACACCTTCGTCAACGCGGTCAACGCCGCGCTCAACAACAGCTCGCTGACCACCTTCCCGACGCCGCGTGCCGCCACCAATCCGAACACGGCGCCGCTGCAGCCGACGACGGCGTTCCCGGCGGACAGCGGGCTGACCGCTCGCGGCGCGTTCGGCGTCTGCGCGCTGCTGCAGGCAACCGCGCCGTCGATCGGTGCGGCGGTCGGCGGCGTAACCGTCCTGCCCGCCGGCGTCGAGGTCAACCTGAAGGGCAACGACCTGCCGCAGGCGCCGAATTACAAGGTGTCGGCGGGTGCGCAGTACACGTTCGAGTTCGAGAACGGCATGACGCTGGTGCCGCGCGCGGACATCACCTTCACCGGCGACAGCTACGGCAGCATCTTCAACGGCAACGTCAACCAGATCAACAGCTACAGCCAGATCAACGCGCAGATCCAGCTGAACGGCCCGGAGGACAAGTGGTTCGTCCGCGGGTTCGTCCAGAACCTGACCGACAACAGCGCGACGACCGGTCTCTACGTCACCGACCAGTCGTCGGGCCTCTATACCAACATCTTCACGCTCGACCCGCGCCGCTACGGCATCGCGGCCGGCATCAAGTTCTAGGAGGTCCACCGCCGTCCGGCGGAGGTTCCGACTGCTGCGAAGGGCGGGTCGCGAGACCCGCCCTTTCTGCTTGGCGCGGCGCGATTCCTTGACAATTCACGCTTCCGGTGTGCAAGCGCGGGCGCGCTTTGCCGTTTGCGCGACCTCCGGTGAGAGAAACATTTTGAGCTTTGCCGACCTGCACCTGTCCGACGAACTGCTGCGCGCGATCGCCGACAGCGGCTATACCGAGCCGACGCCGATCCAGCGCCAGGCCATCCCGCATGTGCTGATGGGGCGCGACATCATCGGAGTCGCGCAGACCGGTACCGGCAAGACTGCCTCGTTCGTGCTCCCGATGATCGACATCCTGGCGAGCGGACGGTCGCGCGCGCGCATGCCGCGATCGCTGATCATCGCGCCGACGCGCGAACTCGCCGACCAGGCCGCCGAGAATTTCGTCAAGTACGGCAAGTATCACAAGCTCACGATGGCGCTGCTGATCGGCGGCGTCGGCTTCGGCGACCAGGACAAGGCGCTCGCCAAGGGAGTCGACGTACTGATCGCGACGCCCGGCCGGCTGATGGACCAGTTCGAGCGCGGCAAGGTCCTGCTGTCGGGGGTCGACATCCTCGTCATCGACGAGGCCGACCGCATGCTCGACATGGGCTTCATCCCCGACGTCGAAAAAATCTGCAGCAAGATCAACCCGAAGCGTCAGACGCTACTGTTCTCGGCGACGATGCCGCCGCCGATCAAGAAGCTCGCCGACCGCTTCATGCGCGAGCCCAAGGTCATCGAAGTGTCGCGCCCCGCGACGACCAACGCCTCGATCGCGCAGTCGCTGGTCGAAGTGACGCCGCGCGCCAAGCGCGACACGCTGCGCAAGCTGCTGCGCGGGCAGGACATCCATTCGGCGATCGTCTTCTGCAACCGCAAGCGCGAGGTGAAGGAGCTGGCCGAAAATCTGAAGCAGCATGGCTTCCGCGTCGGTCAGATCCACGGCGACATGGAGCAGCCCGAGCGCATGGCGACGCTCGACCGCTTCAAGAACGACGAGATCAACATGCTCGTCGCCTCCGACGTCGCGGCGCGCGGCCTCGACATCAAGGGCGTCAGCCACGTCTTCAACTACGACACGCCGCACCATGCCGAGGATTATGTCCACCGCATCGGCCGCACCGGCCGCGCCGGCAAGACCGGCATCGCCATCACCTTCGCGACCGAGGCCGACGCCGAGAACGTTGCCGAGATCGAGAAGCTGATCGGCCAGAAGATTCCGCGCGCCGGCGCGAAGTCGCCGGTCGAGGCCGCCGCCCCGGCGCCCGCTTCGGCGGTGCCCGCTTCGGTTCCGCCCGTCGCCGCGCCCGAGGCCGAAGCCAAGCCGGCGCGCGGTCGCGGGCGACGCCGCGGATCGAAGGCCGCCGAGGCCGATTCAACCCCGCCGCAGGTCTCGGCACCGGCGGCGGAGCCCGTTGCGACCCCGTTGCAGGATGCGCCGCGACGTACGCCGCCGCACCGCGAGGGGCCGCAGCCGGAAGCCCCCCGCCAGGAGATGCCGCGGCCGGACGCGCGCGAACGCAGTGCTCGCGAGGATCGCGGCCCGCGGCGCGACCAACCGCGTCGCGACTACCGCGATCGCGACGACGTCGACGTCGGCCCCGGGTTCGGGCGCGACGGTAGCGTCCCGGCGTTCCTGCTGGTGTCGGCACGCGTCTGATCCGCACCGGACGCGCTTTCGGGCTTTCTTAATCTTTCCGCCGTTACATCGCTGACGAGGGGACCGACGTCGTCACGCGCTTGCGCGTCGGCGCGCCATCCCCGCGTATTGCGTCATCGATGTCTTTCGGGCCCGTACGCGGGCGATCGGCGGAAATGAACCAGGGCTCTGACATCGTCGACCGGATCAAGGCGCTGATGGCCGACGGCGGCATCGTGCCCTCCCCCGCCAATTATGAATTCTGGCACCGCTATGTGACTCGCGCCGACGCGCAGCTCGTCGAGGCGGTCGACACGGTGCGTCGCAACGCCGGCCATGTCTCCGCGCGCTCGATGGACCTGATCCGACGCGAACTCTACGGTCGCCATCTCGACGACACCGTCGTCAAGCTGCTCGACCAGACGCAGGCGCAGCTCAAGCGGATGGCGAGCTACTTCCTGCAGACCGAGGGCGATACCCGGACCTATACCGAAGCGCTGCGCGACGGTCAGGCAACGCTCGCCGGCGCGCACGACCCTGAGATGCAGCGGGCGCTTCTCGCCGAGATGGTCAACGCCACTGCCGCGATGATCGAGAAGACCGAGCGGCTGGAAACCGAGCTGACCGTCTCGGTCGACGAGATCGCCAAGCTGCGGCAGGATCTCGAGATCGAACGCTCGGAGAGCCGAACCGATACGCTGACCGGCCTGCCCAATCGCAAGGCGTTCAACGCCTATCTCGAGGCGCAGGCGGCGCGCGCGCTCGCCGACCGCAAGCCGCTGTGCCTCGTCTTCGGCGACATCGACCATTTCAAGCGCTTCAACGATACCTGGGGCCATCGGCTCGGCGACGAGGTGCTCCGGCTGGTGGCGCAGAGCCTCGAGCAGATGTGCCACGGCACCGGCTACGCGGCGCGCTACGGTGGCGAGGAGTTCGTCGTCGTACTGCCCGGCAAGGCGCTCGCGGCGGCGGAAGACATCGCCGAACAGTTCCGCGACTTCGTGGGCAGCCGCACCGTCCGGACGCGACAGTCGAGTCGCGAGATCGACTCGATCACGCTGTCGCTGGGCATCGCTCAGCTCCGGCCGGACGAGCCGCTCGACCAGCTGATCGAACGCGCCGACGCCGCGCTCTACCGTGCCAAGGAACTCGGTCGAAACCGGGTCTGCACCGAAGCCGCGCTCAAGGACGCGGCGTAAGCTGGAGGCTATCGATGCGCGGCGACCCCGCCGCCGCCGCTCACGCCGGACCATGGCCCCCCGGTAGCGCGGGTGGCTTCGATCGCCCGGATCCGGTGCGCGGTCTCGATCGGCGCTGCGAAGGAGGTCCCCGTACCTGCGACCGGTGCTCCCGTCGCACTGGTGGTCGGAACCATCACCCCAAGACGCCAGACATAGGCATATCCCGGCGCGTTCGCGGTCTCGGGGCGGTTGGTGCGCGCCCAGGGCTGGCCCGCCGAGTCGACCGCGCCGACGAGCACGGCATTTGCACCGCCGGCCAGGGCGGCACTGCGATTCGACGGGTGGTCGTCGCCGTTGTTGCCGGCCGCCAGTACCACCATGATACCGCGGTCGGCGGCGTCGCGGACCGCGGCGACGATGGCCGGATGCTCCTGCAGCGCCAGCGAAATGTTGATCGCATCGACGTTGAGTTCGGTCGCCTTGCGGATCGCCGCGGCGATGGGCAGCGCCGAGAACTGGCACGGCGGATCGAAGCTCGGCGGGCAGCCGGCGGGATCGTCCATGCGAAACGACACGAGATCGACGTTGCCGCGTGCCTCGCGATGAATGATCGTGGCGACCATCGTGCCGTGGTCGAACCTCGGCTGGAAGGCCGGACGCGGCGTCGCCGACGCGACGTCATATTCGGCCACCACCGCGTCGCGAAGTTCGGCGGTGCGCGCAATGCCGCTGTCGATCACCGCGACGACCGGCCGTGCCAGCGCGCCGGTGGAAAGCGCCGCAAGCATCGATATGAACAGCAAAATCTTCTTCATGCCCCCGGCCCCCCGACCGTCTGATTAACCTATCCTAACAGACGGTTCCGGAGGCGAAAGAGAGAAAATCGCCGGCACTCCGTGCGGCGCGACGACGCGGGTGGGAACCGAGTGGTCGCGGCGATTCAAGTTGCGCTCGAAACGACAATGCGTATCATCGCTCCGTACTTTCCGAGAGAGGCTGCCTGCGATGAACGCCCCGGTTCCGCCCCACGCCTTCGAAACGCCGCGCGATCGCTATCGCCGGCTGCCCGTCACGCAGTTCGAAGACCTCACGCATATCCCCGGCCAGTCGAAGCAGGTCATCCCGTTCAGCCACACGATCCGCTTCCTGAAGGATCCGCTGGCGCACACCCGCCACCATTACGAGACCTATGGCCCGGTGTTCCGTCGCGGCGACTTCGGCGGCTGGGGCGTCACGCTGATCGGCCCGGAAGCGAACGAGCTGGTACTGTTCAACAAGGACCGCATCTTTTCGTCCGAGCAGGGCTGGAATCCCGTGCTCGAGCGGCTGTTCCCGCGCGGGCTGATGCTCATGGACGATCCCGAGCATCGCAGCCACCGCAAGACCCTGGGCGTTGCCTTCAAGCCCGAGCCGATGCGGCATTATTTCGGGGCGCTCCATGACGGCATCGCGCGCGGCGTCGCCGCCTGGAACGGCGACTTCCATTTCTACCCGGCGATCAAGGCGCTGACGCTCGACCTCGCCGCGACCTCCTTCCTCGGCATCGCCTGGGGGCCGGAAGCCGACAAGATCAATCGCGCCTTCGTCGACATGGTCGCGGCGTCGGTCGGCATCGTGCGGTCGCCGATTCCCGGCACCGCGATGTGGCGTGGCGTCCGCGGACGCAAGTTCATGTGCGAATTCTTCGCGCGCGAGATCCCCGGCCGCCGCGGCCGCGAAGGCGACGACTTCTTCACGCAGTTCTGCAACGCGCGAAACGACGACGGCTCGCTGCTGACCGATCAGGAAGTCATCGACCACATGAACTTCCTGATGATGGCGGCGCACGACACGCTGACCTCGTCGCTGACCTCGACCGTCTATTTTCTCGCCAGGCACCGCGAATGGCAGGAGTGGGCGCGCGAGGAGGTGGCGGCCTACGGCCCCGGCCCGCTCGCCTACGAGCGGCTCGGCGAACTCGAGCGCATCGAGATGTGCTTCAAGGAGGCCATGCGGCTCAACGCCCCGGTCCCGGGCATTCCCCGCCGCGCGGTCAAGGACTTCGTGTTCCGCAACCACCAGATTCCCGCGGGCACGCCGGTCGGCGTCAATCCGATGCTGACGCACCGCCTTCCCGAGATCTGGCCCGATCCCGATCGTTTCGATCCGACGCGCTTCACGGCCGAGGCGTCGAAGGGCCGGCACAAATATGCCTGGGTGCCGTTCGGCGGCGGCGCGCACATGTGCCTCGGCCTGCACTTCGCCTACATGCAGGCGAAGACCTTCTTCTTCCAGCTGCTGCGCGACTATCGCGTCAGCGTCGCCAGCGGCTACGAGGCCGATTTCCAGATGTTCCCGATGCCCAAGCCGAGGGATGGGCTTCCCGTCCGGCTGGAGCGGCTGTAGGTGATCGCGCGGCGCCGGCGCTGGCCGTGGGTCGTCGGCGCGGTCGCCGTCCTCATCGCCGGCCTGTTCCTGTGGCTCCGGACGCCCGACCTGCCGGTCGACGCCTTGCGCGCCAAATATGCCAACGCCGAATCGGAGTTCGTCGAGGTACTGCCGGGGCTCACGGTGCATCTCCGCGACGAGGGGCCGGCGCTCGGCCCCGTCGTCATGCTGCTGCACGGGTCCAATTCATCGCTGCATACCTGGGAGCCCTGGGTCGAGCAGCTGAAGGCGACGCATCGCGTCATCACCTATGACCAGCCAGGGCACGGCCTGACGGGGCCGCACCCGCGCGACTGCTATACCGCGGCCTGTTACGTCGAGGTGGTCGAGGCGGTCGCGCGTAACCGCAAGCTCGATCGTTTCGTGCTGGGCGGCAATTCGATGGGCGGCTGGGTGTCGTGGAACCATGCGCTGGCGCATCCCGACCGGCTGGCGGGGCTGGTGCTGGTCGATGCGAGCGGTCCCGAGCTGCCGCCCTCGCTCACCCCCGCGCCGCCGATCGGCTTCCGGATCGCGCGGACTCCGGTGCTCAACCAGCTGATGCGCGAGATCACGCCGCGATCGGTGATCGAGACGTCGGTGCGGCAGTCGGTGTCGGTGCAGGCGAGCGTCACCCCTGCCATCGTCGACCGCTATTGGGAACTGATCCGCCATCCCGGCAATCGCCGGGCGACCGGCCTGCGCTTCGCGACGCCACGGACGGTCGCGACTCCCGAAAGGCTCGCCACCATCACGACCCCGACGCTGGTGATGTGGGGCCGCGAGGACCGGCTCGTTCCGGTCGAGGCGGCGGTGGTGTTCGACCGCGAAATCCCCAACAGCCGCGCGATCGTCTACGACGGCATCGGGCACATCCCGATGGAAGAGGCACCCTTCCGCTCGGTCGCCGACCTGCAGGCGTTCCTCGCCGAGCTGGGGCCGTTCTACTGAGCGCGGTCGGCCGGCCCGAAGAGCGCCGGCGACGTCGCGAGCAGCAGCAGCGCTACCGCGGCGAGCGGCGGCAGCCCGAACAGCAGGACGCTGCCGATCGACAGCGCCCATCCGGCAAGGGGGAGTACGAAGCGCAGCGCGAGCTGCCTAGCGAAGGACGGCGCGGCCATGGGCATCCCGTTCGACGCTTTGGCCGACGCGGCCGTCAGTCGCGCACCCCGCCAGCCCGATCGACAGGCTCAGCGCCAATAGCCGTATCAACATTCGCAACCCCTATCTGCCCCCACGCAGTCTAGTAGGCTCGGAATGTTACAGCCTCCCCCATCCGGGTGAGGCGGTCACCAGGCCAGTGGCGCGCCCTTCGAGATCCAGGCCATGATCGCGAATGCAACGGCCGCGACGGCCAGCGCGCGCAGCGGTCGTGCCATCGTCGGACGCGCGGCGGGCTCGGCATCGAGCTGCTTCGACCCGCCGAGCATTGGAGCAATCAGATTGTCGCGGCGGACGAACAGGTAGAACAGCACCGTCGCGACATGCAGCGCGATCAGCGCCGCAAGAACGTTGAACAGGAGCTCGTGGAGTTCGGTCAGCGTTTCGGCCGTGGCGTAGCTGACGAGATGGTTGAGCGGACCGGTCTCGAGCCCGTCGTCGTCGCTGGCGAACAGTCCGAGCCCGACCTGCGCCACGAGCAGCGCCAGCATTGCGACGACGCTCCAGCCGCCCATCGGATTATGGCCGAGCCGCTTGTCGCCGCTCCCGCGCGCATAGGCGAGCACGGCGCGCGGGCCGCGCAGGAAGCTTGCGAACCGCGAGGTCGAGCTGCCGACGAAGCCCCAGATCAGCCGGAAGACCAGCAGCCCGAGGATCGCATAGCCCGACCAGCGGTGGCGCTCGAGATCGTGATTCTCGGCGCTCCACCAGGAAAAGGGGATCAGCACGACGAGCGACCAATGAACGATCCGCGTCGGCAGGTCCCACAGCGCGATGCGCACGCCGGCCATCGTTAGTCGTCCTTCGCCTTGAAGTCGTCGTGACAGCCCTTGCAGGTGCCGCCGAGCGCGCGCAACTGCCCGCCGACGCCCGCCATGTCGCCGGCATTGGCGAGCGCGAGCGTCTTGCGCGCCTCGACGTCGAAGGCCGACGCTGCCTTGCGGAAGTCGGCGTTGCGCGTCCAGATCGCCGGCAGCGCCGCGGTCGTGACGCCGGGAGCGCTGGCGGCGCTCGCACCGAACCAGCCGCCGACCTTCGACGAATGACCCGCCAGCACCGCGGCATGTCGCTTGACCGCGGCTGCGTCGGGCGTCCCGCTCATCTCGTCCCTGAGCCCCTTGAACGCCGCGCCCACCGACTTCATGCCGGCCTGGCGCGCCTTGACCTGCTCGGCGACCGACGGCACCTGCGCCATCGCTACGCTCGCCAGGCCCGCAGCGACGCTGCCGATGATCAATCTGGTCCGCATCTTCACTCCCTGCTTCGACGTCGCCGCACCCCGGCGGTAAAGGACCGATCGAGGCTGCAATCGATTGCGGAGCGACGCAAGCGGGTTCTGGATCGGTGCGCGCTCGACGCCTGCGGTGGCGGGTGGCATCATCGGCCAAGCAGAGGAGACCGGTCATCGACGAATATATGCAGGCGGCGATCGCGGAGGCACGGCGCGGCCGTGCCACCGGCGGCATTCCGATCGGATCGGTGATCGTCTGCGACGGCCGCATCATCGGCCGCGGCCACAACCAGCGGATCCAGCGCGGCAGCGCCACGTTGCATGGCGAGATGGCGGCGTTCGAGAACGCCGGCCGCCAGCCCGCCGAGGTCTACCGGCGGTCGACGATCTACACTACGCTGTCGCCCTGTTCGATGTGCAGCGGCGCGATCCTGCTTTACGGCATCCCCCGGGTCGTCGTCGGCGAGAATCGTACCTTCCTCGGCGAGGAGGACTGGCTGCGTTCGCGCGGGGTCAGCGTCGAGGTCATCCAGGACGAGACCTGCATCGCGCTGATGGCCGACTTCATCAGCGACCATCCGGAATTATGGAACGAGGACATCGGCGAACCGACGTGAGCAGCTGAGATCGGCGAAGCCGTCGAGCGATTCGCTGCGCTTCCTCCAGCCACCGATGAAATGCCGCCACGACCCGGCATGAAAAGGGCGGACCTGGCGGCCCGCCCTTCCCCGCCCGGACCGTCGACTAGAAGCGAACGCGGGCGCTCACGGCGAACTTGCGACCCAGCGCGTCGTAGGTCGACGGATAGGTGTTGCCGCTGTTGGCCGCCGCGGTGCCGACGAGCGAACCGACATTCGGCGGCTTCTTGTCGGTGAGATTTTCGACCGAGAAGGTCAGACTGATGTTCTCGGTGACGCCGAAGCGCGTCGACAGGTCGAAATAATGATAGGCCCCGATACCCCGGAAGGCCGGGTCGACGACGCAGCCGCCCGGGTCGGCGCCCTGGAAGTCGGGGCAGCCCTGCTGCGCGACCGGCAGCAGCGCGCCGGCGGCGTTGCGGTTGGCACCTTCGGCCGCCGCGACGTCGTCGGCGAACTGTGCCGGCTCGTATTGGACGTTGTCGAGGAAGCGCCAGAGCAGCGAGACGTCGACGTCGCCGAAGCCGAGCGTGGTACGCTGCGAGAACTGATATTTCGGCTGGATCTGGCCGGCGGCGATGCCGCAGTTGGGCGAATAATAGCCGACGCATTCACGGTTGATGGCGGTCGGAGAGGCCTTGAACTTGGTATCCTTGGTGTAGGTGCCGACGAAGCCGAGCGCGAGATTGGCGAAGCCGAGATCGCGCGTGTAGTTCGCGGTCAGGTCGACACCGCGGCTGACCAGCGTGCCGAGGTTCGAACGGGCGAGGAACAGGCCCGACGTGGTTGCCGGGTTGCCGTTGAGGTTGCCGGTGTTGGGGTCTCGACCGATGATCGTGCAGGCGGCGCTGGTCGACGATCCGGCGGCCGGCGTCGTCGGGTTGGGACCGAAGCAGGCGGTGATCGCATCGCCCGGCGTCGGCACCGAGCTGGCGCCGTTGATCTTGATGTCGAACCAGTCGATGGCGAGCGACAGCCCCGGCACGAACTCGGGCTGGAACACGATCCCGGCGGTGTAGGTGTCCGCCTTCTCGGGCTGGAGATTCAAATTGCCGCCGGCCGTCGCGTTCGCCTGGCCCGCGGTCGGCGCCTGGATGTTGCCGATGGTGAAGGCCGGCGCGCCCTGCGCAAGGCAGATCGCGCGCAGTTCGGCATTGTTGAGCGGCGCGGCGCCCTGGCAGGGATCGGTGTTGAGTGCGGTGAGGCCGGTGTTAACCGGCTGGAAAAGCTCGCCGATGTTGGGGGCGCGTGCCGCACGCGAATATTGGCCGCGCAGCTTGAGGCCATAGCCCGGCTCCCACTGGGCGCCGACCTTGTAGGTGGTGGTGTCGTAGGACGGGTTGCCCGGCGCCTGCACCTGATAGTCGGAGTAGCGGATGCCCGCCTCGAGGCTGAGGCTTTCGAAGAAGGGCTTGTCCTCGACCAGCGGC
>JASBUR010000017.1 GCA_030147805.1 Sphingomonadaceae bacterium
GATGCCGCCGGCGGTTCGGGCTCGGTCTCGGGCGGGCGCCCCGCGACACTGGGGGGGGTGCCGCCGGCAAAGGGCCGGCGGCACTGCCGTTCGGACGGATGCATGGATTGACTGCTGCCGGGGGCTTTCACTGCTGGCGCCCGGCCGGAGCGAGGACTGGGAACTGCATGGAATACGAGGTCAGAATCCCGGGTATCGGAAAAAGCTTCAAGGTTCGCAACACGGAGACCATCCTCAGCGCCGCCTTGAGGCACAAAATTTCGCTGGAGTTCAAGTGCGGCAACGGCTCTTGCAAGACGTGCCTTTCGCACTTGCTCAAGGGGAGTGTCGAATACCCTTTTCGCAAGCCCACCGCCCTGTCCGAGGAGGATGTAGCCCATGGGCGCATCTTAACCTGTCAGGCCGTGCCGCTGTCCGACGTCGAACTGGATGCTCGGGTTCGAACAGGACTTATGGAGGAAGTGCGCCTCCATGAACTGAAGTCCGCCTTGGACGGCATTTCTGTTCGGCAGGGCACCGCTACGGTGACCGGGATCGAGCGCGCGGCTCATGATGTGACGATCGTCAGGCTTGAACCCGATGATCTCCCGAACTGGTTACCGGGCCAGTATCTGACCTTGAGCGCAAGGGGCCTTCACCGCGACTTCTCCATCGCCAGCTTGCCGGGCCGCGACCCATATTTTGAACTGCAGATCCGTACCGTTCCCGGCGGCCGCCTTACCGGTTGGATTTCGGATGGCATGAAGGCCGGGGATGTGGTCTCTTGGGAGGGGCCGCTCGGAACCTTCTTCCACCGCATTAACAGCAAGCGGCCGATCTTGGTTGTTACCGGCGGAACGGGCTTCTCACCCGCCAAGGCGGTGATCGAGTCGGCCATGCGAAAGGGGGCATCGAAACCGATCCGACTCTACTGGGGCGTTCGAGCTCGCCGGGACCTCTATGCAATGGGCGTTGCGGAGCAATGGGCGTTGAGCGGGGATTTCACTTTTATCCCAGTCCTGTCTGACCCCCTGCCGGGCGATGACTGGCCAGGCGAGACCGGCTACGTTCACGAAGCGGTGGCGCGGACTGAAAAGTCACTTGCCGGGTTCGACATTTACATTGCAGGCCCGCCGGCGATGGTTGAAGCTGCATTTGGGACGGTCAAGGCTAAAGGGGCCAGAGTGGACCGTATATTCACCGACTCCTTCGAATTTTCACCCAACTTATCGGCGTAAGCGTGTCGTGTCGGTGTTGGATGATTCTCTTTCGTGGTGGGAGCGCGGGGGTCGGGCTGTCGCCGGATCGAGGCGCATGTTCTGGCTGCCGACCGGTTGCATGGCGATGATACGACGGTGCCGGTGATTTCAGCTCGCTGTCGAGGCGGGCTTCCGTTTCGTGGCGGTTCCCGCCGTTCGCGACGATGTCGCTTCGACGGCCGAGGTGATCGGCCGGCTCGCGCGGGAGAGCGGTGCCGACATCATCGTTTCGACCGGCGGTGTGTCGGTCGGCGCGCGATCCTGCCGGTCGGCGCATTCTTCTTCGGCATGCCCGGAAACCCCTTCGCGGCCTATGTCGGCTTCCGCTTCTTCGTGAACTCAGCCTTGAGGGCGATGCTTGGCCTGGCTGAAGAACGGGGCGTTCCGCTTTCCGCGGATTTGCCGGGCAGGCCCGGCATGACCTTGATCCAGAAAGCCGGTGTCGATGTCGATCGGGGAGGGGCGCTTGGTCCCCGTCATCCTGGCCGGCCAGCAATCGCACAACCTGCGCCCACTTCTGGAAGCCAATGCGCTCGTCGCGATCGATGGCACGGGCTCTGGGCAGCATTCGGTTCGAGCTTTTCCGATCTCGCCAAGCCATGGTTTCGACCTCTGACCAAGGCGTGGGCCCCCAAGATGGAGTTGTCATGATCAAAACGCGCATCACCGAGCTTTTCGGCATCGAGCATCCGATCATCCAGGGTGGCATGCATTATGTCGGGCTCGCCGAGCTGGCGTCGGCCGTCTCGAACGCCGGCGGGCTCGGCATCATCACCGGGTTGACGCAGCGCACGCCCGAGGATCTGGCCAAGGAGATCGCGCGCTGCCGCGCCATGACCGACAAGCCGTTCGGCGTGAACCTGACCTTCCTGCCGTCGGTCACGCCGCCCGATTATCCGGGCTATGTGCGGGCGATCATCGATGGCGGGATCAAGGTCGTCGAGACGGCGGGCAACAACCCGGCGAAGTGGCTGCCGGCGCTCAAGGAGGCCGGCATCAAGGTCATCCATAAGTGCACCAGCGTGCGCCACTCGTTGAAAGCGGAAGCGATCGGCTGCGATGCAGTCTCGGTCGACGGCTTCGAGTGCGGCGGGCATCCAGGCGAGGATGACGTCCCTAACTTCATCCTGCTGCCACGCGCCGCCGACGAGCTAAAGATTCCTTTCGTGGCGTCGGGCGGCATGGCCGACGCTCGCAGCCTCGTCGCGGCGCTGTCGATGGGCGCCGATGGCATCAACATGGGCACGCGCTTCATCGCGACGAAGGAAGCGCCGGTTCATGAGAATGTGAAGCAGGCGATCGTCGCCGCGTCCGAACTCGACACGCGCCTCGTGATGCGGCCGCTCCGCAATACCGAACGCGTCCTGACGAATGCCGGCGTCGAGCGCCTTCTGGAGAAGGAGCGCGAGCTCGGGGATAACATCAAGTTCGAGGACATTCTCCCCGAAGTCGCCGGAGTTTATCCGCGCGTGATGGTGAATGGCGAAATGGATGTCGGTGCCTGGTCATGCGGCATGGTCGCCGGGCTCATCGACGATGTGCCGACCGTCAAGCAGCTGATCGACCGAATCGTCGGCGACGCCGAGGTCATCATCCGATCCCGCCTTTTGAGAATGTTGTCGTAACCGCATTCAATATCACGCGGGCGGCTACATAGAGCGCTGTCAAGTCATCCGGCCGCTAGGGCGCGTACTCATCTAGGCTTGCGGCTGTAGCGTTCGATTGATTCAAGGCTCTGGAGGGAGCCGAGAATGGGTCGGTACTGACATGACCCCTGCTTTCATCCAGCCGCGACCAGAGACCTACGGTTGCCACCAGCGTCGCAGCAATCCGGCCATCGGCAAGGCGGCCTACGGGCCACGCTTACGCCGGTAGACAGCATCGGCAAAGATGTCGATCCGGCCGGTTCATCGAGAGTCCGGCTCGAGGTGTTTGCGAGACGCTGTAAGGTCTGGGCAGTTCGCGATTCTATTGAGGCCTTTCAATCTTCTCCGCACGCGCTGAGCTAATCGACAGCTTCGCTCCATCCAAGCCCGAGCGACTTCTGTACCGCAACATAGCTGGCAGTGAGCGCCGCAAGCGCGCTGCGCAAATTCGCCTCTGCAATGAGCCGCTGGCGCTCGGCCTCCAGGCTATCGGTCAGTGAAATGACCCCGCTCTCGTAACGCTGCCGCATGAGTATCGCCGACTGATCAGCCGACTGCTTGATCTCGGCAAGCGCAGCGACCGTGAGCCTTTGCTGGGCAAAACGCGACAGCGAAGCCTCGGCGTCCTGGAGCGCGTCGAGCACTATCCGCCGATATTGTGCCTCGGCTTCATCCCGGCCAGCGCTTGCCTGTGCTATTGCAGCCGAGGTCCGTCCAAAATCTAGGAGGCCCCACTGGAGCTGAGGGACGGCGATGTTAGAAATGTTGCCGAGGTCGCCCAGGTCTGCGATGGACGTGCCGCCAATCCCGAGAATCCCCATGAAGCTAATCTTGGGAAAACGAGCCGCCTCCGCGACCCCTATGCGGGCCGTTGTGGCCGCGAGATTGCGCTCCGCAGCGCGAATGTCGGGCCGGCGGCGCAGGAGCGAGGCAGGCTCGCCGATGGCGACGCTCTGGGGCGGCAGCGGAATGTCTCTCGGTGGCGCCAACACGAGATCGAGCGATCCCGGCGCCTCACCTGCGAGTACGGCCAGCGCATTGAGGTAGATTTCGCGATCGGCTTCGGCAGCGGCGAGATCGATGGTCGTCGCCTGAACAGCGCGGTTCGCCTGGCCGACAGCGAAGGCAGGCACTGTGCCCTTTTGAAAGCGTTGCCGGGCAAGGTCGAGCTGCTGCTGCTGCAGATCAAGTCCCAGACGGAGGGCGGTGGCACGCTGCTGTCGGTCTCGCAGGTTCGTGTAGGTTTGCGCGATTTCTGCGGTAAGCTGGACCTGTGCGTCTGCAGCGTTATAGGCCGCCGCCGCCGCCAGCGCGTTAGCAGCTTCGATCTTTCGCACCTGTCCGCCCGCGAAATCGATTTCCCAGTTCGCGTTCAGGCCAAGATTGTAGAACTGGAGGGATGTGTCCGGCTCCTGGGCGACCGAGGGAGCCGGCGTTGGCGTGGGGTTACCGTCACCTCCGTTCGACTGCAGATCGATTCCCGGCAGATCGGCCAACACGGCGGTCCCTTGAGCGCCAACCCTCGGGAAGCGGTTGGCGCGCTCGTTGCTTACAGAAGCAAGAGCCTGCCGGAGTCGAGCCTGCGCGACCTCGATCGAAGGGTTTGATGCAAGCGCGCGGCGCTCGAGCTCATCAAGCACAGGATCCTGCAGCGTCGTCCACCATGTGGCAAGCTGGGGCTGGTTCGAGCTCATATCGGACGTTTGACGAACGAATGTGGACTGGGGGGCGGCGCGACCGAGCCCTGGCGGGCCGGAATAGTCCGGGCCGACGACGCATCCACCGAGCAGCAGCAGCGGCATCAGGATGAGACTGTTGAACTTTGCCATTAAAACCTCAATGCATCGCCAGCGACAGTCCCTTTGGCAGCGGGCGAAGGAAAAACACCATTGGAAGCGTAGCCAGCGTCGCGGCCGCCATTACCAAGAATATGTCATTATAGGTCATGACGAAGGACTGCAGCTGGATCGTCCGAGCGAGCGATTGAAGCCCGGCGTCCATGCTTCCGAACGTATGAGACATCTCGGCAAGATACTCCTGCAGCCTTGGATCGTTTGCCCAGAGGGTCTCCTCCATGCGCCGGCTGTGAAGCGACATCCGCTGGTCCTGGAAAGAGGCCAAGGCGGCCAGGGCGAATGACCCGCCGAGGTTTCGCGCGGCATTGAAGATGCCCGAGGCGTCGCCGGCGTCTTCCCGGCTGACCGAGGCGATGGTCGCTTGGTTCAGAAACAGCATGGTCAAAATCATGCCCACGCCGCGCAGTAACTGCCCGGCGGTAAAGGCTTCGCCGGCGGATTCGGCCGTGAGACTAGTACTCACGAAGCAGCTGACGGCCATGATCGCGAGGCCCGCACCGACGGCGAGTCTGATGTCAACAACCCGGATGAGAAAGGGCATGATGGGCATCAGAAAAAAGGCTGGGACGCCCATGAGGAAGATGACCTGGCCTGTCTGCAGTGCGTTGTAATCGGCGATCAGCGCCAGGAACTGCGGGATGACAAAGGTTGATCCGTACATCACCATGCCGAGTGCGAGCGCCATAACGACGACGCTGCCGAACTGTCGGTTCATGACGATCCGCAGCTTCAACACCGGCTTTGCTGCCCACAGTTGTCCGATCCCTAACATGACAAACCCCGCCACGGTCATGATCGTCAGCTGGATGATTAGAGCGGATTCGAACCACTCCTCACGGTGTCCCTCCTCGAGCACGATCGTCAGCCCTCCCAAGCCTAGGATCATCCCTACAATTCCAAACCAGTCGGCCTCTCGAAGGTAGATCCAGTTCGTGCGCTCGTGCGGCAGTCCGAGTAGCAGGAGTAGGAGCAGTAGTCCGCAGACCGGCACGTTGACGAAGAAGGCATAGTGCCAACTGAGGTTCTCAGTGAGCCAGCCACCGAGCAGCGGACCCAACACCGGTCCTAGGATCACCGTCATTCCGAAAAGGGCCATACCGATCGGCTGCTGCGGCGGTGGAAGGCGCTTCGCGACAATCGTCATCGCGGTCGGAATCAAAACTCCTCCCATCAAACCCTGGCCGGTCCTTCCGATGATCATGGTCGTCAGATCAGTTGCAATCCCGCACAGGATCGAAAAGCCGGTAAAGGCGGTCACGGAGATCAGGAGGAGGTTTCTAAGTCCCAAAAGCCGTTCCAGCCACGCGCTCAATGGAATGACGACGATCTCAGCGACTAGAAACGAGGTGGCGATCCAGGTTGCCTCGGTGCCTGTCGCGCCGATTTCACCTTGGATCGTGGGCAGCGCCGAGTTGACGATCGAGATGTCGAGCGTCGCGAGCAGCGCGCCGAGCGCGCCGGCAGCCACAGCGATCCAGGCCGTTGCGTCCGCGCGCTCCGTTCCGGCGGCACCTTGAGAACCTGCGACGGTCGCCACGGTCAGCGATCCTGGCTTGCTGCCCTACGGATCTCGTCGAGCTCTCCTTTGGCCGAGCGCGTGTCGACGGTGACTTCCACCGACATGCCCGGGACCAGAAGCCGCATCACCTTGGGAGGGGTAGCGATGGCGATGCGGACCGGCACTCGCTGGACGATTTTCGTGAAGTTGCCGGTCGCGTTCTGCGGGGGAAGCACGGAGAACTGCGCGCCTGTGGCGGGAGCAAGGCTAGAGACGCGCCCAGCGAGCTCAACGCCCGGGAGTGCATCGACTTCGATGCGGACCAGCTGGCCGACGCGCATGAGCCCGAGCTGCGTTTCCTTGAAGTTGGCTTCTATGAACGGGCGGTCGACGGGCACCAAGGTCATCATGCGCGTGCCAGGTTGCACGAATTGCCCGACTCGAACAGACAGATCGCCGACGCGGCTATCTATGGCCGCCCTGAGTAGCGTCGATTCGACGTTTACGCGCGCTGCTGCGAGCTGGGCGCGAGCGGCCTCGGCTTGTGACTTCGCCTGCCGTACCTGTGCTAAGAGCGTGTCGACACGCCGTTGCGCGGCCAGCAGTCCGGCCTTCGCAGAACTGGCCTGCTCTTGCGTCTGTCGGGCCTGCGTTTGAAGCTGGGCGAGCCGCTCGCGCGGCTCGGCGCCGGACGCTGCGAGCGGTTTGTAGCGCTCGACCTGCTGCGCGGCGAAGGCGACTTCGGTCTGTGCCGCGTCCAGTTGCGCCCGCGCCTGCGTGATCGCTGCCTGCTGCTCCGCGATCTGGGAGCGCGTCGTCTGAACCACAGCTGTCGCCGTTTCGATCTCGCTGGCAATCTGTTCGCTTCTCGACCGATATTCTCGGGGGTCGAGCTTAGCCAGGAGCTGCCCCTGCCGGACCGCCTGATTCTCGGTGACGAGGACACGCTCGACGTATCCGGCGATTCTGGGCGCTACGACGACAGAATCCGCGGCAACATAGGCGTTGTCGGTGCGCTGCATATATCTGCCGCGGTTCTGATGATCGAAGTACCATACGAAGCCACCGGCGAGGAGCACGATGCCGCCTAAGAACAGCGCCACCCGAACGCGCGGAGACTTGAGCGGGAACCTCCGGAGTCCATCGATGTGCTCAGCTTCCGCTAAAGCGGTCGCCGACTTGTCCGCCATAGCAATTACCGGCCCATGCTTATCTTCCTGGACCTGCTCTTGCCGCGTTATCGACCGCTCGGCAATGACATATTATATGGAACCTCAGGAATCTGTGGATGGAGCGCCATTTGTTGGCCCCCGGTGGTCGCGAATGATGATCGGATAAGCCGCCTGGGACTTATGCAATTCACGCGGAGGGGCGACCACGGGGCAGACCCAGAAAGGTGCAGATGGAGAGCGGGGATTTCGGCGGCAACATCGTTTATGATGCCGCGCACGATTTGGGTCAGGTGTCACGCACGAGTCGGAGTTGGTTGCCGAATGTCAGCGGGCATGCTCCTTGGATTACCTCTCCAGACGCGCGGAGCCCTAGGCACGTCATGGCATACCTTTACGGTGACCATCCTCCTAGGCGCGGAATCAACTTCCCGCTCCCGCATGCCTCTGCTGAACTCCCAAAGACCAATCGGTCAACTGTTCCGTGTAGCGGACTACCCCGCGATCGAAAGCGGCAACGATTCCGCTTGTAGTGTTAGTGGACGCTGGCTCCTCGACCGAGAAGCGAGATGAAGCCACCGCATGTCGATCGGTGAGATCAAAGAAGGTCGCGTCTCCTTCTATGATCACTGTGGGCGGCGTTTTGCCATCACCGTCAACGGCATAGTTCGCCTCAAAGCGCTCGATAACGATCTGGAGCGCGTAAGATGCCTTCGTGGCGCCCTTCGCGTCCGCGAGGCGCACGTCAGGTGATCGCGACGCGAACTCACGAACCAGCGCTTGGGTGAAAAGGTCGGGGACCGGTGCTACCCAGCGAGCGTTCTTGACATAAAGTGCTCGCGCTCCGCGGGTAGTGAGGATGCGATCCCCTTCGATCTCCTGCGGAAACCGGGAACGAAGCAAAGACACAGAGGGACCTGGGAGGGCGCCCTGTGCGGCGGGAACCGGAGTCAAATCTGCCACTCCGAACCTGAAGAGGTCAGCCCGCTCGTCCCCGCCCAGAAGACTGCCGCAACTGCTGAGCAGCGAGGCACCTAAAAGGAGTATGAAGGTGCATCTCCCGGTTGAAAATGTCATTTAGGCAACTCCAATTCTGCGCCCTTGTTCTTGGTCAATACCTCGCGGGGACTTTGCCGAACCTCGCGGATGAGCCCGTCAAGAGATTCAGCAGTGTCCTGCAAAGTAAGCATGGTGGCGTTGATGTTGGGAATTGTGGTGGTACCGATACTGGCGCTTTGCGTGTCGAGTTTGGCGATAACACCGCGAGCCTCTTGGACAGCCGACTTGAGCTCGGTCGCGGCCTGTGACATGTCGGCGAAGGCTTGTTTGCCATCGCCGTCCGCGATTTGCCGCACGGACGAGGCTGCACCCTGGATGTCGCTGGCCGCTCTATCCAGCTTAGCGAGCGCCGAGCCGGCATCGGCGAACATTGCCCGGTGCGCCGCCATTTCCGCGGTTGTGACGCGAACGTCGTGTATGGCGCCGCCAACATTGGCGATGTTGCGTTCGGATAGTAGCTTGTTAACGCGACTGAGTGCTTCGGTCGCGCCCGCCAGTACCTGCCCGCCCCCCTGCAATAACGAGGACATAGAATTGCGCTTGCTGCGGATAACAGGACGCTCCCTGTGATCGGCTGTCCTGAGCAATGGTTTGCTCGGCGTACCCGCGCTGATCTGGACGATGCTCACGCCGGAAATGCCCTCGCTCTCGGTCGATGCGATAGAATCCACGCGCACCGGCGTCCCGCGGGTCAGTTCAATATCTGCAATCACGCGGTTGGGATCGCGCTCATCTAGGCGAATGCCGCCGATCTCGCCCACATTAATCCCATTGAACTGAACTTCGCCTCCAACGCTCAAGCCGCGCACCGGTCCATTGAAAACGATCCGATAGGAATCCCGTTCTTGAGCGGATCCCCCAAGCCAGACAACGAAGACGACTGCCGCGAGGAGCAGCGCGATCGAGGAAGCGCCGACCAAGGCAAAATTGGCATGGCGCTCCATCAGCTTTCCTTCTCTTTCCTGGCGGCACGGCCGCGCGGACCTAGAAGATAGCTCTTGATCCACGGGTGATCCAACCGCTCTAGTTCTTGAAGCGGCGCAACGGCGGCGATTTTCTTATCGGCGACCACGGCAACCCGATCGCAGATCGCATAGAGCGTATCGAGATCATGCGTGATCATGAACACCGTAAGGCCAAGGGCATCGCGCAATGTTTTGACGAGTTCATCGAACTCTCCTGCGGCAAGGGGATCGAGACCGGAGGTCGGTTCGTCGAGGAATAGGATTTCAGGATCAAGCGCGATAGCGCGGGCAACGCCGGCGCGCTTCCGCATCCCCCCGGAAAGCTCGGCCGGCCTCAAGTCGCTTGCGTCTTCGGGCAAACCAGCAAGCTTGACCTTGAGCCTTGCAAGATCTCGCACATAATCAGGTGCAAGTTTCGTATGCTCCAGAAGCGGTGCCTCAACGTTCTCCTGAACGCTGAGAAAGGAGAACAAGGCCCCCTGTTGGAACATCACTCCGATCCGTCGCTCGACATCGGTCTGCGCTTGCGGATCGCGGATGTCTCGGCCGAATAATTCGACAGACCCACCATCGGGGTGCTTGAGGCCTAGAATAGTGTTGAGCAGTACCGACTTGCCAGACCCGGATCCGCCCACTACGCCCAATATTTCTCCGCGTCTGACCTCGAGGTCAAGATTTTCATGAATGACCTTCTCGCCAAATGCCGTGCGGAGGGCCTTGACACGGATCGGCGTATCTTCGCCGCCACAATTAAGCCGCGCGCTCACAGATCCAGCAACATGAAGACGACGGCGAAAATCGCATCGAACATTATAACCATGAACACGGATTGGACGACCGCGGACGTGACGTTGCGACCGAGGCTTTGGACGTCGCCACCGACCATAAGGCCGTGCCGGCAGCCCGCAGCGGCGATGATGAGCGCAAGAAACGGTGCCTTGCACATGCCTATCCAGAAATGCTTGATGTCTACCGTTTCTAGCGTGCGCTGGATGAAGAATGCCGGGCTGATATCGATCGTCGCCCAACTGACCAGCAGTCCGCCAACAAGTCCGCCGATATCCGCGCAGAAGGTCATCAGCGGCATCATCAGGAGCGCAGCTAATATTCGCGGGATCACGAGCGCATCGAAGCGATCGACGCCCATCACCTGCATCGCATCCGTTTCCTGATTCATCCGCATTGAGCCGATTTGCGCAGCGAATGATGAAGCGGATCGTCCGGACAGAAGAATCGCAGTGATTACGACACCGAACTCGCGCAGGATCGCCACACCGACGAGCTGGATCGTGAACACCTCCACGCCAAGTGTGGTCAAGAGATTAGTGCCGACAAGTGCGAGCACAGCGCCGATGAAGAAGGTCATGATGAAGACTATGGGCAACGCGTTGATGCCAACGTCCTGCATCAATGCTGCGAGCGGTGTCACGCGCAGGCGGCGAGGATTGGCGATCGCGCGACCAAGCGCTGATATGAGCTCGCCAATGAAGACCAACATTTGGTAAGCGTCGCCACAGATTCCTGTTAGCTGACGACCTATGCGCTCGAAGACCCCTAAAAGGCCTGAAGTGCCAGCCTTCCGTGGTGACTCCTGTTCCAAGGCCGGCCGGACGAGATCAATCAGTCTTCGAAGATCCTCTCTATCGCCAACGTCAATGTCGGCTTCTGGCGCCATCGACCGCAAAAGCACGAGGGCGCCAGCACTGTCGATCCGCCCCAGATCAGAAAGATCGAGACGCTGTACGCGTCGATATTCACCCGGCTGTGCGCTTAGGCGCAACGCTGCCTCGCCTATGGCAAGCGCTGTCCAGTCGCCACTCAAATGCAGTGTCCCGCTACTCCTCTGGTCAAGGCGCCAAGCCGCATCCGTCATTGGAAAGGCCGGACCAAGGTCGAAGTTCGGGCGGTGTCGGCTGCAACTGGCATCAACGCCCCTGAATGCACATAGTATATCTTCTCGATAATCGGCCCATTCGAGACCATCCACGCATTTGCATGATCAAGATTAGGCGCGATCGCGTCGCCGAAGCCATATTAGGTTCAACCTCTTGCCACGCCGCAAAAGATTCAGCAAGGACATATCATATGGAACCTCAGGATCAACGTTTGCGCGCAATTGCGACGTCTTTTGGTTGGACCTGGTACAGAATGCGGCGGTTGATCGACGCGCACCTCTCCGCTCATGGAGCGTCGATGGCCCGGCTAAAATTGCTCGTGTTTCTCGCGGAACAACCCTGCCGCTCAACAGATATCGCAAGCTTCTTCGACCAAGCACCCCGAACGGTGACCCAGGCGATTGACTGGCTGGAGCAGAACGGTTTGGTCACGCGATCGCCTGTTTTGGCGGATCGTCGCGTGAAGATCGTGGAAATCACTCAGGCTGGCAGAGTTATGCTTGGGCAGGGTCTCCCGCTTTACGACGGGATCGTGGCACAAACTTTCGGCAGCTTAACGACGGAAGAACTGGCAGCTCTGGATCAGGCCATACGGCACCTGGACCAAATCGTGGAGCAACTGGAGAAGGAAGCTGGATTCCGCCAAGGTCGGGTCCCCGCTCTCAGGGCACACAACGGTGGCTGATCTTGAACTCCTGGATGGGCCTGAAGCAGGCACGTTGAAGGAGCGGGAGCGTTTCGCACAGATCATGGTGCTCCTCGGGCGCCACGGCCTCAAGGGGTTGGCCGCTCGGCTTGGCCTCGGACTGGGAGCCAACGAATCGATCGAAAATCTCCGGCCGGAGGCAGTCGTCGCGCTCTTGCGTGACATCGGCCCCGTTGCGGTGAAGTTCGGGCAGATTCTCGCAATGCGCGGCGATTTGCTGGGACCTGACTGGATAACCGCGCTCTCGAAATTGCAGGACAGGGTTCCGCCGCTTCCTTTCGCGACCGTACGGCCGCTGATCGAAGAAGCGATCGGCGGCGATATCGACAGTTGTTTCAGCCGCTTTGACGAAAAGGCCATTGCCGCGGGCTCGATCGCCCAGGCTCATGCAGGGACGCTGCTCGACGGGCGGGACGTAATCGTCAAAGTTCGTCGTCCAGGGATCGAGCGGATTGTTGACGCGGACCTTCGGCTCCTGCGACGGCTGGCCCGGATTGCCGAGCGCCGCATTCCCGAAATTGCTCGCCTGCAACCTGATGAGTTGCTGGGTCATTTTGCCGAAAGCCTCGACAGGGAAATGGACCTGAGTGCGGAAGCCCGCGCAAGCGATGCGATCGGCAAATATCTTAAGAACTTCGGCGTTCGCACCGCGCACTTCGACTGGGAGCTTTCAGGCAGACGCGTCAACATCCAGGAACGGCTCCGCGGCATTCCGGCGAGCGATTTAGACGCTGCCCGACGAAACAATCTCGATCTCACGGGGCTCGCCACCACCTATGCCCAGGCCATCCTGCGCATGATCGTCATCAACGGCCATTTTCATGCCGATCCGCATCCCGGCAACGTATTTTTTCTAGAGGACGGCGCGCTCGGTCTCATCGATTTTGGAGCGGTGGGGACACTTTTGCCCAGACGCCGCGAGGAACTGGTGCGGCTGGGCCTGGCGATCGCGTCGGAGGAAACGGCCGGCGTGGTCGACATCCTCATGCTCTGGGCGGGCGATCCCGATGTCGATCGGGCGAAGCTCGAAGAGGCATTAGCCGAGCTTATCGAGCGATTCAGCAACGTCATGCTCGAGCAGATCGACCTCGGCGACATCTTTCAGAGGGTCTTTGCCATCCTGCGCAAATTTCAACTCGCGCTGCCGCCCGATCTGGCGCTGGTGCTTCGCACGCTGCTCACGGCAGAAGGCTTTGTCCGGCGCATCGATCCGTCCTTCGACATCGCTCGCGAGTTGTCGCCGCTGGCACGGGAGTTGATGCGCGAACGCATCAGTCCCTCCCGGTTACGCGGAGAGGCGGGGAAGCTGTTCGCTGCGCTGGGAAGCGCCGCGCTTTCGATGCCCAGTCTTTTAGGGCAAATCGAAAAGATTGCGCGAACCGGCACAATGACAGTCAGCCTTGCGCCTAAGGATATTGAGCGGCTTCGGGGTGACGACCGTGGCAGCAGAGCGAGACCCCAATTATACCCGGCCGCGCTCGCAATTTGCGCGGCGATCGTATTTGCATCGAAGCCGGCGTTGTCCGTCGTGCTGGCACTGTTCTCCATAACGCTCGCAGTAATCGAGAGGTTTGGACGGCGCTAGGCGTACTCAATGCTGGTCTGAACCCGCGCATTCCGATGAGCAGCTAGGGAGGGGCTTGGTAACGATCAATCCTTTGCACATACGGTCGAGAGCTCAGATTTTCCCGCTGCGGCCCTGATTATAAGAACTAAATTTTGTACAAATTGCGCTCCGGCGGCTGAAAGAGAAGGATGAAAGTGGGTTAGCGCCTGCCTTGATGGGCGCGTTGAATCTCGTTGCGGGGCGGCGTGGCCATGTAGGTCGATCGGCGATTCTGCAGAACTTCGCAGGTCGGCTCGACGCATGAACAGGCGCGCTGATCACCATGAACGTGATCGTCGCTCGATCGGCGGTCGAGCTCCGTCTGACAAAAATATGCAGAGTCCCCGGACAGGTCACGTCCGCCTGGCACAGATCACGGCTCTGGCACTCAGCGCTCGCAACCGGGCCGTGATATTGGTTTGGCACAACCGCCCGGCGACCTTGGCCGTTGTGGTGTCCTTTTGCGGCGTCTGTGCCGCAAGGTCGCTCTTCGCGGCGACGTACGCCGCCTTTACTCAGCGCAAGGCGTCATTCTGTGATGCGCCCTGATCTGCACCTTGCAAAGCACCCGAGCGTGCTCGTCAGTTGTTGTCTAGTTCGCACCGGCTCCACCTTCTTGAGAGTTGGCCCACAGGAAAGCAAAGCGATCTAAAGAACTGGTCGGCCGCAGCTCAATGTCGCCCAGGGAACGGCCCGATTGAGAGGCGTAGGCGGGCGCGTGCTACAGTTGCAGGACGAAGAGGAGTTGCTGGTCGTGGACGCGTTTGATCATGTTCAAAGTTTTGTTGCTCAAGCCAAGCGGGCGGCCACGCTGGCCGACCTCAATACCCTGCTCGGGGAGGTGGGCACCAGCCTTGGGCTCGACTACTATGCGCTCGCGCACCATGTTGATCTTGGGCGCCCACCGTCGAGTTCGGTTCTTGTGTCAAACTACCCCATCGGCTGGTTCCATACGATCCTTCGTCAACGCTACTTCGTCGATGACCCGATCTTTGCCGCCGCACAGCACGCCAGCGCCGGTTTCCTTTGGGAAGACATCGGTGCTCTCATTCAGCTCAGCGATCGGCAGAAGCGAATTTTCGCTACTGCCGGGCGCCAAGGAATCGGGCCAGGCTTCACCGTGCCCATCACATTGCGTGGCGAGCCGAGCGCATCCTGTTCCTTTGCGGTCAAACTGGGTCGGCGCTTCCCGCCGGGGCTAGCAGCCGTGGCGCAATCGATCGGCTGGTTCGCTTTCGAGGCGGCGCGGCGCTTGGCGATCGCGCAGGGTGGACGACCCCGGCGGCGCGTGGCGCCCTTGACGTCGCGCCAGCTCGATTGCGTCGTGCTCATCGCCAAGGGCAAAAGCGACGGCATCATCGGCGAGCTGCTGGGGCTGAGCCGCCACACCGTCAATAACTACGTCGAAGACGCCAAACGGCGGCACGGCGTCGCGACGCGTCAGCAGCTTCTCATCAGCGCGCTGTGGGAAGGCCAAGTCACGTTCGAGGACATGTTCGGCTGAAGCCGGACGATCGCACCGCAACCCCCGTGGTTACGCCTATGGGTCTGTCGGGCCAACATAACCAATGCTTGGGTCACTCTTCTGAGGAGGACCCCATGGTCAGCGTCGTCACCAATCGCAACCGGCACGGCTTCGAGCCCCTGATCGCCGATATGCACCGTGACCGAAAGCGTGTCTTCGTCGATGCCTTGAAGTGGAACGTGCCTGTTGTCGACGACGTCTTCGAGATCGATCAATTTGATACATCGGCGGCCGTCTACCTTATCGACGCGGATTTGCGCGCTGCGTGTCACCGTGGCTCGGTGCGCCTGTTGCCGACGACCGGCCCGCACCTCCTGGGCGAGGTGTTCCCCCACCTCTGCGCGAGCAGCGTGCCGGTTGGGCCGACGGTCTGGGAGATCACCAGGCTGTGTACCTCGCCTTCTCTAGTAGACCGCACCGCGGCACGCGACGTGCGGCGGCGGGTCTCGATCGCAATGATCGAGTTCGCACTGCTCTATGGCCTGGACCGCCTCGTTTTCGTTACGCACGCGGCTTGGGTGCCAGAGATCATCGCGATCGGCTGGGACATCGAGCCGCTCGGCTTGCCGCAGCGCGTCGGCGATGGCGTGACGGCGCTCGCCATCAACGTCACGCCGGCAACGCTCGCGCTGCTGCGCGACAAGTGGGGAATCGCGGAACCGCTGCTCTGCCACGATCTCCGCGCCGCCGAGGCCGCTTGAGGCAGCAATGCCAGGCATCAACCCCGACGCCTGCGTAGCCATGCTCGGCGCGCAAGGCTATGCGATCATGCGCAATGTGGTGCCACGGGCCGACATTGCCCGGCTCGGTCACGCGCTTGAACCGCATTTCGCCGCTACGCCCTTCTGCCAAGGCGACTTTTACGGTTGGCGTACCAAACGCTTCCACGGGCTGCTGAAACGGGCGGCCGAGACGGCGGGCCTCATCGAGCATCCACTGGCACTTGGCACCGCCGAGCGCCTGTTGCTGCCCTTCTGCGACAACATCCAACTCAACCTGACTCAGGCGCTCGAAATACACCCGGGCGAGCTGGCGCAGGCGCCGCACCGCGACGAGGACATGTGGCAGGGGACGAAGGGCGACATTGAATATCTGCTCAACGTGATGTGGCCGCTGAATTGCTACACTGCGGCGAATGGCGCGACCCGCCTGTGGCCCGCGCCTGACCGTGGCGTGCCGGGCGCGATGGTGACGGCTACCATGGCGCCCGGCGATGCGCTGCTCTTTCTCGGCTCGACGCTTCACGGGGCGGGCGCCAACCGATCGCCCACGCCCCGGCGCGGGGTCCTTATCAGTTATTGTCTCGGCTGGTTGAAGCCCTACGAGAATCAGTGGCTCACCTATCCGCCCGCGGTAGCGAAAACGTTTCCCCCGACGCTCGCTGCGCTTGTCGGCTATCGCCAGCATCGCCCCAACCTCGGGAACGTTGATGGCGGCTGCCCGTCGGCGTTGCTTGCCGAGGCCTCGCCGGCCTGCCGCCCCGCGGTTGATGCGCTGCGCCCCGAGCAGGCGGCCGCACTTCGCGAATATCGCACGCGCATTGCCGGCGAGACAGGCGATGCGTGATGCCCGTGCCGAGCGTCGGCACGACGGCGTCTATGCCTCGATCCGGGCGATGATTGTGCGGCACGAACTGCCGGCTCACCATCACATCCGTGTTGAAACCTTGGCAGACGGCTTGCGCGTCAGCAACACACCGGTGCGCGAGGCGCTCATCCGCCTGGCAGCCGAGCGCCTTATCGAAGAAATTCCGAACGCGGGCTTCTTCACCAAGCCGCTCGATGAAGGCGAACTGCGCGAGCTGCTCCGGCTTCTCGATGCGCTCATCGACTGGTGCCTAAGTCTAGCGAGGCCGGAAAATGGGGTGCCGGGGCCTTCAAAGCCGCCGCGTTTGTTCGAGCTGGCGACAGCATTGCCGGCTGCTGGGGCACTGGAACTGGCCGATGCGCTCTACCTTCATATACCTAGCCAATGGGGCGGTCGCGATACTGTCCGCATGGTCGACAACCTAGCGGCCCGGACCTTCTATCTGCGGCTGACGGACGCCAAACATGTGAGCGAGGTAGCTGGCACGATCGCCCACTTGTGCCGCCTCTATGGAGCATTGGACATCGCGGCGCTGCGGCTGGCGCTTGCTGACTTCCACCGAGCCCAAATCGCTCGGCTCTCCGATATTGTTCGGCTGATCGAGCAGGCCGACGGCGGAAACGGCGGAGTACGCTCTCGCGACAGAATATAGCGCGGATATATCCGCCACCGCGACGCGCCGGACTCGCTAGCCTTGAGGCAGTCGCGAGCGACGGGAGACACCGTATGACCAAGCCAACCGCTCCGCCGTATCTCCTGCGCCACAATGTCTACGCTGCGCTTGTCGACGGGATCTTCGTCTTCCTCGATGTCGCGGCCGATCGCTATAGCTGCCTCGAGCGACGCCATACCGCGATGGTGGCACGAGCCCTCGGGCTCCAGGTAATCCACGCGCCCGGCGGGACGTCGGCTACCGGCGTCGAGATGGCCAGCATCCTTACCGACCTGGAGGCGAACGGAATCTTGACGCGCGAGCCGGAGCTCGGCCGGCCGGCGCGGCTCATGGAAAAGCCTGCCGCACTGCGCGAGGTCTACGCTGCCACGGTCGAGACGCCGCGGCGCGTCGGCGCGCTCGATGTCGCGCGCTTTGCTAAGGCGTTGCTCATCACCAAGCTGCTGCAGCGCTGGGCGCCTTTCCAGTGGACCGTGGCGCGCGTCGCCCGGCGGCGCGCCGCCTGCGCGCATCGAGCGGTCATCGACGAGACGCGGATTACAGAGGTGATCGAACTGTATCGATCATTGAAGCCGCTCGCGGTTACGGTTCGCGATGAATGTCTGTTCAATGCGCTGCTATGCATCGAATTCCTGGCCAGCTACCGCATCTACCCGAGCTGGCACTTTGGCGTTCGGCTCAACCCCTTCTACGCCCATTGCTGGGTGCAAACGGGCGAGGCCGTCTACGACGACTTCGCTGACACGGTCGGGCAGAACCAACCGATCATGGCAGTGTGAGTCATGATGTACCGCTACATGGCGCTGAAGTGGGATCGGCGCGATATGTCGGCAGCGCAGGTAGCCGCTGCGATTGCTGCGGCCCTCAAGCGCGTTTCGCCGCATGCTTGGACCACCTCGCATGTCGCGCCGGGCCTTCAAGTGATGGACGCTGGGGCAGCCTCGGGTCGCATGCGGACGACCAGCGTCGGCACCCGCGGCGTCATTCTCGGCCAGCTGTTTCCGCGGCTCAGCAGCGCCGCAGTGCCACAGGTCAGCGAACTGGATGACAATGAGGCCGAGCGATGCTGGGTAAGCGGGGCGCAGCACCTCGTCGACGCCTACTGGGGCCGGTACGTTGCGATCCTCCACGATCCATCAGGCGACCGGTGCCTCATCCTGCGTGATCCGACCGGTGCTCTGCCTTGCTTCGTCACACATCACGCCGGCGTCGACATCTATTTTTCCGACATGGAGGATGCCGCCCGCCTGCCGTTCCTCCCGTTCTCGATCAACTGGGACTTCGTCCGCGCTAACATCATGCTGCCGATGTACCAGAAGATCATCACCGGGCTGAACGAAGTCTCCGAGGTGCTCCCGGCCGAATGTCTCGAGATAGCGAGCGGTGTCCGCAGCTGTCGCTTCCTGTGGGATCCCTACGCCATCGCCGCTTCGGGTATCACAGAAGATCCGCAAGCCGCTGCGCGTGAGCTTCGAGGCGTGGTGCGGGCGACGATCGCTACGCTGGCCGGTGGCTACGACCGCGTCGTTCACAACCTCGGCGGACTCGATTCCTCCATCGCGCTTGCATGTTTGACGGATGCGCCAGCCCGCCCTGAAATCACCGCCATCACGCATTTCACGCCGACGCCGCGGGGCGATGAGCGCGCCTATACGCGTGCCATGGCCCGCCACGCGGATGTGCCCCTGATCGAGGCCGAACTCGATGCCGCTCGAGCCGACGTGCGCCGCATCTTCGCTTCGAACCGGCTGGCGCGTCCGCACGGCTTCTTCGATTGCCTTGGCTTGAACGGCCATGTGCTCGAGACCGCCGACGCTGTCGGCGCCCAGGCGATATTCTACGGGGTGGGCGGCGACCAGGTATTCTTCCAACCCCCGCTCAATATGGCGGCGCTCGACCATGTAAAGGCGCACGGCTTCGGACGCCGGTCGATTGCGGTCGCGCTCGAGGCCTCGCGCTATGGGCGATGCCGGGTCGCCGACACGCTTGCCGCGATGTGGCGCGAGCGCATCCGGCCTGAGCCCTGTTACCCCTATGTAAGCGCCGCGTTGTTCCGCCGGCGGCGGCTGCCGCTCGTCGAGGAGACGGTCACCGAGGCGGCTGGCTATGAGTCGCTACTCCACCCGCTGCTGCGCCCGGCTGACGACATGTCGAAGGGCAAATATCTGCATATCCTCATGTCGGCGTTTTTCTCGATCGAGCACTACGACCATTGGGACACGGCCTACACCGCAGAGCGGGTTCATCTCTTCCTCGCGCAGCCGATCATCGAGGCGTGCCTCCGCATACCGACCTGGGTCCTCACCTACCGAGGTATCGATCGCGGGCTCGCGCGAAGGGCCTTTGCTGGCGACCTCCCGCCAATGATCTCCGCTCGGCTCAGCAAGAACGGACCCGATGATTACTATGGCGATCTCTACCGCCGCAATGTCGACGCCATCCGCCCGGTACTGGTCGGCGGGCAACTGGTCCGCGAGGGCATCCTCAAGGCTGGCGCCGTCGAACGCGCCCTTGGGGCCGCTGACCACAGCACTTACGCACATCCGCCGCACCTTCTCGGCCATTTCGCGACCGAGGCATGGATCGAGCGGTGGCGGCAGCGACCGTCAATAATCCCACTATAAACCTCATAGCGGCATACAGTGCGCGTTAGCGTGACCAGGCCGGACATAGCCGGCAGCTCCTGAAACGAAAGGTCACGACCATGATCATTCTCGGCAAAGCCAGCGAAGCGACCAAGGGTGCGATCGAGGGCTTCCCCGTCGACAGCCTGACGACGCGCCTCGACTAGGCGTCGCCGGACCGGCGGGCGCGTGCCCGCCGGTCCTTCAATCTTCGGCCGACCCTCCGCCAGCGCGCCAACGGACATATTGCTCGGCCTTGGCCGGATCGGGATCGACGGCCCCCGTCAACCAGAAGGCAAACCAGTCAAGATTTCGGGTCGCGGCCTCGCGCATCAGCCGCGGCTCGGTCAAATTGTGTCCGGTGCGGGGATAGATGACGAACTCGCTCGGCGCACCGCGACGGCGCGCCGCTTTGACGAACGAGGCAAGTGCCGGCGCGACGCTTCGGGCGCCGGCCTCAGCGAGGATCGCCGTTGATCCGGACGTCAGCGAAAGGTCGGCCGAAAGCCGGGCGTAATGCGCCGGGTCTCCTTCGGGCGGCCCGCCGTAGATCCGGTCATGGACCGTGCGATTGAGGGTTTCTGGCATGAGATCATAGGCGAGTTGGGCACTCGGAATGCCTTCGCTGAGACTGGCGGCTCGAAAGCGATTGGTGCGCGCCACGAGCAGCGCGGCGAGCCAGGTGCCATGGCTGTGCCCGATGATGCCGAGCTTATCCCGGTCGGCGATGCCTTCCTCGATCAGCGCATCGATGCCGCGCTCGATATCGTCAAGCGGCTCGCCGTCGATCCTCGATGGTGTCAAAAAGCTTCGACCATAGCCGGCGGTGCCGCGGTAGTTGGGGATGAACACCGCGATGCCGCGCGAGGCGAGCGCCGCGAGCGGGTGCGGCCACAGCGCAAAGCCGCCTTCGAATGCATCGGTCATCGGCATCGCTGGCCCACCGTGTACATAGGTAACGAGCGGCCACGGTTGCGCCCTGCCGCGCGGCTGCAGCAGCCAACCATGAACTTGCGTTCCGTCCCGGCCGCTCCATGTCAGTGGACGCACTTCAGGCACGACCCGGTTGCCAAGGGGAGCGTTCAGCGTCGTGAGGGCGCGACAACGACCGGCGACCGACAAATAGAGCTCGGGCGGCCGGGCCAGACTCTCGGATACGAATGCGATTGCCCGCCCGTCGGCGCTGATCGAGAACCGGTCGGCGTCCCCCGTCAAACCCCGGCAGAGCGCGACCGGCCGGACCTTCCCCGCTTCATCGATCTGGTCGAGCTGGCGGCGGCCGCTGACGGCTCGCGCGATGAAGGTTCCTCCTGGCCTCGCCGTAAAGGCACCGCTCACGTCGGCAAAGGGACTCACAGCCCCGATGGCCCGCCAAACCATGTCGTCCCGCGCAGCTGCGCCTGCTTGGGGGTCGATGGCAGCAAGGACCGGGAAATGAGGATCATTCCAGAGGTCGTCGACGATGGTGCGCCGAACGAGCATCCGCTCGCCCTGCCACTCGCCGCCCGTGTAGCTGACGATCCGGCCGTCAGCGCGGGCGTGCGCCTCAGCAACGATGGTCAACCGGTCGGGGCCAGCTTCATATACGGCGAGGCTGGCTGAATAGGGATTGCGGCGCCGTAGGTCGGTGCGTGGCCGGAAGGAGACCGATAGTCGGTCACCCCGCGGCGACCAGTGCGCTGAATAAACGCTCCCCGGAACCGCGATGCGTGCCGCGCGCGCGACGCCGTTCGGCTTTATCCAGACTTCGCTCTCAGCATCGGACCAAGGCTCGAAATCCGCCGTAAGGAAGCTCATGATCGTGAGGCTGCGCATGTCGGCAATGAGACCGGCCGGACTGTCTCGCAGCTTGTCGTAAAAGCTCTTCGATGGCGGCGCCGCGGTTACGAAGGCAAGGGACTGGCCATCGGCGGCAAAGGTGAAGCGCGCGATCGGCAGCTCGGCGCGGGTGTGCTTGGTCACCTGTCCGCTTTGCACGTCGAACGACAGGACCTGGGAGATGCCATCGACGTCGGCCAGGAACGCCAGCCGTTGCCCCGTCGATAGCCAGGCGAAGGCGCGCCCCTGCGCGACTGCATGTGGAAGTGCGAACCCCTTCGTGGCACCGACAGGACCGACGAAGGTCTGACGGACGGTTCGATTCTCGCTGATCGACCGACGTTCGGCGACATAGGCGAGAAGGCGGGCGTCCGGCGATAGCGCGACTTCCGCGAACCGTTGAAGCGCGAAGTAATCGTCCACGTCGAACGGTGGCGCAACGGCTGTCGATGCGGATGCGATCGATGGAGAGACGCTAAGCATCGTCCCGAAGGCGACCGCCAGCCAGCGCTGGCCGGTGATATTGCGCTTATATCCGACGCCGGCGAGGAACCCAGCCGTTAGCGTGGAGACACCGCCAGCGAAGCGGCGTGTCACTCGAAAGGTAGCAATCATGATCATGCTCGGCAAAGTCAGTGAAGCGACAAAAGGCCCGATCGAAGGGTTCCCCGTCGACAGCCTGACGCAGCGGATGGATTGATCCGCCCGGCCCGGCGAACCGGCGTGCGCCGATCCGCCGGGCCTTGTCCTCGTGTGCCCTACCACCGCTTGGTCACCTGGAGCGCGACGAAGCGCCCGAGCGGGCTCGCATTCGTCGGGTCGTAGCCGAAGCGCCCGCCCAAAGGATCGGTGCCGAGCAGCGGTGGATCCTCGTCAAGAACGTTCTGAACGCTCAGCGCGAAGCGGGTATTCGAGAGAAGCCTGCTATCCCCAGTGTCGTAGCCAACGCTAAGGTCGACGGTCGTCCATGCTGCGACCGCCCTCGCTGGAGTCGTGCGATCGTCGCGGTAGCCGCCGACGTGATTGACGAAGATTGCGGCGGTAGCGCTGCTTCCTGCCCATGCCAAGCCGCCGCGCAGGCGCAGGTCGGCGGGGTTGAAGATCGTATCGACGACGTCGATTACCGGCGAGGTCGGGATGATCTGTCGCTCGTACGAAAGCACATGATTGCCATCGAGTGTCGCTTTCAGATCGCCGCCAGCCACTGCTGTCCGATATGCGACGCGGAAATCGAGGCCGCGGGTGACGTCGCTGGCCTGATTGCGCAGGCGGTTGTCGAAGATGGCGTCCTCGTCGCCCGGAGCCGCCCATCGAGCGCCCGCCAGGTTGAAGAAGCTCCCGGCGGCGAGAGCGTCGGCGAAGATGTTTTGGGCGCGCGCCAGAGGCGGGTCGCGGGTAACGGCGGCGGCGAACGCGGGGTTGGTGAGGAAGAGCGCCGCATTGCCGCTCGGCACGCCGATGCGTCCGTCATAGTCGATGTCATAGTAGGTGCCGCTCAACGTGAGCGTACCTGGCCCCATTGGCTGATCGACGTCGAAACCGGCGCTCCAGGTCGTCGCCTCCTCCGGCTGCAGATCACGGTTGGCGCGCGAGTCGGTGAGCACAACCGAAGTGCCGCCCGGCGATGTTGGGTCGGGCAGGATGAACACCGACGCACCCGAGAAGGTCGAGCCGAGATCGGCCAGGTTTGGCGCGTTGAACGAGGTGCCATAGGAGGACCGCAATCGAACCCCGTCGAGCGGGGACCAGAGCGCGCCGACCTTGGGGTTGAAGGTCTGGCCAAAGCGGCTGAAGTCTTCATAGCGGCCGGCGAGCGATAGCTCGAGGCGCCGGACCCCTGGCACACTCGCTGCCGGCCCGATGACCGGCACGAAGAGCTCGCCGTAAAGCGCGTCGACGCCGCGGGCGTCGCGCGCCGAGAGGCGACTCGTTGTGCGATTGCGTGAGCTGAACCGTTCGCCGCGGTGGCTGGCGCCGATCGCCAACCGCGCCGGCCCGGCGGGAAGGTCAATGAGTGGTCCGTTCAGGAGGCCCTCGATCGTCCATATCTCCGAATCATTGCCGGTAACGGCGGGGCTGAAGAGCGTGCGTGCCTGATCTTCGGCCACGTTGAAGAAGTCGCCCGCGATAGCGGCGGACCAGTCGGCGCCGAGATCGATGTCTGCGGTAGCCGCAAGCCCGAACTGCTCGCTGGTCGCCCGCGTCAGGTTGGTGTTGCGTGGGGTTAACGAAGTCGTCGCGGTCCGACGCGAGGTGCGATGCCCGTAAAGGCCATGCATGCGAAGACCGATCGCCGAACTCAGCTGCTGCGACAGGGTAGCGATGACGCTGTGTCGGCGCTGGTCCGGCAGGATATCGTTCGGGCGCAAGGCGGCGTCGGCAAAATCTCGCTCTTCGACGCTTAGGGCGTCGCGGTCGAAATAATCATAGGCGAGAAGCGCTCCGCCGCCTGTCCAGGCGGTGCCGGCGGTCACCCCGGTGCGAAATTCATCGAGCCGGCCTTCCGTTGCTGCGCCGTAGCGCACGAAGGTCTCCACACCGTCGAAGTCGTCGCGCAGGCGAAAGTTGATGACGCCGCCGATCGCATCGGCGCCATAGATCGCCGAGGCGCCGTCGGTCACCACCTCGACGCGCTCGATGGCGTTCAAGGGCAGGATCGAGATGTCGACAAAGTCGCCGAGTCCTCCCGAGGGAGCCAGGCGCCGGCCGTTCAGGAGCACGAGCGTTGAGCCTGAGCCGAGGCCCCGCAGGTTCACGCCGGTACCGCCGCTTTGGTTGAAGCCGGTCGCCCGGTCATTGACGAGGCCGACCGTCTCGGCGGTCGACCCGCCGCCGAAGTTCTGCGGCAGGCGATCGACGAATTCCTCGACGGAGGCGACGCCCGCGGCGCGGATATCGGCGCGGCTATAGACCTGGGTAGGCGAGCTTTCGGGAGCGATGCCGCGAATGAGCGTTCCGGTCACAATGATCGTCTCATCGTCGTCGCTAGTGGCCGCGGCGGTGCGGCCCATCACGGCAGGCTCATCGAGCTCAGGCAGGGCGGCGCTGTCGGGTACTTGCGGTGCGGCGAGTGGGGCATAGGCGAGGCGGGGCGAGGGGCTTGCCTCATTGATCGCCGCGCTCGGCACACGGCGGCGCAACGCGATGATACCATCGCTGCCGCGCACGATCTCGAGACCGGTGCCCTCGATGAGGCGCGCCAGTGCCTGGTTGCGATCATAGGTTCCAACGAGGGGCCGGCTGGTGATCGCGTTCAGCCCATCATAGGGGAACAGCACCTTCACGCCGGCTTGTCGGGCATAGGCATCGAGTGCCGCGCCGACCGACTGCGCCGGGATGTTGAACGTTACCGCCTGTGCCGCGGTCGGTGCGGCGGCGAGCATCGAGCCCGCAAGCAGCACCGCGTACCACAACCTCGCAAGGCGGCGTGGCGACCGCCTATTCCGGTCACAAAATTCCGTTGCGTAGACCATCTCCGAAACCCTCCCCCTGGGCCGGATGAAGCCGCTCGAGGGAGCGGCTCATCCGGCATTTGCCTTCAGGAGGATTGACGGGGCAGCGGCGAAAAGCTGCTAGCGCAAGCGTCTAGCGGGGCTCGGCCCGGTGCAGGCGGACGGTCTTGTCGTCGAGACGCTCGACCCGCACGGGCAGCGCGGCCGCCATCGCAGCCAGAACGGCATCGACGTCGGTGGCCGGAAAATGCCCGCCGACCTTCAACTGGCGGATACTGTCGTCGGCAAAGCTGACTTCGATATCGGTATAACGATCAAGCTCACTGATAATGGTCTCGAGCGGCTCATCCTTGAATGCGAGCATACCCCGGCGCCAAGCCAGATCGCGATCGATCGCCTCGTTGTCCAGTTCGACGACCGAAGACTGCTGTCCGGTGATCTCGGCGCGTCCACCGACGGCAAGCGCGATCGGCGGCACGTCGGGAAGCAAATGTTCGAGGATTGGCAGCCGGCGATGCGCGACCTCGACGCGTCCTTGCGTAACGATGACCTCGACGTCGCCGGCACGCCGGCGCACGTTGAAGGCGGTGCCCACCGCGCGCACCGCAGTGCCGTCCGACGTAACGATGAAGGGGCGCGTGCGATCATGCGCGACCTGGAAGAACGCCTCACCTCGCGTCAGCGCGAGCCGGCGTGCATCGCCGGAGAAATCGACCTTCAATTCACTGTCGGTGTTGAGTTCGACCGTCGACCCATCAGCAAGGGTCAGCGTCTGGCGCGCGCCGACATCGGTTGCGTAGGTGCGTGTGCCGCTTGCCGGCATCACCGCCCAAATGAGCGTTGCGGCAAGCGCGGTCGCAGCGGCCAGCAGCGCGCGCCCGCGACGTGTACGCCTGGGTTGGGACCTCGCCCAGCGCGCAGTGATGTCAGGGTCGGGCGCCGTCGTCGCCGCGCAGCGAAGATGAGCCAGATCGTCGAACCGGTGCCAGTCGCGCTGCAGCCGGTCAAAAGCGGCACGCCGATTCGGACTACCGGCGATCCAGCGCTCGAATTCGGCCAGATCCTTGGAAGACAAATTGTCGTCGTCGAGACGAACGAGCCATTCGCTCGCCTCGTCCTCGACCGAAGGTGGTCGCTCGTAGGGACTGACCTTGCTCATGCTGGTCTGGACGCCGTATCAAGCGTCTTGGGCTGCGTAAACCTCTGTCGACCGGCAGCGGTCGTCAAGCGTTGCGCTCAGCGCCCCCTGCTTTGACGCTCTGCAGTAGACGGGCTCAGCGCGTGCGCGCATTTACCAATGCGGATTCAGAGCGGTTCGATGAGCTTCCAGCACGGCGTAGCCAACGCGTCCGCTATTCGCTTCAGGTTGCCGATCGTAGGATTGATTACTCCTCGCTCGACCTGGCTTATATAGGTTCGATGCAGGCCGCAGTCGAAGCTGAGCGCTTCCTGCGAAAGGCCGCGGAGCCGCCTGAGGCTGCTAATCCTCTTTCCGATATGGCGCTGCACATCCACATCGCGAGACAGCGCAAACGCACGATATTCGTCGACAGCCTATTCATCTCATTTCGTAGGCTCGCCGGTCTTGTCGGAGTGGCGCCAGCCGCACGAACTCCTAATCGCTAATATGGTTCGAGAAGCCGGAAGCACGGTACGGCTAGGGCTTTTGCCACTTTCATCAGGCTGGCCACCGACGGGTTGGCAACACCGCGCTCGATCTGACTAATGTAAGTGCGATCGACGCCGGCCTCGAAGCCTAGGTTCTCCTGCGACCACCCCCGACCACGTCGCAAATGGGCGACATTCCGGCCAATATGGTGCTGGAAACTCACACATGCTGGTTGTGTTTCCGAATAGTATTCGTCTACAGTATATACATCTCAATTCGAGGGCGCTGGATCGCCAAGGCTTCTTGAAGCGCGCTTAGGTGAGGCAAGGACGTGCCGTGTTTGCAGCAGTCTCCCGCGCTCAAGCCGGTGAACTACTAACCTTCTTCCAGAGACACGAAGCCGCGCTGCTTCGCTACGCGATCCGGCTGACGCGTTCCCGCGACCTCGCTGAGGATCTAGTTCAGGAGACATTCGCAAAGCTGCTCAAGCACGGCTTGACCGGCTTGCACTCGCCGAAGGGGTTCCTGTTCGCGACCGCGCATAACCTCGCAATGGACTACCACAGGCATCGCGCGGCGCTAGCGATCGAGAATCTGGCGGATCTCGAGACACTCCAGCTATGCGACGCCAGAGCCAATCCACAAGCGCAAGCGATCGCTCGCGAGGGCCTGAGGTCACTTTGCAAAGTGTTGGAAGAACTTCCCACCCAGCAGAGACGCGTCTTCACGCTCAGAAAGGTTTACAATCTGTCGCACGCGGAAATTGCCGACGAACTCGGCATCACGATCAGTACGGCCCAGAAGCACCTCACCAAGGCGCTTGCCCACGTCAGCGCCCAGATGCGCGATATCGAAGACTGACTTCGCACGACGGCGATGTCCTGCGATAGCCTTGGGCTTAGTCCACCGGTTTCATGTTGCTCTGTCGGCCAAGCCCTTCGAGCAAATTGTCGAACGTCGGTGTCCCTGGCACTGGCGGAAAAGCGCGGCGCAGGAGAAACTTGAGGCAAGGTTGACGCGCACCGCTCGAGCCCACCGCATGAGTGAGCAACTTGTCGCCCTGAAATGACGTCATCGCTAGCGCTCTTCCAAAATCCACGTCGTCACCTAGGACGAGCGAGCTCTTGAAAGCTGCTAGCTGTTGCGGGCACTTTTATGCGGATCTGCCGACTGGCGCGAGCAGTGCTGTTGTGATGGCGCCTGAGTTTGCCTGTGCAGTGCGACGGTACGGGCGAGATCGAGTCCGAGCCACCAGGGCGGAAATTATAACCACTTTATAATGTGTCCGCTTAGCCGTTAACATTTACTAATTGCCCGTGGTCCTTGCCGTAGTGGCTCGCCATTCAGCTCGGATTGGTAACAGCACGATCGTCCCCTCCCAGCGTGAGAGGCCGAGGCTGACGGGAGGTGGCGATGTGGCGCTGCAGCTCAACGCGTTCCAGAGTGAAGCCCATTGGGCTAGCGGCCTCAATGATCGCCGCTGCTTTTAGCACGCCTGCTTACGCGACGGTGTTCGAAATCGCTGACGATGGCATCGTACTTGTTCACGATGCGCCTGTCCTCCGGGCAAGCAAGGCGGCCGACCTGCGCGCCGCCTTGCCGCGGCTCCTGACGCCTCCAGCCAGTCTGCAGGCCAGCTTCGACGCAGCTTCGGGCCATTACGCGCTATCGCGAGCGCTGGTCGAAGCGGTGGCGTGGACGGAGTCACGGTTTCAACCCAGCGCTCGTTCACCCGTCGGCGCGATCGGCGTCATGCAGCTCATGCCCGCTACCGCGCGCGACCTCGGAGTCGACCCGCGGCTTCCCGACCAGAACATCCGCGGCGGAACCGCCTATTTGCGAATGCTGCTCGACCGCTATGCCGGCGACATCGTGAAGGCGCTCGCCGCTTACAACGCAGGTCCGGGCGCCGTTGACCGGTACGGCGGCGTGCCGCCGTACGCTGAGACGCGAGCCTATGTTGCGCGGATCCTTGGGCGGCTGGCGGCCAATTCCGTCGACACCAAAAAGGAAATCCGCCGATGATCCTTGAACGCCTGAAGCCCTACGCTGCCCTCGTCGAGGCCGACGCTGCCGTGCCCCGTTTGGCTCGCTCGGCCGCCGCTGCAGCAGCGCTCGCCCTCAGCTGCGAGCCCGCACTCGCTCAGTCGATCTCGCCCGATCCACAAGGCTCGGGCGTCATCGCGGGCGCCCTCAACTGGCTCACCGGCACGCTGCTGGGCAATGTTGCGACCGGCGTCGCCATTCTGGCGGTGGCAATCATCGCGATCCTGCTCATGACCGGGCGCATGGAGTGGGGCCGCGCTGCACTCGTCGTCATCGGCATCTTCATCCTGTTCGGCGCCGTGTCGATCGTAACGGGCATCCGCAGCCTCGCAGGCGCCGCCGCGTGACCGGCGCTACAACGATCGGCCTGCAGCGCCAGCCGCTGTTCGCAGCGCTCACTCGCCCGCAGATGCTCTGGGGCGTGACATACCCTTATTTCGTCGCCAACCTCATCGTCACGACGGAAGCGTTCCTTCTCGCCAAATCGTTCGCAGCTCTCGCACTCTTCGGGATTATTCACGCGCTTGGCTACGCCGCATGCCTGAAAGAGCCGCGGCGCTTTGATCTCCTGCTCACTCGTCTCGCACGCGCCCGGCGCGTGAAGAATGCCGCATTGTGGGGCGGCAACAGCTACCGGCCATGAGCGCGGTCCGACGTCTTTCCCGCGGAGAGCTTGCGGCGCGCGAGAGCATCGCCGGCGAGCGGCTACCCTATACGCACCACGTCAATGACCGCGTCGTGGCTCTTCGCGACGGCTCGCTACTGTGTTGCCTACGACTGCGCGGCTTTCCGTTCGAGACGGCGGACGATGCCGAGCTTGACTACCGGCACAGCGTGCGTGCCACGCTCCTGCGCTCGCTCGGCTCCAGCCGGTTCGGGCTCTATGCCCACGTCCAGCGTCGCCGCGTCGCGCCCTATCCCGACGGCATTTTCGCTGACCCGTTCGCTCGCGCGCTGGACGAGGCGTGGAAGCGCCGCGTCACGTCTGCCAGGCTTTACGTCAACGATCTCACCTTTTCGATCATACGCCGCCCGCTCCAAGGCAAGATCGGAAAGGTTGACGGCTTACTGCGCCTGGTTCGCGACCGTGCCGATGAGGCGGCGGCGGCCCTGTCCTTCGAGCGCGAACTGCGCGAGCTCGAGGCTGCGGTCGACGCGGCCCTTGCCGTCCTCGAGCCCTACGGCGCGGTGCCGCTCACCGTTTACGATGGTGCGGCTGGCACCTGCTCCGAGCCCGTCGAGTTCCTGTCGAGCCTCTACAACGGCGAGCTTCGTGCCATCGCCCTGCCACGCGCGGATCTTGGTCGACACATCCCCTACAAGCGGGTCACTTTCGGCGATGAAGCGTTCGAGCTGCGAGGGTCGGCCACCGCCGATACGAAGGTCGGCGCGATCTTGTCGGTAAAGGACTATCCCAGCGAAACGCAGACGGGGCTTCTCGACGGGCTCTTACGCTTGCCGCATGAGCTGACGATCACCCAGAGCTTCGGGTTCGTCGACCGCACGGTCGCGGTCGAGCGCATGAAGCTCAGCTTACGCCGCCTGCGGTCGGGGTCGGATGAAGAAACGCGTTCGCTTCGGGCCGACATGGAAGCCGCGCTCGACGACGTCAGCTACGGCCGTACGGGGTACGGCGAGCATCACCTGACAGTGCAGCTATTGGCGGACGACCCTGCGACGCTCGATGATGCGATCGGCGAGGTATCGGCAGCGTTCTCAGATTTTGGCGCGGTCGCGGTCCGCGAGGACGTGAACCTTGAGCCGGCCTTCTGGGCGCAGTTTCCAGGAAACTTCAAGGATATCGGTCGGCGAGCACTCGTCTCGACCGACAACTTCGCGTCGTTCGCGTCGCTGCATAACTTTCCAACGGGATGCCCCGATGGCAACCACTGGGGACCCGCTGTGACCATGCTCGAGACGACGAGCGGCACGCCCTACTTCTTCAACTTCCATCGGGGCGATGTCGGCAACTTCACGCTGATCGGCTCGACCGGTCTCGGCAAGACCGTGCTCGCGACCTTCCTCATCGGGCAGGCACAGAAGTTCGCGCCTCGCACGGTGTATTTCGACAAGGACCGCGGCGCCGAAATCTTCATCCGCGCCCTCGGCGGGAACTATTCGGTGGTGCGCGCCGGCGTGCCGACGGGGTGGAATCCGCTCCAGCTTCCTGACTCGCCGACCAACCGTGCCTTTCTGCGCGACTTGGTCGCGGCACTTGTCGCCGAGCCGGCCAAGCCGCTCAGTGCCGAAGACCTCACAGCGATCGCGGAGGCGGTCGACGCCAACTTCGAGCAGGACCCGGCCTACCGCCGACTGTCCTATTTCGCCGAGCTGTTCCGCGGGCGGGCGCGGCAAGAGGCGGGCGACCTCGCCGCGCGCCTCGCCCGCTGGCACTCGGAGGGCAGCCACGCATGGGCATTCGACAACGAGGCCGATCATCTCAATCTCGACGAGCGCACGATCGGCGTCGACCTCACGCATATTCTCGACGATCCGACCGCGCGTGGCCCGGCGATGCTCTACCTGTTCCACCGTGTCACCGAGCGCCTGGATGGCGCGCCGACAATCATTGTTGTCGACGAGGGGTGGAAGGCTCTGGACGATGCAGCGTTTGCGTATCGCCTAAAGGACCTCGAGAAGACCATCCGCAAGCGCAACGGGCTCGTGGGCTTCATCACGCAATCGGCGCACGACATCGTCAACTCGTCGGTAGGCGCTGCGATCATAGAGCAGTCGCCGACGCAGCTCTTCTTGCCTAATCCACAAGCGCGCGCCGACGAATATTGCACCGGATTCGGCCTCACCACTCATGAACTGGACATCGTCCGCTCGCTGCCAGACAGCGCGCATTGCGTGCTCATCAAACAGGGGCGCGAGGCCGTCGTCGCTCGGCTCGATCTCTCGGGCTACGACGAAATCCTCTCTGTGTTGTCTGGGCGCGAGGCGACCGTACGCCTCGCCGCCCAGCTGCGCGAGGCGCACGGCGACGCGCCTGCTGCTTGGCTTCCAGGCTTCATTCGCACGCTTCACCCCAAGGAGACGACGGCATGACCCCGCGTTTAAAAGTCTTAGCTGCCACAGCGGGCATCGCCTCGCTCGTCGCCATCGCCGCCGTGCCGGCAAGCGCCGCGCTCGGAGTGTCGGTCGTCAAAGACCCTTGGAACATCGCGCAGACGACGGCGACCGTGCAGAAGCTCGCCGACCAGTATCGCACAATGGTCGACCACTTGGCCGAGGCGCGCGCCCAGGTCTCGGCGCTCACTTCGCATTCCGGTGCCGGCGATCTCCTGAACGGTCCGGCCGAACGCGCCGCGCGGCGTTACCTGCCTGACGCCTGGGCGGCCGCCACCGACGTCCGCGACGCTACCTCGGCCGTCAACGGAGCCGCCTACGCCACCCGCGGACTCATAGACGACGCCACCGCGCTCTATCGGCCCGCCAGTGCCGCTGAAATCGACCCCCATCGCCCCGACAGCGACGAGGGTCGGCGCTACGAGAAGGAGGTCGGCACCGCGCTTGCCGTGCTTGCCGGCAGCCAGGTGATGCTCGACGCGACCGCCAAACGTCGCGACGCCTACGAGGGACTGATGGCCCGGATCGAGACCGCGCCCGACGCCAAGGCGGCAGCTGACCTCAACAACCGGCTCGCCGCGGAGAATGGGCTGACGCAAAACGAACTGGTGCGCGCGACCGCGATGCAGGCGCATGTCGCGGCGGTACAGGAGATGCGGCTGGCGGCGGCGAGGGCGGACTCTGCGCGCGCCGCGATCCGCACGCGCGTCAACCTATCCGGCGGCACCTATACGCCGGCGAGCTGAGCCCAATGCGCTCCCGCCTTCTCTACACTCTGGCCCTCCTCGCAGGCTGCTGGGACCAGCCGCCCGCGACCGAGCACGGCGCCCTATGGCCTCATCGGGATCGGATCGCGGCGGCGTTCGAAGTGCGATCAGGCCAGCTTGCTGGCTCGATGCGCAAACCCGTGCGCGCATGTCATCGCTATTGGGCGAGCGGCGACCCGGCGCACGCAACACTGCTGCCAGAATCGTGCGAACAGGCGGCGGAGCGCCTCGCCGAGCGACTCGGCTCGTATCTCGACGTGACCGTGTCGAACGCCGACGTTCGCGACCCGGCGCTCTGGCGCTACGTCGCCGGGCGCGCGAAGCTGTGAGGGGGCAATAATGCCAGCCTGCACAGCGACCGCGGCAAACGACGGCGTCCTCACCAACGCGCTCGGACTAGTCGACTGCTACACTAACGGCTTCGTGTTCGACGTCTACACTCAGGTCTTTGGGCCTGGAACGACGTTCGCGACTCTGCTCACCGGCGCCCTCGTCCTCTACGTGGCGATCTACGGCATCCAGCTCGCGCTGGGGACCGCGCGGCTGACGCTTGATCAGTTCGGACCACGCGCGCTGAAGATTGGTTTCATCGTCGCGCTGCTGTCGGCGTGGCCGACCTTCCAGCGGCTGGTCGTCGAGGTGGCTTTCGGCGCGCCGACCGGCATCGCCAACGAGATGCTCACCATACTCAGCACGGCGAGCGGCGGGCAGGCTGGCGTCATAGGTGCGGTCGACGCGTTCTACGACAAGATGATGGACGCAGCCGCGTCCTACATGAACAAGGCCGACCTCACCAACCTCGACTATTATTTCGCGGCCGGCTTCGTCTGGATCGTAACGATCCTGGCAATGTTCTTCGCGTTCGGTTTCCTCCTCATCTCGAAGCTCGCGACCGCGCTCATCCTGGGGGTGGGCCCGATCTTCATCGCGCTGTTTCTCTTCGGCGGTACGCGCGGGCTATTCGAAGGGTGGCTTCGATCGCTCGTCACCTTTGCGCTGGTGCCGATGTTCCTCCTGACCTCGCTCGCCATGCTGATGACCATGGTCGACGGCACGGTCGCGACCATCCAGGCCGAGGCTCTCGCCGGCGACATGACGTGGGATAACCTCGTGCTCCTTATGGTCGTGACCGCCGGCTTCGCGCTTCTCTTCACCCAAATCCCGAACGTCACCGCTTCGATCGCCGGCGGCATCAGTATCGGCGGCATCGCCGGCGCGATGACCTCGCTCGGCCTGGGAGCCGGGTCGGCTGCGGTCGGCGGCGGCAAAGGCATCGCGCGCGCTGGGGCGCTAGGCTACGCGTTGCGCAGCCCGGGCGCGCGCGCCGCGACAATACCCGAACTGCAGGCAGCCCGCCGGCGCATCGGCGCCGGCATTGGCGAGCAGGCCCGCTGGTGGAACCGCGTGGGCACGACGCCCGGCATGCGGCACGCGCAACGCTCGCGCGTGCTCATCGACGCGAGCCGAGCAACGCCGTCCGCTTCTGCCTCCGCCCGCTCGACGAGCTTCACCCCCAACCGGAGTTAGTTGCTTATGTCGTCTCTGATCGGCCGCGGCGCCGTTCTCGATCGCGCCGAATATTATGCCGAAGCGCAGAGCTGGAGCGCCGACGTTGTCGCATCGCTGCGGCGATCGAGGAAGCGGGCGTGGGCGCTCGCTGCCGTAACCACGGCAACCTCGCTCGTCGCGGTCACCGCGGTCGCACTGCTGACGCCGTTAAAGACCGCAGTGCCCTACGTCATCGAACTCGAGCGCTCGACAGGCTATGTCCAGGCGGCGCGCCTCGCCGAGCCCGGCACCTTGTCGGAGAATGAGGCAGTTCGGCAGTCGAGCCTCTACCATTATGTGCTGGCGCGCGAAGGTGTCGACGCCGCCGACATCGTCGCCAACTATGAAAAGACTCTCGCCTGGTCAGCGGACGGCGCACGCGCCGCCTATCTCGCGCTCTGGGACAAGTCCAACCCAGACGGCCTCGCTGGCAAGTACCCGTTCGGCACTGTCGTCACAGTGTCGGTGAAAGGCATCTCGCCCTTGACCGCCAACACCGCGCTTGTGCGCTTCTCGACCACGCGCGGAATGCCCGGTGGGCGAGGGGCCGTCACCGACCACTGGCAGTCCATCGTCGGCTACCGCTTTGCCGACCGCCCACTCACCCAGGACGAGCGTTTCATCAACCCTTTGGGCTTCCAGGTGACAAGCTACCGGCGCGACCCGGACGCGCCGCCCGAGCTGGCGCCGACGGCGCCGACCGCCGGCGTGGTGCCGGTTGCCGCGCGTGCGGGAGTGCCGTCATGAATCGCGCTCTATTTCCCACCGCGCTGATAACTTCCCTCGCGCTCGCAGCGCTCGCAGCGCCCGCTGGCGCCGCTGATCCTCGAGTGCGCACGGTCAGCTACGTCGCCTCGGACGTCGTCCAGCTCACCGGCCACTATGGGTATCAGATGCTCGTCGCGCTCGATCCTGCCGAGCGGATCGAGAACATCTCGATCGGCGACTCGGTCGCCTGGCTCGTGACGCCGAACAAGGCGGCGAACGGGCTGTTTCTGAAGCCGGTCGAGGCGAATGCCGCCACCAACATGACGGTGCAGACGGACCGCCGCACCTATCTGTTCGAGCTAAAGGCCGCGCGCGCGGCGCGCGGCGGCTCGACGCCCGGGATGATCTACAAGGTCGAGTTCCGCTATCCGAATGTTGCTCGGCCGTCTGCGGCTGTGGCACCGGTTGCCTACAACCGAGCCTATAAGCTGTCGGGCGCGTCCCGCATTCGGCCTACGCAGATCTTCGACGATGGACGGTCGACCTATTTCCACTGGCCGGGCGGCACTGCGGTCCCCGCTATCTTCCTTGCCGTCGGCCGCCGCGAAGAGCTCGTTAACCACCAGACGCGCGGCGCCTACGTCGTCGTCGACCGCGTGGCGCGCGCCTTCGTGCTGCGCGAGGGCAAGGACAAGGTCCGGGTCAAGAACAAGGGCTACGGCAAACCGCTCACCGCCACAGGAGGCAAGGCGACATGACCGACGATTTCGTCCCACTGCTCGACCCGCGCGCGGGCGAGGTGGCCCCGTCTGGCCGCCCCGCCGTGGCCGCGGGGGATGACGCCGTCATCGGACGCGGAATCCCGGAGGTGACGCGCCCCAAGAGCCGATTTGCGCTTCCCGCCATGATCCTCGGTGCGACCCTGGTGACCGGAGGCCTGGTCTATTCGGTTAGCAGCGCCGGCGAGGTCGCGCCCTCCAGCCAGACGATCGCGCTTCCTCCTCCGCCGCCCGCTCCGCCGTTGGAGCCAGCCGAACTCGAAGAGCGATCGGCTCCGCTCAGCGCGCCTTTGTCCGGAACCGCGCTGGGCTCGGGTTCGGCAGCTCAGGCGGAAAGCGCGTCGAGCGCGTCGGCGCAAGATCGTCAGCGTCGGCGCGACGAGGCCCGCCAGCGCGCCGAGGACGCCCGGCGCCGCGCCGCTGAGAGGCTGCGCTCCCCGCTGATCGTCACGCCGGACCATCCGGCATCAGCGCCCTCCGAGGCTTCCCCGGTGCGCCTGAGCCTCGGCGGCGCGAATGGCGCGTACCGCGGCAGCGCAAGTGAGGCGGGCGTCGAGACGGCGCGCGCCCGCGTGCTCCCGAACCAGGGGGCGCTCGTTGCGCAAGGAACGCTGGTGCCGGGCGTGCTCGAGACCGCGATCAACAGTGACCTGCCAGGTCTGCTGCGCGCGGTCGTCGCCGCCGATGTTGCCAGCTTCGATGGCCGACAGGTGCTCATCCCGCGCGGATCACGCCTCATCGGGCAGTACCGCTCTGGCATCGCTGTGGGCCAGACCCGCGCTTTCGTCGTCTGGACCCGGCTCATCACGCCCGCCGGCGTCAGCATCGCGCTCGGCTCGCCGGGGACCGACGCGCTGGGTCAAGCCGGCGTCACGGGACGTGTCGACCACCATTTCTTCCAGCGCTTCGGCGCAGCACTCCTCCTCTCGGTGGTCGGCAGCGGCGCGCAGGCCGCGGCGAATGCGGCGGGCGACGGCGACGACCTCACGATCAACGCGGCGGGCGACGCATCGCGGGTTGCCGAGCTCGCGCTGCAATCGAGCGTCAACATCCCGCCGACGATCAAGGTGCGACAAGGCACGCCGATCCGCATCTTCGTGGCCAAGGATCTCGATTTCAGCGGCACCGAAAGCGCCGCGATCGGGTCGACGACCGGCGGATGAGCGCGCTGGCCGCGCCACGCGCGAGCCCTAAACGGCCAGCGGGCGTCTACCTCTCGGCCTACCTCGCGCCGCTGCGGCCGTTCCTGTCCCGGCCGGACGTCACCGACATCTTCGTTCAGCGCGAGGGCGAGGTCTGGCTCGAAGCCGGCGGGAAGACGGAACGCCATGCTTGCGGTGCGGTCACGGCGCAGCTCATCGCGCGGCTCGCCCAGCACATTGCAGCTGCTAATCATCAGGCCGTAAGCCGTGCTTACCCACTTCTCTCGGGCGCGCTGCCAGGGGGCGAACGTGTTCAGGTCGTGCTCGCATCAGCGACCCGGGGCTTTCCGGCCCTGGCGATCCGCCGGCAGGTCGTGAGCGATCTTCGGCTCCGAGACTATGCGGCAGCGGGAAGCTTCGAGCGCGCGCGCGACGGGCGCCAGACCGAGCCGACCGTGATCGACAGGTGCCTGGCCCAACTCCACAGCGCCGGTGACTATGCGGTCTTCCTGCGCGAGGCAGTCGTGGGCCGAAAGAACATCATCATCTCGGGCGGCACCGGGTCGGGCAAGACGACATTCCTCAACGCGCTGTTGAAGGAGATCCCGCCTGCCGAGCGCCTGATCGCTATTGAAGACACTCCCGAGGTCGTTCTCGAGCACGCCAACGCCGTCGGGCTCGTAGCTGCCAAGGGCGACCAGGGCGAGGCCCGTGTCACGGTTGAGGATCTGCTCCAGGCGAGCCTGCGAATGCGCCCCGATCGCATCATGCTCGGCGAGGTCCGCGGGCGCGAGGCGTACAGCTATCTGCGCGCCGTCAACACCGGCCATCCGGGCTCGATCACCACCGTTCACGCCGACACCTGTTCGGGCGCGATCGAGCAGATGGCGCTCATGGTTCTCCAAGCCGGCCTTACGCTCACGCGCGGCGAGATCGTCGAGTATGTGCGCGGCGTCGTCGACATCGTCGTGCAACTCGGTCGGGACATGTCGGGCCGCTTCGTATCCGAGGTGTTGTATGAGCCGCGTCACCGCTGACGGCCGCCCCAAGTTGCCGCTCGACGGCGTGGACAATGGCCGCAAACTCGTCGGGGCCATCGGAGGCTGCCTCGTCCTCGGCACGCTGATGTGGACGATCGTCTGGTACCTCTTTCAGAACACAGCTGTCATCGAGGCGGTGCGGACACCATGGGCAGCACCGGTCGCCTACCTCACTTGGCCGGCTGAGCGTTCGCTCGATGCGCGGCTTGCATGGTCGGGCCTGATTGCGGGTGCGGCAGCGTTGGCCACACTTGTCGCAGTGTTCGCGCCGCGAGCGAAAGCCATCCACGGCGACGCGCGATTTGCGCGGCCGGCGGAGATGCGTGCGATGGGGCTGTTCGCGCCTGCCGGGCTTCTCCTTGGCCGCACGCGTGGCCGCTACCTTCGCCACGCCGGGCCTCTCCATGCGCTCCTCGTTGCCCCCACTCGCTCCGGCAAGGGCGTCGGCGTCGTGACGCCAAATCTGCTGTCCTGGGCGGGCTCTGCCGTGGTGCTCGACGTCAAGGACGAGAACTTTCAGAACACTAGCGGGTTTCGCGCGGCCCATGGCAGCCGCGTGTTCCGCTTCGCGCCCGGTGATTCTGAAAAGCGCACCTGCCGGTTCAATCCACTCGACGCGGTACGCTGCGACCGCGAGCGCCGCATCGGCGACCTCCAGCAGATCGCGCACCTGCTGACGCCCGAGGGGGCGGGCGAGCAGAAGATGTGGAACCAGGAGGCGCGGACGCTGTTCGTCGGTGTCGCCCTCTACATCATGGACACGCCGAGCCTGCCGCTGACCTTCGGGCAGGTCGTGCGTGTCCTGCACACCAACGCCAACCTTGGTGACGCTTTCAAGACCATCATCAAGCAGCGCTCCTTCGAGCTCGACCCGACGTGCGTCAACATCCTCGCCAGCTTCGCGAACAAGGCGTCGAAGGAGCAGAGCGGCGTCAAATCAACGCTCACCGGCGCGCTCGAGCTGTGGAACGATCCGCTCGTGGATGCAGCGACCGCCACCTCCGATTTCAGCTTCGACGAGCTGCGCCGCGTGACGACCACGATCTATGTGTCGGTGACGTTGGATCAGCTCGAGCGCCTCGCCTTTCTCCTCAACCTATTCTTCCAGCAGTTGATCGGTGTCACCTCCCGGCGCCAGCCGGGACGCGACGAGCCGCACGGCGTGCTCGTTCTGATCGACGAGTTCGCCTCGCTGGGGCGCATGGACCTCGTGGTCGACAAGATGCCGTTCATGGCCGGGTTTGGGGTAAAGCTCCTCCTCGTCATCCAGGGTTTGGCGCAGCTCGACCGCCTTTACGGGTCGTCGGGGCGCGAACTCGTGCTCGCGAACGCGGGCTTGCAGATCTTCTTCGCATCGAACGACGACCAGACCTCGCGCTATATCTCCGAGCGGCTGGGCACCTACACCGAGACACAGAAGTCGCGCTCGCGCTCGACGCCGATGTTGGGCGGCGCCCATGGCTCGATCACCACCAGCCTTCAATATCATGCCCGCGAGCTGATGAAGCCGCAGGAAGTTCGGACATTGCCCGGAGACCGCGAGATCATCTTCGTGGAAAGCCGACGTCCGGTCCTTGCGTCGAAGATCGTCTACCACCGCGACCCGACGTTCACGGCGCGCCTGTTCCCAGTGGTGGCAGTCGGGGCGATCGCGGTCACGCGGCAATCGACCTTCCAGTTCCCTGACGCCGCGCCTCCCGCCGGTGCGACGGTGAGCCAGTTGCTGGAGGCTGCGACCCGGCCGCTGACCGCAAGCGAAATAAACGAGGTGCGCGGCCTCGATGGCGCGGCGCTTCCGAGCGCGGGCAATTCGTGACCGACGAAGATGACCTGTCGTGGCGAAAGGTCGGTCGGGCGAAACTTGACCGCCCCTCGAACCGACCGACTCTGCGCAAGCAGCCGCCGCCGGCCGCGGCCTCACGCCCGATTTCGGTCGCGGAGCGCGTGCGGATTGCGCAGCGATTGCCACAAGCGGTGGTCAAGGTGCTGAGCTATCGGCGCGGACGCGACGCGGTGGCGCGCACGGCCGCCTATGTGATCAAGAAGGCGGGCGGCGACTTTGTCGTCGAAGGCGACATCGCGGTCGCCGGGGACGCAGCGCGCGCAGCGCTGGTCCGCGACTGGGAGCGCGACTTCACGACGCGCAAGAATGGTCGCGATGTGATGCATGTGGAGATGTCCGCGCCGCCGGGGTCCGACCGCGATCGGCTGTTCGCCGCGGCCCGTGCGTTCGCCGCCGCGACCTTCGGTCCGAACCATCAATATGCGCTGGCCGAACATCGGGACACCGAGCATCCGCATTGCCATCTGCTGGTCAAGCTGCGCGGCCACGACGGGCGCGCGCTGGACCCGCGCAAGCGCGACCTCGAGACATGGCGCAGGAGCTTCGCCGAAGCAGCACGCGCTGAAGGGGTGATGATCGATGCCAGCCCGCGCGCCGCGCGGGGCGTGGCGCGCCGCGGCGTCAGCCGGGCGGTGCTCGAGGCCAGGCGACGGGGCAAGGTCGTCGCGCGCCAGCCCCATGAGCCCTATGTCCGGGCACAAGCCGCGCGGCATGCCGAGGAGCGCGACGCGTTCCGGATCGCTGCGCTGCGCCTCGCGCGCACCGCCGAAGGCGCAGCCTCGGTCGAGGAGCGCGCCAGGCTGAAGGCAATGGCGGTTGAGCTCGCGCGGTTCGCTCATGAATTTCCGGCACTCGCACAGCCGGCGATATCACGCGACGCATCGTCGGCGACACAACCGGCTCGCCCCCATACCCGGGACACTGGGCTGGAACGCTAGCCGCCCGCCTCTCTCTTCCCGGCCGTCACTGTAAGCCACCGTTCGCGACTGCCCCGGATGAGCGACACGTAACGGTCCTGAGCGATGTCGAGCGCGATCCGCATTTCGGCGATGGCGTTGCGGATATCGGACGAATAGGCATGGTCGCCGCTGTTGAGCGTCGCTGCGATCTGGTTGAGGTTTCGGCCTGCGGCGGCGAGTTGGCGCGCGGTCTCGCTCAGCGCCTTGAGGCCGTCGTCGAACAGGTCGGGACCTCCGGTTATCATCTCACGAACGGCGCGTCTGAGCAGGCGGGCGACGGTCACCCCCTGCGCCGCGGCGACCGCCTTCAATTCCGCCATCTCGTCTGGCGTCAACCGCAGTCGCGCGGCCGATGTCACCGGCTGCGATTGTTCGGTCGGTCGACCTCTTTTAGGTGGGGGCATGAGCTTGTCTCATATGGGGCAGGTGTCGCGCCAACGCGCGACCCGGGAATTTGGACCACAAATTCCCTATCCTGCCCCACCTAACCTTCTCACTCTTTGGTGCTCGCTTGGTTCAACAGAGCCGGGCTGTAGGCGGCGATATTCCGTCAGATCTCGCCGGAGCTTTTGTACGAATGCTGGAACCGGGTGCCCTCTTGTCTGTTCGGAAAATGTGCGTATATTGTGCATGGACCGATGGAGGCAATGGTGGCTTCGCTTGCACATACTGGGCCTGCACACACGACCCGCATGTTGTCCGGCTTCGTCGAAAGTCTTCAAGAGCCGCGCACGCCCTATATCTCGCCGCAGCGATTTTCCAAGGTACTCGGGGTGCAGGTCGCCAGCCTCGCCGCCCTCGCCGGGGTCCATCGCAACACGCTCCGCAACCCGGCCTCGGAACGGTTGCAGGACCGGCTGCGCGACATGGTGAGGGTGATTTCGGCGGCGGCCGAATTGACCGGTGACGTTGATCGCGCGCTCTACTGGTTCAAGAATGAGCCGCTTGCCGACTACCGGCACCGTACCGCCGCCGAGCTGGTCGGCGACGGCCATGTCGATGCAGTGCTCAGCCATCTGGAGGATCTCGGCAACGGGGCCAACGGATGAAGCGCGTCCGGCTCGGGCCGGACGAAGTCTTCTACCGCTACCTCAATCCGAAGTGGTCGCACGCGCCCTTGAGCGGCGCGGGGTCGGCAAGCGGCGGCGGCCGGTTCAACCGGCCGGGCGTCGAGGCGCTGTACCTCAGCAGGATGGCCGAGACCGCGCTCGCCGAATATGCTCAAGGCTCGCCGATCGTGCCGCCGGCGACGCTCGCGGCCTATCCGCTCGATCTCACCGACGTCGTCGATCTGTCGGCAGGCTTCGATGCGGCGATATGGTCGCCCGAATGGGCCGAGTGGAATTGCGACTGGCGCGCCGTCGCGCGGCTCGACCGTAAGATTCCCGCGTCCTGGCTGCTGGGTGACGCCGCCATTCGCGACGGCTGCCAGGGATTGCTGTTTCCATCGCTGCGTCACGCCGGCGGGACCAACCTGGTGGTGTTCAGCGCCAACCTGACCGCCGACGACCGTCTCGAAGTCCACGATCCCGATGGCCGGCTGCCGCGCGACCAGCGGTCATGGTCAGAGACGTGAGCAAAAGAGAGGCCCCGCCCGGGTGGTCCGGGCGGGGCTTCTGGGACCGGTCAGTCGCCCTGGCGCTTACCGTTGGAGCGCGACCAGATGAGGCTGTAGGCCTTGCCGTCCTCGTCGTCGAAGAGGTTGGCGTAGATGGGAGCGGTGAAGCTCGGATCGTCGAGCTTCAGGCCGAGGTATTCGCGGCCCTCGTTCGAGCGCTTCTCCCAGGCGGCCCCGATTTCGGCCCGGCCGACGAAGACCCGGTGCGAAGGCGCATTCTCGTTGGCGCGGTTGGCTTCGGGGACGATGCGGACGCTCTTGGCCTGGACGCTGAGGGTGACGATTTCGCCGGTGAACTCGTTGCCGGACTTCTTGAAGGTGCCGATGGTCGCCATGATAATCTCCTGTTCTGCTATATCGAGCCCGCGCCCATCGCGGCCTCGATGGCGATCGCAAGGCCGGGGGCGATCGAGGCCGCAGTCCGCCAGGACCCGCAGCACAGCGAAGGACGGAGAAGCCGCGGCTTTCTTGTTTCGCGAGGAATGACCGTTCGCCCGGGGTCCCCGTGCGGCCTTCCGCATGGGGTGGGCAGGTCAGGGGAAGAAAGTTGCGGACCTCCGTTGCGGCGCCGTCGATCGAGGCGAAGCCGACCTCGGCCAGATCAAGCCAGAGCGAGGCCGCACTGGGCCGCGGACCGACAGCAACTGAGCAGGAGACGTGGCGGCAGTTGGCCCCTTCCGACAAGAACCCGGCGGTCACCCTTACGCAACGACAGGCTCCATCGAACCGGAGAGCGTACACTCATCATCCCGGGAACCGCGACACAGAAGGCTTTCACCGATTGATCGAACGGCAGGGAAAGGGGGACAGAACGGGAAGCGTTGAACAGGATCGCTAGCCACGCGCGCCAGCCCGCCGGCCCGCGTGCTCGCCGCCGAGATCGCCTAACTGAGACCGCGAGACCGGCTGCCAAACCATCCTCGGCCGCACCCAATCTAGCGCTGGAGCAGGAGCGGTCCTGACGCCCTGCTCCGCACAACCCGGGTCGATGGCGCTTACCCTGCGCAGGCGAAGCCGCGATGATGCCCGCTACTGCGCCCAACGCGATGCGCCAAGCTCCCGCGGTGCGGCCAATCCCAAAAAACTCATACACCGCTGAATAGGTGGGCGAGACGACCCGGGCGCATAGGCGGCGGCCACCATTATCGAGACATACGATAAGTGCCGCATGCACATGTAGAGCGCCACCGTTGCGATCGCCGCCGGATGTCCGCTTCGCGCCGTCATCTCAGTCATTGGAGCTCCGGCGTCGGTTTCCTGAAAGCGGACATTAAATGAGCTCGCGCGCGATGGCTGCAATGCCGGACAATCCGCGAAGTGCGCTCCTTACAGGCACCAGGCGGTAAGTCGCCGTTCGATCAGCTAGCCGGCTTGGCGCGTCTCACACCTCTCGGCGACTTGAAGCGAAGACAGACCACACCGAATCGATGTCGGCGATGCGTTCGGCGAACCGAGCTCGTCGCGGCTTCGTTCGCGTCCAGGCGTCGACGACGCGGTGCGGCTCAAACGCGTCGCAAGCTAAAGCGCAAGGAAAGGGAGCTCCAGAAATCCGGCGTTCCCTCGAAAATCTGGCGAAGAATTGTCATGGAGGCCATCGGCCAGACAGCCCCATCATAGAGGAACTGCCGCAGTCCTGATTGCGGTGTATGGCGTGGCTACAAGGCTCGACCTGTCCGCGCCGGCGTCGGTCGGCCTGAGGCGACCGACGCTGACATAGTCGTAAGCCGACAACGCCTCCGAAGCCGGGCGCGACGAGCCGATGGCGCCTTGTTGCTCCAACCCTTTCGGCGAAGACGGACTACTTGGCCTTGTCGTCCTTCTTGGCCTTCTCAGCCTTGCAGCGCATGTGCTCGTGGTTCATCGCGCTGTGCGCGACGGTACCTTTTTCCTCGGCATGGCTGTGCTGCTGGCCGGTGCCCATCTTCTTTGCCATTTCGTCGCAATCTACCTTCGCCGCAGGAGTGGCCGCCTCCGCGTTATGCGGGGGATGAGTCTGACCTTGGGTCTGCGCGAATACGGGACTGACAAGAATGGCAGCAATCGTCGCGGCAATCATGAGCATCTTCATTGGGAAGTCCTTTTCCGCCCTGGAAGCGCTTTCCAGCTCCCTCAACATAACGACCGAGCAGGAGGACGCATTGACCGTGATCAATCGGTCCGTTGATCGGGCTGCAGCGCGGCCATCGCGATTAAGGTTGGTTGGCGAGGATTGCGCGGCAGCGATCATGCTTGGCGTTCATCGGGGTGGATATGATCGTACCCTTAGTTTCGGAGTGGCTATGCGCTCTCGCCGTTCCCATGTCCGCGGCCATCGCCTTGCACTCCTCCATTTCTTCAGCGCTGGCGGTGCTTTTCATCGTCGTGGCGCAGCCGGAAAGGAGGGCGGCGATCGCGGGGAGAAGCATACTTTGGGTTCTCATATCGACGTCCTTGCTATGACCTGAAAAGCTGGCCCAATTTCCACTTCTGCCCTGCGATGGGGCTTCAGGCCCATCGGCTGATCGGTTTTCGGCAGTCCGCTCGTTGCAAACGCCATAGGCCGCAAGGCGACCAGCCGCTGAACGTGGTCAGGGCAGTGTGAGGAAGCGCTCATTACCCTCCGGGGGCAAGCGGTAGGTCCACTCTGAAGCAAGCCAGACGGGAACGGCGCGCATTTGCCTAGACAGCTGAATCGCCTGCGAAGGAATCGCTCCTCGAAATGTCGGTCGGTGGATTGAGCGGAAGAGACGCGCGCCGTGCCCCAAAAAGCAGCGCCCTCCGAGAGTCAAACTGGCCGGCATTGGGCTCCCAATTCGGAGTCGGTGTAGGGTCGGGCTGATGATCCCCTGTTATCGACCGTCAGAGGCAAAGTGCCTACGAGCTACGGGAGCTCAGGGAGGAATTTTCAGAGGTGCCCTCACCATTGACTCTCGAGCGCTTCGCGCCCTTCGCTACCGGGCTACAGCTTCCACTGCATCGGCTAACACTTACCGCAGATTGGTGGTGTCTCGAGTTGGAGCAATCGCAGGCGGAAAGCGAAAGCGCACAGGAGTGCAGTTATGGGCCATAGCCATCACGACAGTCAGCCTGACCCTGCTGGGTCGGTTGAGGACCCCGTTTGTGGAATGGCCGTCGATCCGACGCAGACGCCTCATCATGCCGAGTACCGCGGATCGACCCACCATTTCTGTAGCGAGAAATGCCGGGCGAAGTTCGTCGCCGACCCTGAGCACTATTTGAGCATGCCAGCGGCCGACACGGCGCACCCCGATCCGAGCGTACAGCCGCAAGCGATAGGGACAATCTGGACCTGCCCGATGCACCCGGAGATACGGCGCGACGCTCCGGGCAACTGTCCGATCTGCGGCATGGCGCTTGAGCCTTTGGAGCCTAGCCTCGAGGACGGCCCGAACCCTGAACTCATCGACATGACGCGGCGGTTCTGGGTCAGCGCCGCGTTATCGGTGCCTCTGGTCGTTTTGACCCTGGGCGCGGAGGTTGTGGGCTGGGAGCCTCTGCCCATGCGGACGTCCATGTGGGTTCAGCTGGCGCTCGCGACGCCTGTGGTCCTCTGGGGCGGCAAGCCATTCTTCGAGCGTGGCTGGGCGTCGATCCTAAGCCGCCGGCTCAATATGTTCACCTTGATCGCGTTGGGTGTCGGTGTAGCCTATCTTTATAGCCTCGTTGCTACGCTCTTTCCTGGGCTGTTCCCGCAGGCCTTCCGCACCATGGGCGGCCAAGTGCCCGTCTATTTCGAGGCGGCAGCTGTCATCGTGGCGCTCGTGCTTCTGGGCCAGGTGCTCGAGCTTCGTGCGCGGGCAGCAACGGGACGCGCCATCAGAGCGCTTCTTGGCTTAGCACCCAAAACCGCGCGACGCATCGCACCTGATGCGACCGAGACAGACGTTCCTCTCGAGCATGTTGGCGTTGGCGATCGCTTGCGCGTGCGGCCGGGTGAGAAGGTGCCTGTCGACGGCGAAGTCGAGGAGGGTCGTTCGTCGGTCGACGAGTCAATGCTAACGGGCGAGCCAGTTCCGGTCGAGAAGACGACCGGCGACAAGGTTACGGGAGCCACCGTCAACGGAACCGGCATGCTCGTCGTTCGCGCTACGCGAGTGGGGCAGGACACGATGCTCTCGCAGATCGTACGCATGGTCGCGCAAGCACAGCGGTCGCGCGCGCCGATTCAGAGCCTTGCTGACACGGTTTCCGGGTGGTTCGTTCCCGTCGTCATCGCAATCTCGCTGCTTTCATTCGCTGCCTGGTCAGTATGGGGACCGGAGCCCGCAATCAGCTTCGCCCTTGTCAATGCAGTCGCGGTTCTCATCATCGCCTGCCCATGTGCGCTCGGACTTGCGACGCCCATGTCGATCATGGTCGGCACGGGCCGCGGCGCGCAGGCTGGCGTTCTGGTGAAGAATGCCGAGGCCCTCGAGCTCATGGAGAAGATCGACACACTCGTGGTCGATAAAACCGGCACGCTCACCTTGGGCAAGCCGAAGCTCGTTGCCGTGGAACCGGCTGACGGCGGCCCGCTTACCGCTGATGAGCTCCTCCGGCTGGCTGCCGCCCTTGAGCGGGGAAGCGAGCACCCGTTGGCTGCAGCGATCGTCGAGGGCGCTGCGGACCGCGGTCTCCAGGTGCCGGAAGTCCAGGAGTTTGCATCGCAGACGGGCAAGGGGGTGACGGGCAACGTCGATGGCCGAAAGGTCGTTTTGGGTAACAAAGCGTTGCTGGTCGCCGGCGGCATAGATCCGTCGCCCATTCTGGCTGCCGCCGATGCCCACCGCGCCGAGGGGCGCGGGGTGATGTTCATGGGCGTCGACGGCAAGCTCGGTGGGCTGGTCGCCGTCGCCGATCCGGTCAAGGAAACAGCTGCCGAGGCGGTTCAGGCGCTCCGCAGCGAAGGCATTCGCGTCATCATGCTGACCGGGGACAATCGCACGACCGCCGATGCGGTTGCCCGAAAAGTCGGTGGCATCGACGAGGTGATTGCCGACGTGCTGCCGCAAGACAAGCAGCGCATCGTCGAGGAGTTGCGCGCCCAGGGGCGACATGTGGCGATGGCCGGGGACGGCATTAACGACGCGCCGGCGCTCGCGGCGGCTACTGTCGGCATTGCCATGGGCACTGGGACCGATGTCGCCATGGAGAGCGCTGCGGTAACGCTCGTGAAAGGAGACCTGAAGGGCATCGTCAGGGCACGCCGCCTCAGCCGGGCGACCATGCGCAACATTCGCGAAAACCTGTTCTTTTCCTTCATCTTCAATGCTGCCGGCGTGCCGCTGGCTGCCGGCTTGTTCTACCCGTTTTTTGGCTGGCTCCTGAGCCCGATCGTTGCCGGTGCCGCGATGGCGTTCAGCTCGGTGGCTGTCATCTCCAACTCACTTCGACTGAAGGCGCTACGGTTGTGAGGGCACTCGGTCGCGTTGCGATCGATGGAAGCTGGGATACCATAATGGCGTGAGCGGGGTCGCACCTCGACCGCAACGACTGAGCCGGTTGATTATCAGCCTGGCGATGGGGTTGCTGCTTGCCTCGCGTTTCACGATTGCTTGCGAAGCAGCAGTGGCAGCCGCGCCGCAGGTTGATGCCTCGATGGTCCACGATTGCGAAGGTGGATCAGCTCCGGTCGACCATCCAGCTACGAAGCTTTCTTGCGCCGGGGTCTGTGCAGCCATTCCCGATGAGCAGGTGACCTACGCGGCGGCCCTTCCAGTCAACAGCACGGGCGAGAAACCTCCACCGGGCGTGCGAAAATTGGTCGTCTGCCCCTGGTAAAGTCGGGCTGCCACCAACAAGATTTCACCGTCATAGGTGAACAGCCGGACGTCCATCTTGCGTGCGGCTGGCCCGCCGTCGATCGAAACCATCCGCTCGCTTGGTGGAGCGTAGGCTTGCGCGACGAAGTTGCCCGTGATGATGTCAGACCACACCGCACGCGTGAGTTTGTCTCCGCGATAGGCAGCTTTTGATCCATAGCCGCCAGCCGGCTTGAAAAACAAACGGCGTCGGTCTGTCCACAGCTGTTCGGCCCGTTCGGCCGTCACGGCGACGGTTCGCGGAATGCCTGCAACAAGCGTGACGGTGGTCGCTGCATCGATGGCCCAGCGGGCCAATTGCTCAGGGTCCGACAGCAGCACGAGGTTTCGTTTGTCGGCGAACAGCGCGTGGCTGCGTGGGTTGGGGGTAACGACGACATCGCCTGCCACGTAAGCCTCGCGGAGCGCCTGATGCTTTGGGTCTTCGAGCGCAAAGTCGGTTAGTCGGTTGTAAACGAGGTCGACCGGCTGCCCCGCAACGAGAAGCTGCCCGCCTCGATGTCTAAACTCGCAGGAATCGACTATGTCGACCTGCCGGCCAGCCTTGGACAGGAGCTTCTGCGCGAGCAGAAACTCCGGGTAGAGATATTGTTCGCTTGGCCGTTCGTCGGTGATCGAGATGCGATGTAGCGGCGTCGATCCACGCTGTGTCTTCCATTCACTTTCGAACATGCCAATGACAGCGGCATCAAAGCCATTGGGGGGCGATACGCGGGCTCCGAGCGCTTCCGCCTCGGCGCAGCAGGAGCGCTGGGCGCGTGCCAAAACCGCGTTTAGGAAAGCGCCGCCGGCGTTGGTGTTTATCTCAATCAGCTGTGGCCCTGTTGGGCCTAGATGAAAATCATAGCCCATGAACGCCCCGCGCGGGCCAAACTCCAGCCGGGCAATCGGCGGCGCATAGGCAAGTACCGCCGCGACGTAAGCCGGGTCCCCCGCGATGCGCTCTACCGCGGTGACGATCGCGTGCATTTGTTGGAGGGCGTCGGCTGTGATGAAGGTCGAGACGTTGGAAAACAGGTGGGGGCGGCTGCTCAACAGCTCGCGCCAAAATGTCTCTCCGCCCGTCTCACCCGTAAGCGCTCGAAACAGCAGGTCCCGGTCAAGAGTGAAGCAGAAGCAATCACGATTGGGTTGGTAGGGCTGGATGCTAGGTGCCGACATCTATAGCACCGTGCAGGACGGCCCTCATGCACACAAGCTGCTTCGCCGGCCGGATGTCACGCCCTAGATGGTTCAACGACACCACGCCGACGTGTAGCTGTTTTTTTGGCATGTTCACTTCTTTGGAATGCAATGCCCCATCGCAGCGTGTTCCGGCGGGCACGACGGATCGGTAGCGGCGACCGTCGGCGTCCCGCTGTCGGCCCGCGGCTCGGCAGGCTCCGGTGCTGGCCCCGTTTGAGGGACCTTTGCAGCGGTTTCGGCGGCAGGTATCGGTCGGGCCGGTTCGGGCGCAGGCATGGATGACACGGGGTCGGCTGCTGCGCCAGCATCTCCGACCGTCACTGCTTCACCAGCGGTGGCGATCTCGGGATTGGCCGTGTCAGCAGCAATCGCGACCTGTTCGGCCTGGTCAGCGCTATCGGCCGTTTCGCCACAAGCCCCCAGCAAGGCCAGCAGGGCGAGCAATGTGGACGTCGTGAAGATTGGGTTGGGTCAACAAACGACGCTCCTGTGCGCATATTCGCGAGTCAGCTATCGAACCGCTGTAAGCGATGTGAGCCGCAGGATGAAGCACTCCGCGGGTCAGAGCCGCCCACGACGTCTCCAGCGGCGTTTGTGCGGTGCTCATGTCGGGACTTGCATTGGGGACAGGGTACTCTGAAGCGGCAAACCTGCTTGGATGAGGCGAAAGCGGCCTGACTAACAAGCGCGAACGCGACGGACTCAAACACTGGTACATTTTCCTAGGATCTGCAGGATCGTCGGCTGTACCTGCACAAGTTATCTCTCCAACCAAGCGGCAGTCGGCCGGCGTAGGCGCCCCCAAACCGACGCCGGCTCGGCTCGGCCCACAAACGGAGCATTTTTCTGATGGCAGCTCGCTTACCGCTGCTTGCCCGGCGCCTCCACAAGTGGCTGGCGCTTGTCGTCGGGCTTCAGGCGTTGATCTGGACGCTGAGCGGCATGTATATGGTGGCCGTACACATCGACTATATTCACGGCGACCATCTCGTGCGCGCGCCTGACGAACGTCCTTTCGACACGACTGGATTGCTCGCGCCGACCGCCGTCACGACCGGGCTTGAAAGCGTGCAATCGGTTCGGCTGACACGTTTGCTCGATACGCCGGCCTATGTCGTGGAGACCGAACTCGGGCCTCAGCTTTTCGACGCTGAGGCTGGCAAAAAGCTTACGATTGACGAGCCAATCGTCCGAGAGCTTGCGCGTCGGCGCATGGCGCAAGATCGCGATATCGTCAAAATTGAGCTGATCGAAAAGTCGCCGCTCGAGGTCCAGGGGCGCAAGCCGCCGCTCTGGCGCGTCGATTTCGAGGGCTGGGACAAACCGGCATTTTACTACTCGCCGGTGACTGGTGAGCTCTTGTCGCGCAGGCATGAGGCTTGGCGGGTTTTTGACTTCATGTGGATGCTCCACATCATGGACTACGACGACCGCCAGAACATGAACAATTGGCTGTTGCGCCCAATGACCTGGCTTGTGGCGTTAATGGCGTTCACCGGGGCGTGGCTGCTCTGGTGGAGCTTCCCGAAGAGCAAGCGGAAGAAGGCCAGCGCATGAGGCCGATCCGCATATCGACGCTCCTATTCCGTCGCATCCATAAATGGGTCGGTCTCATCCTGGGGCTGCAGTTCTTGCTGTGGACGGTCAGCGGAGCAGTTATGGCACTCATCGATCACCATGATGTGAGCGGCGAGCATCTCGGGCATCCGCCACAGGTCGCGCCCTGGCCCGAACAGGCGCTGTCCCCTAGCGACTTGAGCGCGCGGCTCGGCACCGAGATCGTTGGTTTCACCTTTCGCCCTATGCTGGGGCAACATGTTTACGAGGTCGCTACCCCCAACGGCATTCGTGTTCTCGACGAGAATGGTCGCCCATTCGTGGTTGATGCCGCCGTCGCCAAAGCGATTGCGTCGGCGGACTATGCCGGTAAAGCAGCGGTTGCGCGCGTATCTCTGCTGAGCAAGCCGATCCTAGAGACCCGCGACCATGACGAACCACTTTGGCGGGTCGACTTCGCTGACAACGGCGACACATCCTTCTATGTCTCGCAGGCCACTGGTAAGGTCGTTGAGCGGCGAGACGACAGCTACCGGCTGTGGGATTTCTTTTGGATGCTCCACAACATGGACTACGTCGAGCGTAAGAGCTTCAATCACCCCCTGATCATCATGGTGGCGTTTGGGGTGCTCTGGCTGTCTGGAACGGGCTTCTACCTGCTTTTTAAGAGCTTCAAGCGCTCGGACTTCCGTTGGATCCCGGGCGTCCTACCGCGCTCACCTTCGGACCGGCTGCCCGCCGAATAAGGCTCTACACACCGGTTCGGGATACTGTCCGTCAAAGCTGCGGTCCGGCCGAGGTCGAGAGAAGGTCCGCTTTGTCTCCAAGGGCCGCAAGCACCGGAACGGCAGCTTACGGCCCAGATTCAGCCGAAGAGACGGCGGCATTCTACTTGCGGAAACATGGTTTGCGCGGCGCTCTATACATGCGCGCACGTGCGCGGCACCTCTGCCGTATGAGCCGCCTTAGTCGCCTTAGTCGCCTAGTTGAGGCGATTAAACCGTGTTCCGACAACCATGCCGCGAATGGTAGCGAGCGGCACTTGGTCGAGAACGAGGTGATCGCCCCGGTCGCGAAGCCGATTGTTCAATCTGAACGCCTGGGCCCGACTAGGAGGCAGAGATGCCCGCCGGCACCTGCTAAGATCGGACCCACTCCCATAGCCTGCGCAGTGCACGAATGAGAATCGCGTAGCGAGCGACGCCGAGTCTAGCTCGGGCGGCGATGCCGTCGGGGGAGGCCAGACCCGTTCAGGGCGCGAACGGGTCATATTCGTGGACCACACAGGCGGGGTCACCGTCGTACTCGGCAGCGGGCATGACGCCATAGCCACCGCCATCGGTCTGGAAGAGCACCACGCAGACCATGAGGGTCGTAGCGAGATTCCAGGCGCGGGCTTGGGCTGAAGTGAGGGACATCGTTCCGGCTCCTGTCTTGGGAGCGGGGACCGCCCCCGCTCGACAGGCGCCCGATGTGTCCGGCGCGGGACCGCGATCACCGGCAGCGCTGCTGGCGGCGGTAGCGTCAGCGTACCGACCCCTTGCGGGTTGATCGTAAGAGGTCCCGAGCTGGATAAAGGATCAGCGACTATGCGAGCGGGGCGGTGCTCGTCTTATGCAGGGGTCGAGGTGCTGGTGATGCCCACGCAAAGCCGGGCGGATATCAGCTGCCCACTTGCGTAACAGCGCAACCCGGTCGGACCTGGACGCAGGCCATAACGGCGCGGCTCAGGACATGATCGCGCTGGAGGCCAAACTGGCGCGTGACACGCGTGCAATCAGTCCGCAGGTGCGGGCTCGCCACGCCGAATAGAAGCGAACTATCGAGAAGCGCAAAGCCGCCGATCCGGAAAAGGCGGATCGGCGACGGAGTGGACGTGCGGCGCTCACGCACGGCGTTCCCGGAAGTCGAACAGCGGGATGCCGAGTTTCCGGGCCTTGTCGGCGAGGTTGTCGGAGATGCCTGAGCCTGGGAAGACCACGACGCCGATCGGCATGACATCCAGAAGCTGGTCATTGCGCTTGAAAGGAGCGGCCTTGGCGTAGCGTGTCCAGTCGGGCTTGAAGGCGACCTGAGGCACCTTGCGGTTGTCGGCCCAGCAGGCGGCGATGCGTGCGGCCCCCTTGGGGCTCCCGCCGTGCAACAGCACCAGGTCGGGGTGCTTGGTGTGCACCTTGTCGAGAGCATCCCAGATGCGGCGGTGGTCGGCACAGTCGGTGCCACCGGTGAAGGCGATCTTCGCACCTGCGGGCAGCATCACCTCGGTCTCGGCACGGCGCCTCGCGGCGAGGAAGTCGCGGCTGTCGATCATCGCGGCGGTAAGCGCCTTGCGGTTGACCATCGAGCCGTGATGGGGCCGCCAACTTGATCCCGTGTGCTTGTCGAACATGTCGGCGGCCGTATCGCGCATGAACTCGAAGGCGTTGCGGCGCTCGATCAGCGTCAGCCCCTCGGCGGTGAGTCGCTCGAGCTCGACCGAGCGGACCTCCGATCCGTCCTGTTCGCGCTGGCTGCGCTGCTGCGCCTGCTCGTTGTCGTCGAGCTCGCGTTCGATGCGGTCGCCGGCCCGGTGGAAGAGGTTCACCTGACCCCAGAGCAGGTCATCGAGGTCAGGCTCGAGCCGGGTGTCAGTGAGCGTCGACACCAAGGCGTCGAAGATGTCGGCGAGTGCACCGGTGATCTGGTGACCGTCGGGAAGCGGTCGGGGGTCTGGTTCGTCCTGGAAGGGACGGAAGCCATAAAGCTGGAGCTCCTGCAGGATGGTGGCGGTCGGAGATTGCTCGTTACTGTCCTCGTGGGTGGTCATGGCGGGTTGCCTCCGGTTCGGGGCCGCGCCTCTCGCGGCCTTCCTGGGCGCCGAAGAGCGGGGGGCGGACCGGGCCTGCACCGGCGGGCGGGAGCCCGGCCGGCCGAAGCGCAGCGGAGGACGGCGAAGGCCCGCTATTTTGCTTCGCGCTGCAAAGGCGAGCGCCGCTCGCCGGCGGAAAATAGCGGGTCGCCGCCGTTGCCGGGCCGGACCGGCTCCGGTCCGATCGCCCCTCTTGAAGGCCGAAGGTGCGGCTCTCCCGATGAGGCCCGGCGATCCGCTCAACCCACCAGCACGTAACGGCTGCGCATCCTCGTCCCGGCCGGCGCTAGAGGATGAGGAAGCGCTCGATGTCCTCCGGCGCGAGTTGCAGGCGCAACCCCTGCCCTAGCGCCACGGAGCCGACGCGGCGCAGATCCTCGTTGAAATCGCCGAGTGCGGGCGCAAGCGTCAGCGCCTCGACCCCCACGGATCGGGCCCGCGCGGCCAGGGTCGCCGCCGCTCGCCGTCCGGCGGGGTCGTCGTCGCGAGCAAGGTAGACCCGGCGCAACGTGGCAGGCAGTTCGAGGGCAGCGAGATGGTTGGCCGACAGCGCGGCGACCATCGGCATCTTGGGCATGAGTTGCTTGAGCGACAGCATCGTTTCCAACCCTTCGCCGGCCGTAAGCACATCGGGAGCGACACCGAAGCGGACGCCGTTGCCGAGCAGCAGGCCCATCGACCGGCGCGGCGTCGAGACAGGTGCCTTGTCGATCGAGACGGGATCGATCCAGGTGCGGTGCGCGCCGGTGATGGCACCGTGCAAGTCGGTGACCGCCGCGATCAGCGCGGGCCAGGCGTCGCGCACCCGGTCGTGAGGGTCGTCCCCGTCGCCGCGATAGTAGCAGCGCGGGTGAAAGCGGAGCGATGCGAGATCCCGCACTTCCGCAATGCCGCGCGCTCGGAAATACGCTTCTGCGACTGTACCCCGGATCGGCTTCGCCATCGCGAACAAGCGGCGTGCCGCATCTGGCGAGCCGGTCGGCGCCGGGACGGACGGCGCGTAGGACGGTTCGGGTCGCGGCAGTGACAGGAAACGCCGCGCTTCGTCCAGCGCGTCGCGCAAGGTCGAGAGCCGCTGGTTGGCAGCGATCAGGTCGATGAGGTCGCCATGTTCGCCCGTGGCGGCATCGGTCCATTTGCCCGCGGCGCCCTTGCCCTGTCGGGGACCTTCAAGCCGCACGAACAAGCTCCTGCCGGGCGTGTTCTCGATGTCGCCGACCAGCCAGTAGCGGCCCTCGCGGCGACCGTTTGGGAGATAGTGACGGCACACCGCCTCGGCATCGCGCGCGAGACGGTGCGCCAGCTCCGTCGCTGGTCCGTGCATTGCGCGGGCCTCACGCTGTCGCACGGTCGATGACGCGCGCGACCGGGTATCGTGCCAGCACCCGGGCGAGCATCGCCGGCCCATCGGCGTTCGTCGGCACGAACAGCCGCAGCTTCCAGGCAATGATCTCCGACATGCACCCGTCGGCCTTCAGGCGCTCGATCATGCCCTCGGTGAAGCCGGCTATCTCAACGCGGTGGGTGCCCATGACAAGCGAGCGACGCACGGCGAGGCCACCGTCGAGCAGGAGCGATCCGCCGCGTCCGAGCACTGCTTTCCAGGCATCGCCAACCGCCACTTCCGGGGCCTCGGCGCCGATCGCCTGCGCGACCCAGTCGGCCGGGACCCGGCGGCCGATGACGCGCTCGCCGTCATCCGTCTGGAGCCGGTAGACGCGGCAGCCGTCCTGCGGGAGCCGCCGCCAGATTGGCAGCAGCAGCCCGGTGACGATGTGGAAGCGGCTCTCGACGAGCTCGGGCAGGCTCGCCACCTCGGCGTTCCAGGCCGAGGCGAACGCGGCTTCGTCGGCCTCTTGCCAATGCGATGCAAGCAACGCGGTTTCGCCCAAGTTCTTGCGCTCGGTGGGGCGGACCAGCCGAACGCGGCGTTCGACCTCGCCGTCGTCAAGCGTGACGCTCGCGGCGCGGACTTGAACGGCGGCGTGCCCCGAGCGGGAATTGACGAGAAGCCGGGCGCGCGGCTCGCGGGCGAGTTCGAGCGCGTCGGCGAAAGGGAGTGCGTGGGTGCGATCAAGCCGCCGCACCTCGAAGGCCTGTGTTTCCGCGCCCGTGCCTGGGTGCGTGTAGACGGTGCGCCGCTCGACGATGGTCAGCGACGCTGCCCTCGACGTCTCGAGTCCCATGTCGAACGTGCCAGCTACGACCGCTGCCTCGATGCGGGCGTTCATCAGTCCGTCGAACACCTCGAAAAGCAGGTTCTGGAGTGTGATTGGCAGGGCCAGGACGCGGTTGAGGAACTGCGTGATCGGCGGCAGCTCCTCCTTGATCGCGCCGTCGCGCGTCATCAGCGATAGTCCGGTCGCATCCTCGAAGCGTCCGAGCGAGCAACCGTCGACCTTGCCGCCGATGAGCAGCATATAGAGCTGGCGGAGGCTGGCGCGGGCGTACTCGTTCTCCAGATTATCGGACGCGCGGAACATCCCCTGGCCGCCGGTCTGACGTTGCCCGCGGGTGATCGCGCCCAGCGTGTCGAGCCGGCGCGCGATGGTCGACAGGAAGCGCTTTTCGCCACGCACGTCGGTGGCGATGGGCCGGAACAGCGGTGGCTGCGCTTGGTGGGTGCGGTTCGTGCGGCCTAGACCCTGAATGGCGGCGTCGGCCTTCCAGCCCGCCTCGAGCAGATAGTGGACGCGCAGGCGCTGGTTCTTCGCGCCAAGGTCGGCATGGTAGCTCCGCCCCGTTCCGCCCGCGTCGGAGAAGATGAGAATACGCTTTTCGTCATCCTGGAAGGCGGCGGTCTCGGCGAGATTGGCGCCGGCGGGCCGGCCCTCGACGGCCAAGCGATCCACGCCATCATTCCTGCGCTTGCGCACAATGCGGCGCGAGCGCCCCGTCACCTCCGCCACCATCTCGGTGCCGAACCGCTGCACGACCTGGTCGAGCGCGCCGGCGACGGGCGGCAGCGCGGCCAAGTGCTCGATCAGCCGGTCGCGGCGCTCGACCGCGTCGCGGCAAAGTACGGGCTGACCATCCCGGGTGACGGGTCGGGAAGAGAGATTGCCCTCAACGTCGGTGAACGGCTCGTAGAGCTGCACCGGGAAGGCGTGGGCGAGATAGTCTAGGACATACTCGCGCGGCGTGATGTCGACCTGGACGTCGCCCCATTCCTCGGCCGGCAGCTCGGCGATGCGGCGCTCCATCAGCGCCTCGCCGGTCGAAACGATCTGCACGACGCAGGCGTGGCCCGCTGCGAGATCCGCGTCGATCGACGCGATCAGCGTCGGCGTCTTCATCGAGGTCAGCAAGTGCCCGAAGAAGCGCTGCTTCGAGCTCTCGAAGGCGGAGCGCGCCGCCGATTTAGCCGGCGCGTTCAACGTCGAGCTGCCCTGCTCGGTTGTGCTGGTGACGCCGGCCGCTTCCAGTGCTGCGCCGAGGTTCTGGTGGATGACCTGGAAGGCGCCCGCATAGGCGTCGTAGATGCGCGTCTGCTCGGGCGTGAGTTGATGCTCGACGATCTCGTACTCGATGCCGTCGTAGGAGAGCGATCGGGCGGTGTAGAGGCCAAGCGCGCGCAGGTCGCGGGCGAGTACCTCCATCGCGGCGACGCCGCCGGTCTCGATCGCAGCGACGAACTCAGCCCGCGTCGCGAACGGGAAGTCCTCGCCGCCCCAGAGACCCAGGCGATGGGCATAAGCGAGGTTTTGGACCGTCGTCGCCCCGGTCGCGCTGACGTAGAGCACGCGCGCGTTCGGCAGCGCGTACTGGAGGCGCAGGCCGGCGCGGCCCTGCTGCGAGGGTGCCTGGTCGCCGCGCTCGCCGGCACCGCCGGCGGCGTTCTGCATGGCATGGCTCTCGTCGAAGACGATCACGCCGTCGAAGTCGGCGCCCAACCACTCGACGATCTGTTGGACGCGGGAAGCCTTCTCCTCGCGCGCATCGGACCGCAGCGTGGCGTAGGTCGCGAACAGGACGCCTTCTTCCAGGCGAATCGGCGGCCCTTGGCGGAAGCGCGCCAGCGGCTGAATGAGCAGCCGTTCCTGGCCCAACGCCGACCAGTCTCGTTGTGCGTCCTCGATCAGCGTGTCGGACTTCGATACCCAGAGCGCGCGACGACGGCCTTTCAGCCAATTGTCGAGGATGACGGCTGCAACCTGCCGTCCCTTGCCCGCCCCCGTGCCGTCGCCCAGCATGAAGCCGCGCCGGAAGCGCACGACGTTCTCTGCGTCCTCGGGAGCGGCCGCGACTTTGTCGAAGGTGTCGTCCACCGTCCACGCGCCGGCGAGCATTCCGGTGTGCGCGTCGCCTGCATAGATGACGGTCTCGAGCTGGGCATCGGACAGAAGGCCGGCGTCGACGAGCCCGGTCGGCAGGTGCGGCCGATAGGTCGGCAGCCGTGGCCGAACGCTCGCCATTGCGGCCGACTGCACCAGTGGCGTGGGGTGCGGCTGCGCGCCTGCGATCCGAACCGTCTGCAACGCGAACGGCTCGTAAAGGGCATCGCTGATGCGCCCCTTTGCGTCGGGCGAAGGCTCGATCAACTCGTAGGCGAGTTCGACGGCGTCGGCCGCCACCGGCGCGAGCGGCCGTGCGGCCGATTTCGGAGGCAGCCGGCGATGCGCAGATGCGGACGTGGGGGGAGCCGGAACGCCGGAGGCGCGGCTCGACATGCAGGCGGCGCGGGGTGGCACGTGCGCCTCCACCCAGCCGAGCAGGGCCGCAGCATCGGGCGCGATACCAAGCGACGCCGGCAGCGTCGCCGGATCATCGGCGGAAAGGCGATCGATGACCGTGAGCCGCGTCTCGACACTGGTGCCGTGACGGGCGAAGGCGCGGCCATCGACCGCTGCCGTGAACAGGATGCGCCCGCGCTCCTGCAGTCGGACAAGTGCGTCGGCCCAGGCCGGGTTGTCGGGCGAAAAGCCCGCGCCGGTGATTGCCACCAGCCGCCCGCCTTCGGTCAGACGCGCCAGCGCTGACGCGATGTGGCGATAGGCGGCGTCGGCGACCCGGCCATCGACATGGGCGCCCACAGAAAAGGGCGGGTTCATCAGAACCACGCTCGGCCGGAAGTCTGCGCCAAGGTGATCGTGGATGAGGGCGGCGTCGAAGCGGCTGACGGGCGCGACCGGGAAGAGGAGCCTCAAGAGGTCCGCGCGGCCGTCGGCCAGCTCGTTCAGTACGAGCGCGGCGCCGCCAAGTTCGGCGAATACAGCGAGGAGTCCGGTGCCGGCGCTGGGTTCGAGCACGACGTCAGCGGCGCTAAGGCCAGCGGCGCGGGCGGCGACGAAGGCGAGCGGCAGCGGCGTCGAGAACTGCTGAAGCGCCTGGCTCTCCTCGGACCGCCGTGTGTGCGTCGGGAAGAGACCCGCGACCTTCGCAATCATTGCGAGTTGGGCAGTCGCCGGACGGCTGGCGATCGCGGGACCGAAGCGGCGCAGGAATAGGAGCTGGGCGACCTCGCAGACATCGTAGGCGGCTTTCCAGTGCCACGCGCCTTCGGAATCCGACCCACCACAGGCGGGGGTCAGGACGGCGCGAAGCAGGTGCGCGTCGATGGCCGCCCCGCGCGCGAGTGGATCGAGGAGCGCCTGGGCGGCGGAGACGAGCGCGGCGCCCGATGGGCCGGAGGGCACGGGCGACGAGGACGAGACAAGACGATCGGACTGAAACATGGGAACGGCTCCGAGAGCGCGGATGAGGGCGTCCGCACGGGCACGCTCTCTCAACCCAGCCCGGACACCTCGTCCCGGCCGCCCTCTACCTCCCGCGCACGCTCCAGAGAAAAGGCCCGGCGCGAGAGACGCCGGGCCTTCGGTGAACAATAGGTCACTCGGCCGCGATGGCGTGCGATGCGGGCTCAAGGCCGGATCCCGGCTCGTCCCCATCATCGGGCAATGCCTCGTCCTCCTCATTGAGGAAGGCGGGCAACGCCTCGGGCTTCCCGACCTCCATCGCGGGATCTCCCTCGTCCGCCGCGAGCCGAAGCGGTTCGGGCAGCCATCCAGTATCGGCGAGGAGCCGCTCGGCCTCTTTCGCCATTTCGCCTTTCTTGAGATCCTCGATGAGTTGGGCAGCCTGCTCGCCCTTGCCCTCGCGCACGGCTTCCAGGATCCGCGCCTTGGTCACCCTGCCGAGATAGTTGGCAACGGTCGGCGTCCACCCGGCCTCAACCATGTCGAGCCCGACGGCGCGCGCGAGGCGATCGGCTCCAGCGATTCGCTGCCGGATACTCTGCGGCGTGACGGCGCCATAGGGGTTGGCGCGCTCGAACAGCGCGTTTACGCCGAAGGCGACACAGTGAGCGAGAAGCGCCATGCGGCTGGTCTCGTCGAGCGCATCAATCCGCTGCCACAGCGCATCGTCGTCGGTCGGAAGGTCCGCTTTCCAGCCGTCGTGACGCGTAGCAACGTTTGCGGCCGAGGCACTGTCCTTCAGGTCCTCGGCCTGCACGGGGAAGAACACGTGCCGAACCGAGGCCTCGAGGCAGTCTGCGCTCGCGCGGTGCTGGAAGGTGTCGGCGACCAACTTATGGAGCAGCGCGGTCAGTGCAACCCGAGGGTTGGCGCCGATCGCGTCACGCAGCGCCAGCGTGCGATGAGCCGTCAACTCGGTCACGAGGCGGTCGGGCAGCGGCTTGATGACGTCGTCATCCTCTTCCGCTGCGGTTGGCTCACCGCCGATGGTGATGACCGCGCGGTGGACCGAATGCCCCTCGACGCCTGCGCCGGCAACCGCCGAATCGGTCGTCCGGTCACGATCGACCTGGGGCTCAGGCGTGTCATCCTCGGCGCGCACATAGCCGCGATCGACCTTGAGAGCGCCCGAGCCGTCGATGCTGATGAACACGCCGGCGCGCGCCACCTCGGCCGGATCGTAGAGCGTCGGCCGGTTCTGGAAGGCCGCGACCGCGGCCTCGATTTCGCCGAGCCGGGCATCGACCTCGTCCGGCAGATCCTCATCGCCCTCGTGTTCGGCGTAGAGGCGATCGAGCTCGTCGGTCAGCGCCTCATAGGTGGCCTGCTCCTCGTCCGTGAGCTGCGGCCGTTCGCCAACGATGCGCCGCAGGTTGGCATTATGGCCGTAGGGGAAGTCGAGCGCCGCCTCGACCCACTTCCAACCCTCCGCGGCAACTGCCTCCGCCTCGAGCGTCAGACGCTCGGTCGCCAGACGCTCTAGAAGGGGCACGTCCTCGAACCAGCCGCCGCGATCTTCGGTAAAGAGGTCGCGCGCGACCACGCCCCCAGCGGCTTGATATGCCTCCAGTCCGACGAACATCGCGCGCCTGTCGGTGGCGGCGACCGCGCCCTCGATCAGCATGCGACGAATGTAGTAGGGTTCGCGGTTGTAGCTCTTGCTGAGCGATTCCCAGACGTGGAGCTGACGGGCATGATCGCCGGTAACGGTGAACGCCATCAACTGATCGAGGGTCATGCCGTCCTCGGCGTAGACATCGAGCAGCGCCTCCGCCACCGAGGCGAGCCTCATCCGCTGGCGGACGATCGCGACGGGGACGAAGAAGCGGGCGGCGACCTCTTCCTCGCTCGCGCCAGCATCAACCTGACGCTTGAAGGAGCGGAACTGGTCGAGGGGGTGGAGCGCCTCCCGCTGCGCATTTTCGGCGAGGCTGTCCTCCTCGGCCGTTATAGCCGAGTTCGCTTCGCGAACATTGCAGGGCACGGGGACGGTCTTGGCAAGGCGCTTGGCCGTCACCAGGAGTTCGAGCGCCCGGAACCGGCGGCCGCCCGCAGGCACTTCGAACATGCCGGTCTCCAGACCTTCGGCGTCCACCACGGGGCGGACATTAAGGTTCTGGAGCAGGCCGCGGCGGGCGATGTCTTCGGCGAGTGTGTCGATCGAGATGCCGGCCTTGAGTCGACGAACGTTCGACTGGGAGAGCAGCAGCTTGTTGAAGGGAATTTCGCGCGTCGTTGAGAGCGACGTGATTTTCTGAGTTGCCATGTCGGGATACTCCGCGACGGGTGGCCGGGAGCCTCTCTCTCGACCCTGAACCCGTCACGAAGCCGGCGCAGCCCTCTTCCTCTGAAGGGCCGCGCCGGAGACCAGGAAATCGAAGACCCGGCCGAGGAACTCGCGGAGTGCAGACCCTATGCCGCTTCGAGCTCAGGTTCCGCGCATGCAGCCGGCGGCGAAGGGTCACGGTCCGGCCGGAAGGCAAGCAGATAGTCGGCGGCCTTCGAGGCTGCAGACGCAGCGCGCACGATCGCCTTGCTGTCCTCGCGCAACACCTCGAGCCAGGCGCCGATGTAGTCGGCATGCCGAACGGTCGGGGTGATGCCGAGCGTTGCGCAGCAGAAGGCGGCGCACATCTCGGCAACCAGCTCCTCGCGTGCATACTTCGCCGAGCCGAAGCCGCTGTTGAGGTCGCGGCCGAGACGGGATGGGTGGCCCGACCAGTGGCCGAGTTCGTGCAGTGCGGTGCGATGCCAGTTGATCGGCTCGAAATACGCCTCAGGCCGCGGCACCAGGATGTAGTCGAGCACCGGAGCGTAATAGGCCTTGTCGCCACCGAGCCGTAGGTCCGCGCCGCTTGCCCGGATCAGCGCCTGCACCTCAGGCATGATCAGCCCCTCTGGGACCGGCGGCGGTGCGGTGACAAGATCCTCCGGCAGGCCCTGGCACTGGTCCGCCGAGAAGACGGTGAAGCGCTTTAGGAACGGCATCGCCTGGGCTTCGTCGCCGTTCTCGCGGGCGCGCCGGCGCTCTTCTTCGGGCACGAAGCGGTCAGCATATACGACTGTCGTGCCGCGCTCGCCGTTGCGCACGTTGCCGCCGAGCGAGAGTGCCTGACGGAAGGTGAGCCAGCTTTGGCAGGAGAAGCCGCGGGCGACCGCGGCGCCCCAAAGGATGAGGACGTTGATGCCGGAATAACTGCGGCCGGTGGAGGCGTTCTTCGGCATGGCGAGCGGTGCCGACACGCCCGACGAGCCCCACGGCTGGACCCATGGGAGCCGCCCCGTCTCAAGTTCATCAATGATTCGGGACGTGATCTCGTCGTAGAGGTTAGCGCGTTCTTGCGTTGCTGCGGGGCGGGAACTCGAACGGCGGGGCATCGCGGATCTCCGCGACGGGCCGGCTGGGAGCCACTCTCCTAACCTCTCAGACCCGTCACGGCGAAGGCCGCGGCCCTCTCGCTCTCGCACACCCGCTACGGCTGATCCGACAAGTTACGGTTACAGAACCGTTCGCGAACCTATCGGATGGGAGCGGGGCGTTGCGGGCGGCCAGCCCCGCTCGAAGGGACCCGGCGAGACGTTAGGGCTCGACGGCAGGGGAAGGCTTTCCCCTTCGGACGCGCACGTCCGTTCGTGCGCTCGGGATCAGCACATGCGCGCGATCTCACGGCCTCGCGGCGTATCTATGCGGCAGCTGGAAGTGGATCCGTGCCTTCACTCAAGATGGCGAGATAGCGGCCGTAGCTGAATACGCGGCCCCGTCGACGACCGGTTACTTCGGTGACGACGCCGAGGCGCTGGAGATCGGCCAGCGCGGCATTGACGGTCGGTGCCGAGAGGCCCGTCCATCGCACCAACTGATTGGCCGTGAGATAGGGATGCTGCTGGCACAGGTCGTGGATCCGCAGGGCTGAACCGGGGCGTTCGCTTTCCGCCGTGATGCGTTCGCGGTCCTCCTTGAAAAGGTCGATGATCCGCGTTGCCGCATGAAAGGCTTGGTTCGCGGTATCGGTGACGCCGATGAGGAAAAATTCCAGCCACGCTTCCCAAGCGCCATTCTCGCGTACTTCTTGGAGCAGCCGGTAATAGTCGGCGCGATGCGTCTTCAGATAAAGGCTCAAATAGAGGAGCGGCTTTTGAAGGACGCCGTTGATACATAAATAGAGCGTGACCAGGAGCCGGCCGATGCGCCCATTCCCGTCGAGAAACGGGTGAATCGTCTCGAACTGAACGTGCAGAAGGCCTGCCTTGATCAGCGCCGGAAGCCTCGATTCCCCTTCATGCATGAAGCGCTCGAGCGCCTTGAGACAGGCGTCGAGTTCTGTCGGCGGCGGCGGGACGAAGAGAGCATTGCCGGGCCGTGTTCCGCCGATCCAGTTCTGCGATCGACGAAACTCCCCGGGGTCTTTCGTTCGGCCGCGCCCGCTCTGCAGCAGCCGGGCGTGCATCTCGCGGATGAGGCGGAGCGAGAGGGGCAATGTCTCGAGCCGCTCCAAGCCGTACATCATCGCATCGACGTAGTTGGAGACTTCGCGAATATCGTCAATCGGCTGGCCGGCCTGCGCCTCTGTCTCGAAACGAAGCAGATCCGAAAGCGTGGATTGGGTGCCCTCAATCTGAGACGAGAGAACAGCCTCTTTCCTCACATACATGTAGAGGAAAAGCTCCTGCCGCGGGAGGATCATGGTGATCCCGTCGAGCCGGCCGAGCGCGCGTTCGGCGAGGCTGAGCCGTTCGAGGAGGCTCAGCACGTCGATCTGCGGCTGGGGTGGTAGCGGCGGTGGCACGAGCGCGCGGACGATCTCGCCGGCGACCGGCGTTTCGACGAAGCGGCCTAGGCGTTGAGAGGCATCGGACTGCAGCATGATAGCATCATGTCGATGCAGTCTTATTAAAGCAACGACCCATTATCTTAATTAGTACTTGGACTAAAGTAAGCGGGACTAAATAAGGAACTGAGGATCATGGCCCCCGCCCTGCCACTGGTAGGGGTGGGCGCACCTGTCACGCATCACTGGTCGCGGCCGAGCCCGCGGCGCGCTTGAGGTCGGGCCAAGACAGGATGAGATGATAGCATTCAAAGCGGGCCGGATAGCTCTTGCCCATCGGTACCGTCCGATCATGCCGCGACAGGCTGGCGGGCTTGTCCGGATGGTCGGCGAGCAGCTCCAGCGTGCAGCCGAGCGCGGTCCCTATCGCGCTCAGTGCATCCGAGCTGTCGCCGGCAAGCAGATAGCCAAGCATTGCTCCCGAATTCGAAAACGGCCCGTAGCGGCAGGTTAGAAATTCGTCGCGAACATCCTTCACGTAGCGCGCGACTGTATTCGGTGTCTCCATGACCTTGGCCTCGATCGGCCACATGACGCGGTCGTCGCTGCGCAGGACGAACGCCAGATCATATTGAGGCGGCTGGGCGGGCGGCTTCTGCATAGTCTCCCGCTCATAAGGTCCGTGCTGAATGTAAAAGGGCTCGTCGCCGGACATTACCGATCGGATGCGCGGTTCGAGCAACTGCGTGATGCTGCGCTCAAGGTCCCGTTCGTCGATGACTGGCAGAGCGGCGCGCATGGCAGCATAGCCCGCCCAAACCAGTCCGATAAATTGCTTCGAGGGATTGCCCATCCAGGCTTGCGCCAGCGCGATGAACGCCGGATCGTGCGGTGACCGGTGCGTCGCCGCAATCCCGACACCGGTCAATGGAGCAGATCCTCCGCCGCCTGTTCGCTCGCGACCTGCCAGCGGAAGAGGTCAAGTGAGATATTGTCACCATCGATCAGGCCGGCGCTCCGGGTCCAGAACCGCTTCTCATCGGGCTTTGCGATATAGATCGTGGGGAGACCGTCGGTTATCCGGTAGACCCGCGCGACCCGGTGCCTGAACAGGCTGCCCGCATCCTGCGCGTCAAGCTGCCGCAACTCGTCGAGAAGGGCCTGGCTCCTGATATCCTCGACGCGAACGTCCTCGGACGGCGAACCGAGGCAGAGCGAGACAAGGCGGTAAGGCATGGCCGCAGCGGCACGATAGATAGTAGCGGAGACGGCCTTGTTCTGCCCGAAGCCGGCCTTGAGCACGCGAGTCAGATAGACGCAGTAGCTGAGCAGATCCTGTTCGGTCCGATCCGCGGACCAGGTCGGCAAGTGCCCCACGGCATCGCTGCCACCGAGAAAGTCGCCCAGCGTGACGGCGACCGCATCTTCAACAAGTACGCGTTCGGCGTCGGAAAACTCGAACAGGTCGAATACCCGTTCGTCGAGCATCTCGCGGCCGGCGAGGCCCTCCAGCAGCCCGGGCCGCGGTTCGGGGAGGGGCAGTTCGAGTATCTCGTCGCGCGACAATTTTGGGCGATACGCAGCGAACCGCCCGCTCGTCAGAAAGTTATAATAGACTGCGAGCTTGCTGTTGAAGGTCAGGCAGGCAGCGTCGAGGGCCTGGCTATCGCCATGGACCGAGAGATAGCTCTGGTTGCAGATGATGCCCGGGCCGGCGCTCGCATTGTTCAGACGCGCGTGGAACCGGCCCGTCGGCTTGTTCCAGCTGTGCTTAACGAGCAACTGGGGCGCCTCGAAAGCGTCGAGGCCGGTCGAGGCGCGCGAATGGATCCTGATATCGCGGGCGATCGGCAGGTCCGAAGGACTGATCATCAGCAGCGAGCTGGGCTCGAACATCGTCGCGTCGAAAATGCGGCGTCCTTCGAGGTGCGGCGCGGCTCTGGTCCCATCGCCGAAGGTGATGCCCTGCTGGCTCTCGATGCGATGTGATCCTTTGAGCGAGGCGAGGCTGGGATAGGATTGCAGGCGCTGCACGAGCTGCATGTCGCGGGCATGCCCCCACATCAGCTTGGACCATACCTGTCCGTCGCCGCCGGCATCGGCAGCACTCAGCGTGCGCAGGTCGCCCGGCTCGATGACGATGGTGAATTCATCGACCACGGGGCGGACATGCTTGGGGCTGATGTAATGGATCTGATCACCCTCGGTCGGGCGGTCGCGACGCAGCATGAGGACGCAGACCGGCGCGGCTGATGTCCTGGTCGTGTGGGTCTTTCGCTTAAAGATGCGGAAGCGAAGCGCCGACAGATTGAAGATCGTGTCGACCCGGTGCCTGGCGAACAGCTGCCGGCGGAACGCCCGGGCGCGCGGCGAAATGTTGAACAGAATCGAATTGGCGGACTGGATGAGCGCAAGGCGGCCGGTCGGGCCGATCAACTGCGCGCCCTTGGCGAGAAACAGGCCGCCGATATCCTTGTTCGGGATGGCCCAGGCATGGGCCTGGTCGGCAGCCCACTCGCGCGCGGCGTCGGTGATCACGCCGTCGCCCCAAGGGGCATTGCCGATCACGAGATCGTAGCCGGCGGCGTCGCTCGTGGTATCGAAGCCATAGCGGCCTTCTTCGAAGAAGTCCGAACAGACCAGCCGGCGGTCGCGCATCGACGGAAAGACGACTTGGGTCCAATAATGGCGGGGTTCGATTTCGTCGCACATCGCCAAGTAGAGGCTGAAGCAGGCGACCCGGACCGCGTGCGGGTCCTTGTCCACGCCAAAGATGTTTCGCTCGAGCAGGCGCCGCAGGGTCTCGGCGCGCATGACTTCGGCAGGATTGGCGTGCTTCCAGCGGTGGACGAGCCGCTGGAAAGCCTTGACGAGGAAGATTCCCGATCCGCAGGCCGGGTCGATGATCTTCAGATCCCACTCGGTGCCGTGCCACGGCAGAACCTGATCGAGCACGAAATCCACCAGATGCGGCGGCGTATAGAAAATGCCCTCGCTGGAGGCGCGCTCGGTGACAAAGGTCTCGTAGATGCTCGAGATGAACTCGAGCGGGATCACGTCGAAGGCATATTGCGGCCACAGCGACAACTGGCTGGACGTCAGGTCGAGCGAGCCGCCGATGAAATCGGCAAGGATTGCGAGATGGCGCGGCTGGACCACTGCGCGCTCACGCGCCCAACCTAGAGCACGCTCGTCGGGACTCGTGCCCTTGCCGGGGAAGAGATCGCCATTGAACTTGGTGTTGAGCCAGTCGAACAGGCGGTAGCTGTCCTCGTAGTCCGCAAGGATGTCGCCAAGCGTGTCGTGTGCGCTCGCGAGTACGCCATCCTTGTGGAGACGATGCAGCCGCGCCGCGGTCAGTGCGGGATTGCCGTCCTGGTCCTTGCGATCGAACAGGAACTGGACGAAAATGACGCGTGCCAGGAGATCGTGGCAGACGTCGTCGTTGGTCAGCCCCTCCTTGAACAATATTTCGCGGATATGCCGCAGATTGCGCAGGAGCATCTGGTCGGCGCGGCCGTCCCGCTCGAAGCGCTCTGGGCGATCGCCGAAGAAGCGCCCCGAAACCAGATTGACCCAGTGAAGCGCCTCGACCGCACGCGCCTCGGCCGCATCGCGCTCAGGGGCACGTAGTGCGGCGGCGGATACGCCCTCGACAAGATAGGCATGGATCGAGCGATCGGGGTCAGGCGCTTCGCAGCAGGTCCACACTCGCAGCTCGGTAGGCTCTATCGTGATGAGCGTCGGGGCGTGCGAGAAATTCCAGGCCAGCCGCTGGAGCTCCCGCAAGGTGTCGGGTCCGATCGCGGCGGGAAAGGCGACGACGATTGCCAGCGGCGGCTCAGAAGTCGAGGAAGCCGGGTCGGCAATGAGTACGCCGACCTGTGCATCGCGAGCATCGTCTCGAAGCTGAAGCGTCCTGCCGATCTTGTTCTGGACAAGCTGGGCAAAGACGGCGGCTCCTGCACCGTCCGGGCTGGTGATGGCATCGGCATCGGGCCAGGCCAGCACCCGTCCCACTTCGTCGAGTGTGAGATCGAACGGGGCGCTCACGGCCTGAGTTCCAGCTGACCCTGCTTGTTGCCGCCGAACTTGCCGACAGCGGATGCGCCGCGGGGGCGCTTCGGTGATAGCCCGAGACGCGCAAAGGCCGGCCCGAACGGAACGTCATGCATGTGCATCTCGGCAAGCAGCACCGAGATCAACGCAAGATGGTCGGGCACTTCACCAAGTTTGCGATTATTGGAAATCGAGTTCGGTCGTCGGCCTAGCAACCGCGCGAACTTTCCCACGTTGAGACCCGCCTTGCCTAGCTCGGCAAGGAACGCGTCATAGGGCATGGCGGCCGACGGTTTGACTCATGATTTTATGACATTTGCACGTTGAATCATGTGCGTCCAGCGTTCGAAACGGCGCGCCGCGACGATCTCACGATCAGAGCCAGGCGCGGGCATTGGGAACTTCCGCTTTAGTTTCTTCGATATGTCGAAGCCGCCAGTCCCCAAACGGCCCAGAAGCGGCCGTTGCTGGCACATTACAAATATTGTCCTGGACCTCGGGCATGATCTCACTCGAGACGAGCGTCTGCCTTGCGGCTCATTGGGTGGTGCGGGCGGGGGGACTCGAACCCCCACGGGCCAAAGGCCCAACGGATTTTCTTACCGGCTACGGCTTTCGCCGCCGCTCTGCGAGGAGCGTTTGCGGTCTGGACTATCCCTTCACCCTGCGCCGGAATCGGCGTTTAGGCGCTGCCCGTCTAGTCTCTACACCTTCCCGGCAACGCCAGGCTTGGCTCGGGATTGCCATCTGACAGGGTTCCCCGAATTTGAGCAGTTCTACGTCCCGGGTTTCCCCGAGCGCACTCAGTTTCTCAAGTCCGATGCGTCTACCATTTCGCCACGCCCGCACAGGCGCTACCCATATATGGGCCTAGTTCGCAGCGGCCAAGCGTCCCTTCTTCGCCGGCGCTTGGCCATCGATGTCCTTGCTGCGCTTGCGCGCCGGCAACGCCGGCTTTGCGCGGCGGACGTTGATCGAGGCCGCGTTCAGCGTGTTCTTGATGTGCGAGGCGTAATAGGTCTCGATCATCTCGACGCTGGTGCGACAGTTCTTGGCGATCTGATAGATGTCCGCACCTTCCATGAGCCGCATGCAGATGTAAGTGTGTCGTAGGCTGTAGGCGGTCCGGCGTTGTCCATCGCGGTCGAACTTCAGCTTGAGCTCATCAAGGATGGTGTTGAACAGCTCGCGCTGAAAGCTCGGGAACAGCCGGTCGGCCGGCTGGCCGTTGTTGCGCTCCTTAAGCCGTTTGAACGGCAGGACGGCACCCGGCATGCTTTTGCAGAAGCCGACGCCCCGCTTGCCGCGGACCTCGATCTCAAGAAGGCGTTCGCCAGTGTCGCCATCGGTCACGACGGCGACATCTCGGTACTCGAGGCGCAGGGCCTCGTCGGGTCGAATTCCGGTGTTCACCATGAACAGCACATAGTCGTGCAGGTTTTCGCTCGCCGTGCGCCATCGCGAATTGAGCGGATTTCGCGCGCGTTCGCGCGTCGCTTCGTAGAAGGTCTTATACTCGGCCGGCGAGAACCACGCCCGATGCGTGACCTTTGGCGACGATCGGTAGGGCGGCGAGATGTTCGGCAGATAGGGCAGCCAGCCGTGCCGCTCCGCCGTTTTCAAGATCTGGCGAAGGCAGACAATCTCTTGGTGGAGCGTGCTGCGGGCGGGCGGCCGGTCGCCTGCCTGCTTCATTCGGTGAATGCGGTAATCCTGAACCAGGCCTGGCGTGATCTCCGTGATCACCCTGTCGCCGAAGAACGGGAGTAGATGCAGGTTCACGCGGCGCCGATGTGCCGCCACGTAGACAGGGCTGCGCTCACCCTGGGTGATCACTTCGAACTCGTCCAGGAACCGGGCGGCGACAAACTTGAAGGTCTTGCCGGACTTCAACTCGCCGCGACGATGCTTGCCCTTGAGTTCAAGATACCAGTCCTCGGCGAAATCCTTCGCTCGCGCCAAGCTATCCTGCTTGGTGCTGACGCGCCGGTTGGAGCCGTCGATCGAGGTCGAGCACTGCCAGTACGGGCTGTTGGGGCGGCGATAGACGTGCAGACGACCGCCCATCATTTCGTGCTTCACCATACGCTACTCCACATCGCAAAAATGTGCGTTTTGTGCACATCATGTGTAGCACATATGGGTCAGTCTTAAAAGACCTAAATCGCTCATAATATTGTGTTTGTATGGCACATTCCTTACGGAACGAGAGATTTTAAGTCTCTTGCGTCTACCAATTCCGCCACGTGGGCCGTGAAGAACTCTTGTTCAGATCTCGCCGTCGACCGGCTCGATGCCCGTCGCGCGCAAGGCGTCGAGCAGCGCCTGCGTGCAGGCGGCGAGCTGGTGCGGGTCGGCGCTGCGGACGACGAAATTGGCGCCGACACGGCCGTCGCGCCAGAAGGGGTAGCTGCCGATCTGCACGCCGGCGTGCGCCTTCTCGGTGTCGCGCAGCAGCTCGGCGACCGCGCTCTCGCCGACCCAGGCGCCGACGCTGCGCGACAGCACCGGCGCGCCGCCCTCCAATTGCCCGTCGAGCCCGGCGAGCATGCCCTGGGTGATCTTGGGGACGCCCGCCATGATGAAGATGCGGCCGTGGCGGATGCCCGGCGCCCCCGACACCGGGTTGGGCAGCAGGTCGGCGCCTTCGGGCACGCGCGCCATGCGCAGCCGCGCGTCGGTGATGCGGTCGCCATAATAGCTGCGTAGCGCCGCTTCCGCCTCGGGATGGCTGACGACGGGGAGCCCCAATGCCGCGGCGATCGCGTCGACGGTGATGTCGTCGTGCGTCGGGCCGATGCCGCCGGTGGTGAACAGATAGTCGTGGTGCGGCGGTTTGAGCGCATTGACCGCCGCGGCGATCGCCCCCATGTCGTCGGCGACGACGCGCACCTCGCTCAGCCGGATCCCCTGGACGTTGAGCCATTTGGCGAGATAGGCGATGTTCGCGTCCTGGGTGCGCCCCGACAGGATCTCGTCGCCGATCACGATCAGCGCGGCGGTCCAGATTCGGGGGGCTTCGGTCATGGCGTTCCCCGCTTAGCGCGTGGCGCGCGAGCCGCCAATGCGTTAAGGGCAGATCCATGAATTACGTCACCGCGATCGACACCGACACCGCCGAGCCGAGCTCGGCGATCAAGCTGCACGGCCCCGATGGATTCGCCGGCATGCGCAAGGCCGGCGCGGTCGCGGCGCGCGTGCTCGACATGCTGGTGCCGCATGTGAAGCCCGGCGTGACGACGGGCGAGCTCGACCGGCTGACCTACGAGTTCGTGCTCGCGGCGGGCGCGGTGCCGGCCACCGTCTTCTACCGCGGCTACAGCCATTCGCTGTGCACCAGCATCAATCATGTCGTGTGCCACGGCATCCCGGGGCCCAAGAAGCTGGCGTCGGGCGACATCGTCAACATCGACGTGACGGTGGTGGTCGACGGCTGGCATGGCGACACCAGCCGCATGTATCTCGTCGGCGACGTGCCGCTGAAGGCGCGAAAGCTCGTCGAGGTCACCTATGAATGCCTGATGCGCGGCATCGCCGCGGCGAAGCCCGGCGCGACGCTCGGCGACGTCGGCCATGCGATCCAGAGCTATGCCGAAAGCCAGCGCTATTCGATCGTGCGTGACTTCTGCGGCCATGGTCTGGGCCGCGTCTTCCACGACGCGCCCAACGTCGTCCACGTCGGCAAGCCGGGGAAGGGCGTCGTGCTGCGGCCCGGCATGTTCTTCACCATCGAGCCGATGATCAACCTCGGCCGCTCCGACGTGAAGGTGCTCGACGACGGCTGGACGGCGGTGACGCGCGACCGCTCGCTGTCGGCGCAGTTCGAGCATTCGGTCGGCATCACCGAGGACGGCTGCGAGATCTTCACCAAGAGCCCCGCCGGCCTCGATTCGCCGCCCTATTCGGGCTGATTGCTGCACCGATGCTGCAGCATTGCTGCGCAGCATAGGCGGCCACAGACCCCATCCTCCCCGTTCCGGGGCGGATGTCGAACGCTCGGCGACGGCTTCGTCCGGCCGATTGCCGCGCCGCCTTGGCGCGCTATGCTGTCGCGCATGGCGGGCGGCGATTCAGCGACCGGCAGCGACGGCCACCGGGCGCGGATGCGCGCCCGGCTGATCGCCGGCGGCGGCGACGCCTTCCACGATTATGAGCTGCTCGAATATGTGCTCGCGCTGGTGACTCCGCGGCGCGACACCAAGCCGCTCGCCAAGCAGCTGATCGGCGAGTTCGGGACGCTGTCGGCGGTGCTGGCGGCGACGCCGGCCGAGCTCGCGCGGATCGCCGGGCTCGGCGAGACGGGGATCGCGGCGCTGAAGTTCGTGCAGGCGGCGTCGGTGCGCGCCTTGCGTGACGACGTCGTCGGCCGGCCGCTGCTGTCGAGCTGGCAGGCAGTGCTCGACTATCTCCATGCCGACATGGCGCATGGCGCGATCGAGCGCTTCCGCGTGCTGTTCCTCGACAACAAGAACGTGCTGGTGCGCAGCGAGCTGATGGCCGAGGGCACCGTCAACCAGACGCCGGTCTATGTACGCGAGGTCATGAAGCGCGCGCTCGAACTCAACGCCAACGCGCTCGTGCTGGCGCACAATCATCCATCGGGCGACCCGCAGCCGAGCCGTGACGACGTCGCGATCACCGCGCAGATCGCCGCCGCCGGCAAGCCGCTCGGCATCACGCTCCACGATCATGTGATCATCGGCCGGCAGGGTCATGCCAGCTTCAAGGCGCTCGGGTTGATCTGACGTGAAAAAGGGAGCCGCGGAGGCGGCTCCCTCGTTCATCGCTGTCCTGACGCCTAGTTGTTGGGCGGCGTGTCGGTTGCCATCGTGTCGTCGCCCCCCTGCCCCTCGGGCACGTCGCTGGCATCCGACGGCGTCATCGTGGCGCCGGTGTCGGCGGGCATCGGCGTGTCGGCGGTAGCCGCGGCCGCGCCGGGCATCGGCGTCATCGCGCCGGCGCCGCTCGTCATCGACGCGCCGCCCGACCAGGCGGCGAGCTCGGTCGAATCGACCTTGCGGTCGCGGTTGCGGTCGGCCTTCGCGAAATCGGCGGCGGTGGCGTTGAGCAGCTTGACCGCGCCATTGCCCGCGGCGCGGCTGAAGCGCTCGCGCTTGGCCTCGGCGGTCAGCGCCGCATTCGCCGAATCGACGTGCATCGCGAATTCGAGCGGGGTCAGCGCGCCGTCGCCGTCGCTGTCGGAAGCCGGCGCGTCGGCGCTCGCCATCGCAGTGGCGGCGGGCGCCGCCGTCCCACCGCCGATGCTCGCCGCCGCCGCCGCGTCGGCGGCGGTGCCGGCAGGCTCGCCCGCCGGCACGTTCGTGGCGGTCGACATCGCGGCGTCGCTACCGGCAGGCGTGTCGCTCGGCGCCTGTGCGGCGGTCGACACCGACGTTTCGCTGGTCATCGCAGCGTCGGGCGCAGGGGTGCCGACCGCGGTCGGCGCGTTGGCGGTCGGCGTGGTGGTGGTGGTCTGCGCCTCGCCGGCGAGGACCGAGGTGGTGCCGGCGGCGGAGGCCTGCGGCGTCATCGTTCCGGTGGGCGTGACGCTGGTCGGCTGGGCGGTCTGCGCCAGCAAGCTGCTACTGCCCATCAACAGGGCGGCGGTGATGGTGAGATTGCGCATTTGGAACGTCCTCTTGCTGCTTTCTTCAATCAAGGCCGCCACCAACGAAGAAGGCTCCCCGCCGGTTCCGGCGGGGAGCCTCGTTCTGGGAAGCGACGGATCGCTTACTGCGGCGTGCTGGTGCCGGCACCCTGGGTCACGCCATAGTCGGCGCTCGCCAGCTGCGGCGTCAGTTCGCCGGCCATCGCCATCTTGGCCTGGTCGCCGGTCAGCGTCTGCACCATGACGGTGCCGTCGGCCATGACGCGGTGCACGGTGTAGTGCTCACCCACGGCGATGATCTTGGTGGTGGCGCCCGTCTCGACCGTCGGGGCCGGCGCCGGGGCGGCGGTCGTCGACATGTCGGCGGTCTGCGCGAAAGCGGCGGTGCTGCAAGCGATCGCGGCGGCAAAAATGATGGTACGCATGACTGAAATCTCCTAACTCAACTAACGAAACTCGAACGACTTCCTCACACTCCCTGTCGTGTGCGCCGAGGCTGTCTGCCTGCCCGAAGCGTGTGGCGATCAAGGACAAGGGAAGAACGTTCGTTACGGTGCCGGGTTCCGAAAATTCGTTGACAAATGAATCGGCCGTCCGGTTGTCGTTACGCCAACACATGTAAATCAGGAGCTTGATCGATGATTCCCCGCTACTCGCGTCCCGAGATGGTGGCGCTCTGGGAGCCCGAGACGCGGTTTCGCATCTGGTTCGAGATCGAGGCGCACGCGATGGACGCGCTCGTCGGCCTGGGCGTGGTGCCCGCCAGCGCGGCGAAGGCGGTGTGGGAACGCGGCGGCTTCGACGTCGCGCGCATCGACGAGATCGAGCGCGAGGTGAAGCACGACGTCATCGCCTTCCTGACCTCGCTCGCCGAACATGTCGGCCCCGAAGCGCGCTTCGTCCACCAGGGTATGACCAGCTCGGACGTGCTCGACACCTGCCTCAACGTCCAGCTGGTGCGCGCCGCCGATATCATCATCCGCGATCTCGACGAACTGCTCGTCGTGCTCAAGCGCCGCGCCTACGAGCACAAGCTGACGCCGACGATCGGCCGCAGCCACGGCATCCACGCCGAGCCGACGACCTTTGGGCTGAAGCTGGCGCAGGCCTATGCCGAGTTCGACCGCTGCCGCGCGCGCATGGTCGCGGCGCGCGAGGAAGTGGCGACCTGCGCGATCTCGGGCGCGGTGGGCACCTTCGCCAACATCGACCCGCGCGTCGAAGAACATGTCGCCAAGGCGATGGGCCTCGCCATCGAGCCGGTGTCGACGCAGGTCATCCCGCGCGACCGCCACGCGATGTATTTCGCGACGCTCGGCGTCGTGGCGTCGTGTGTCGAGCGGCTGGCGACCGAGGTGCGCCACCTGCAGCGCACCGAGGTGCTCGAGGCCGAGGAATATTTCTCGCCGGGGCAGAAGGGGTCGTCGGCGATGCCGCACAAGCGCAACCCGGTGCTCACCGAGAATCTCACCGGCCTGGCGCGGCTGGTGCGCGGCTATGCGCTGCCGGCGATGGAGAATGTCGCGCTGTGGCACGAGCGCGACATCAGCCATTCGTCGGTCGAGCGGATGATCGGCCCCGACGCGACGGTGACGCTCGACTTCGCGCTGGCGCGGCTGACCGGGGTCATGGACAAGCTCGTCGTCTATCCCGAGCGGATGGAAAAGAACCTCAACAAGATGGGCGGGCTGATCCACTCGCAGCGGGTGCTGCTGGCGCTGACGCAGGCCGGGGTCAGCCGCGAGGATTCATACCGGCTCGTGCAGCGCAATGCGATGAAGGTGTGGGAATCGGACGGGAAGCTGCAGCTTCTCGACCTGCTCAAGGCCGATGCCGAGGTGACGGCGAAGCTGCCGCCCGCCGAGATCGAGCAGCTGTTCGACCTCGGCTATCACTTCAAGGCCGTCGACACGATCTTCGACCGGGTTTTCGGGTAGGAACGAAGCCGTCCGACCGGTCAGGCCGCCGCCGCGATCGGCGGCGGGCCGCGGCGGTGGCCGCTGGCGAGCAGCGCGCTGTCGCGCAGCGGGAGGACGGTGCCGCAGAAGGCACATTCGGCGACCATGCGACCGATCATCCAGTTGGTGTGGGTGCAGCCCGGGCAATGGTTCACCGCATTCTGCCGGTAAACCAGTGAAAAAGGCCGCGACAGGAAATCGAGCGAATAAGAACCCATGACGTTACTCCGACAACTCGACGCAAATTCGTAACGCATCGACGCGCGAGCGCGGATTTTGGTTGCATTAACGCAAGACAACGAAAACGGCCGGTGACATTTCCGCCACCGGCCGCTCCGACCTTCCGCAGGGGGACGCGGAACCGATCAGCCCTTGCGCTTGCCCTTCCAGGCTTCGCGCGCCTTGGCCATTTCTTCCTTGGTGACGACGCCGTTCTTGTCGGTGTCGAACCGCTCGATCATCTTGGCGCCGCCGGCCTGGAACTCGGCGAGGCTGATGCGGCCGTCGCCGTTGGCATCACGCTTGGCGAACGGGCCGCCGCCGCGCTTCTCCATCCGCTCGGCGCGCTTCTCGAGGCGCTCCATGCGCCTCTCGGCGCGCTCGCCGCCCTTGTCGGCGCGGTCCTTCATCTTCGCGGCCCATTGCGCGCGCATCGCGTCGTGATGCGCGCTCATTTCGGCCTGGGTGAGGAAACCGTCGCGATCGGCATCGACCTTGGCGAAGCGCTCGGCCGCCTGCGCGTCGACCTCGGCGCGGGTGATCGAGCCATCGCTGTTGGCGTCGAGCTTGTCGAAGCCGCGGCCCATGTGGCCGGGGGCGGCCATCGCGACGGCGCCGACGAGAACGGCGGCCGAGGCCGCCATGAGATATTTGGTACGCATTGCCGTTACTCCCAGTGATCGTCTGTCGATCGATACGGAGAGTCTTCTAGCAATCCCTCGCTGAACGGGGGGTGACGCCGGCGCGTCAGGCGGCGTAGCGGACGAAGCGGTCCTTGCCGTCGCGCTTGGCGTGGTACAGCGCCCGGTCGGCATGCGCGATCAGCAGCTGCGGGTCGCAGCCGTCGTCGGGCGCCAGCGCGATGCCGATGCTCGCGGTGACCTGGGCGCGCGTCGGGAGGCCGATGTCATGCCCCTGGCCGATCGCCGCCATGATCTCGCCCGCCTGCCGTTCGGCCTGCGCGGCATCGGCGCCGGGAACGACGACGAGGAATTCATCGCCGCCGATGCGATAGGCGCAGTCGGCACCGTCGAGCGCCGCCGCGAGGCGGCGGCCGATGCGATCGAGCAGCTTGTCGCCGATCGCATGGCCATGGGTGTCGTTGATCGCCTTGAAGCCGTCGAGATCGACGTAGAGCAGCGCGAAGCGCGCCGCGGGCTCGTCGGGATCGCTGCGCAGCCGCTGGCAGGCGCCGCCGAGCTGTTCGTAGAGCTGGGCGCGGTTGCCGAGCCCGGTCAGCAGGTCGGTGCGCGCCATCAGCCAGTTGCGCTGCTCGGCGCGCAGCATGCGCACGAGGATGTGGTGGTTCTGGATGGTCTGCGCGCCGGTGGTGGCGCCGATCAGCGCGAACTGCACCGCCGCCAGCCACACCCCGCCATCGGCCAGCGTCGCCAGCGCCCAGCAGACCGGCGCGCCGACGAGGCTGATCGTCAGGAGCGCCAGCCGCGGGAAGGCCGCCCAGCGCGAAACGAGGCCGGCGAAGACGCCCATCACCGAGACGACCGCCATCAGCGTCAGCGTCGGGTTGGCGGTCGCCATGCAGGCAGCGCAGCCCATGCCGAAGATCAGGAACAGCACGAAGCTCGAGCCGACCACCGCCTCGCGCCCCTCGGTCGGCGGCCGGACGCCGTCGTCGTAGCGGAACGACAGATAGAGCCGATAGGCGATGAGCACGGCGTCGGCGGCGAGCCAGGCATAGGCCCAGGCGGTGCGCAGCATCAGCGCCGCGACGACGCTCATGATCAGCATCGCGGCGCAGGAGATATAGACCGCCGGCCGACGCTGGATCAGCGTGGTGAGCAGCCGGTCGCGCACCTGCGGCGCGGCGCCGCCGGTCAACCAGGCCCCCGTGCGCCGTGCGATCGCCGGCATCATGCCGTGACCCTCCCAGACGCTGCCATTCCCATCAGCTGCCCCTGTCTCCCCAATGTCTTATCCATCGCCGCAAGACTGGGAGCAACATGGTTAAGGATGCTTTAGCGACGGGTCGAGTGGAGGGCGCGGCGCGGCGGGCCGCCGCCGATCGGCGTCAGGCGCCGCTGCTCGCGTCGGCCGGGTGACGGCGGCAGCTCAGGCGGCCCCGCCGGCAAAATGCGCCGCGATCTGGCGCCGGCTGGCGATCCAGACGCCGGACCTGGCAGTGACGTGGCGGAGGAATTCCTCGAAGGCCCAGATGCGCCCCGGCCGGCCGATGATGCGCAAATGCAGTCCCAGCGACATCATTTTCGGATGGCCCTGCTCGCCCTCGCGGTAGAGCTGATCGAAGCTCTGCCGGGCATAGTCGAGCCATTGCGCCGGCGTCATCGCCGGGTCGGTCCACATCTTCATGTCGTTGGTGTCAAGCTGATAGGGCAGGATGACGATCGGCCTGCCGGGCACCGTCGTCCGATCCCAGAACGGCACGTCGCCCGAATAATCGTCCATATGATAATCGAAGCCCGCCTCGATCAGCAGGCGACGGGTATTGTCGGTGTGCAGATAGCGGCTGAGCCAGCCATAGGGGCGCACCCCGACGCTCTTCTCGATCGAGGTGACGGCGCGCGCGATGAAATCGCGCTCCTGCGCCTCGTCCATCCTGAACTGGTGGACCCAGCGCCAGCCGTGGCTGACCGGCTCGTGCCCGAGCTCGGCGATGGCGGCCGCGATCTCGGGGTGATTTTCGAGACTCATCGCCGCGACGGTCCAGCTCGCCATCACGCCATAGTCGCGCAGCAGCTTCACGATGCGCGGCGCCCCGGCCTTGATGCCGTAGAGATAGTTGGATTCATTGCCGTAGTTGCGGATCGGCGACTTTAGGTGGATGCCAAGCTCGTCGACGGGCTCCATGCCGCGGTCGCCGCGCGCGATCGTCATTTCGGAGCCCTCCTCGACGTTGACGACGATCGACAGCGCGATCTTCGCGCCGCCCGGCCAGTCGATGCGTTCGGGCTGCATCAGTGCATCTCCTCGCCGCCGCTGACGTTGAGCGCCTCGCCGGTCACGTAGAAGGCGTCGTCCGACGCCAGCCAGGCGCAAGCCGCCGCGGTGTCCGACGGAAGGCCGGGCCGGCCCATCGGGTTCTTTGCCGCCATGTTGGCGAGATAGGCCTCAACCGAAGCGAAGCCGAGCAGCTTCGAGAAATAGTCGTTCTGCTGTGCGCCGAGCCCGGTCGTCACATGATTGGGGCAGACGGCGTTGACGGTGATGCCATGCGCGCCGAGTTCGACCGCGGCGGCGCGCGTCAGCCCGATCATGCCGTGCTTGGAGCTCACATAGGCGGGAAGATGCGGAAAGCCGGTCTTCGCCGCCTGGCTGGCGATGTTGATGATCCGTCCCCCCGCGCCGGCCGCGATCATCGCGCGCGCCGCCGCCTGCGTGCAGTAGAAGGCGCCCGACAGGTTGACGCGGATAACGAGGTCCCAGTCTTCGGGAGCGACCTCGAGCATCGGCTTCATCATGAAGCCGATGCCGGCATTGTTGACCATGACGTCGAGGCGGCCGAGCCGGTCGACCGTCGCTGCGACCAGCGCGCTGCACTGCGCGGCGTCGGACACGTCGCAGGCGATCGTCTCGACCCGCGCGCCACGCGCGCGCAGCTCAGCCGCCACCGCCCCAGACTCGTCATCGAGGCGCAGGTCGGAGACGACGCAGGTGGCGCCCTCGTCGGCGAAGCGCTGCAGGATACCCTGGCCGAGGCCGCGCTGCTTGCCCGATCCGGTGACGACGACGACCTTGCCGTCGAAGCGGCGCGTCACGCCAGCTGCTCGGTCAGGATGAACTGCGGATGGTCGGCGAAGGCCTGGAATTCGGCGGCGACCTTCTGCATCGCGTCGTTGCCGACATCCTTGCCGAAATCGCCCATGTCGGCGACGTCGATGATCTCGACATAGCGATACGGCGGTGCGGCGTCGCTGCCGAGCAGGCCGGTGGCGCGATAGATCTGGAAGCCGTCGATCGAGGTCAGCGCGCGCACATTGGGCAGGTCGCGGGTTCGCGCCCATTCCTCATAGGCGGCGACGTCGGTGCCGGGCTTCAGATTGAACAGCACGATGATGCGCACGGGGCGTCTCCTTCAGGCATAAGCAGGGGGCGGGGCATAGGCATTGAGCGCGGCATCGAGCCGCGCCGCAAGATCGAACAACGCCGCTTCCGATCCCGGGCGTCCGACGAGCTGCACCGCGACGGGCAGGCCGTCACCGTCCCAGCCGGCGGGCAGCGACAGCGCCGGCAGGCCGGCGATGTTGGCGAGGCCGGTGAAGTCGGCCTGGCTGACCGGCGCCTGGCCGTGCGCAAAGGCGCCCTGCGGCGCGGTCGGCATCAGGATGGCCTCGGCATCGAGCAGCACGGCGCGCAGCCGCGCCGCAGCCGCGTCGAGCGTTGCGCGCCCCTTCGCCATCGCCGCGTCGTCGAACTTCGCCGCGAAGCCCAGATAGGAACGGAAGCGCTCGGAGAAGCCGCCGGGATCGCTTGCAACCTCGGGAAAATGCAGCGGCGCCTCGCGCGCCGCTTCGACGAAACCGGCAAGACGGATCTTCACGAGGTCGATGTCGGGCGCGGCGAAGTGCTGGACCTTGACGCCGAGGCCTTCGAGCAGGTCGGCGGCGAGCGCGTAGGCGCGCTGCACGGCGGGATCCATGTCATGGGCGTCGACCACCGACAGGCGGGCGACCTTGCCTATCGGCTCGGCCGGCGCCAGCGGCGCCAGCGCCGCCATCACCGCGCGCAGATCGGCGATCGATCGCGCCAGCGGGCCGATGCTGTCGAGGCGCGCGGCGAGCGACACCAGCCCGGTGTCGGGCACCAGCCCGTGGGTCGGCTTCAGCCCGTACACGCCATTATAGGCGGCCGGGATGCGTACCGAGCCGAGCGTGTCGGTGCCGAGCGCGGCGACGCACAGGCCGGCGGCCACCGCCACGCCGCTGCCGCCCGACGAGCCGCCGGGCGAATAGCCGCGGCGGTGCGGGTTCATCGCGATGCCATAGGCCTCGTTGTCGGTGCTCGCGCCGAGCGCCGCCTCGTGCATGTTGAGGTTGCCGAGGACGATCGCGCCGGCGGTTCGCAGCCGGGTGACCACCTCGGCGTCGCGCATCGCGACCGCCGCCCGCCGCGCCGCCACGCCGGCGTTGGTGGCAAGCCCCGCCACGTCGATATTGGCCTTGATCGCGACAGGCACGCCTTCGAGCGCTGCCGGCGCGCCGGCGAGGAAGCGCCGGCCGCTTTCGTCGGCGGCGGCGAGCGCCGCGGTGCGATCGACCTGCGTGTAGGCGCGCAGCACCGGGTCGTAGGCGTCGATGCGCCCCAGATAATGGTCGACGACCGCGCGTGGCGTCAGCGCTCCGCGCCGGTAGGCGTCGGTCAGCGCGGCGATCGAGAGGCGATGGACGTCGGTCACAGCTTGCGCTCGTCGATCAGGCGGATCGGCTTCTGCCGCACGTCGATCTGCGTGAGTTGGGCGGTGGCGCCGGGCGCGACCAGCTCGACGCCGACCTCGACCGACAGGCCGCGGCGCAGCAGGTCGGCGAGCTCGCCGCGCGCGTCGCCAGATGCCGTTCCGCGGCCGCCGCGATGCTCCATGATCACCAGCATCTCGTCACGGCCGGCGGCATCGCGGCTGACACGGCAGACATATTCGCCGGTCACGTCGCCGCGCTTCTCGATCAGCGCGCCGATGGCGTGCGGGAAGACGTTGATGCCGCGCAGCTTGACCATATTGTCCGAGCGGCCGAGGAAGCCCTCGATGCGCCGGAATGCCATGCCGGTCGCGTTGTCGTCGGTACGATAGGCCGAGACATCGTGCGTGTTGAAGCGGATGCACGGCGCGAGGTCGTCCTTGTAGAGGCAGGTGACGACCATATCGCCCTTCTGGCCGTCGGCGACCGGCGTGCCGTCGTCGACGTCGAGCAGCTCGAGATATTGCGCGTCCTCCCAGACATAGAGGCCGTCGCGCTCGGGGCCTTCGCCAGCGATCGAGCCGGTGTCGCCCACCCCGTACCAGTCGTAGGCCTTCGCGCCGCCCCAGGCCTGCTCGACGCTCGACCGGTCCTCGGTGCCGAGGTGGCCGAGAATCATGCGGATGCGGATATCCTCGCCGGGCGTCAGCCCTTCCGCCTCTGCGACCTCGGCGAGCTTCCTGATGTAGTCGACGAAGCCGACGAGCACGCTGACCTTGAAGTCGGCCATCAGCCGCACCTGCGTCGCCGAGCGCGTCTCGATGCCAGTGCCCGCCGACAGGAACAGCGAGTTGGTGAAGTGCAGGAACGCCTCGCGGATATAATGGCCGCCGTTGATCATGCCGTGGCCGTAGACCGATTGCACGATGTCCTCGGGCCGCAGTCCCTGCCAGCGGTACATGCGTGCGACGAGCAGATTGCCGACCTCGCGCCCCTTCGGCCCGAACATCAGCACCTGCGGCTTGCCGGTCGTGCCCGAGGTGGTGTGCAGCACCGCCGGCGGGCGGCCCGACGACGCGTCGATGCCGGCGAAGTCGCCATAGGGCGGATGCGCCTCGATCGACGCCATGAGGTCAGACTTGTCGTAGGTCGGCAGCCGGGTGATGTCGTCGAGCCCGCGAACGTCGCCCGGCTCGAGGCCCTGTGCCGACCACAGCCGCCGATAGAAGGGGACCTCCCAGCCACGCTTCATCAACCGGGTGAACTGCGCTTCCTGGATCGAGCGCAGCTCGTCGCGGCTCATGCCGGTGTAACGCCGCGTGAAGGCGTCGCCGATCGGATAGTCGCTCAGCAGCTGCTGGGTATCGAGCGCCTCGAAATAGGTCGGAAAGGTCATGCGGCCTCGTTGGCGAGATAGGCTTCGGGAGCGGTGAACAGGCGGCCGTCGGCGACCGGCTCGGCAGCGAGCTCGGCGCAGAAGGCGAGCTTTGCCGCCTGCTGCGCCTCGGTCAGCGGGTTGGCGGGATGACCGAGCGTCGCCGGGATATCGACGGCGAAGCGCCGTCCGTCCTTCAGCTCGACCTCGAGCCGTTGCGGTGACAGCGCGTTGGGATCGGGGTTGGCGTCGACGACGATGGCGAGCCGCGCGCCGAGCGCGCGGAGCGCCGGATCGCCGAAGGTCGCGTCGGTGAAGCGGCGCGGATCGATGCGGCCGTCGACCAGCATCAGCGCCGCAAGCAGCCGCAGGCACAGCCGCGCATAGGCAATGGTCATGCCGTCGACCCACGGGCGGCCGACCAGCCGGTCGGTGAGCGGAGGCACGCGCGCGGTCATCGCCGCGATGTCATCCGCGGCGAAGCGATGTTCGGCGCGCAGCGCGGCGAGCGTGCTCAACACCGCGTGGCTGGCGCGGCCCGACGGATAGGGTTTCACGCTGATCTCGGCGATGCGCCAGGCCGTGCCGAGGTCGCCCGTGTAGCTCGCGAGATCACCGGCGTCGAAAAGCTTGAAGTAGCCGAAGGGGCCTTCGAGCGCGTCCTGCGGGCCGGCGAGGTCGAAGCTCGCAAGGTCGACCGCGGTGACCGCGGCGCGCGCGGCGGCGGCAATCTGCAGCGGCAGCGCGACCGAGCCTTCGACATGCGCCTGCATCGTGCCCTGCGCCTGGCTGTAGGCGAGGCCGAGCACGTCGCCGAGGCGCTCGCGCGGCAGGCCGTCGATCCGCGCCGCGGCGAGCGCCGCGCCGATCAACCCCGCCGTCGCCGGCCGGAAGAAGGTCAGCCCGCTGGTCGCGGCGAGGCCGAGCCCCGCGGCGATGTCGACGCCGACGCACAGCGCCTCCAGCGCCTCGTCGACGGTGCAGCCGCCGCGCCGGTCGATGACAGCGAGCAAGGTCGCCGTCACCACCGACATCGCATGGACGACTGCCGGCTCGTGAACGGCATCCCATTCGAGACAGTGGATCTGGAAGCCATTGACGAAGGCGGCGGCGGGGGCGGGCAGCCGTTGCGACCGTCCGATCACCCGGCAACCGCCGTCCCGCCCCCAGCCGATCGCTGCGGCGAGTACGCCGTCGGCGCCGGGGGCGGTCGAGCCGGCCATCCCCACCGCGAGCGTGTCGCCCAGCAGCCGCCGCGCCGCCGCGGTCGCCGCCGGCGGCAGCGCGTGGCGCGCCGCGGCAAAGTCGAGGAGGCGGGCGGTCGGGCTCATGCCAGCCACCGCCGCAGCAGCTCGCCGATCGCTGCCGCGCTGCCGTCGAGATCGCCGTCGAGCGCGAGGTCGACCGCCCGGTCGCCCTCCGCCGCCGAAAGACCGCCCCAGCCGATCAGCGCGCGCGCCTTGGCGACGACGCCGGCGGCGTCGAGCGGGCGTTCGGGGTCGCCGCGCGCATCCGCCAGCTCGACGCGGCGGTCGCCAGCCTCGACGCGCGCGCCGAAATGTGCGGGGAAGCGCGCCGTCATCGCCGCGTCCTCGACGACGCGCACCCGCGCGCGCGCCGATGCGAGCGCCGGATCGGCGATCGCCTCGGGCTCGAAATCCGCGAGCTGCGGGTCGCCGCGCAGCGCCACCACCGCGACCGCGTGCTGCAACGAGAATTTTGCCTCGGCGGCGGTCCGCGGGTCGGGCTGGTCGCAAAAGGTGAGCGCGTCACGGTAGGTGGCGACCGTCAGCGGCCCGTCGAGCGCGCCACCTGCCTTGAGCTCGAGCGCCGCGTCGATCGCCGGATGGGTGTGGCGGCAGGCCGCCCACGGCTTGAAGCTGACGTCGTGGATTCGCCACCGGCCGCCGCCGAGCAGCCGCTCGGGCTGGGGCGCCCGGCAGGTCGCCGCGAACAGGCCGAGCGGCCCTTCGAGGATCGCCTCCGGCCCGGTCAGCCCATGCGCGGCGTAGCGCGCCGCGGCGAGGCCGGTCGTCCGCGCATGGTCGATGTGCCATTGCTTCGCGGTGACGGGCTCGAGTCGCATCTGCCACAGCCCGCCGGTCACCGAGCCGGCGAGGCCGAGCGCCGCGGTGAGCCCCGCTTCGTCGAGGTCGAGCAGGCTGCCGGCGGCGGCCGCCGCTGCGAAGGTCCCCGCGGTCGCGCTGTTGTGGAAGAAGCGGTAGTGGTGTGCGTCGAGTGCCGAGCCGATGCCGATCGCCGCCTCGTAACCGCGCACCGCGGCGGCGAGCAACTGCCGAAAGGCCACTCCCGGCTTCGCGTCGAGCACCGCCGGCCACACCACCGGGCCGGGATGCAGGATCGCGGCGCGGTGAACATCGTCCATTTCGAGCCAGTTGCCGAGCAGGGCCGCCCTGGCGATCGGATCGGCGGCGGCCGCCGCGACCGGCGAGCGGCGTGCCCCGGCGACGCAGCCGAGCCAATCGAGCAGGTGCAGGCGCGCCCGCGCCAGGCTGGCGTCGTCGACCGGCAGCGCGAGGCGGCGCGCGAGCTGGCGGGTCAGGCTGGGCGACGGGTCGGCCAAGGGCGCTGGGTCTCTGTGAAAAGTTGTCCGGACATATTGAGATGTTTCGCGATCGCGATCAACTGTCGCATAAGCGGTGCAAGCCATCGAGGGAGCCTATGTCCGATCGCCGCCCGAGCAAGGAACCGCGTTATGCCCAGGTCGCCGCCGACCTGCGCGCCGCCATCCGCCGCGGCGACTTCGGGACCGACCAGCAGATACCGACCGAAGCCGAGCTGTGCGCGACCTACAGCGTCAGCCGCTTCACGGTGCGCGAGGCGTTGCGCCAGCTGCAGAATGAGCGGCTGATCCGCCGCAAGCGCGGCTCGGGCACCGTCGTCGAGTCGAACGGCGGCGATGCCTATCGCCAGTCGCTGTCCGACGTGAACGAGATCCTGCAATATGCCGCCGGCTCGACCTTCGAGTTCGAGCCCAAGGGCGAGGTGGTGCTGACGACGAAGCGCGCGCGCGAACTCGGCGTCGCGGCGGGTGAGCGCTGGTTCCTGTTCAGCGGCCTGCGAATGATGGCGGGCCACCACCGGCCGATCGCCGCGACCGAAGCCTATGTCCACCGCGACTTCGCCTCCGTCGTGGGCAAGCTGCGTCCCGAGGGCACGATCTTCCGCCAGCTCGAGCAGCTGGCGGGGCGCCACGTGGCGCGAATCACGCAGGACATCCGTGCGATCGGCGCCAGTGCCATCGACGCGGCGATGCTCGGCATTCCGCGCCGCAGCCCCTGTCTCCGCATCGTGCGCGCCTATTTCGATCCCGACGGCCAGCCGCTCGAGGTGTCGGTGAGCGTGCATCCGGGCGACCTCTTCACCTATTCGATGCACATCGACGCCGACGCCTAGGCGCGGTCGGGCGCGGGTTGCGGCGACCACGCCGGTTCGCCCGCGAAGCGGATCGCTGGTGCGATGTGGTGCGCGCCGTCGGCTTCGACCAGCAGCCCGCGCTCGGCGACGTTCGGCTGTGCCAGCGCTTCGGCGAAATCGAGCACAGGCGCGAAGGCAACGTCCTTGTCGTGGAACCAGGCTTCCCATTCGTCGCGGCTCCGCGTCGCGAAGGTCTCGGTGAGGAAGGCGATCAGCGGCGCCTGCGGCGTGCCGGCGTCGGCCTCGCCGAGCGCGATCAGGTCGGGGCGCCCAAGCGCCTCGAGCAGGTTGCGCACGAACTTGAGCTCGCGCCCGCCGAGCGCGACGTGGCGGCCGTCGGCGGTGCGGTAGACATTGTAGAAGCCGGCGCCGCCGAGCGAGCGCTGCTCCTGCGATCGCGGCGCGGCGCCGCCGGCGATCGCGCTGCCGGCGATGTGGCTGCACCAGGGCAGAAGGCTGTCGAACATCGCGACGTCGACATAGTCGCCGCGCCCGCTGCGCTCGCGGCCGAGCAGCGCCATCAGCACCGCCGACAGGCCGGTGAGCCCGGCGGCAACGTCGGCGGCAGGAACGCCGGGCACCGCGGGCGGTCCGTCGGCGGTGTCGTTGACCGACAGGAAGCCGGCGAGTGCCTGCACGGCAAGGTCGTGCGCGGGATGGTCGCTGAGCGCTCCCGCCTGGCCGAACGCCGAGATCGAGGCATAGACGATGCGCGGGTTGCGCGCCGCGACCGCCGCATAATCGAAGCCGAGCCGCTTCATCACGCCCGGTCGGAATCCCTCGACGAAGACGTCGGCGTCGTCGACCAGCGCCCACAGCGCCGCGCGGCCGGCGTCGGTCTTCAGGTCGAGCGTCACTGCGCGCTTGCCGCGGTTGAGGTTGCGGAACCACACTGACTGGCCGGCCTCGAAGGGCGCCATGTCGCGCGCGGGATCGCCCGCGGCAGGCTCGACCTTGACGACCTCGGCGCCCTGGTCCGCCATCATGACGGTCAGCATCGGCCCCGGCAGGAACAGCGACAGGTCGACGACCTTGATGCCCGACAGCTTTCCCACCCTAGATGACCTTCTTAGACCGCAGCTCCTCGATCCTTGCCGCATCGACTCCGATCTCGTCGAGCAGCGTCTCGGTATCGGCGCCGAGCGACGGGCCGACGCGGTTCGGCAGGCGCGCCCCGTCGATGCGGATCGGATTGGCGAGGATGCGCATCGCCGCGCGGGCCGGATGGTCGACAGTGTCAATCATCCCCATCGCCTGCTGCCACGGGCTGTCGAGCGCCTGCGCGAGGTCAAAGACCGGCGCCACCGGCACGGTACCGCCGAGCACCTCGATCCAGTGCCCGGTCGGCCGGGTCATGAAGGTCCGGTCGAGCTCCTGCGTGAGCACATCGCGATTCTCGAGGCGCAGCGGCACCGTCGCGAAGCGCGGGTCGGCGGCGAGATCGGCGCGGCCGATCCGATCGACGAGCAGGTTCCAGAATTTGGGCAATTGCGCCATCACGAACACCCAGCCGTCGGCGGTGCGGAAGGTCTGGCTGGGGGTGACGGCCGGATGCGCCGACCGCGGCGCGCGCCCGATGACATGGCCCTCGTTCAGATACCAATAGGCCGGATAGCTGGTCTGGTGCAGCGCGGTGTCGAGTAGCGAGATGTCGACGTCGCGGCCGACGCCGGTTTCGCGCGCGCCGATGATCGCCGCCTGCGTGCCGATCGCCAGCATCGCGCCGGTCATGAAGTCGACGATCGACAGGCCGAAGCGCGTCGGCGGGCCGTCGGGTTCGCCGGTAACGCTCATGAAGCCGGCCTCGGCCTGCATGAGATAGTCGTAGCCGGGCCACGCCTCGCGCGGCGTGCCGCGACCGTAGGCGGACAGGTGCGCGCAGACGAGCCGCGCGTTGAGGTGCTTCAGCGTGTCATAGGTCAGCCCGAGCTTTGCCGGCTGGTCGCCGCGGGCGTTGTTGCAGACCGCGTCGGCGGTCGCGACGAGCTTGTGGAAGATCGCCTGGCCGTCAGGCGACTTGAGGTCGAGCGTCAGCGACCGCTTGTTGAGGTTGAAGGTCTGGAAAAATAGGCTGTCATGGTCGCCCAGGAAGAACGGCCCCGTGGCGCGGCTCGACTCGCCGGTGACGGGCGGCTCGATCTTGATCACCTCGGCGCCGAGTTGCGCAAGGAACATCGTGCCATAGGGGCCGGCGCCATATTGCTCGACCGACAGGATACGGATGCCGGCGAGCGGCAGCGGCTGCGTCATGCCGGGTTCCGCTTCACCCATTGCTTGGCGATGATCATCCGTTGCATCTCGTTGGTGCCCTCGCCGATGCACATCAGCAGCGCGTCGCGGTAGAAGCGCTCGATGTCATATTCCGTCGAATAGGAATATCCGCCGAAGACGCGCATCGCCTCCTCGGCATTGCGCACCGCCGCCTCCGACGCGAAATATTTCGCCATACCGGCTTCCATGTCGCAGCGCTCGCCGCGGTCATAGGCCTCGGCGGCGTCCTGCGTGAGCAGCCGTGCGGCGCGTGCGCGCGTCACCATCTCGCCGAGCTTCAACTGGATCGCCTGATGCTCGACGATCGGCTTGCCGAAGGTCTGGCGGACCTGCGCATAGTCGGTGGCGAGCCGCAGCGCGCCCTCGGCGAGGCCGACGCCGCGCGCCGCGACGTTGATCCGCCCGAGCTCGAGCCCGCCCGTCGCCTGGTAGAAGCCCTGGCCCTCGACCTCGCCGATCAGCTGATCGGCGGGTATGCGATAATCCTCGAAGATCAGCTCGGCCGAATCGATCGACTTGTAGCCGAGCTTCTCGATCTTCTTGCCGACGCGGAAGCCCGGCCGCTTGTCGGCGATGAACAGGCTCATCCCCTTGTAGCGCGGATCGGCGGACGCATCGGTCTTGACCAGCAGCGCGAACACCCCGCCCTTGATGCCGTTCGAGATCCACGTCTTGGTGCCGTTGATGACATAGTCGTCGCCGTCGCGGCGCGCGGTCATGCGGATGCCCTGCAGGTCGGTGCCGGCGTCGGGCTCGGTGAGCGCGAGGCCGCCGCGCAGCTCGCCCGACGCCATCTTCGGCAGCCACTTCGCCTTCTGCGCCGGCGTGCCGAACTTCTCGATCGCCACCGCGCAGATCAGATGCGAATTGAAGATGCCCGTCGGTGCCATCCAATAGGAGGAGATGCGCGCGATGATCTTGGCATAGGTAGTCGCCGGCAAGCCGAGGCCGCCAAATTCCTCGCCGATCGTCGCACCGAACAGGCCGAGCTCGGCCATCTGCGCGACCGTCTCGGCGGGCCAGATGTCGCCATGGTCATGCGCCATGACGACCGGGCGCAGGTCGCGCTCGATCCATTTGTCGATCGCGTCGAGCAACTGGCGCTCGAACGCCGCGTCGACCGTGCGCACCTGATTATAGGCAGTCGCCATCTCAGTTCCCCAAGGTGATCCGGCGGCTTATTCGTCGCCGGGGCCGAAGCCGCGCTTCCAGATCAGCATCGTTCGCAGGAAATCGCAGACGATCACGCCATGCTGGTTGCGGCCCACCGTCTTGACGGTCACCAGCCCCTGTTCGGTACGCGATTTCGACTCGCGCTTCTCGATGACCTCGCTCTCGCCGTAGAGCGTATCGCCGGCGAACACCGGCGCCGGCATGCGGATTTCCTTCCAGCCGAGGTTGGCGACCGCCTTCTGGCTGACGTCCGACACGCTCATGCCGACGAGGATCGCGACGGTGAGCGGGCTGTTGACGATCGGCTTCCCGAATTCGGTCTTCGCCGCATAGACATGATCGAAATGCGCCGGGTGCGTGTTCATCGTCAGCAGCGTGAACCAGATATTGTCCTGCTCGGTGATCGTCCGCCCGGGCCGATGCTCGTAGACGTCGCCGACGACGAAATCCTCGAAATATCGCCCGAAGGTTTCGCGATAGCGCTGTGGCCCAACCTCGATCACTCCCGGACGCATCCGCCCCCTCCTCAATGCACACTTGACGATCCACTAATTTGTCCGGACAACTCTAAAGTCAACACATAGATTGATAGGGGCAGGGAAATCATGATGAAGCCACTCATGCTGGCGACAGCGCTCGCCGCGACGATGCTCGCCGGCGCGGCGAGCGCGCGGACGCTCGACCTGTCGAAGCCCGCCGATGCGCTCGCGGCCAGCCGCAAGATCGCCTGTTCGCTCAAGGACGGCGTGCCGGTGGTGTTCCACTGGTCGGGGCGCGTCTATTCGCGCGTCGCCGGCGAACGCGACCGCCACCTCTACAATGTCGAGGGAATGAACATCCGCCAGTGCGGAACCGTCACCGACGCGCAGCGCGGCACCGGCTATCGCCTCGTGTCGCGCGAGATCATGCTCTACCTCGACCCGGCGACCGGCCAGATCCTGCGTCAATGGTCGAACCCCTGGTCGAACGAGCAGGTCGAGGTGCTGCACGTCGCCAACGATCCGGTAAACATGCGGCCGACCTTCGAGCGCGACGACAAGGGGCAGCCGTTCCGGTTCAGCGGCCGCATCGACGGCGGCCGCGTGTTCCAGGCGAGCGAGATTCCGCTGTTCTACACCAACCCGCTCGCGGGCGATTATCAGGACAATGTCGGCAACAAATATCACGCGATGGAGATTTTCGACTTCGTCGCCGACGCCAAGACACTGCTCGATTCGACCCGGCCGACGGGCGACCCGGCGGTGGCCTGGGTACGTATCGCGCAGTGGTTGCCGTGGATGCGCATGGGCGCACGCGAGGGGCTGATGATCACCAACGCGACCGGGCGCATGCTGGGGAGCTTCGACGAGCTGCCCCAGATCATGAAGGACGAGATCGCCGCGAACTATCCCGAATATACGGCGCCGCCGCCGCTCGACGACGCGCGGCCGAACGAGACCAGCTGGACCTATTTCAAGAAGAAGGCCGACGCCGCACGGGCCGCGGCGGCGAAGAAATAGCGCGGCCCGTTCGACCACGGCGGACGCCCCCGACCGGGAGCGTCCGCCGCCACTGTTAGAATTTAATCGTCCCCTCGATCCCGAAGGTGCGGCTCTTGCGCAGCGGCGCGAAGAAGGCGCGCGGCGCGCCGGTGTCGATCACCGCCGGGGCGCCATTGAACGGCTGCGTGCGCAGCCCGTTCGCGCCCGGCGCCGGCAGGTTGCGCAACGCATTGCCGTAGCGATAGTCGAACCAGCGGGTCGCCAGCGGGGCGCCGTCCTCGTCGGTGAGATTGCGGCCGAAGGCGACGAGGCTGAAGCGGTCGGTGCGGATGCCGATCCGGGCGTTGAGCAGGAAGGCCGACGGCACATAGGCCAAATTGTCGGTCTGGACGTATTTCTTGTCCTCGTAGCTGAAATTCGCGTTGCTGGTGAAGCGCAGGTCGCCGGTGCCGAGCGGGCGTTCCCACGTCGCCGATCCATTGACGATATATTTCGAGCCGAGCGGCAGCCGCTTGCCGCTGATGTCGCAAAGCGGCAGTCCGGCCGCCGTCGGGTTGGCAGTGCTGAAGTTGGGCTGCAGACCGCCCGAGTTGAGGACGAAGAAGTCGAAGTCGCAGCCGCTGGTGAACTTGGCGTCGACGTAGGAAACGCCGAGCGTGAAGTCGAGCCCGTCGGCCGGCGCGGCCTGCGCCTCGATCTCGATGCCCTGGTTGCGCGCATTGCCGGTGTTGACCGCGACCGAGGTGGTCGCCTGGCCCGGCACCGATGGCGGCAGCGACCGGGTCAGCTGTACCGCATCGAGCTTGTTGTAGAAGATCGAGACCGCCATGCGGAGCGTGCCGTCGATCGCGTCCCATTTGGCGCCGAACTCGCCGCCTTTCGCCTGCTCCTCCTCGTAGCGGATGAGATTCTCGCCCGTGAGCGCGAGCGCCGTGAGGCCCCCGGTGCCGTTGAAGCCGCCGGGTTTGCGGCCCTCGGCATAGACGCCGTAGAGGAGCACGTCGTCGCTGAGCTTGAAGTCGACGGTGACGCGCGGATCCCAGCCCTTCCACGTGCCCTTGGGCTGGCAGGCGATCGTGCCGGTCACGCCGACGCCGAAGGTGCCGACGCGGCCCTGCTCGCCGGCGCAGAAGACGTTGGCGGCGGTCGTGCCGACCTTGTCGATCACCGTCTTGTCCTCGACGGCGTAGCGGATCTCGCCGGTCACGGTCAGCCGGTCGGTCAGGTCGGCCGCCAGCAGGCCGAAGACCGCGCGATCCTCGATCGTCGAGAAGGCCGAATTGACGCTGCCGAGCGCCTCGCCGGCGCGCGGATTGGCGAAGGTCAGGTCGACCGTCTGGAACTCCTGTTTGAAATAATAGACGCCCGCGAGGCCGCGGATGCGTGCATCGGCGGGGCTGGCGACGCGGAATTCCTGGCTGAAGTCCTGCGTCTCGTCGCGGTTGGTGTTGGCGAAGGCGGGCTCGCTGGTGGCGTTCGCCGGCGACGGGAACAGGAAGAAGAAGGCTTCCGAATGATCGGAGTCGGTGCCGAACAAATTGGTGTTGTCGCGGTAGCCGGTGAGGCTCGAGACCACCCACCCCGAGCCGCCGATATCCCAGTCGACGATACCCGAGAACAGGTATTGCTTGTTCTCGATGCCGTCGAACGCGGTGCCGTCGCGTACGCCGAAGGTGTTGACCGCCTGCGCATCGGTGTTGAGCCGCACGTTGTTCGGCTGCGAGCGGATCGCCCCGCAATAATATTGGTTGTTGTTGTTGCTCACCCCGTAAAGCGACGGCTGGGTGAGGGGGTTGCCGGTGCGGAACGCCAGCGAGCGGAAGCCCGGCCGGCAGTTGTTGTTCTCGGCACCGGTCAGGAAGATCGCCAGCGGGCCGTCATCGTCCTGCTGGTACGAGCCGCGGACGCGCACCTTGAGCGTATCGGTCGGCTCGGCCACCAGCGTGAGATAGGCGGACTTGGTTTCCTCGTCGCCGACCTTGCGTCCGGTCAGCTGATTCTCATACTCGCCGCCATAGCTGTAGTAGCGCGCGCCGGCGCGGAAGCCGATGCGTTCGCCGATCGGCCCCGAAACCGATCCCGCCGCCTGATATTCATTATGCTCGGCGACCGTCGCGCGCGCCGAGACCGACAGCTCGTCGGTCGGATCCTTGGTGACATAGTTGATCGCGCCGGCGTAGGTGTTGCGCCCATAGAGCGCCGACTGCGGCCCCTTGATGATCTCGACGCGCGCGATCGATTCGGGATCGAATCCCTGAATGTCGCCCTGATAATAGATGCCGTCGACGAAATAGGCAGCGCCGGTCTCGACGCCGAACTGCACGCCGGCGAGCACGTTGGACTGGCCGCGGATGACCGGGCGATCGGTCGAGCGGCCGAACGCCTGGCTGAAGCTGATGCCCGTCGCCTGCTTGGCGAAATCGTCGATCGAGTTGAGGCCGAGCGCGGTGATGCGCCGCTCCGAAAGCGCCGACACGGCGATCGGAGCATCGGACAGCGACTCCTCGATCTTGCGCGCCGTGACGACGATCTCCTCGATGCCGGTCTCGACGCTCGTGGTCTCGGCGTCCCCCGCCGCCGACCCGCGCGCCTCCTGCGCAAGCGTCATCGTCGGCAGCATCGTGGCAGCAGTGGCAGCAAGCAGGACAGCTTTGCGATGGGTCATGATGGGTCCTCTCCCTCCGTTACGGTAAAAGTCCCACGCGATTCAGATTTGTCCAGACAAATATGACAATATGTCCGGACAACTTTAAGACTGTGTCGGCGCTGCAACGGAATCACAACATTTTGGTGTTGCCGAGATAGCTCGTCGCCAGAAGCAGCAGGTAGACCGCCCACACCCAGCGGCGCGTCCGGTCCATCGTTCGCCGCAGCGGCAATTCGGTCGCGTCGCTCGACCCCTCGGCGATCAGCCGTCCGAGCAGGGGGCCGACCGGCTTGAAGGCGATGTCGATCATGATCGCGGCGACGAAGATCAGCCCGAAGAGCAGCGCCTTCCAGGCAAGCCACGCCGGCGCGATCGGCGCGCCCGTCAGCACCGACGCGGCGCCGAGCCACAGATAGAAGGCGGTGATGACCAGCTTCAGCCGGAATTCGATCCGCCGGTCGCGCGCGGCACGCGGCGTCTGATCGTGCAGGTGTGCATCCCAGACCAGCCACAGCCAGCCGCCGCCGACCAGCCACGCGGCGCCAACGAGCAGGTCGGGCGCGTCCCACCAGCCGCCCAGGTCGGCGACCGAGAGCGACAGCGGCACCATCAGCGCCCAGGCGGTGCGCGGCACCATGTCGACGATCACCAGCAGGCGCAGCAGCGTCAGCCGTTCGGGCAGGCTGTAGCGGTCGCGCTTGCGGAAATGCTGGCCGAGCAGGAACACGCCGACGTCGGCGCCCAGCCACAGCACGAACAGCAGCAGGTGGACATAGACCAGCGTCGGGTAGAGCGCGGCGGCCGCGCTCATCCGGCGATCGCCTCGAAGATCGCGACGCTGAAATCGCCGGCGCCGTCGCGCAGCGGCTTTACCTGCCTCTGGTAGACGTCGTCGTTCCAGAAGGCCTCGGCGGCAGCGCGCGACGGGAACTGCGCCAGCACCGCGCTCTGGCCCGCGGGCCAGGCCTCGACGGGCAGCGCCGGCGGGCCGACGAACAGATATCGTCCGCCATATTTGGCGTAGAGGCCCGACGTGGCGAGCGCCTGGGTGTAGGCCGCCATTCGCGCGCGATCGGAGACGGTAGCCGTCACGAGCAGATAGGCGAGTCGATCGCGGCCGTCGGTCATCGAAGCCCCCCGTGTTGCGCGACTGCAATATTTCACGCCAAAAGCCAGATGTCAAAAATTTGTCCGGACAACTGTCGTCGTTTGAGCTACGACTCGCCTGAGGGAGTGGCGCGCCGGACGGCGCAGCGAGGCGACGCGAGGAGGGTGAGATGTCCAGACTCGGAACGATTCTGTCGACGACGGCGCTGATGGCGCTGACCATGGCAAGTGCGGCACGGGCGCAGACCGCCGAGCCGGACGCGCCGAGCGGCATCGGCGAAACCGGACTCGAGGAGATTGTCGTCACCGCGCAGCGCCGTTCGCAGAATCTCCAGGAGATTCCGATCGCAGTGAGCGCCTTTTCCGCCGCCGAACTCGAGAACCGCGGCGTCACCGAGACGCTCGACTTGATCCAATATGTCCCCAACCTGTTCGGGTCGAACAACACCGGGCTCGGCTCGGCGAACGCCTATTATCTGCGCGGCCTCGGCAGCACCGAGACCGTCGCGACCTTCGACCCGCCGGTCGCGACCTATATCGACGACATCTACATCAGCCGGCAGAACGCTAATAATTTCGGCTTCTTCGACATCGAGCGCATCGAGGTGCTGCGCGGGCCGCAGGGGACGCTGTTCGGGCGCAACACCACCGGCGGCGCCGTCAACCTGATCCTCAAGCGTCCCGGCGACACGCTCGGCGGCTTCGCCGAGTTCGGCTACGGCCGCTTCGACAAATATATGGTGCGGGGATCGCTCGACGTGCCGTTCGGCCCGGGCATCGCGGTCAAGCTGTCGGGCTATTATCAGGACGACGACGGCTACGCGAAGAACTCGACGACTGGCGAGCGGCTCAACGACAGTGACGGCGCCGGGCTGCGCGGCGCGGCACGGTTCGAGATCAGCGAGGCGATCAGCTGGAACGTCTCGGCCGCCTTTATCCGCTCCGACGGCGAGAATCTTCCCAATTTCGACTGCGATCCGGCCAATCCGACGCGGTGCAAGGGTCGCTTCGTCACCACCGGTCTGCGCGAGACGGTCGCCAGCGGCAGCCAGTTCGCGCCGCTGGTCATTTCCGGCCGCAAGGCGAACTACGAGCTCGAAAACCAGACCGACAGCCTGCTGCTGACCTCGAACTTCGAGTTCAAGGGCGAGCATCACACGCTCAACCTCATCACCGGCGTGCTCAACCTCAAGCAGCAATATGCGCTCGATTTCTTCGACGGCCGCGCCGGCCCCAATCTGTCGGTGCCGACGCCGGTGGTGCGCGGATTCACGCGCGGCGGCTTCACCATTCTCAACGACGCCAAGCACGAGCAGTTCACCCAAGAGATCAAGCTCACCGGCGAGCTGTTCGGCGGCTTCGTCGACTATGTCGCCGGCCTCTACTTCTACGACGAGAGCAACCGGACCGACTTCGCGGACGTGTTTTCGATCTTCACCGGCGCGCCGGGCGGCACGCCGCTGCTGCTCGCCGACCGAACGCTCGACAACGATACCGAGGCCTCGGCGGGCTATCTGCAGGCAGACGTCAACGTCACCGACCAGGTGACGTTGACCGCCGGCGTGCGGTACACCGACGAGGAGAAGAGCTTCGAGCTGTTCGACAACCGGGCGGCCTGCCAGGCCACGCCGCTGCCAGCCACCTGCCTCGACAGCCGCAATCTGGTCGCGGGCAACGGCCGGGCGATTCCGACCGACCAGAGCACCGACCTGTGGACGCCGCGTTTCGCCGCGACCTTCGAGCCCAACGACGACCTGCTGTTCTTCGCCAGCGCGACGCGCGGCTTCAAGTCGGGCGGCTGGAACGCGCGCGGGACGGCGGCGAGCCAGCTGCTGCCGTTCGGGCCCGAGACGGTGTGGAGCTACGAGGCCGGCTTCAAGTCCGACTGGCTCGACAACCGGCTGCGCTTCAACCTGACCGGCTTCTTCCTCGACGTCTCCGACCTGCAGACGCCGTCGGCGCTGGTCGCGCCGACCGGCGCGATCACCTTCATCACCCGCAACTTCGCCGACTATGAGAACAAGGGACTCGAGGCCGAGCTCAACTTCATCCCGCTCGACGGCCTCAACCTCTACGTCAACGCTGGCTTCCAGGACGACAAGTACAAGATCAACCGCGGCGCGCCGGCGCTCGACGAGTTCGGCATCCAGTCGGTGGCGGCGCAGCAGGCCGCCTGTCTCGCGCAACGGGCCGCCGGACAGGTGCCCGGCGCGCCGAACACCGCCGCGGCCGGCCAGCCGGTCAACAACGCGCCCGCCTGCGCCGCGGGCATCGTGACCGCCAACGGCAGCATCTCCGAGCCGGTACGCAGCCCCGATCTCACGCTGTCGGCCGGGGCGACCTATGATTTCGCGCTGCCGAGCGCCGGCATCGTGCTGAGCCCGTCGGTCAACGTATCCTACCAGTCGAAGGTCGAGACGGGCACCGCCAACCTCACCTTCTACAACGCGCCGGTGACCGGCTCGAACGGCACCTTCCCCGCCAATCCGTTCGGCACCGGCGACTATCTGACCGGTTCGCTGGCGAAGGCGCATGCGCTCGTCAACGCCGGGCTCGCGATGCGCACCGACGACGGCGCCTGGCTGGTGTCGGTCGAGTGCGAGAATTGCTTCAGCAAGACCTACACCCAGTCGACGCTCGGCAATTTCCGCTACATCAATCAGCCGGGAACCTGGATGATCCGGGCGCGGACCAAATTCTGATGCGGTCGGGCGGGTATCGCGCATGGTGATCGACAGGAGGGCCGATTGAGTCAGAATGCGGACGCGTCCGAATTCCGCCGCGGCTGGCCGGTGCTGCTGGCGTCGCTGCTCGGCGTGGCCTGCGGCGCCTCGCCGATCCCGTTCAACTCGATCGGCTTCTTCATGGGGCCGCTCAATGCCGAGTTCGGCTGGTCGTTCCGCGACATCAGCCTGGGCGTCACCATCTTCGGCATCACTGCCTCGCTGCTGGCGCCGGTCTATGGCGCGATGGCCGATCGCTTCGGGGTGCGCCCGGTGGCGCTGCTGTCGCTGCTCGCCTTCGCGCTGAGCTTCGCCGCCTTCGCGCTGATGCCGCCTTCGCTGACGTCCTTCTATCTGCTCTGGCTGGTGGTCGGCCTCGTCGGGATCGGTTCGACGCCGGTCACCTGGTCGCGCGCCGTCAATCTGTGGTTCTTCAAGAGCCGCGGGCTGGCGCTGGGCATCATGCTGCTCGGCACCAGCCTCGCCGCGATCGTCGTTCCGGTGCTCACCGTCTGGGCGATCGAGAATTACGGTTGGCGCGGCGCCTATCCGACCCTGTCGCTGCTGCCGCTGCTGGTCGGCCTGCCCGTCGCCTACCTGCTGTTCCGCGAGCCGCGCGACGACGAACGGCCCCGGGGCGTCGCCTCGGTCGGCAAGGCGGTCGGCCTGACGCTGGCGCAGGCGCTGCGCGACCGGCGCTTCTGGACGATCTGGCTGTCGATCGCCTGCGTCGCCATCGCCTATGGCGGCGCGCATCTCCACATGCCCGAGATCGTCAAGATGCACGGCTTCGCGCCCGAACGCGCCGCCGGCATCATGCAGATGGTCGGCGTGTCGATCCTGGCCGGGCGGCTGATCACCGGCTTCCTGATCGACCGTTTCTGGGCGCCGATGATCTGCTTCCCGATCCTGCTGCTGCCGGCGATCGCGATGTGGCTGCTGATGGGGACCGGGACCGCCTATGACGCGATGCTGCTCGCCGCCTTCCTGCTCGGCTTTGCCGCCGGCGCCGAATCGGACCTCATCGCCTATCTCGCCAGCCGCTATTTCGGGATGGCCAATTACGGCAAGATCTACGGCATGCTCTACATGCCGTTCGGCCTCGGATCGGCGATCTCGCCGGCGCTCTACGGCATGGTCCGCGACCGCACCGGCAGCTACGACGCGATCCTGTTCGCCGCGATGGGCTTCTTCGCGGTCGGCGCGCTGCTGTTGCTGACGCTCGGCCGCTACCCCGAGAACCACGTCGCGGCCGACGCGCTGCCGCAGGGCGCCTGAGGTGGCGACGCGCCCCCGGTCCGGCGACCCGCTGGCGGCGCTGATCGGCGCGGCAGGTTGCGGCGCGGTGCGCACCGACGATGACGCCTGCGCCTTCTACACGCAGGACGTGTTCACCCGGGGGCCGCGCGCGCTCGCCGTGGTCCGCCCCCCCGACAAGGCGGCGCTGGCGCGCACCGTCGCGGCCGCCACGTCGCACGGGCTGGCGGTCAGCGTCCGCGGCGGCGGCATGAGCTATACCTCGGGCTATGTGCCGCGCGACGCCGGTGCGGTGCTGATCGACCTGTCGGCGATGGACGGGGTGCTCGCCGTCGACGAGACCGACATGACGGTCACCGTCGAGGCCGGTTGCACCTGGGCGGCGCTTCACGCCGTGCTGAAGCCGCTCGGGCTGCGCACGCCCTTCTGGGGCACGCTGTCGGGCCTCTATGCCACGGTGGGCGGCGGCATGAGCCAGAACGGGCTGTTCTGGGGGGGACGCCACGGCACCGCGGTCGACAGTGCGCTGTCGTTCGAGGTCGTGCTCGCCGACGGCACGCTGATGAAGACGGGGCCGGACTTCTTCCGGCCCTATGGTCCCGACCTCACCGGGCTGTTCGCCGCCGACACCGGCGCGCTCGGCATCAAGGCCAGCGTCACGCTCAGGCTGATGCGCGAGGCCACCGCTTTCGCCTATGGCAGCTTCGCCTTCGACCGCCACGACCAGTTGCTCGCCGCGATGAGCGAGATCGCGCGCGAGGGCCTCGCGAGCGAATGCTTCGGCTTCGACCCCTATCTTCAGGCGCAGCGCATGAAGCGCGAAAGCCTGGCCAAGGACGCCCGGGCGCTGCTGGGGGTGATGAAGGCGCAGGGCTCGTTCTGGAAGGCGGTCAGGGAAGGCGCCAAGGTGGTCGCCGCGGGGCGTTCCTTCCTCGACGATGTGCCGTTCAGCTGCCACGTCATCTGCGAGGGACGGCACCAGGGGGCGGTCGATGCGGACCTTGCCGCCATCGAGCGCATCGTCGCTGCCAACGGCGGCCGCGCCGTCGAGAACACGATTCCGAAGGTGCTCCGTGCCAATCCGTTCGGGCCGGTCAATTCGATGCTCGGCCCCGAGGGCGAGCGCTGGGTGCCGGTACACGGCCTGCTGCCGCATTCGAAGGGGGCGGCGACGATCGATGCGCTCGTGGCACTCTACGAAGCGAACAGCGCCGCGATGGAGGCCGAGGGCGTCGGCGCCGGCTATATGTTCGCGGTCGTCGGCACGACGGGGCTGCTGATCGAGCCAGTGTTCTTCTGGCCGGACGCGATTGAAGAGCTTCACCGGCGCGCGGTCGAACCCGCGCATCTCGCCAGGCTGAAGGGGTTTGCCGCCAATCCGCCAGCGCGGGCGCTGGTCGAGCGTCTGCGGCGCGGCGTCATCGACATCTTCAGGCAGCAGGGGGCCGCGCATTTGCAGATCGGTCGCACCTACCCTTATCTCGACGGGCTCGATCCGCGCGCCCGCGCGCTCGTCGCCGCGCTGAAGGATCATCTCGATCCGCACCACCGGATCAGTCCGGGCAACCTTGGGATCGATTGAGGCATGGATGTTGTTCGACCGACGCCAGACGCTCGCCGCCGCGCTTGCCGCCGCGCTGCCGCTGCCCGCCTGGGGCGCGCCCATGTCTGACGCCCCCGTCTATGCCGCGGTGGCGATGCAGCTCGCCGCGCGCTCGGTCGAGCGGGCGCCTGATCGGGCCGCCGCGCGCACGCAGATGCTGACGATGATCGGCGAGGTCGGCGGCAAGATTCGCGGCGCCAAGATCTTCATCGAGCAATATGGCGGCAGCCCAGTGCGGCTCGCGGTGCTGCCCGAATATCTGTTCACCTCCTATCCGGGGCGGATCTCGATCCCGGCTTTCGCCGAGCAGGCGGCGATCGCCCCCGACGGCCCCGAATATGACGCGCTCGGCCAGGTCGCTTCGGACCTCAAGCTGTTCCTCGCCGGCAATGCCTATGAGACCGACCGCCATTTCCCCGGTCTTTATTTCCAGACCAGCTTCATCGTCGCGCCGTCGGGCGAGGTGGTGCTGCGCTACCGGCGCCTGAATTCGATGTTCGCGCCGACGCCGCACGACGTCTGGTCGAAATATCTCGACGTCTACGGACTCGACGGCGTGTTCCCGGTGGCGCGCACCGAGATCGGCAACCTCGCGGCGATCGCCAGCGAGGAGATCATCTACCCCGAGATCGCGCGGGCGCATGCGCTGCGCGGCGCCGAGCTGTTCGTCCACTCGTCGTCGGAGATCGGCTCGCCGATGGCGACGCACAAGACGATCGCGCGTCGCGCCCGCGCCTTCGAGAATCTCGCCTATGTCGTCTCGGCGAACACCGCGGGGATCGAGGGGACGTCGCTGCCGCTCGCCAGCGCCGACGGCAATTCGGCGCTGATCGACTGGAAGGGGACGGTGCTCGCCGAATCGAACAGCGGCGAGACCTTCACCGCCTTCGGCGAGATCGACCTCGTCGCGCTGCGCCGCGCCCGTCGCAAGCCGGGCATGACCAACTATCTCGCCCGCCAGCGCACCGAGCTGTTCGCCGAGGCGTACCAGATGGTGGTGCAGCCGGCGAACAGCCTGATCGACAAGGGCGCGGTCACCGTCCCCGATCGCGACCATTTTCGCGCGGTCCAGGAGCGCGTCATCGAACGGCTGGCGAAGGATGGACTCATCTAGAAGGGCTTCGTCGCCCCCAGGAAGGCGACGCCCGCGATGCCCACCCAATAGACATAGGCCAGCCTCCGGCCGACCGCGAGTTCGCGCGCCAGCCGCGTTTCGAGCGCCGGCGTCGGCCCGGCGACGGCCATCTCGCGAAAGATCGTCGTCCAATGCCGCATGATGAAGCGCAGGCCGAGGCCGATCACCAGCAGACCGGCATAGATGAGCACTTTCGCGGCGTACCAATGCTGGGTGAAGGGCGCGCCGGTGAGCAGCGAGGCGATCGCCGTCGCGGCGAGCGCCGGGATGACGATATAGCGCACGAATTCATCGGCGCGCGTGAGCCGCATGCCAAGCGCCGTCTCGCGGTAGCGGAAGGCCGACCAGGTGAGCGTCAGCCACGCCGCGGCGGCGATCCACACGCCGACGAGGAAGGCGCCGCCCCACGGCTGCGCGCCGAGGTTGTAGCCCATGTGGAGCCCCAGCGGCAGCAGCAGGATGATGCCGGTGCGCGCGAGGATGTCGATGCGGTAGGCCGTCTCCATATGGCGGCGGCGCTCGTCGAGCGACAGCCGCGGATTGGCGATGTTGTAGCTGGTCTGGAAGACCCCCCACTCGCCGCCGAGCCAGTAGACCAGCGCGAGGATATGCAGCCACCGCAGCACCGATTCGCTATCGACGTACATCGCCTGCCCTCCCCTTCAGCGTCGCCGAGCCTAGCTCAGCGGCAAGGCGACCGGTTTGCGCGATCGCAAAGTCGCGGCGGAAGATGACCGTCACTCCGCCGCTCGAAGCCTGCGTGCCCCGACCGGCCGCGGCAGCCCTGGCGCGGCTGGCGCATGTCCGCCACCTGGCGCGCGGCGACACGATCCTGTTCGAAGGGCTGGCGAACCAGGTCTGCGTCAGCGTCGCGGCCGGCGTCCTCCGGGCGAGCAAGGCAACCGAGGACGGACGCGAGGCAATCGTCGGCCTCCACTTCGCCGGCGACTTCGTCGGTCGTCCCTTCGCCGCGCACGCCGCTTTCTCGCTGTCGGCCGCCACCGATGCCGAATTCCGAAGCTATTCGCGCCCGGCTGTCGAGACGCTGCTGCGCGAGCAGCCGGACATGGCGCAGGAGCTCTACCGGCGCGCGCTCGACGAGATCGACAATATGCACGGCTGGATGCTGGTGCTCGGGCGCCAGGTCGCCGGCGAGAAGATCGGCAGTTTCCTGTTGCATCTCGCGCGCCGTTTCGACGCCGGCGAGAGCTTCGACCTGCCGCTCACGCGCGCCGAGATCGGCGATGTTCTCGGGCTGACGATCGGCACCGTCAGCCGCGAACTGGCGGCGCTCCGCCGCGCCGGGCTGATCGACACGCCGGGTCAGCGCGGACTCGTCATCCGTGACCGCGCGGCGCTGGCCGCGCGCACCGGGCTGGCGAGCGCCTTTGTCTGACGCGGTTTGCGGTATCGCAAAGACGGCAGGCGGCCATTAGGTCATGAAGATCGAAGAGGTGAAGCATGGCGACGAAACGCGACGACATCCCCCCGCCCTACACCGAGGTCGCGCTGCACGGCGTGTCGCCGCAGCCGAGCCACGACGAAGCGGCGCGCTTCAACTTCCTCGCCAATCTCAACAAGCATCTGGCCATGACGCTCGGGCCGGGCAACCGCCTCGCCTACGACCGCCGCGTCGAACCGGCGTTCGTCGCCGAGCAGGGGCGCAAGCCCGCCGACCGGCACGAGGTACGGCGCGCGATGAACCGCGATCCCTATCATCGCTTCTGGTCGGCGCTGAAGCGCAACTCGATGGAGATGCGCCAGCAGAACGGCCGCTCGATGGTGCTGCGCCAGCTCGACGAGCTCGATGCCCGCGCGCGACAATATAACGAGGGCCGCGCCACGCTGCGCTTCGATCCCGCTGCCGGCCCGCCGCGCTACCAGACCGCGGTCGACATCCACTGCATGCCCGGCAGCTATCATGGCGAGGTGCGCCCCGGCGACGTCTCGGCCGGCGCCAACTACGACTGCGGCATCTTCGCGACGACGGCGGGCGGGCTCGGCGCGCTGTCGGACGGCGGCGGCCAGGCGCTGGTGAAGTGGATCGCCAGCGAACGACCCGGGTGGCAGCCGAAGCGCATCCTCGATATCGGCTGCACGATCGGCCACAATGTCGTGCCGTTGGCGCTCGCCTTTCCAGACGCCGAGATCGTCGCGATCGACACCGCCGCGCCGTCGCTGCGCTACGGCCACGCCCGCGCCCAGGCGCTCGGTGCGCGCAACATCGCCTTCGTCCAGATGAACGCCGAGGATCTCTCGGCCTTCCCCGACGGCCATTTCGACTGGGTGCAGACGACGATGTTCCTGCACGAGACCAGCGGCAAGGCGATGCCGCGCATCATCCGTGAGGGGCACCGCGTGCTCGCCGACGGCGGGCTGATGTTCCATCTCGAGCAGCCGCAGTACACGCCCGAGATGCCGCTGTTCGAACAGTTCATGCGCGATTGGGACGCCTACAACAACAACGAGCCCTTCTGGACGTCGATGCACGCCGTCGACCTGCACGACATCCTCGCCGACGCGGGCTTCCCGCGCGACAGCCAGTTCGAGGCGCAGGTCCGCGCCGTCGTTGACCCGGCGATCTTTCCCGAGGCGGCGACCGGCGAGGGCGAGGACTATGGCCGCGCCGCCGCCTGGCATGCTTATGGCGCGTGGAAACCGGCACGGGAGGCCGCGGCATGAGCGACGACCTCGACTGGATCGGGCTGGCCGGCAAGAAGGCCAAGGGCAAGCGGCCGGCCTATTTCGATGATCCCGCCATCGACCGGCTGCTGTCGATCGTCATGGCGATCGCCGGCGAGCTGTCGGTGACGCGCGAGCGGCTCGACAGCATCGAACGGCTGCTCGACGCCAACGGCGTTCTCAGCCGCGCCGATATCGAGGCCTTCCGCCCCGACCGCGACGCCGGCTACGAGCGCGGCCTCGCGACGCGCGAATATATCGCGCGCATCCTGCGCGGCGTTCAGCAGGACATGGAGGCGCTCGCCGAGATCGAGCCGCCGATGGAAGAGGTCGCACGGCAGCTCGAGGAGAGCTAATTCCCCGGCGAGAGCTGTTCGATACCCGCAGCGCTGAACGGCGCCGTATAGTCGCCGCGTTCGACCTTGCCGGCCATATGCGCCGGCAGCGCCGCCTCGGGATAGACGGTGACGCTATAGTCGCCCGCCGAGGGGTTGAGCCGCAGCGGCTTGATCGCCTGCTGGTAGACCTTGGAATTCCAGAAGGCGCGGGCGTTGGCGAGACAGGGAAAGCGGACGATCAGCGTCGACCAATTGGCCGGCGGCGTTCCTTCGAATACCGCGACGGGACGCGGGACGTTGACATAATAGCCGCCGAGCCGGGCGTAGAGGCCGCTGTCGGTGATCGCCTTGGCATAGGCCATCATCCGCGCGCGATCATGCGTCGGCCCCGCGACCACCATATAGACCGGGCGGGCATCGCAGGCCTCGACGGGCGCTGCCGCCGCTGCGGGGGCGGCAAGGCAAAGCGCGGCGAACGCCAGCGCGCGGATCATCGCATCATCTCCTCGGCATAAGCGGCGATCGGCAGCGCCTGTCCGCTCTGGCGGATCAGCGCCTGGCGACGAAAGAAGCGCAGCAGCCCGCTGTCGCCCATCCGCGATGGCCCCAGGCCGCTGGCGCCGAAGCTCGACTTCTCCGCTTCCCACACCATCGAGGTGAGCGCGCCGTCGTTGATCGACACCGCGCCGGCCTCGAGCCGCACCGCGACCGCTTCGGCTTCGTCGGGCGTCGCGGCGAGGACCGCCGCCGACAGCCCGAACTCGCCGCCGTTGGCGAGCGCGACCGCCTCGTCGACCGTATCGAAGGCGGTCACCGGCATCACGGGACCGAAGGTCTCCTCGCGCATGATCGCCATGTCGGGGGTCACGTCGACGAGCACGGTCGGCCGCAGATACAGACCGCCGCCGAGGGCTTCGACAGTCCCACCGGCGAGCAGCTTCGCGCCGCGCGCCAGCGCATCGGCGATCTGCGCTTCGACGATCCGGGCCTGCCGCTCGAAGATGAACGGCCCAATCTCGCCCTGCCGCATGTCGGGATGGTTCAGCCGCACCGCCTCGGCGCCGGCGACCAGCGCCGCGACGAAGGGCGGGTAGATGGCGCGCGCCACATAGACGCGCTCGATCGACTGGCAGGCCTGGCCGCTGTTGACGACGCTGGCGCGCAGCGCCGTCGCCGCCGCCGTCGCCGGATCGGCGCTCGCCAGCACGATCATCGGGTCCTTGCCGCCGAGCTCGAGGCTCGCGGGAATGAAGGCGCGCGCCGCCGCCGCGGCGACCTTTCGGCCGGTCGATACCGAGCCGGTGAAGCAGATGAAGTCGACCGCCTCGACGAGCGCCGCGCCGGTCGCGCCGTCGCCCTCGACCACGGCGATCACCTCGCCGAGGCCGGCCGCGTCGATGCTGCGCCGCAACGGTAATATGAAGCGCGGCGTCACCTCGGATGGCTTGACGATCACCGCACATCCGGCGGCGAGCGCCGGGATGGCGTCGATCAGCGCGAGGGTCAGCGGGAAATTCCACGGCGAGATCACGCCGACCAGCGGATAGGGCACCAGCCGCGTCGAAAAGCTGATGCCCGGGATCGCGGTGGCGCCACGCCGCGCCGCATCGGCGATCAGCCCGGGCGCTCTCGCCGCCCAGCGGCGCAGCATGTCGATGATGCCGCGCACCTCGACGCGCGAGATGGCGCCGCGCCCGGTATCGGTCGCCAGCGCCGACGCGATCGCGTCGGCCTCCGCCTCGATCGCCACGGCCCACCGCCGGAGCGCGGCAGCGCGCGCCTCGTCGCCGCTGGCCTGCCAGCCGCGCTGCCCGTCGCGCAGCCGCCGCGCCAGCACGCCGATCGCGGCCGCGTCGAGCGGCTCGATGCGATGGTCGGGAAGGCCGGTCCGCGGATTGCGGATCGCGAGGCTCATGCCGATGTGCCCGGCGTACGCAGGCGCGTGGCGTTGCTGCTCATGCGGTGGCTCCTCCTCCCGACTCCCGACTGGCATGACGTTTATCCCTTGTCGAGAGTCATTTGTCCGGACAAATATGGCGCATGGACGGATTCGACACGCACGGCCGTATCAAGTGCGCAACGGTGGCGACGCCAAGCTTCGCCGACTCGCGCGCCGACTATGTCGACCGGCTGGCGCTGGAGGTGGTCGACGAAGGCCAGGTCTCGCCCGAACTCGCTGCGAGCTGGGGGGCGCCAGCCTGCGCCGGCCGCCGCTTTGCACTGCTGACATCGGCGAGCGCGGCGCCGGGCTTCCTGCGGCTGGTCGAATCGACGCCCGTCGTAGGCTACCGGCCGCTGCGCAGCTTCGGCTGGGCGAGCTACGAGCTGACCTGCCAGGCGGTGTTCGCGCTGCACGAGCGTATCGCCGGCAAGGGCTTCGCGGTCATCGGCGCCCCGAAGCTGGTCCCCGGCTTCGACAATTTCATCCCCTTCCAAGTGACTGGCCGCGCCGGCGAGGTCCTCTACCTCAACGAGGTGCTGCAGAGCACCATGAGCGGGCTCGACCTCCCGACCGCCGAGGCGCCGGTCGACTTCACCTTCATCGCCATCCTCGCCGCGCCCGACGCCGATGCCGCGGTGCGCTTCCATGTCGACCGGCTCGGCTTCGAGGCTGGCGAAACCTATGTCATTCCCTACAGCGTCATCAACAACGCCTTCGGCTTTCCGCCCGAGCACAAGACACGCATGACGATGACGCGGGTCGGCCGCGTTCCCGCGACCGAGGTCGATCAATATCCCGAGGGTACGGCGGAGCGCCCGACGGTCGCCGGCGAGCTGCCGCCGGGCAATGCGCTGGTGAGCTTCATCACCCGCTCGCTCGACGCGATCGACGCCGCGTACATCGCCCCGCCGGCGCGGCACGACGGGCCGATGTACGCGGGCCGTCGCAGCGCCTGCGTCCGCGGCACGGCGGGCGAGCTCATCGAACTGATCGAAGCGGCATGATCAGCCGCCATTTCGTCGACGTCGGCGCGCGGCGCGTGCACTATCGCCGCGCCGGTACCGGCCCGGCGGTGCTGCTCGTCCACCAGAGCCCGCGCTCGAGCCTCGAATATGAGCCGCTGATGCGGCGCTGGGCCGCGCATTTCACGCTGTTCGCGCCCGATACCCCGGGCTTCGGCGCCTCCGACCCGTTGCCGATCGACCGGCCCGAGGTCGCCGACTATGCCGATGCCGCGGTCGGCTTCGTCGACGCGCTCGGGCTCGGGCCGGTCGGCGCCTATGGCTTCCATTCGGGCGCGATCACGCTGATCACCGCTGCCGCGCGCCACCCCGGGCGCTTCGCCGCGGTCGCCGCCGTCGGCTATGCGGTGTGGACCGAGGCCGAAAAGGCCGCCTTCGCCGCGGCCTATACGCCGCCTTTCGTGCCGCAGCCCTATGGCGAGCATCTTGCCTGGCTGTGGTCGCGCGTGCTCGAGCAGAGCTGGTTCTTCCCCTGGTACCGCGCCGACCCCGAGGCGCGGCTCGGGCGCCCGCACGACGACCCGGCGCTCGCGCACCAGATCGTCATGGAGATGCTCGAGGCGGGCGACGACTATCGTCGCGGCTACAGCGCCGTGCTGCGCGCCGCCCGCGATATTCCTGCCGGCGACGCGACGCCGACGCTGATCACCGCCTATGACGGCGACCCGCTACAGCCGCATCTCGCGCGGCTGGGAACGCTGCCTCCGACCTGGCAGGCCTGCGCACTGCCGACGCCGGAGGCGGTCGAGCAGGCGTGCCGGACGCACCTCGAGCGTCACGCCGCCCCGCCGCCGCCGGCGATCGACGACGCCGTCGATCAAGGCTTCGTCCGCGTTGCGGGCGGTGGATTCGACGGGCTGCTGCACTACCGCGGGCCACGCGATGCCGGCGTCGTGGCGCTGCACGCGCCGGGCGGCTCGGCGGCGCTGATCGGCGAGGCGGGCATCCTGTGCCTCGACCTGCCCGGCCATGGCCTGTCCGACGACTGGCCCGACGGCGCCGGAGTCACGCTCGACCACTGGGCGGGCGCGGTGGCGGAAATGCTGCCCGGCACGCCGGTCCGGCTGATCGGCCATGGCTGGTCGGGGCTGTTGGCGCTGGCCGTGGCGGCGCAGGCGCCGCAGGTCACCGCGGTGGAGGTTCGCGACGGCCACCTGCCGCCGCCGGCGGACGCGGCGCGCTGGATCGACGAGCTGACCGACCTCACCCCCGACCGATTCGGCGCCTATCTGCAGGCGGCCTGGCAGGCGGCCCGCGCCCGGCATTTCTTCTGGCCCTGGTTCGACGCAAGCGCCGCCAACGCCATCCCCTTCGATCCCGCTGCGGTCGCCCCCGAGGCGCTCAACCGCGCGCATCTCGCGGCGATGCAGGCGCGCGGCGGTCGGCGGCTGCTCGCGCGGCTGATCGCCGCCGACCGGCCGGCCTTGCGCCGCGCGGTCGACGTGCCGGTGGCGTGGCCGCTGGCCGCCTGGGCGCGCACGCGTACCGACATCTGGAGACCCGAAGGAGAAGCGTGATGGGGATTCGCGAGGACATGCCGCTGCTGGCGCGTCACGAAGGCGTCTGGGACGGCACCTACCGCTACTATAATGCCGCCGGCGAGAAGATCGACGAGCACAAGTCGCGGCTGTTCTGCCGGCTGCACGACCGCGGCCCGCACCTGTACCACCAGACCAATCACTACACGTGGGCCGACGGCCGCACCGAGGTGCGCGACTTTCCCGCCGAATATCGCGACGGGCGCATCTGGTGGGACAATGAGCTGATCGTCGGTTGGGCGGCCGAGGTCGGGCTCGACGCGAACAACCGCACGATGATGCTCTACTGGCAGCGCACCGGCGATCCGAGCCTCTATCTCTATGAGATGATCCAGCTCGCCGACGGCGGCGACACGCGCTGCCGCACCTGGCACTGGATCCGCAACGGCCTGCTGGAAACGCGCACCGCGATCGAGGAGCGGCGCGTGACTACCGACTGGCGATCGCTCGAAGCCGCCTGACACCGGCAACCGCGCCGGGCGCGACACAGGAGACTGGCCCATGATTTCGACCGTCCTCGCGCTGCTTGCCGCGGCGCCCGCTGTCGCCGAGCCGCCGAAGGCGGCGGGAGTCGAGGCGCCCGCCGAACGCGTCCCCACCGACGTCCGTCGCATCACGATCCTTGTGCGCGACATGGAACGCTCGCTGAAGCTCTACCGCGACGTGCTCGGGCTCAAGGTCAATTACGACGCGCCGATCACCGTCTCCGGCGTGGCGCTGCCGGCCGGCGTTCCCGGCAACAAGACGCGGCTGGTGCTGCTCAACGGCAACGACCCCTGGCTCGGCTGGATCGGGCTGATGCAATATACCGACCCGCCGCTCGCCGATCCCGGCCCCTATCCCAAACGGCTGGGCGTGGGCGGTCATGTCATCGTCACCAACACCGACGATGCCGAAAAGCGCTGCGCGATGGCCAAGCAGGCACCCGGGGTGACCTTCACCTCCGAGGCGCGACTGCAGGAGTATCCCGGTCGCAACGGGGCGCCGACGATCCGCGTCATGGGCTGCAATTTCTTCGATCCCGACGGCACCTTCCTCGAACTCAACCAGATCCTCGACTAGGAGCCTTCATGCGCCACCGGACGGTCCGCGGCCGAATCCGCTACACCTCGAAGAAGCCCGAGCTGCTCGACCGCGAGCGCGGGCGCGAGTGGTTCGCCTTCACGCACCACGGCGACGGCACGACGACGCTGCGCGCGCAGTGCGAGATCGAGGAGCCCGAGCCGACGGTCTTGCGCGACGTCATCTACTCGCTTGATGCGCAGGGTCGGCCGATGGACCTGCACGTCCGGCTCACGGTCGGCGATGCCTTCATGGGATCGGGTTGGCTGCGCCACGGCGACAGGTTCGTCGAGTGCGAAAGCCATGGGCCGTCGATCGGCCGGCTGTCGCAGCGCGTCGACTACGCCGGTGCGCTCGACGGGTTCGGCACGCATCCGATCGTCGGCGACGGCTATCTGACGCGGTGCATGGACCTGTCGAAGGGCCCGCACCGGCGCACGCTACGCGTGTTCCTGCCCTCGCCCGACCATCGGGGCGCGACGCCGCCGATGATCGCCGAGGTGAAGATCGACCTCGAATATCTCGGCGAGGAGCGCGTCGCGGTCGCTGCCGGCAGCTTCGACTGCCGCCGCTTCCGCTTCGTCGACGAGGCCGCGATGGGCGGCACGCCGCATCCGCCCTATGACATGTGGGTCACCGCCGACGACGATGCGCTGTTCGTGCAGGGCGGTGTCGGCGGCTACATGCAGACATGGTACGAGCTCGTCGAACTTCAGCGATGAAAGTGAACTGCCCCTGATGATTGCCGATCGTCCGCGCCGCTCCGTCCTCTACATGCCGGCGTCCAATCCGCGCGCCGTCGAAAAGGCGCGCGGTCTCGATTGCGACAGCGTTATCCTCGATCTCGAGGACGCGGTCGCGCCCGATGCCAAGGGCGCGGCGCGCGCCGCGGCGGTCGAGGCGCTCGGGAGCGGCGGCTTCGGCCACCGCGAGATGGCGCTCCGCGTCAACGGCTTCGGCACCGAATGGATGGCGGAAGATTTCGCCGCGGCGGTGGCGGCGCGCCCCGACGCGATCGTCGTGCCCAAGGTCGACAGCGAGGCACAGGCGCGCGAAGCGGTGCGCCTCGCGGCCGGCATCCCGGTCTGGGCGATGATCGAATCACCGCGCGCCGTGCTCGACTGCGACCGCATTGCGACCGTCGAGGGCGTTGCGGCGCTGGTCGCCGGCATGGCCGATTTCGCCAAGGACATCGGCGCGACGCCGGGCGCCGACCGCTTCGAGCTGATGTACGCGCTGCAGCGCATGCTCATCGCCGCTCGTGCCGCCGGCATCCTCGCGCTGGACGGCGTCCACGCCGACATCCAGGATCTCGACGGGCTCGAGACCGCCTGTCGGCAGGGCGCGGCGATGGGTTTCGACGGCAAGACGCTCGTCCATCCCAACCAGATCGAGCCCGCCAACCGCGCCTTCTCGCCGAGCGCGGCGGCGATCGACGACGCGCGCGGGCTGATCGCGGCGCACGAGGCAGCGAAGGCCGAGGGCCGCGGGGTCACCACCTTTAAGGGCAAGATGGTCGAGGTGCTGCACGTCGCCACCGCGCGTCGCCTGCTCGCCTTTGCCGACGCGATCGGCGCCCGATGAGCGACGGCCTCCAGCTCATTGTCGACGGCGCCGTGGCGCGGCTGCTGATCGACCGGGCGCCCAAGCGCAATGCCTTCAATCAGGCGATGTGGGAAGCCTTCCCCGGGCTGGTCGCAGAGGCGATGGCGATGCCGTCGGTGCGCGTGCTCGTCGTGACCTCGGCCGCGCCGGGCCTGTTCTGCGCCGGTGCCGACATCGGCGAATTCGCGAGGATGTCGCGCGATCCCGACTGGCGCAAGCTCAACCAGGCCGCGATCCGGCGCACGCAGGTGACGCTGGCGCGCGCCGCCAAGCCGACGATCGCAGCGGTCGATGGCGACTGCGTCGGCGGCGGCTGTGGCATCGCGCTCGCCTGTGACATGCGGCTGGCGAGCCCGCGCGCGCGCTTCGGCATCACCCCGGCGAAGCTCGGCCTCGTCTACCCGCTCCACGACACCAAGCTGCTCGTCGACGTGGTCGGGCCGGCGCAGGCGAAGCGCATGCTGTTCACCGGGCTGCTGCACGACGCCGCCGAGGCGCAGCGCATCGGTCTCGCCGACGTCGTGGCCGACGATCTCGATGCGGCGGCGGCGACGCTCACCGAGGCGATTGCCGCCGCGTCGCCGCACAGCCAGCAGATGTCGAAGGCGATCATCCGCCGCATCCTCGACGGCGCGGCCGACGACGATCCGGCGAGTAGCGCGCAGTTCGACGCGGCGTTCGACGGCGCCGACTTCCGCGAAGGCGTCGAGGCGTTTCTTGGCAAGCGCAAGCCGGTGTTTCCCGACCGCTGAGAAAGGCCGCCATGCACCGTCTGATCCGTGCCGCATCCATCGTGCCCGCTGCGCTGATCATGGCCGCGGCGTCGGCCGAGACTCCCGACGCGCAGACGATCGTCGACCGTGCGTTCGAGGCGGCGGGCGGCGAGAGCTGGGCCAGCGCGAAGACGCTCGTCCTCGAGGGCCGCGCGGTCTTCTACGGCCCCGAGGGCGCCGGGCCGCGCAGCACCGCCGACAGCTACCGGATGTGGCGGGTGTTCGACCCCGGCCGGCAGGCGGCGCACGGTGCCGAGGGCAAGGTCCGCATCGACGCGAAGAGCGGCGACCGGCTGCTGTTCCAGGCGGGCTATGACGGCGTCGAGACCTGGAACGAGAAGGGCCCCGTCCCCAAGGGACAGGCCGACGCCTTCTGGGCGAGCAACTTTGGCTTCGGCATCATCCGCCACGCGCGCAAGCCGGGCTTCAAGCTCGAGCGGCTGCCGGATGATTCGGTGGGCGCGCATCCGGTCTATATGCTGCGCCTGACCGACCCGACCGGGACGGCGACGCTGTTCGGCATCGACAAGGCGAACTACGCCATCCGCCGCATGGGGTTCATGTCGCCCCGCGGCTGGCACGAACGCGTCTACGACGATTTCGAGAAAATCGAGACCCCGCGCTGGCTGCAGGCCCGGCACGTCACGCTCTACTACAATGGCGTGAAGGCTAACGAGGTGTTCTGGCAGAAGACGCAGGTCAATGTGCCGATCGATCTGGTGCTGTTCGCTGCGCCGAAGCGTCCGTAAGCGGGCGGCCGCTCCGGAGGGTTCGGTCTTGGATGACGGTGCCGGATGAGGGAATCGAACCCCCGACCTTCGGTTTACAAAACCGCTGCACTACCGCTGTGCTAATCCGGCTCGCCGCCGCGACTCTGTAGGTAGGCCGCCGGCCAGGGTCAACGGAGGTGCGCGCCGGCCACCGGCCGCCGGCTGCCGCACGGCGGGGGCGGGCCGGACGCGACAGGAGGGGGCGTGCGTCCGACCCGCAACGAGTTCGGCCGATGGCGCTTGAACGCCGAATGAACGGATTCGGCGTTCGCGACGATCCGACGTCCGGGGCGGGACGATGCGAAAAGGCGGCCGAATCGGCGCGAAATGCGGCAGGTGGGGCCGACGCGGGGCGCAGGCCGCGAAAAGCCGCTTGCGAAAGCGTTCGACCTGCGTAACGTGGCCGCGACCGATATCGGCCCGCGGGGGGTCGTCGAGGGGAGACTGGTATGAAGAAGATTGCTCTGTCGCTGGCGATGGTCGCCGCGCTCGGCCTGACCGCCTGCAGCGAGGCCACCGAAGAGAACGCCGAAGCGACCGCCGAGTCGGCGGGCGCCGACGTCGAAGCCACCGCCGAGGACGTCGGCATGGCCACCGAAGCCGCCGTCGACGAGACAGGCGCTGCGGTCGAAGGTGCGGCGGCGGAAGCCGGCGCCGAAGTCGACGCCGCGACCGCCGAAGTCGGCGCCGAAGTCGAGGAAGCCGGCCAGGAAATGCAGCAGTAAGCCATCGGGCTTCACCGCATTCCAACGGGAAAGGGCGCCTCCGGGCGCCCTTTTTCTTGCGCCCCGGTCCGGACGCGCTCCGGCCCGACGGGCCCTTTCCATTGCGTCGGCGGAACCGTTCCGGCTCGCCACCCATTCGGTCTTCAGCCGCGGCCGCCGGCCGCCCCGCCAAGGAGAAGCCCGAATGGGATCGCTCGCCCGCTTCGAGACACTGACACGCATCGGCTTTGCCGCGCGAGGACTGACCTACATCCTCATCGGCTGGCTGGCGCTGCGCGTCGGCCAGGCGGCGGGCGCGTCCGACGCGCTCGGCACGCTCGCCGACAGCGGCGGCGGCCGGCTGCTGCTGATCCTCGTCGCCGCCGGACTGTTCGCCTATGGCGCGTGGCGGCTGCTCGAAGCGATGCTCGACCTCGAAGGTGCGGGCGACGACGCCAAGGGAGTCGCCGAACGCGCCGGCCATGGGCTGAGCGGCGCGGCGCACCTGTTCCTCGGCTACACGGCGCTCGAGCTGGCGCTCGGCACGCCAACCGGCGGCGGCGACGGCGAAACCGCGCGTGCCGCGACCTCGTGGCTGCTCACGCTGCCCGCCGGCAGCGTTCTCGTTCGCGCGATCGCCGCCGCGCTGATGCTCGCCGGCGCCTATCAGATCGTCGAGGCGGTGCAGCTGCGCTTCCTCAAGCAGCTCGACCCCGGCGCCGCCGCGAAGGACTGGGTCAGATGGATCGGCCGCCTCGGCTATCTGGCGCGCGGCGCGGTCTTCGTGCTGGTCGGCCTGTCGTTCTGGCGCGCGGGCAGCGAGGGCGCCGGCGCGGCCGGCGGCACCGGCGAGGCGCTCGGCAGCCTGTCGGGCACGTCGCAGGCGGTCGTCGCCGCGGGACTGCTGCTGTTCGGCCTGTTCAGCCTGGTGCAGGCCGCCTACCGGCGCATCACCGATCCACGCGTTGCCGAGCGGCTGCGCGCCCGGCTCTAGCCCCCCGATAGGCGGACCGGTCCCGGCTGAGGGGGGCTGGGACCGGCCCGCCAGTTCAGGCGAAGGTTGGCCGTGCGCGTTACAGGGGGGACTTGCCGCGCATGCCTTCGCCTGGAACTCAACTCGTTACGACGCCCGTTGCGGCCGCCGGCACGTCGCGCGCGACGCGCAGCACGGCATCGACGACCAGCGCTGCCGCCGGCCCGGCATGGCGGTCGACCGCCGGCGGGGCGACGTCGCGGGCGGCCAGCGGCACCGCCGGCATCGGCGCGCCGGCGACGCCGAGGCCCGCTGCCATCGCAGCCAGCTTCCACCCCGGCCGGGCTTTCGCATCTGATCGGCGGTGCGCCATCGTTTCCTCTCGACACGTCCGCCGCCCTCATTTATTCGACGACGACGTGTTATCGCTAGTTGCGTAATTACGAAACTCGGCGGAACCGTGCAAGCCACTAATTTCGAGGAGAGCCGAATGCCGCGTGCCGCGCCAGATGCCGCCCAGGCCGCGCTGACCAAGGAGCTGCGCAAGCAGGCGGGTCAGTGGCTGAAGGCGGCGCGCGAATCCGCGGGGCTGACGCAGGCCGAACTCGCCGAGCAGGTTGGGCTGCGCTATTATACCTTCGTGAGCCAGGTCGAGAGCGGCCTGGGGCGCGTGCCGATCGACCTGCAGGCGGCGTGGGCGACCGCGCTCGGCGAGGACCGGCAGACCTTCGCCAAGCATCTGCTCGGCTATTATGAGCCCGAGTTGTTCCGGCTGCTGTTCGGCGACACGACGGCGGCCGCGTCGCGCCGTGCGGGCGGCGCCAAGGCCTGAGCGGCATGGCCACGATCCTTCCCTTCCCCGCGCCGCGCGGCGGCGACTGGACGGCGGGCGAGCGCGCCGGGCTCGACGAGCTGGCGACGCGGCTGGCTGGCGAGGCCAGGGTCGAGGTGGCGTTCGGCCGGTCGGACAGCGGCGACCCCTGGTGCGTCGTGCTCGACGCGCATGACGAGGTGCTCGTGCATGTGGCGCGCGAGGGGACGAGCTTCGTCGCGCACACCGCCGACGACCTGTTCGTCAAGGCGACCGACCTGCGCACCGCGGTCGAGCGCGTGCTCGGATCGCGCTGGCACGAGGAGCGCGCCGACGTCGTCGTGCCGTTCGCGGCGGCGGGGCGCTCGGCGCAGGTGGTGACTGCGGTGCTGGTCGTCGCTTCCTTCGTCCACCATTACCGCGCCGAGGCCGAGCCTGCCGAGGACTGGAGCTTCGCCGCGGCGCGCCCGCTGAAGCCGGCGCAGCCGCGCGAGGGCCGCGACGAGGCCGCCAAGGTCGCGGCGGCGATCGATGCGCTGCCCGGCGCCGAGCCGCATCTCGGCGCTCTCCCGCCGCCGCAGAGCAAGGAGGCGGTCGCGCTGCCCTTCGCGGCGCCCGATCCGCTCGACATCGACGCGCCGTTGATCGTTCGCGCCGAGCCCGCCGCCCCGGCGCCCGGCGTGGCGCTCGCGGTGCAGCTCATCGCGGCGTCGGCCACGATCACCGGCTCCGACGGCGCCGAGATGCTGGTCGGCGGCGGCGGCGACGACCTGCTCGACGCCGGCAGCGCGCCGCCGCGCACGCACGACCTGCTCGACGGTGGCGCCGGCGACGACCGGCTGATGATCGACGACGGCACGGTCGCGATCGGCGGCCCTGGCGGCGACAGCTTCGTCATCCGCGCGCCTGCGACTCCCGATGCCGCGTCGCTGCTCGGCGTGCTCGTCGACTTCGATCCGGGCGCCGACGCGATCGTCGCGGCGACGCCGGGCGGATCGACGACGGTCACCGTGGTGTCGAGCGCGCCGCTTCCCGACATTCTCGCCGGCCTTGGCGGCAATTTCGCTGCGCTGCCCGCGCTGCCTGGGCATCGGCTGGGCGTCGACCTCGACGGCGACGGCATCGCCGACGGCCATCTGCTGGTCAACGGCCTCATTCCCGAACCCGCCGTCGTCGAGGCGGTACGTCAGGCCTTTTCGCCGGTCGACGCCGCGCCGCCGCCGGCGGCGTTCCTGCCGGCCGAGGCGGTGATGATCGCGCCGCCCATCACGCCCGAACCGCTCGCTGCGGCGCTTCCCGAGCTGATCTGACGCGACGACGGCCCTCGTCGATCGGCCTTGCACTTCCGCGAGTGCAGTAATAACTAGACTATCATTCAATGATAGTCCGGTGCGCCGGCGTCGAGCGGGATGCGTTCATGAAATATCTGTTGCTGGCCGTCACGGCGCTGCCGCTGGTCCAGGGCGTCGCGGTGCGCGCCGAAACCAAGATCTCGACCGCGATCACCAGCCCGGTCGCGACCTCGACCGCGGCGAACGGCGCGCGCGACGACCTCACGATCGAGAAGGCCGGCTCGCTCAAGCCCGCCGCCGCGGGCGTGGCGATCACCATCGACAGCGCCAACAAGGTCCGCAACGACGGCGAGATCGCCTTCGACGACAAGAATGCCTCGACCGGGGTACGGCTCGCTACCGACGGCCCGGCCGGCTTCGAGAATCTCGGCACGCTGCGGCTCGCCGAGGATTTCACCGGCAAGGACGACGATGGCGACGGCGACCTCGACGGTGTCTTCGCGACGGGATCGGGACGGCACGGCCTGCGGCTCGACGCCGGCACGACGTTCGTCGGCGACGTGATCAATGGCGCGACCGGCGTCGTGACGGTCGAAGGCAATGATTCCTCGGGCATCCGGCTCGACGGGCGCCTCCGCGGCAAGCTCGTCAACGCGGGCTCGGTCAGCATCATCGGCGACCGCTCGGTCGGCGTGTTGGCGACGGGGGTCGAGGGCGACGTCGCGGTCACCGGTTCGGTGGTCGCGGTCGGCGAAGGCGCGTCAGCGGTAACGCTCGGCGACGTCAGCGGCGCGGTGCGCCTCCAGAATGCGATCACCGCGACGGGCTATCGCACCACCGATCGGCTGGCCGAGGCGGCGCGCGCCAAGCTCGACGCCGACGACCTGAAGCAGGGCGGTGCTGCGGTGCGCATCGCGGGAAGCGTCGGTGGTGGCATCCTCCTCGATCGTCCGCCTGCCGACGCCAGCGCCGACGACAAGGACGAGGACAAGGACGGCACGCCCGACGCCGACGAGCGCACCGCGTCGCTTACCTCGTTCGGCGCCGCTCCCGCGCTCGACATCGGCGGCGCCGGCGCCACCGTCATCGGGCGGGTCGGTACCGGCGACACTGGCTACGGCCTCGTCATCAAGGGCCAGGTGCGCGGTCTCGGCGTCAACGACGGTGTCGCGGCGACCGCGATCCGCATCGGCCAGCCGGGCGGTGGCACGACGACGATCGACGGCGGCATCAACAATCTCGGCGGCACGATCACCGCGACCGCCTTCGGCGCCGGCGCCACCGCGCTGCTGCTGAACGGCGGCGCCCGCGTCGACGCGCTGCGCAACAGCGGCGAAATCAGCGCCACGGCGGCCACCGACGGTACGGCGGGGGCGACGGCGGTGCGCGTCGAGGCGGGCGCCAGCCTCGCCGGGCTGCGCAACGACGGCACCATCGGCGCCGCGGTCTCGGGCGAGGCGGGCGACGCGACGGCGATCCTCGACCGTTCGGGCACGCTGTCGCTCGTCGAGACGACCGGTCGCATCCTCGCGCAGGTCACGCCGACCGACGATGCCGGCGACAAGGACGATGCCGACACCGACCCCACCAACGAGACGGTGACCGGCCGCGCCGTGGCGATCGACCTCCGCGCCAACGGCGCCGGCGCGCTGGTGCGCCAGCTCGGCGCGTCGGCGACCGCGAAGGCGCCCGAGCTGCGCGGCGACCTGCTGTTCGGCGCCGGTGCCGACCGGCTCGAGCTGCTGGCGGGCAGCTATGCCGGTACGCTGTCCTTCGGCGCGGGGACCGACAGCCTGCTGATCGACGGCGGCGCCATCGTCGGCGCGCGGCTCGTCGACGACGACGGCACGCTGGCGGTCGATATCCGCAAGGGCACGCTCGCGCTCGCCAACGGCGCGCCGCTGCGCATCGGCTCGCTCAGCCTCGCCGCCGACAGCCATCTGCTGCTGTCGATCGATCCTGCCGCCGCGACCGCGCCGCGCTTCGACGTCACCGGCACGGCGACGATCGCCAGCGGCGCGAAGATCGAGGTCAACCTCGGCTCGCTGCTCCGCGATCCGCGCGAATTCGAGATCCTGCGCGCCGCCACGCTGACGCTCGGCGATGCCAGCACCGCGCTCACCGGCGCCCCCTATCTCTACACCGCCAGTCTGCGGCGCGATGGCGGCTCGCTCTATGTCGGCGTCCGCGCCAGGACCGCCACCGAGCTCGGGCTCAACCGGTCGGGCGTCCAGGGCTATGCGGCGGTGTTCGACCGACTCGACGCCGACGCGCGCATCGAAGCGGCGTTCCTCGCCGCCGAGAGCCGCGACGAATTCCTCGGCCTCTACGACCAGATGCTGCCCGATCATTCGGGCGGCTCGCTGATGTCGGCCGCGGCGGTGTCGTCGGCGCTGTCCTCGGCGATCCAGCAGCCGATCGGGCGGACCGAGGGCAGCGGCCTCGCCGTCTGGGGGCAGGAGATCCTGTTCAACGTCCGCCGCGATGCCGAGGACGCGCGCGGCTTCGAGGCCGACGGGCTCGGCCTTGCCGCGGGCCTCGAGCGCACGGGCAACGGTCACGCCATCGGCATCGCTGCGAGCTTCGTCGCCACGACCTATGAGGATCGCGGCGCCGCGGCCGACGAGGAGGTGGTCATGCAGTTTGCCGAGGCCAGCGCCTATTGGCGCGGCGAGATCGGCGGCCTGCGCGCCAACGTCCGCGGCGGCCTCGGCCACGCCTGGTTCGACAGCGACCGCAAGCTGGTGTCGGCGCGCGACGGCCTCGACCTCACCGCGAGCGGCGCATGGACCGGCTGGCTCGCCGATGCGCACGCCGCGGCCTCGTACGAGCTCGGCAGCGGCTGGCTGATCGTGCGCCCCGAAGTCTCGGTCGACTATCTCCTGCTCAAGGAGAAGGGCTACCGCGAGGCCGGCGGCGGTGCCGGCTTCGACCTCGATGTCGACAAGCGCGACGGGCAGGTGCTGACCGGCACCGCGGCGCTCAGCCTCGGTGCGCGCTTCGGCAGCGGCTTCCGCTGGGGGCCCGAGATCAAGGCGGGCTATCGCCAGCGCCTCGCCGGCCGCGCCGGCATCACCACGGCGCGCTTCGTCAGCGGCGGCGGTGACTTCAGCCTGTCGCCCGAGGAGCTGCCGTCGGGCGAGACTATGGCGCAGCTGGCGTTCCGCGGCGAGACCGACGGCATCGCGCTGTCGATCGAGGCCGGCACCGCCTTCGACGGCGCCTACCAACAGCACGACCTGCGCGCGGTGGTGCGCTTCAGCTTCTAGGTCTCGCGACCGCCAGCCGGTCGGCGATCGCGGCGAGGACGGCCGCCGCTGCCGCGGCGACCCACAGCGCGGCGAGGCCGAGGCGCGGATGGGCGAGCGCCCCGGCGACCGCTCCGCCGACGAGCCCGATCCACAGCAGCAGATAGGGAAGCCAGCCGAAGCGCGGGCCGCCCAGCAGCGCCGCGGTGAGGCGCTGGCCGAGCTTGACCAGCGTTCCGGTCATGTAGGTCAGCCCGAACGCCACCTCGCCCTCGCGCTCGAACACCGAATTCTCGGCCCCCATCGCCGCCGCCATCAGCAGCGCCGCGACGAGCACCGCCCCCTGGCCGCCGACCGCCGCCGCGCCCGCGAGCAGGATCGCCACCAGCATCAGCACCGATCGCCCGCGCCGCGCGCCGCCGAAGCGCGCGACGAGCGTTCCGGCGATCACCCCGATCACGAAGCTGGCGACCAGGCCGCCGGCCAGCGCCGCCACCCCCGCCGCGCGCTCGGCGAGACCGACGGCGAGGCGCGTGCTGTTGCCGCTCATGAACGAGACGAAGAAGCCGCCAAGCTCGATGAAGCCGATCGCATCGACGAAGCCGGCCAGCGCCGAAAGGCCGGCGGCGAAGATCCAGATGCGCTTGTCGTAGCGGGTCATGCCGCCGCATCGTAATCGCGAGCGGCGACCGCTCCTACTTCATTCCGGCGGTGGCGAGCAGCATCGTCAGCCCGATGGTCATGCCCTTGAGGCTCGAGCCCTTCTCGACGTCGATCCATTCGTCGAGCGAATGCGCGCGGCCGCCGCTGCCCCCCGAGCCGATGGTGATGCCGGGGATGCCGAGCGACATCGGCATGTTGGCGTCGGTCGACGAGGCGCCGAGGTCGGGCTTGAGACCGTGCGCGCCGATCGCCGCCACCGCGGTCTGGACGAGCGGCAGCTGCTCGTCGGTGTGGCCGGCCGGGCGATCGCCGATGACTTTCAGATCGGCGACGATCCTGCCCTCCTTCGTCGAGCGCGCAGCATTCTCCGCCTCGGCGGCGGCCGGCATGATCTCGAGGAAGCGCGCCTCGACCTTGGCGAGCTCGTCCTTGCTGACCGACCGCATGTCGAATTCCATCCACGTCGCATCGGGGATCGAGTTGACCGAGGTGCCGCCGCCGGTGACGCTGGCGGCATAGGTGGTCTTCGGGTCGGCGGGCACGGGAATCTTGTAGAAGTCGACGACCGCCGCCGACATCGCCGCCATCGGATTGACGAGGCCGAAGGCGCCGTAGCTGTGGCCGCCCGGGCCCTTGAAGGTCACGCGATAGCGCTTCGAGCCGACGCCGCCGGTGACGACGCGCGCCGCGCTCGTCCCGTCCATCGAGAAGAACTGGCCGATGCGATCCTTGTACTTGCCCTTGGTGAACAGGTGGCGGACGCCGCGCAGGTCGCCGGGGCCCTCCTCGCCGACGTTGCCGACGAACAGGATGTCGCGGTCGGTGGCGATCTTCGCCTCGTTCATCGCGCGGACGTAGGCGAGCAGCACCGCAAGGCTGCGCGTGTCGTCGCCGATGCCGGGCGCGTGGAGCTTGGTGCCTTCGCGCCTGACCTTGATCGGCGTGCCTTCGGGGAAGACGGTGTCGAGGTGCGCCGCGATGACGACGAGCGGCCGGCCGGCCTTGCCGGTGCCGCGGCGCAGCCCCATGGCGTTGCCTTCCTCGTCGATCTCGACATCGGTGAGGCCGGCGGCCTTGAGCATCGCCATATAGGCCTCGGCGCGCGCCTTCTCCTTGAACGGCGGCGCCGGGATCTCGGTGAGCGTGACGATGTCGGCGACGGTCTGGTCATGATCGCGGTCGAGCACCGCGACCGCCGCCTTGTAGCCGGCGCTGTTCATCACGCGCGTGACGGTCTGCGCCGGCGTCTGCGCGGCGAGCGGCGCGGCGGCGAGCAGGGCGAGGGCGATCGAGAGGGTGGTCACGGGGCGCATGGCAACTCCTGGAGACGGATCGGCGCCGGTCAGGATTCGCCCGGCGCCTTCGCCTCGATCGATAGAGCGTGAATGCGGTCGGGCGCAATGAGGTCGCCGAGCGCGGCATAGACGGCGCGCTGGCGGGCGACGCGATTCTGCCCGGCGAACACCGCGCTGGTCAGCCGCACGGTGAAATGGCTTTCGGCACCGTCGCCGCGGTGGCCGGCATGGCCGGCGTGCTTGGAACTATCGTCCTGGATCTCCAGCCGCTCGGGCGCGAGCGCCGCGCGCAGCCGCCGATCGATTTCCTGTGCCACGGCTCCCATTGCGCTCTCCTTGGTTCTATCCCGACGCCTTATATAGGGGAGACGATGACCGAACCCAGATTCAAGCGCGGCAGCCGATTCCACGGCCGCGTCGAACATCCGCACCAGCAGCCCTGCGCCGCCGAAGGCTGTTCCTCGGCGGGCGAATTCCGCGCGCCCGGCGGCGATCGCGGCAGCGACGGGCAGCGCGACTGGCGCTGGCTGTGCCTCGACCATGTCCGCGAGTTCAACGCGCGCTACAATTATTTCAGCGGCATGAGCCCCGAGGAGATCGCCGCAGCGCAGACGCCGCACCCTTCGTGGGACCGCAAGACGCGCGCCTTCGCCTCGAACGCCTATGCCCGCGGCGACATCCACGACCCGCTCGATATCCTGTCGGGGCGCTACGGCGCGGGAAGCTTCGCGCGGGCGACCGCGAAGAACGGCCGCGTGCTTTCGGCCAAGGACCGCAGCGCCCTGTCGGTTTTGCGGCTCGACGACGACGCCGGCCTCGCCGATATCCGCAGGCGATACACCGAGCTGGTGCGCCGCTATCACCCCGATGCCAACGGCGGCGACCGGACGCACGAGCGGCAGTTGCAGGACGTGATCGATGCCTATACGCACCTCAAGTCCGCGCCCGCCTTCGCCTGAGGAGTTTTGAGACTTGGCCACTCAACCGCGACCCGATTTCGATCCGCACGCGACGACGGTGCTGATGGCGCCCGACACGACCGTCAACGCGCGCGAGCTGTTCGGGCTCGACATCGACATGCAGGTTCCCGCCTTCTCGGTCGCCGACGAGCGCGTGCCCGACCGCGACGACGCCTATGTCTTCGATCACGACACCACGCTGGCGATCCTCGCCGGCTTCGCCTTCAACCGCCGCGTGATGATCCAGGGCTATCACGGCACCGGCAAGTCGACGCATATCGAGCAGGTCGCGGCGCGGCTCAACTGGCCGTGCGTGCGCATCAACCTCGACAGCCACATCAGCCGCATCGACCTCGTCGGCAAGGACGCGATCGTGCTGCGCGAGGGCAAGCAGGTCACCGAATTCCGCGAGGGGCTGCTGCCCTGGGCGCTGCAGACGCCGACCGCGCTGGTCTTCGACGAATATGACGCCGGGCGCCCCGACGTGATGTTCGTCATCCAGCGCGTGCTCGAGGTCGAGGGCAAGCTGACCTTGCTCGACCAGAATCGCGTCATCCGCCCGAACCCCTATTTCCGGCTGTTCGCCACCGCGAACACCGTCGGCCTCGGCGACACCACCGGCCTCTACCACGGCACGCAGCAGATCAATCAGGGGCAGATGGACCGTTGGTCGATCGTCACCACGCTCAACTATCTGCCCGCCGAGACCGAGACCGAGATCGTCGCGAAGAAGGCGCCCGATCTCGACCGCAAGACGATCGCTGCGATGGTCAAGGTCGCCGACATGACGCGGCAGGGGTTCATCGCCGGCGACATCTCGACCGTCATGAGCCCGCGCACCGTGCTGACCTGGGCGCAGAACGCCGCGATCTTCGGCGGCAATCTCGGCTTCGCCTTCCGCGTCTCGTTCCTCAACAAGTGCGACGAGAATGAGCGCGCGCTGGTCGCCGAATATTATCAGCGGGTGTTCGGCGAGGACCTGCCCGAAAGCGTGACGGCGAAGGCCAAGCGCTAGGCGTTGGCTTGAACTCCAACAGGCATTGGACTAACTGGACTAAGTAACCGGAGGCCGCGCATGACTGCCATCGTCAACGTCCATGAAGCCAAGACGCATTTCTCGAAGCTGCTCGACCGCGCGCACGCCGGCGAGGAGATTATCGTTGCCAAGGCGGGCAAGCCCTATGCACGGCTGGTGAAGATCGAAGAGGCGGCGAAGCCGGCGCGCAAGCCGGGACGCTTCAAGCATCTGCTGGCGGACGTCCCATCCGACGTCTGGTTCGAGCCGCTCCCCGACGATGAACTCGACCTGTGGGAAGGCAAGCACTAGGCTTTCGGCTGAGCCGTTGAACGTGCGACTGCTTCTCGACACCCATACCCTTATTTGGTGGTGGCTTGAGGATCCCTCGCTATCCGAGATCGCACGCGCGGCCACGTCGGCGCCGGGAGCCGATATCCTGGTAAGCGCGGTCAGCGGCTTCGAGATTGCCCAGAAAGTGAGACACGGAAAATTGCCGGTGATGACCGAACCGCTGGCGCGATACAGCGACTATGTCGTGGATGAGGGGTTCGCTCATCTGGCGATCTCCGTCGAGCATGCGGTGCGCGCCGGCCTGCTGGCTGGCGAGCATCGCGACCCCTTCGACCGACTGCTCGCGGCGCAGGCGCTGATCGAGAATCTCACCGTTGTAACCCGCGACCCGGCCTTCGCGGCGTTCGGCTGCCGGACGCTCTGGTAGTCATGCCGCAACCCGAGAACCCGATCGAGGACTTCCGGCAGGCGCTCGCCGCGACCTTGCGCGCGCTCGGGCACGAGCGCGAGGCCGATCTCGGCTACACCGCCGACAAGCCGGGAATGAGCGGCGCGCAGGCGCGCGTGCCGCAGCCGGCGCGCAACCTGCCCGCCGACCAGGTCGCCGAGGCGCGCGGCTGGGCCGACGCCTTCGCGCTGCGCCAGCGCCACCATGATCCCAAGCGCCACGCCGCCGACCAGCCGCCGGCCGGACTGCCGCGCGACATCTACAACGCGGTCGAGCAGGCGCGAATCGAGGCGATCGGCAGCCGCGACATGGCGGGCGTCGCCGCGAATCTGACGCGGATGACCGAAACGCGGATCAAGGCCGACCCGATCGCGCGCGCGCGCACCGAGGCGGAAGTGCCGCTGGCCACCGCGCTGGCGCTGATGGTGCGCGAGCGGCTGACTGGCGAACTGCCGCCCGCCGCGGCGGTCCCGGCGCTCGCGATGGTGCGCGCCGGCATCGAGGCGAAGGCCGGCGGCCACCTCGACGAGCTCGTCGCGCGTATCGGCGACCAGGCGGCGTTCAACCTGAGCCTGCGCCGCGTGCTGTCCGACCTCGGCCTCGCCGACGATCCGGGCGAGGAGCCCGAAGAGGACGACAGCGAGCAGCAGGACGAATCGGACGAGGAGAGCCCCGGCGAGGGCGAGGACGAGTCGGACGACGAGGGCGGCGGCTGCGAATCGGACATGGAGACGCGCGCCGAGGAGAGCGACGAGGCGGGTGACGAGGGCGCGACGACGCAATCGGAGATGGACTCGGACGCGACGTCCGAAAGCGAGATGGGCGAGGAAGGCGAGGAGGGGATGACGCCGTGGCGGCCCAACCAGCCGCTGTCCGACCTGCCGCCCGACTTCGACTACAAGGCCTACACCGACAAGTTCGACGAGACGATCGGCGCGGAAGAACTTTGTGATCCGGAGGAGCTGACGCGGCTGCGCGCCTATCTCGACCAGCAGCTCGTCCATCTGCAGGGCGCGGTCACCAAGCTCGCCAACCGGCTGCAGCGCCGGCTGATGGCGCAGCAGAACCGCGCCTGGGACTTCGACCAGGAGGAAGGCCAGCTCGATGCGGCGCGGCTGTCGCGCATCGTCGCCAACCCGATGCACGCGCTGTCGTACAAGATCGAGCGCGACACCACCTTCCGCGACACGGTCGTCACCTTGCTGATCGACAATTCCGGATCGATGCGCGGGCGGCCGATCTCGATTGCCGCGATCTGCGCCGACATCCTGGCGCGCACGCTCGAACGCTGCGGCGTCAAGGTCGAGATCCTCGGCTTTACGACGCGCGCCTGGAAGGGCGGCCAGTCGCGCGAGCGCTGGCTGGCGGAAGGGCGGCCGGCGAAGCCCGGCCGGCTCAACGATCTCAGGCACATCGTCTACAAGACCGCCGACGCGCCGTGGCGGCGCGCGCGCAAGAACCTCGGGCTGATGATGCGCGAGGGGCTCTTGAAGGAGAATATCGACGGCGAGGCGCTGATGTGGGCGCACCACCGGCTGATCGGCCGCCCCGAGGACCGCCGCATCCTGATGGTCATTTCGGACGGCGCGCCGGTCGACGATTCGACGCTCTCGGTCAACAGCGGCAATTATCTCGAGCGCCACCTGCGGCAGGTGATCGGCTGGATCGAGGCGCGCTCGCCGGTGGAGCTGATCGCCATCGGCATCGGCCACGATGTGACGCGCTACTACAAGAGTGCGGTGACGATCATGGACGCCGAGCAATTGGGTGGCACGATGGTCGAGCAGCTCGCGCAGCTGTTCGAGGAGGACAAGGGCCCGAAGAAACTGGCGCGGCGGTAGGGCGCTCGCCGGCCCTCCCCGCTTGCGAGCGGGAGAGGCCGGGTGAGGGGGGCGCGTGGCGAGCCTCCGTCCCCAGCCACCCCGACCCTTCCAGCTTCGCTGGGCCCCTCCCTCGCCCGCAAACCGGCGAGGGGAAGGCCCGATCTCGCAAGATCCCGAGGGGGTGACGCCCGCGCCCCCGCGCGCTAGCGTGGCCCTGGACAGGGAAAAGGGGCCTCATTTCATGATCAAGTCTTTCGCCGCCGCCACGATCGCGGCGCTGCTCGCCGGTGCAGCAACGACCGCGGCGCAGGCCCAGGACATCGCGGCGCTGAAGGCGCAGGCGGTGGCCGGCGTCGAGGCGCGCGCGAAGATGGCGCAGGTGCTCAATGATCAGATCTTCAGCTTCGGCGAGCCGGGGTTCGAGGAGGTCGAGACGTCGAAGCTGATCACCGCGACGCTCGAGAAGAACGGCTTCAGCGTGAAGCGCGGCATCTCGGGGATGCCGACCGGCTGGGTCGCGACCTGGACGAACCAGGTGAAGGGCAAGCCGGCAGGGCCGGTGATCGCGTTCGGCTCGGACATCGACGGGGTGCCGCGCACCTCGCAGAAGCCGGGCATTCCCTGGCATGACCCGCTGGTCAAGGACGCGCCGGGCCACGGCGAGGGCCATAATTCGGGCAACCCGCTCAACATCGTCGCGGCGCTGGCGGTGAAGGACGTGATGGTCCGCGAGGGCATTCCCGGCACGCTGATGCTGTGGCCGGGGGTCGCCGAGGAGCTGGTGGCGGCGAAGGCCTATATGGTGCGCGACGGCGTCTTCAAGGACGTCGACGCGGTGCTGTTCACGCATGTCGACGACAATCTCGCGGTTTCGTGGGGGGCGACGTCGGGCACCGGGCTCGTCTCGGTCGAGTATAATTTCGCCGGCGAGACGGCGCATTCGGCGGGATCGCCGTGGCGCGGCAAGTCGGCGCTCGACGCGGTCACGCTGATGAACCTCGGCTGGGAGATGCGCCGCGAGCATCTGCGGCCCGAGCAGCGCTCGCATTATGTGATCAAGAAGGGCGGCGACCAGCCCAACGTCGTGCCCGCCGAGGCGAGCGTCTGGTATTATTTCCGCGAGCAGAGTTTCGACGCGATCGCGAAGAATTTCGAGATCGGCAACAAGATCGCCGACGCTGCGGCGATGATGACCGACACGACGGTGACGCGCCGCATTCTCGGCACCGCGGCGCCGCGGCATTTCTCGAAGCCGATCGCCGAGGCGGCCTATGCCAATATCCAGCAGGTCGGCCTGCCCAAGTGGACCGACGACGAGCAGGCCTTCGCCAAGGCGGTGCAGACCCACCTCAAGGCCAAGAAGGTCGAGGGCCTGTCGACCGAACTCGAAAAGCTCGAGCCGCCGGCCGAGGAGCCCAAGTCGGGCGGATCGGACGACATCGGCGACGTGTCGTGGGTCGTGCCGACGGTGACGCTGCGCTACCCGGCGAACATTCCCGACGTGACCTACCATCACTGGTCGGCGGCGATCGCGATGGCGACGCCGATCGCGCACAAGGGCGTCGTCGCCGGTGCCAAGGTGATCGCGATGACGACGCTCGACCTGCTGACCAGCCCGACGCTGCTCAAGGAAGCGAAGGCCTATTTCGCCGACGTGCAGACCAAGGAGCAGAAATATCTGCCGATGATCGGCCCCAAGGACATGCCGCCGGTGACGATCAACGCCGACATGATGGCCGGCTACCGCGCCGAGATGCGCAAGCTCTACTATGATCCGGCGAAATACCCGACCTATCTCGACCAGCTCGGCATCAAATTCCCGACGCTGAAGAAATAGGCGGTGAGGGTCCCTCTCCCGCGTTGCGGGAGAGGGCAGGTAAGGGTGTGCGAGCGTCGGCGAGCCAGCGTCCAGCCCACGCCCTCACCCTCCCACCGCTCCGCGGCGGGCCCCTCCCGCTCCTGCTAGCGGGCGAGGGCAGCATGGTAGCGATGCTTCGTTCATCTACAGTAAAGCAAACTATTCATTTTCCGTACATCTTCGCATTCACAGACAGTTCAGCCCTGCGCGACCAATCTCCACTTCGGAAACCAAAGTAACATCCCAACGTTACTACGACAGGTTCTCCGAGTAAGCGTTCAGGAGGTTGTCATGCAGAAGATCATTCTCACCGCCGTCGCCGCCGCGATGTTCGCCGCCCCCGCGATGGCGCGTCCGCCGCAGCATGCCCCGGCCCATGGCTGGCGCGCGCAGCAGTATCAGCAGCAGTATCAGCAGCCCCGCTACTATGATGACCGCGCCTATTATGGCGGCCGGTCGGCCTATGCGAACGGCGCCTGCCGCAAGGATTCGAACACCGGCGGTACGATCCTCGGCGCGCTCGCCGGCGGCGTCGCCGGCAACGTCATCGCCCAGCGCGGCGACAAGACGCTCGGCACCGCGCTCGGTGCGGTCGGCGGCGGCATCCTCGGCCGCGAGCTCGACAAGCGCAAGTACAGCTGCCGCTAGGGCGGAGCGGATCGACAAGGGGCCGCCGGACAACCGGCGGCCCTTTCTGCCGTCTCATGTCATCGTCATCCCCGCCGGCGCGGGGATGACGATGTCGGATGGGGGCAGAGGGGGCCTTACTGACCTGCCAGCCGGCTCTTGCGCATGCCGTAGAGCAGGTAGACGACCACGCCGAGGACGTTCCACAGCAGGAAATATTCCTGCGTCTTCAGCGGCAGGCTGAAGAACAGGTAGAGGCAGCCGAGCACCGCGCCGATGCCGACCGGCCAGGCCAGCGGCGTGCGGAACTTGCGGATGGCGTCGGGCGCGCGCACGCGCATCACCAGCATGCAGACCGACACCGCGATGAAGGCGGCGAGCGTGCCGGCGTTGGCGAGCGCCGCGATGTCCTCGAGCGGCACCAGCCCGGCGATGACGCCGACGATCGCCGCGGTGAACAGCGTGATCCGCACCGGCGATCCGCGGCTCGAGATTCGCGCGAGGCTCTGCGGCAGCAGGCCGTCGCGCGCCATCACGAAGAAGATGCGGCTCTGCCCGTAGAAGAAGGCGAGGATCACCGTCGGCAGCGCGACCACCGCGGTGACGCCGAGGTAGGTCGCCGCGGCGGGCTGGTCGAGCTGGCGCAGGATCAGCGCCAGCGGCTCGGGGCTGTTCGAGAATTGCGTGTAGCTGAGCGCGCCGACCGCCGCGACGGCGACGCCCATGTAGATCACCACGCAGGCGACCATCGAGCCGACGATGCCGATCGCGAGGTCGCGGCTCGGGTTCTTGGTCTCCTCGGCGGCGGTGGCGATGGCATCGAAGCCGTAGAAGGCGAAGAAGATGATCGCGGCGGCCGCCATAACCCCGACCTCGGCGCCGGCCGGGCCGCTCTTGGGGAAGCCGAACGGCATGAAGGGATCGAGATTGGCGGCGTTGAAATAGGGCAGCGCCACCGCGACGAAGACGATCAGCGCGACGAGCTTCACCAGCACGAGCACGGCGTTGAGCGTCGCCGATTCCTTGGTGCCGACGATGAGCAGCCCCGCCACCACCGCGATGATGAAGATCGCGGGCAGGTTGATGAGGCCGCCGAGTTCGGGACCCTGCATCAGGCTCATCGGCACGCCGGCCCAGGCCTCGAGCAGCGGCGCCGCATAGCCCGACCAGCCGACGGCCACCGCGCTCACCACCAGCGAATATTCGAGGATCAGGCTCCAGCCGATGATCCAGGCGAGCGCCTCGCCGAGCACGACATAGGTGTAGGTATAGGCGCTGCCCGAGGCGGGGATCATCGTCGCCATCTCGGCATAGGCGAGCGCCGCGAAGGCGCAGATCAGCCCGGCGACCGCGAAGGAGACGATCACCGCCGGGCCGGCCTTGCCGGCGCCGACGCCGATCAGCGTAAGGATGCCGGTCCCGATGATCGCGCCGACGCCGAGCGCGATCAGGTGCGGCCATGACAGCGTCGCCTTGAGACGATGTTCCTGCGCGACGTCCTCGAGGCCGATCGCCTTGCGTCTGTTCCAAAATGCCATTGAACTTTCCCCGAACTTGTTTCGCGGATGGAGCATGGCAGGCGGGAACCCGTCAACCGAAACCCCGTTGGTACGGCCTTGCCACTAGGAGGACGGTGCCATGGCTTCTACCCACATGCGCGACGACGCGCCCCCCACCACCGCCCGCGATGGCGATCGCCGCGCGCAGGCGGTCGACGGCGACGAAGGCGCCATCGTCGGTCGGACGGTGACGATCAATCGCCCGCGTGACGAGGTCTATGCCTTCTGGCGCGACTTCGCGAACCTCGCGGGCGTCATGGAGAACGTCGAGCGCATCGACGTGGCCGACCGCGGCCGGTCGCACTGGGTGGTGAAGGCGCCCGGCGGCAAGACCGTCGAATGGGATGCCGTCGTCACCGAGGACGTCCCCGGCCGGCTGATCGCCTGGGAGTCGGCCGAGGAGGCCGACGTCGACAATCGTGGCCGGGTCGAGTTCCTCGACGCGGCGCCGGGCCGCGGCACGATGGTGCGCGCGACGATCGCTTACGACCCCCCGGCCGGAATCATCGGCGAGTGGATCGCCAAGTTCCTGCAGCGCGAGCCCAATCTGCAGGCGCGCCGTGACCTGCGGCGGGTCAAGCAGTTCCTCGAAACCGGTGAGGTCAGCAGTTCGGCGAGCCCGTCGGGCCGTCCGTCCGAATCGCCGACCGAACAAGCCCTGTAAGGAAATCACCCATGCGTGCAGTCACCTGGCAGGGCCGTCACGACGTCCGCGTCGATACCGTGCCCGATCCCGAGATCGTCAATCCGCGCGATGCCATCATCAAGATCACCTCGACGGCGATCTGCGGCTCCGATCTTCACCTCTACGACGGCTACATCCCGACGATGCGTGCCGGCGACATCCTCGGCCACGAAAATATGGGCGAGGTGGTGGAGGTCGGCCCGAAGAGCACGCTGAAGAAGGGACAGCGCGTGGTGATCCCCTTCACAATCTCGTGCGGGCACTGCTTCCATTGCGAAAAGCTGCAATATTCGGCGTGCGACAACGCCAATCCGTCGACGACCTCGGACATGTCCGAAACGCTCTATGGCTATCCGATGGGCTCGGCCTTCGGTTATGCGCATCTGACCGGCGGCTACGCCGGCGGGCAGGCCGAATATCTGCGCGTGCCCTATTCGGACGTCGGCCCGATCATCATTCCCGACGGGCTCGACGACGACAAGGTGCTGTTCCTGTCGGACATCCTGCCCACCGGCTGGATGGCGGCAGAGAATGCCGAGATCGAGCCCGGCGACACCATCGCCGTCTGGGGTTGCGGGCCGGTCGGGCTGTTCGCGATCCAGTCGGCGTTGCTGATGGGCGCGCATCGGGTGATTGCGATCGATCACTACCCGCACCGGCTCGAGCTCGCCAAGCAGATGGGCGCCGAGGTCCTCGACTATAAGGAGACCGACATCCGCGAGGCGCTGTTCGAGATGACCGGCGGCATTGGGCCCGACGCCTGCATCGATTGCGTCGGCATGGAGAGTCACGGCCTCGGCATCGACAACATCGTCGACACGGTGAAGGCGCACACCTTCCTCGGCACCGACCGGCCGGCGGCGCTGCGTCAGGCGATCCTCGCCTGCCGCAAGGGCGGCCGCGTTTCCGTCCCCGGCGTCTATGGCGGCATGGCGGACAAGTTCCCGATCGGCGCGCTGATGGAAAAGGGGCTGACGCTCAAGAGCGGCCAGACGCATGTCCAGAAGTACAGCGACATCCTGCTCGAGATGATCATCGACGGGAAGATCGACACCACCTTCCTCATCTCGCACCACGCCAGCCTCGAGGACGGGCCGGCGATGTACAGGAACTGGCACGACAAGCAGGACGAATATACCAAGATCATCCTGCGGCCGGGAATGGAGCGCGCCCATGCCGCGTAGCTTCGCCATCGTCACCGGCGCGTCGTCGGGCATCGGCTTCGAACTGGCGCGCATCGCCGCCGAGAATGGCCACGACCTGCTGATCGCCGCCGACCGCGATCTCGATGGCGCGGCGGCCAGGTTGCGGGCGCTCGGCGTCGACGTCGAGGCGATCGAGGCCGATCTCGCGACCCGCGAAGGCGTCGACCGCCTGTATGCGGCCGCGGCCGGCCGGCCGGTCGACGCACTGTTCGCCAACGCCGGCCACGGCCTCGGCCATGGCTTCCTCGATCAGGATTTCGAGGAGATCCGGCATGTCGTCGACACCAACATCACCGGTACGCTCTACCTGCTCCAGCAAGTGGCGCGCGACATGCGGGCGCGCAATGCCGGCCGCATCCTGATCACCGGCTCGATCGCCGGCTACCTGCCGGGGAGTTTCCAGGCGGTCTACAACGGCACCAAGGCGTTCATCGACAGCTTTGGCTGGGCGCTCGCCAACGAGCTGAAGGAGACCGAGGTCAGCGTGACCATCCTAATGCCGGGCCCCACCGAAACCGAATTCTTTGCGCGTGCCGGGATGGAGGACACCTATGTCGGCACCGCGTCGAAGGACGACCCCGCCAAGGTGGCGCAGGACGGCTATGACGCGATGATGGCGGGGAGCAGCGAGGTGGTGTCGGGCTGGAAGAACAAGCTCCAGTCGACGATCGCCAACATCACCCCGGCGCCGATCCTCGCGGAGATGCACCGCAAGCAGGCCGAACCCGGCGGCGGAAGCCGCTGATGCTCGAGAAGGTCCCCGCGAGCGTGGGGCGGGCGCTCGGGTCGGTTCGCGCCGGCGCGACCAAGCTCGCGCTCTACGATGAGGCCTTTGCGGCCGCGCCCGAGAGCCTCGAGGTGTCGAGCCCGGCGTTCGCCGATGGCCAGGCGATTCCGGCGCGGCACAGCGCCGACGGCGTGGGCACGTCGCCGGCGCTGGCGTGGCGGTTGCCCGGCGATGCCGCCGCGCTGGTGCTGATCGTCGAGGATTCGGACAGCCCGTCGCCCGAGCCGCTGGTGCATGCGATCGCCTGGAACCTCGACGCGGCGAACGACGGGCTGCCCGAAGGGGCGCTGACCGGCGAGCCGTCGGTCCAGACGGGCCGCAATTCCTATTTCCGCACCGACTGGCTGCCCTGCGATCCGCCGACCGGGCACGGCCCCCACCGCTATGCCTTCCAGCTGTTCGCGCTCGACACGCCGCTGAGCTTCGACTCGCCGCCGGGCCGCGCCGCGCTGCTCGCGGCAATGAAAGGTCATGTGCTGGCGCGCGGCGCCCTCATCGGCACCTATGAGCGGCAGGCGTCGCCGTCGAAGGGCAAGGCGCCGCTCGTTGCGGCGGGCGCCGTCGGCATCGTCGCGGGGCTGCTAAGCGTGGCCTTTTGGCGGCTGCGGAAGAGGGACTGAAGCTCGCTCGAGTTCGCCAGCGGGAGAGGGATTGGCCGCGGTCCCCGCACCGGCTACTCTGGTCCCATGCAAACACGGCTGACCCTCAACGGCACGGCGCGCGAGCTCGACATCGCGCCCGCCACGCTTCTCGTCGACCTGCTGCGCGACGACCTCGCGCTCACCGGTACGCATGTCGGCTGCGACACCAGCCAGTGCGGTGCCTGCAACGTGCTGATCGACGGCGTCGCGGTGAAATCCTGCACCGTGCTCGCCGTCCAGCTCGACGGGGCGGAGATCACCACGATCGAGGGGTTGGCCAGCGACGGCGCGCTCCATCCGATGCAGGCGGCGTTCAAGGAGCATCACGGTCTGCAGTGCGGTTTCTGCACGCCCGGCATGGTGATCGCCGGCCTCGACATCGCCCGCCGCCACGGCGGCAGCGCCAGCCGCGAGACGATCGCGCACGAGCTCGAAGGCAATCTCTGCCGCTGCACCGGTTATCAGAATATCGTCAGCGCCATCGAAGCGGGCAGCAAGGCGATGCAGGATGCGTGAGTTCGAATTCACGCGCGCGACCAGCCTCGATGGCGCCGCCGAACAATTCGCCAGCGGCGGCGAGGCGGCGTTCATCGCCGGCGGGCATACCCTGCTCCCGGCGATGAAGTCGCGGCTGCGCATGCCCGACCGGCTGATCGACATCACTGGCATCCCGGGACTCGACCGCATCGAGCGCGACGGCGACCGGCTGTGGATCGGCGCCACGGCGCGGCACGCGACCGTCGCCGACGACGCGACGGTCAAGTCGGCGATCCCGTCGCTGGCGAAGCTGGCGCTGCTGATCGGCGACCCGCAGGTGCGCAACCGCGGCACGCTCGGCGGCTCGATCACCAACAATGACCCCGCCGCCGACTATCCCGCCGCCTGCCTGGCGCTCGATGCGACGATCGAGACGACCGGCGGCCGCTACCAGGCCGACGACTTCTTCCTCGGCATGTTCACCACCGCGCTCGCCGACGGCGAGATCGTCACGCGCGTCGGCTTTCGGCTGCCGCAGGCCGGCGCCTACGCCAAGTTCCGCCACCCCGCCTCGCGCTATGCGATGGTTGCGGTCTATGTGGCGCGCTTCGTCGACGGCTGGCGCGTCGCAGTGACCGGCGCGGCGCCGGCGGTGTTCCGCTGGACCGGGGCCGAGGCGGCGCTGGCGGCGGGGCAGCCGACCGACGGGCTGCTTCTCGACCCGTCGGAACTCAACAGCGACATCCACGCCTCGGCCGAATATCGCGCGCATCTCTGTACCGTGATGCTCGCCAAGGCCGTCGCCGAACTGGTCTGACGCGATGGCCGGACCCTGGGGAGACACGAAGATGATCCTGACCACCACGCCCTCGATCGAGGGCCGCCCGATCACCGCGCATCTCGGCATCGCCACCGGCGAGGTGATCGTCGGCGCCAACATCTTCCGCGACCTGTTCGCCGGCATCCGCGACATCGTCGGCGGCCGCGCCGGCTCCTACGAAAGCGCGCTGCGCGACGCGCGCCAGCAGGCGCTGCGCGAACTCGAGGCCGAGGCGAAGGAACTCGGCGCCGACGCCGTCGTCGCGATCGACCTCGACTATGAGGTGCTCGGGCAGGGCGGATCGATGCTGATGGTCAGCGCGACCGGCACCGCGGTGAAGCTGGGCTGACCCCCCGCACCGGCGACGCGATACGGCCCGACAGGCCGACGTTGCGTGGGAACCCCGCCGTCGCGTATGACCCGCGCCATTCAGACAACCCGCAGTTGAAAGGCCTGGGCGGCAATGGCCGGTCATTCCAAATTCAAGAACATCATGCACCGCAAGGGGGCGCAGGATAAGAAGCGCTCGGCGCTCTTCTCCAAGCTCAGCCGCGAGGTCACCGTGGCGGCCAAGATGGGCCTGCCCGATCCCAACGCCAACGCGCGGCTGCGCGCCGCCGTGCTGGCGGCGCGGGCCGGCGGCATGCCCAAGGAGAATATCGAGCGGGCGATCAACAAGGCGGGCGGCAGCGACGGCGAGAATTACGAGGAGATTCGCTACGAGGGCTTCGGTCCGGGTGGCGTCAGCCTGATCATCGAGACGCTGACCGACAACCGCAACCGCACCGCCACCAACGTGCGCACCATCGTCTCGAAGAACGGCGGCAATCTCGGCGCCAGCGGCTCGGTCAGCCACGGCTTCGCGCGGCTCGGCCTGATCAGCTATCCGGCGTCGGCGGGCGATGCCGAAAAGGTGTTCGAGGCCGCGCTCGAGGCCGGCGCCGACGACGTCGAATCGAGCGAGGAGGGTCATGAGATCTGGACCTCGGTCGAGAACCTCCACGAGGTGGCGAAGGCGCTCGAGGCGGTGCTCGGCGAGGCCGAAGGCACCAAGCTGGCGTGGAAGCCGGGCCTCATGGTCACCGTCGGCGAGGATGACGCCGGCACGCTCTTGAAGCTGATCGACGCGCTCGAGGACGACGACGACGTCCAGACGGTCTGGGGCAATTACGACGTGCCCGACGAAGTGCTGGCGAAGCTGGGCTGAGTCAGGATGCGCCTGCCGTCATGGCGGCGGGTCGGCGGTACAGAAATCGACCAGCGTGCGCACCGAGCGCGCGTCGGCGAATCGTCTGGGATGGAAGATCACCAGTTCGCTCCCGTCGCCAGCCTCGCGCAGGTCGATGACGACGCGCGGGCCCGAGCCTCCGATGGGGCCGAGATGGCGAAACGACAGCGCCAAGGTGCGACCTCCGGGGGAATCGGTACCCGACACGGTTCCGACCGCGGTCCAATGGTCGTTGACGCATTTCTCGATTTCGGCAGCGCTTCGGGCGGACGTCAACGCGTAGGTCCTTCCGGTCAGGCGAAGATCAGCGACGCCCGCGGCGGCCGTGAGCAACATCAGCAACCCAGAACAGATGGTGCGTCGCATGCCATCCTCCCGTCGTCGGCCGAGTATAGTCGAATGTCGACGAGAAGCGATCGATGGGTGCGTCGCGGAAAACGCCGCCTTGGGAAACCGCCGCGATCGGCTAAGGTGGCCGCCATGATCCTCATCGGCCTCGATCCGGGCCTCCAATCCACCGGCTGGGGCGTCATCGAGGCGCAGGGCAACCGCTTGCGTCATGTCGCCAACGGCCAGGTAAAGAGTCGCGCCGACGACGCGCTCGGCCAGCGGCTGACGCAGCTGTTCGAGGCGCTCGAAGCGATCATCGCCGAGCATCGACCGGCGGCCGCCGCGGTCGAGGAGACCTTCGTCAACCAGAACCCGCGGTCAACGCTCAAGCTCGGCCAGGCGCGCGGCGTCGCGATGCTCGCCGCGGCGCGCTCGGGGATCGTCGTCGGCGAATATGCGCCCAACGCGATCAAGAAGGCGGTGGTCGGCGTCGGCCATGCCGACAAGGACCAGGTCCATGCGATGGTGAAGCGGCTTCTGCCGGGCGTCGAGATCGCCGGGGCCGACGCCGCCGACGCGCTCGCGGTCGCGATCGCGCATGCGCACATCATGAGCACGCACAAGGCGCTGGAAAGGGTTCGCGCGTGATCGCACGGTTGTCGGGGGTGCTGGCGTCGTCGGGCGCCGACAGCGCGGTGATCGACGTCAACGGCGTCGGCTATCTGGTGTCGGCCTCGGCGCGGACGCTCGCGGCGTTCGGGCCGATCGGCTCGGCGGTCGTCGCGCATGTCGAGACTCAGGTCCGCGAGGATGCGATCCAGCTGTTCGGCTTCGCGCATGAGGACGAGCGCGACTGGTTCCGGCTGCTGACCACGGTGCAGGGCGTCGGCGGCCGCGTCGCGCTGGCCATCCTGTCGGTGCTGCCGCCCGCCGACATCCAGGCCGCCATCGCGATGAAGGATACCGCGAGCGTGGCGCGCGCCAACGGCGTCGGCCCCAAGCTCGCGGCGCGCATCGTCAACGAATTGAAGGACAAGGCGGGCAGCATCGCCAGCGGCGCCGGCCCGGCGCTTTCGGTGCAGGCGGTGGCGGCGTCGCCGGCCGACAGCGCCGCGCGCGACGCCTTGTCAGCGCTTGCCAACCTCGGCTTCCGCCCCGCCGAAGCCGGCCGCGCCGTCGCCGAGGCGCAGGCCGAGCTCGGCGCCGATGCATCATTCGGCGATTTGGTGCGCGTGGCGCTCAAGAAGAGCGGCAGTTGATGGCCGCCGCCATCTGGACCGCCTCTGCGCTCCCCCCGAGCTCGTCGGAGGGTGAGGGGCGCGCTCCGGCGTTGTGCAGGCGCTCGCCCTTCGACAAGCTCAGGGTGAGCGCTGGAAGGGCGTGGCGCAATGGCTAGCGACGACAGCGATCGCATGATCAGCGGCAACCGGCGCCCCGAAGACGTCGACGCCGCGCTGCGGCCGAAGGCGCTCGACGAGTTCGTCGGGCAGAAGGCGGCGCGCGAGAATCTGCGCGTGTTCATCTCGGCCGCCCGGCAGCGCGGCGACGCGCTCGACCATGTGCTGTTCCACGGTCCGCCCGGGCTCGGCAAGACGACGCTGGCGCAGATCGTCGCGCGCGAGCTCGGCGTCGGCTTTCGCGCCACATCGGGACCGGTGATCGCCAAGGCGGGCGACCTGGCGGCGCTGCTGACCAATCTCGAACCGCGCGACGTGCTGTTCATCGACGAGATCCACCGGCTCAATCCGGCGGTCGAGGAGGTGCTGTACCCGGCAATGGAGGATCGCGCGCTCGACCTGATGATCGGCGAGGGGCCGTCGGCGCGCTCGGTGCGCATCGACCTGCCGCCGTTCACGCTGGTCGGGGCGACGACGCGCGCGGGACTGGTCACCACCCCCTTGCGCGACCGCTTCGGCATCCCGGTGCGGCTGCAATTCTACTCGGTCGACGAGCTCGAGCAGGTCGTGCGCCGCGCCGCCGGGCTGCTCGACCTCGATCTCACCGACGAGGGCGCGCGCGAGATCGCCGGCCGGTCGCGCGGCACGCCGCGCATCGCCGGCCGGCTGATGCGCCGGGTGCGCGACTTCGCGCTGGTCGCGGAGTCGGGTCGCGTGGACGCGCGCATCGCCGATGCCGCGCTCAACCGGCTCGAGGTCGACAAGCTCGGGCTCGACGCGATGGACCGGCGCTACCTGACGATGATCGCCGACATCTACCGCGGCGGTCCGGTCGGCGTGGAGACGCTCGCCGCCGGCCTCTCGGAAGCGCGCGACAGCATCGAGGAGGTGATCGAGCCCTTCCTCATCCAGGCGGGACTGGTGGCGCGGACCGCGCGCGGCCGCATGCTCAACCCGCTGGCGTGGAGGCATCTCGGGCTGACGCCGCCGCGCGATGCGCCGGGGCCGGCGCTGCCGCTGCTCGACGAGGCGTGACGTCGGCGGGGCGGGCCGCCACCTGCGCCGAACCGCCGCCTTTGGTTTTCGATTCATCTTCCCGTATCAGCAAGAAAGATGAACAGCCCGACCGATAGCGTCAGCGAGCCCTATTCGGGCGCCTTTGCCGGCGCCGAGCATCGCTTCGCGCTGCGCGTCTATTTCGAGGATACCGACCTGTCGGGCATCGTCTACCACGCCAACTACCTGCGGTTCATGGAGCGGGCGCGCTCGGACATGCTGCGCTGCGCCGGGATCGATCAGCGCGCGGCGATGGACGGCGGCACCGGCTACTATGCCGTCCACGACCTGCGGATCACCTACCGCCGGCCGGCGAAGCTCGAGGATCCGCTGCTGGTGCGCAGCCGGGTCGTCGCCGTCCGCGCCGCCGCCTGCGAGATCGCGCAGGACATCTGGCGCGGCGACACATTGTTGACCGAAGGCCGCGTTACCGCGGCGTTTCTGGGAATGGACGGGCGACCCAAGCGGCAGCCCGGCGAATGGCGCGAGACGTTCGAACGGCTCGCCGCGCGTAGCGATTGAGGATGAGGACTTAGATGAACGAAGCTGCCATAGGCCTTGCGGACGCCGCCTCGCTGTCGCCGTGGGCGCTGTTCCTCCAGGCGGACATCGTCGTGAAGGTGGTGATGGTCGGGCTGCTGCTCGCCAGCATCTGGTCGTGGGCGATCATCCTCGACCGTGCGCGCAAGCTCAAGTCGATCAACCGCGAAGCCGCGAAGTTCGAGGATCATTTCTGGCAGTCGGAGTCGATCGACAATCTCTACGAGAAGTCGCAGAAGTCGAAGCATCCGTCGGCGCAGATCTTCAACGCCGGCATGAGCGAGTGGAAGCGTTCGCTGGCCAAGGGCCGGCTCGACCGCGAGGGCGTCCGGTCGCGGCTCACCAGCATCATGAACGTGGCGATCGCGCGCGAGATCGACGAACTGTCCGACCGGCTCAACATCCTCGCCACCGTCGGCTCGGTCGCGCCGTTCGTCGGGCTGTTCGGGACCGTGTGGGGCATCATGCGCGCCTTCACCGCGATCGCCGCGACGCAGAACACCACGCTCGCCGTCGTCGCGCCGGGCATCGCCGAGGCGCTGTTCGCCACCGCGATCGGCCTGTTCGCCGCCATCCCGGCGGTCATCGGCTACAACCGGCTGCTGCACGGCATCGGCCGCATCGAGGCGCGGCTGTCGCATTTCGCCGACGAGTTCCACGGTCTCCTGTCGCGGCAGCTCGACGGGATGGAGGAAAAATAGCCGATGGCGATGAACATGGGCGGTGGCCGCGGCACGCGCCGCGCGCCGATGGCCGAGATCAACGTCACGCCGCTCGTCGACGTCATGCTGGTGTTGCTGATCATCTTCATGATCACCGCACCGCTCCTCGTCTCGGGCGTGCCCGTCGACCTGCCCGACAGCCGGGCGGGCGCGTTGAAGCAGGACAATACGCCGGTGCAGGTGTCGCTCGACCGTGAAGGCAGGCTGTTCATCGACGAGCAAGCTGTCGCCGACGATGGTTTGGCGGCGAAGCTGACGGCGATCCGCGACGCGCGCGCCGCCGACGAGCCGCGCGTCTATGTGCGCGCCGACAGCAGCCTCGACTATGGCCGCGTCATGCGCGTCGTCGGCGAGGTCAACGCGGCGGGGTTCACCAAGGTCGCGCTGGTGAGCGAGGGTACGGGCCAGACGACGGGGCGGGAGCAGCCGGACGAGGAATGACCGAAGGACGCGCCTTGATCCTGACCGGCGTCGCGCACCTGGCGCTGCTCGCCGGCCTGTCGCTGACCTGGTCGATGCAGCAGTCGTCGTTCCCGAGCTTCAGCGAGGCGGTGCCCGTCGAGATCGTCGAGATCAGCGACGTGCCGCGCATCACCGAGCCGCCCAAGCCGTCGATCGACGCGGCGCCGCAGGAACTGACCGAAGACGCGGCGCCCGAGATCTCGCCGGTCGAGGCGGCCGCGCCCGAGCCCGAGCCGGCGCCCGAGCCCGTCAAGCTGTCGCCGGTGCCGGCGCTCGAGGCGAAGCCCAAGCCGTTGCCCGAGCCCAGGAAGCCGGCGCCCCCGAAGGCCGAGGCCAAGCCCAAGGCGGTCAAGAAGGCCGATACCGCGACCGAGGCGCAGGAACTGTCGAGCCTGATCGACAAGGCGCTGCCCAAGGCGCGCCGCCGTCCGGTCGATACCTCGGACGTCGCCAGGTCGATCGAAAAATCGCTGCCGCAGGGTGCGAGGCTCGATGCACGCGCGACCGCGACGCTCGAGCAGGCGATCCGCAGCCAGGTCGCCCCCTGCTGGAACCCGCCGCTCGGCGGCGAGGACGTCCGCAACATGACCGTGCTGCTGCGTATCCAGCTCAACCGCGGCGGCGCCGTCGTCGGTGCGCCCGAGGTGCTCGCGCAAACCGGGGTGACGGCAGGCAACCAGGCCTATGCCCGCGCGTTTGCCGAAAGCGCGCGGCGCGCGGTGATCCGCTGCTCGCCGCTGCAGCTGCCGGCGGAATATTTCGATTCGTGGAAGCTGTTCGAGCTTAATTTCGATCCGTCGAAGATGACCTGAGGAGCGACGATGCGCTTGTTTCCCCTGATGTTCGCGTTGCTGACGGTCATCGCCGCGCCGGCGCACGCCGTACTCCGCGTCGACATCAACAGCGGCATCCAGCAGCCGATGCCGATCGCGGTGCCTGCCTTTGCGACGCCGGCGGTGGCGCCGACCGCCGCCGGCTCGACCGACGTGCTCGGCCGGCAGATGGCCGAGGTGATCGCCAACGACCTTGCGAGTTCGGGACTGTTCCGGCCGCTCGACCCCGCCGCCTACACGACGCGCGTCGGCTTCCCCGACGTCGCCGCGCCGCAGTTCCCGAGCTGGCGGACGATCGCCGCGCAGGCGCTGGTGACCGGCTCGGTGCAGGCCAACGCCGACGGTACGATCACGCTCGGCTGCTATCTCTACGACGTCTTTTCGGAAGAGCGGCTCGACGCGCAGAATTTCACCGCCACCGTTCCGACGTGGCGGCGGCTGGCGCATCGCTGCGCCGATCTCGTCTATTCGCGGCTGACCGGCGAAACCGGCTATTTCGACAGCCGCATCGTCTATGTCTCGGAGACCGGACCCAAGACCAGCCGCATCAAGCGGCTGGCGATCATGGACCAGGACGGCGCCAACCATCGCTTCCTCACCAACGGCCAAAGCCTGGTGCTGACGCCGCGCTTCGCGCCCAACCAGCAGACGATCGCCTATATGAGCTTCGCGCAGAACCGGCCGCGCGTATACGTCTACAACATCGGCTCGGGCTCGCAGCAGCTCGTCGGCGACTTCCCCAACATGAGCTTCGCGCCGCGCTTCGCGCCCGACGGCAACAGCCTGGTGCTGTCGATGGCGCAGGCCGGCAATACCGACATCTACCGCCTCGACATCGGCTCGCGCCGCCTGACGCGGCTCACGACGTCGCCCGGCATCGACACCGCGGCGAGCTATTCGCCCGACGGCACCAAGATCGTCTTCGAATCGGACCGCGGCGGCGGCCAGCAGATCTACGTCATGAACGCCGACGGCTCGGGCCAGCAGCGCATCAGCTTCGGCGACGGCCGCTATGCGACGCCGGTATGGAGCCCGCGCGGCGACCTCATCGCCTTCACCAAGATGGGCGGCGGCCAGTTCAAGATCGGCGTGATGCGGCCCGACGGCGGCGGCGAGCGGCTGCTCACCAACAGCTGGCAGGACGAAGGCCCGACCTGGTCGCCCAACGGGCGCGTCATCATGTTCTTCCGTACCGGCCAGTCGTCGCGCTCGCGCGCCGGCAACGCCGATCTGTGGTCGGTCGACCTCACCGGCCTCAACGAACGGCGAATTCAGACGCCGCTCGATGGATCGGATCCGGCATGGTCGCCGTTGTTGCGTTAAAGGCGGACCCTTCTAGAATCGTAACGAAGACCCAAGGAGACGGATATGCGCTCGCTTCCCCTGCAGGCCCTGGTGATCGCCGGGCTGGTCGCCACCACGGCATGCTCGAAGAAGAAGGAGGACCTGCCGCCGCCGCCGCCGCCCGCCGCGACGACCACCACGACCACGACCGACAGCGGCGCCGGCGCCAACACCGGCGCGGTGACCAGCAGCGCCGTCCCCGGCTCGGCCGCCGATTTCCAGCAGCAGGCGGGCGACCGCGTCTATTTTGCCTATGACAGCTACGAGCTCGACGAGGCCTCGCGCGGCACGCTGTCGAAGCAGGCGAGCTGGCTGCAGCGCTACGGCAACGTCCGCATCACCGTCGAAGGCCATGCCGACGAGCGCGGCACGCGCGAGTACAACCTCGCGCTCGGCGACCGCCGCGCCAATGCGGTGAAGAACTATCTCGCCGCGCAGGGCGTCGGTGCCGGCCGCATCTCGACGATCTCCTACGGCAAGGAGCGCCCCGAGGTTCAGGGTTCCGACGAGGAGAGCTTTGCGCAGAACCGCCGCGGCGTGACCGTCATCTCGGGTGGCGCGGCGAGCTGACGTCTACCGCCGGGCGCACGTCTCGCGTATAGGGCGGCCACGATGAAGCGAGGCCGTAAATGAGCGTGCGCCCCTGGCGGGACATTTCCCGCCGCAAATCCCGGCAGATCATGGTCGGCAACGTGCCGGTCGGCGGCGATGCGCCGATCACCGTGCAGACGATGACCAACACGCTGACCTCCGACGCCAAGGCGACGATCGACCAGATCCGCCGCTGCGAGGACGCCGGCGCCGACATCATTCGCGTGTCCTGCCCCGACGTCGAATCGACCGCGGCGCTCAAGCAGATCGTGCGCGCGGCGCGCGTGCCGATCGTCGCCGACATCCATTTTCACTACAAACGCGCGCTCGAGGCCGCCGACGCCGGCGCCGCCTGCCTGCGCATCAACCCCGGCAACATCGGCTCGGCCGAGCGCGTGCGCGAAGTCGTCAACGCCGCCAAGGCCAATGGCTGCGCCATCCGCATCGGCGTCAATGCCGGCAGCCTCGAAAAGGACCTGCTCGAAAAATATGGCGAGCCGTGCCCCGAGGCGCTCGTCGAAAGCGCGCTCGATCATATCCGCCTGCTCGAGGAGCATGATTTTCGCGACTACAAGGTCGCGGTGAAGGCGAGCGACGTGTTCCTCGCGGTGGCGGCCTACCAGCAGCTCGCCGAGGCGGTCGACTGCCCGCTGCATCTCGGCATCACCGAAGCCGGCGGGCTGATCGGCGGCACGGTCAAATCGTCGATCGGTATCGGCTCGCTGCTGTGGTTCGGCATCGGCGATACGGTCCGCGTGTCGCTGTCGGCCGAACCCGAGGAGGAGGTGCGCGTCGGCTTCGAGATCCTGAAGGCGCTCGGGCTGCGGCATCGCGGCGTCCGCGTCGTGTCGTGCCCGTCGTGCGCGCGCCAGGGCTTCAACGTCATCAAGACCGTCGAGGCGCTCGAGCAGCGGCTGTCGCACATCCGCACGCCGCTGTCGCTGTCGGTGCTCGGCTGCGTGGTGAACGGCCCCGGCGAGGCGCGCGAGACCGACATCGGCGTCACCGGCGGCGGTGCCGGCAAGCATATGGTCTATCTGTCGGGCGTCACCGACCATCACATCAACGACGAGAATATGGTCGACCATATCGTCAGCCTCGTCGAGAAGAAGGCCGCCGAAATCGAGGCCGCGGCGCAGTCGCAAGCGGTCGCCGCCGAATGAGCGAGGCGCTGACCGCCGATCTGAAGGAGCAGCTGGCGGCGCTCGGCGACGTCAGCGTCCGCAAGACCTTCGGCGAGCTGGCACTCTACATCGACAAATGCATGACCGGGCTGATCCTCGACGGCGAGCTCTATCTCAAGACCGATGCGGCGACCGTCGCGGCGTATGAGGATCGCAAGGCTTTCACCTACGAGATGGGCGACAAGGTCGTTACCACCGCCTTTCGCCAGGTCCCTGACAGCGCCTACGACGATCCGGCCGAGCTGCTGCGCCGCGCCGCCGCCGCCTTCGAGATCGCCGGCCGCGGCAAGAAGAAGAAATGACCGTCACACTCCGCGCCGCCGCGCCTGCCGACGTTCCGACCATCCTGCGTTTCGTCAAGGAGCTCGCGACCTACGAGCGCGAGCCCGATGCGGTGAAGGCGACCGAGGCCGATCTGCAGCGCGTGCTGTTCGGCGAACGGCCCTATGCCGAGGCGCTCATTGCCGAGGAGGGCGCCACGCCACTGGGCTTCGCGCTGTTCTTCCACAATTTCTCGACGTGGGAGGGCAAGCCGGGGATCTATCTCGAGGACCTCTACGTCACGCCCGGCGCGCGCGGGGAGGGGGTCGGCAAGGCGCTGCTGGCCCGGCTCGCGGCGCTCGCCGTCGAACGCGACTGCGCGCGGCTCGAATGGTCGGTGCTCGACTGGAACGAACCGGCGATCGCCTTCTACCGCTCGATCGGCGCGGCCTCGATGGACGAGTGGACGGTCAATCGGGTGGCGGGTGAAGCGCTGACAGCGCTGGCGACGAGCTGAAGCCTTCCACCACGCGCTATATCGTCATCCCCGCGAAGGCGGGGACCCACTCAAGACCAAGCCATGTCATTTGCGCTCACCCTGAGCGTGTCGAAGGGCGAGCTTGCCCGAACGTCCCAGCGCGCCAATCCTGCTTCGACAAGCTCAGCATGAGCGCTTGAGGTGTTCAGGACTGGGTCCCCGCCTTCGCGGGGATGACGGTTAAGACAGGTCGCGGTTACGCCTAACCCCGCACCCCCGCCGGCTCGCCGACGCCTGCCGCCTTCGCCCGCTCGATCCCCTCGAGGATCAGCCGCTCGGCGGTCTCGGGGCCTTCCCAGCCGTGGACCTTGACCCACTTGCCGGGCTCCAGATCCTTGTAGTGCGCGAAGAAATGCTCGATCTGCTCGACGACGATCGGCGGCAGCTCGGTGTAGGACGAAATGCCGGTATAATAAGGATGGAGATCGTCGACCGGCACCATCAGCAGCTTCTCGTCGCCGCCCTTCTGGTCCTCGGTGACCAGCACGCCGACGGCGCGCGCGCGCACGACGCAGCCCGACACGAAGGGCACGCCGGCGACGACGAGCGCGTCGAGCGGGTCGCCATCGTCGGACAGCGTGTGCGGGATGAAGCCATAGTTGGTCGGGTAGCGCATCGCGGTATGCATGATGCGGTCGACGAACAGCGCTCCCGACGCCTTGTCGATCTCATACTTCACCGGCTCCGATCCAGCCGGGATTTCGATGATGACGTTGAGGTCGTGCGGCGGCGCGTTGCCGATGGGGATGCGGTCGATGTTCATGGCGGGCGCGTGTAGAAGGACGGCACGCGAATGTCCAAGGCAAAGGAGTGCGGCAAATGGCGTGGCTGTGGCTGGTGATCGGCGGATTGTTCGAGGTCGGCTTCACCACCTGCCTGCGTTACACTGACGGTTTCCGCAACGTGCCCTGGACGATCGGCTTCCTCGTCAGCGTCACGCTGAGCATGGGGCTGCTCGAACTCGCCTCGCGCACGATCCCGCTCGGCACCGCCTATGCCGTGTGGGCGGGGATCGGCGCGGTCGGCACGGTGGTCGTCGGCATCGCCTTCTACCAGGAGCCGGCCAATGCGCTCCGTCTCGCGCTCATCGCGACGCTGATCGGCAGCATCGTCGGGCTGAAACTCTTCAGCGGTGCGGCTCACTAGCGAAGCCGCGTCGCTTGGCTTAAAGCCGCGCCGATGGCGGACAAGGCTCAGCGCGTGCGCGGCACGCAGGATATCTTCGGCGAGGACGCGGCGCGCTTCGAGGCGGTGGTCGCGGCGTTCGACCGCGTGCGCAAGCTCTACGGCTTCCGCACCGTCCAGGTGCCGATGTTCGAATTCACCGAGGTGTTCGCGCGATCGATCGGCGAGACCACCGACGTCGTGTCGAAGGAAATGTACAGCTTCGAGGATCGCGGCGGCGAATCGATCACGCTGCGTCCCGAATTCACCGCCGGCATTTCGCGCGCCTACCTGTCGAACGGCTGGCAGCAGCATGCGCCGCTGAAACTCGCCGCCTGGGGCGCGGCGTTCCGCTACGAGCGGCCGCAGAAGGGCCGTTACCGCCAGTTCCACCAATTGGACGCCGAGATCGTCGGCGCCGCCGAGCCGGCGTCGGATGTCGAGATCATCGCCTTCGCGCATCAGCTGCTGTCGGAGCTGGGCCTCGCCGACAAGGTGGTGTTGCAGCTCAATACGGTGGGTGACGCCGAGACGCGCACCGCCTGGCGCGAGGCGCTGATCGGCTATTTCTCCAAGGTGAGGGGCGAGCTGTCGGCGGAAAGCCAGGAGCGGCTCGAGAAGAACCCGTTGCGCATCCTCGATTCGAAGGACGAGCGCGACAAGGCGTTCGTCGTCGATGCGCCGAAGATCGATGCCTATCTGACGGCCGAGGCCGGCGGCTTCTTCGACAAGGTCCAGGCCGGGCTCCAGGCGTCGTCGGTCCCGTTCGCACGCACCGAAACGCTGGTGCGCGGGCTCGACTATTATCGTCACACCGCGTTCGAGTTCGTCACGACGCACCTCGGCGCGCAGGGCACCGTGCTCGGCGGCGGCCGCTACGACGGGCTGATCGAGGCGCTCGGCGGCCCGCCGACCCCGGCGGTCGGCTGGGCGGCGGGGATCGAGCGGCTGTCGATGCTGATCGAGGCTCCGGCGGTCGAAACGGTCGACGTCGCGGTGATCCCGATGGGCGAAGCGGCCGAAGCCGCGGCGATGGGCGTGCTGCAGCAGCTGCGCACCGGCGGCATCGCCGCCGAGCAGGCGTGGCGCGGCAACATGAAGAAGCGCATGGCGAAGGCCGATGCGATCGGCGCGCGGGTCGCGGTGATCCTCGGCGACGACGAGCTCGCGGCTGGCGAGGCGACGGTGAAGGATCTGAAGACCGGCGCGCAGACGCGCGTCGCGCTGACCGACTTGACGGCTGCGATCAAGAACTAGGCATCGTCATTCCCGCGCAGGCGGGCTCGATGAGCCGCGGCGCATGGGAATATGGATCCCCGCCCGCGCGGGGATGACGATTAAGACGAGAAGCAGGTAGAAGCCAAGGCATGAGCGTCCCCTCCAACCGCATCGCGCAGATCGAGGCGCGGCACGCCGAGCTGTCGGCCGAGATGGCGCGGCCCGACATGGCCGCCGAGAAGTTCGTGCAGCTGTCGAAGGAATATGCCGAACTGACCCCCGTCGCCGAGAAGGCGCGCGAGGTGAGGAAGCTGCGCGAGGAGGCGGCAAGCCTTCGCGCGATGATCGACGATCCGGCGGGCGACGCCGAGATGCGCGAGATGGCCGAGGCCGAGATCGGCGAGGTCGAGGGCCGGCTGCCCGACGCCGAGCGCGCGCTGGCGGTGGCGCTGCTACCCAAGGACGCCGCCGACGAGAAGTCGGCGATGCTCGAGATCCGCGCCGGCACCGGCGGCGACGAGGCGGCGCTGTTCGCCGGTGACCTGTTCCGCATGTACCAGCGCTTCGCCGAGGAGCGCGGCTGGCGCGTCGAGCTGATCTCCGCCTCCGCCGCCGACGTCGGCGGCTACAAGGAGGTGATCGCCAGCGTCACCGGCCCCGGCGTGTTCGCGCGGATGAAATATGAAAGCGGCGTCCACCGCGTGCAGCGCGTGCCGGCGACCGAGACGCAGGGTCGCATCCACACCTCGGCGGCGACGGTCGCGGTGCTGCCCGAGGCCGAGGAGGTCGACGTCAAGATCGACGACAAGGATCTGCGCATCGACGTGTTCCGTTCGTCGGGACCCGGCGGCCAGTCGGTCAACACCACCGACAGCGCGGTGCGCATCACCCACCTGCCGAGCGGGCTCGTCGTCAGCCAGCAGGACGAGAAGTCGCAGCACAAGAACAAGGCCAAGGCGATGAAGGTGCTGCGCTCGCGACTCTACGAGCTCGAGCGCAGCAAGCTCGATTCCGCCCGCGCCGCCGACCGCAAGTCGATGGTCGGCTCGGGCGACCGGTCGGAGCGCATCCGCACCTACAACTTCCCGCAGGGTCGCGTCACCGATCACCGCATCAACCTGACGCTGCATCGGCTCGACGAGATCCTGCAGGGGCCGGGGCTCGAGGAACTGGTGCAGGCGCTGATCGCCGAGGACCAGGCGTCGCGGCTCGCCAATCTCGATGCGGGCGCGTGAGGCGATCGCCGCGGCGGCCGCCCGGCTGCCCGGCGACTGCCCGCGCCTTGACGCCGAACTGCTCGCCGCGCATCTGATCGGCGTCGATCGCAGCGCGCTGCTGCTCCGCCACCTCGACGACGCCATCGACGCTGTCGCGTTCGCCGCGCTGGTCGACCGGCGGATGGCCGACGAGCCCGTCGCCTATATCCTCGGGCACCGCGAATTCTGGTCGCTCGATTTTCGCGTCACGCCCGACACGCTGATCCCGCGCCCCGACAGCGAGACGCTGGTCGAGGCGGCGCTCGCCGCCGCGGGCCCGGCGCCGCGCGTGCTCGATCTCGGCACCGGCAGCGGCTGCCTGCTGCTGTCGGTGCTCCACGAGCGGCCGGGCGGCTGGGGTGTCGGCGTCGACCGGTCGGAAGCCGCGGCGCGCGTCGCCCGCGACAATGCGGCGCGCCTCGGCCTGGCCGCGCGCGCCGCCTTCGTCGTCGGCGACTGGACCGGCGCGATTGGCGCGCGCTTCGACCTCATCCTCGCCAACCCGCCCTATGTCGGCACCAGCGAGACGCTCGACCGCGAGGTCGCCGGCTATGAGCCGCGCAGCGCGCTTTTCGCCGGCCCCGACGGGCTCGACGACTATCGTCGGATCATCCCAGCGCTCGGGGCGCTGTTGACGCCGGCGGGCTCGGCGCACCTTGAAATCGGCCATGCGCAGGCCGATCTCGTATGGGAGATCGCCGCGGCCGCGGGCTTTACGCCCGCCCTCCGCCGCGATCTGGCCGGGCGGCCGCGCTGCCTTTCGCTGCGCACCGCCCAAGATTTTGGGCTTGGAGAAGCCAAGCGATCCGGCTAGACAGACAGGCGAGCGGGGTAGAGCTGATCTCCCCTGCCGGTGACTTCACATAAGCAGACGGCCGAACCCTTCGGTTCCGTGCTCACGCGGGTCACGCGCTCATTCCGTTTACCGGATGGACCAGGGATTAGTGAATTGATGAGAAACGGTCAGAATGGTCGCCGCCGTGGTCGCGGTGGTCCTGGTGGATCTGGTGGTGGGCCGCGTACGCCGAGCGGCGGCCGTTCGCCCGACATGGGCAACAACCGCAACGAGGTGCGGGTCCGCGGCAACGCCCACCAGCTGCTCGAGAAATATAAGCAGCTGGCGCGCGACGCGAGCATGCAGGGCGACCGCGTCTCGGCGGAATATTATCTGCAGTACGCCGATCATTATTATCGCGTTCTCAACGAATTCCGCGCCCGGCAGGAAGAGCAGCAGGCGCGCCAGCAGAACAACGGCGGCAACGGCAACCCGCCGCGCAGCCGTGACGACCGCGAGTATCGCGACGTCAACGACAGCGGCGACGATTATGGCGACGACGATGGCGACGACATGATCGAGAATGCCGCGCCGATGCGGGTCAGCGAGATGACCCGCATGATCCCCGAGCCGCAGTCCGAGGCTTCCGCCCAGGGCAAGAAGGGCGACGACGACGAGCGTGGCGCGGACACTCGCGACGGCGGCGACGGCGAGGTATCGGACAGCAGTGCGGGCGCCGAGAGCGACACTCGCGATGGCGAGGATGGCGCGCCGCGCCGCCGCCGTTCGCGGACCCGCCGCCCGCGGCGCGAGAATGCCGAGGAAGGCGAACTCGCACCGGCCGACGGCTGAAATACGCACCCATCATCGGAACGGCCCCGCCTCGCGGCGGGGCCGTTTTGCGTTTCCAGCCGCGCCGACATGTAATGTAAGTGCAATAAAAGCGTCATAGCTCCGCAATCCATCGGACATGGCGATCGACAGGTGCCGGTCTAAAGACGCTGGGGAAGGGGCTCCGCCCATGTTGACCGCTCGCCGTTGGAAACTGCTTGCCGGCGTGACGCTCGCCGCCGCCGCGGCACCGGCGCTGGCGCAGGAACCGGCGACTGCGGCGCGCATCGCGGCGATGCAGGCGCAGATCGACGCGATGCAGAAGCAGCTCGACGAGCTGAAGGCGATGCAGGCGAGGCCGGCGGTCCCGCCCGCCGCCGCCGCCGCGCCCGCCTCGACGGTCGTCGCCGCGCCCGCCGCCAAACCGCCGATCTGGAAAGGCGCACCCGAATTCACCGCCGAGGGCGGCTGGCGCTTCAAGCCGCGCGGGCGGATCCAGTATGACGTCGGCAGCGTCGGCAACCCGAATGATGCGGTTGCCAGCCCCAACCTCGGCTTCAACGCCCGCTCGCGCCGACTCCTGTTGGGTGCCGAAGGGGAGGTGCCCGGCGGCTTCAAGTGGCGCGCCGAGTTCGACTTCGCGCAGGGGGACGTCGGCTACGAGGACATCACCTTCCAATATGCCCCCAAGGGCGCGGCGTTCAGCGCGCAGGTCGGCAATTTCTATCCATTCTCGAGCCTCGAGACCGTCAGCAGCTCGGGCGCGCACAGCTTTCTCGAGCGCGCGCAGCTGACCGACGCCTTCGGGCACAACCGGCGCATCGGCGTCGCGGTCGGCTATGCCGGCCTCGATGGCGACCTGCGCGTCAACGCCGGCCTGTTCAACGACGGCGTCAACGCCCGCTTCGACAACGACGACTGGCTGTTCGGCGCGCGTGCCACCTGGTCTCCCGAGGCCTTCGGCGGCCGGATTCACCTCGGCGCCAACTACCAGCACCGCGAATTCCAGACCAACGGCCTCAGCTTCCAGTATCGCAGCCGGCCGTTCGTCCAGACGACCGACGTCCGCTTCGTCGACACCGGCCTGGTCGCCGCCCGCGGCGACGACGTCTACGGCGTCGAGGCCGCGGGCATCTTCGGCCCGCTGCATGTCGTGACCGAGGCGCAATGGGTGAACGTCGACGGCATCGCCAACCCGGCGGCGTTGACCGGGCTCGAATCGGTGGCGGGCGGCACCGCCTTCGCCGGCGACCCGCGCTTCTTCTCGACCTATGTCGAGGCCGGCTGGTGGCTGACCGGGGAGACGCGCGGCTACAAGGACGGCAGCTGGCAGCGCACCAGCGTGCGCAACGGCTTCGACGAGGGCGGCTGGGGCGCCTTCGGGATCAACGCGCGCTACGATTTCCTCGACCTGAGCGACCGGGTGGCGGCGGGAACGCCGGCGACGTCGTTCGCGGCGCCCAACTTCGTCAACGGCGGCACGCAGACCGGCTATCTGTTCAGCCTCGTCTGGCAGCCGATCGATTATGTGCGCTTCCTGGCGCAATATACCCGCGCCGACATCGAAGGCGGCCCGCGCGCCGCGACGACCGTCGGCGGCCCGGCGCCGGTGCCCGATCGCGACTATGATCTCGACGTGTGGGCGCTGCGGGCGCAGTTCGAGTTCTGATCGGGGCGGCGCGCCCCCTCAAGAAACACCGTCATCCCCGCCTCCGCGGGGATGACGATAATGGAGCCGAGGCGGCGGCCTACCGCGCCCGGATGAACGCCCGGATATCCCGCGACAGCTTCGCCAGGTCGGCGTCGCGCACGTACATCATGTGGCCGGCGTCATAATAGGCATAGGTGATCCGGTCGGTTGGGATGCCGGTGCGGGTCAGCGAATATTCGGCGCCGAAGAACGGCGTCGCCATGTCGTAATAGCCCTGGCCGACGAAGATCCTGAGCCCGCTGTTCTCGCGCAGCGCCTTGCCGAGATAGGGGGCGACGTTGCGATAATAGGTCAGATCGCCGCGGCCGATGTCCCAGTCCCACGGGCTGCTGAGCCCGCCGATGGTGACATATTCGCGCTCCATCCTGAGGCCGAGCGTGTCGCGGACATAGGCGTTCATCGCCGCGGTATAGGCACCGTCGATACCGTAGAAGCTCGGGTCGTTGTCGGGCTCCTCGCCGGCCGAATCATAGTCTTGGCCGGTGTAGCGGGTGTCGAGCCGGCCGATGGTCAGCCCGCGATCGCGCAGCAGCTCCTTATAGAAGCGGCCGGGCACGACGCGCAGGTCGGCGCGCTCGAGATAGGCTTCCGACAGGCCGGTGAAGCGCGACAGTCTCGCGCGGACGGCGGCGCGCTCGTCAGCGAGCAGCCGGCTGCCCTTGAGCAGCGCCGATGCATAGTCGCCGATCGCGAAGGCACGCGCCTCGGCGAGGAAAGGCTCGATCGCCGCCGGCCGTTCGGCGAGCGCATGATGATACCAGGCGGCGGCCGCCATCGACGGCATGTTGACGACATAGGCCATCTCGTTGCCCGGCACCTCCGCCTGCGCGCCGAAGTCGAGAATCGTCGAGATCAGCAGCACGCCGTTCAGCGACACGTCGTTGAAGGTCGATTCGAGCTCGTTGACCACCGCGGCCGACCGCGTCGTGCCGTAGCTCTCGCCGCCGATGAACTTCGGCGCGTTCCAGCGGCCGTTCTCGCGCAGCCAGATCCGGATGAACTGCGCCACCGATTTGGCATCGGCGGTCACGCCCCAGAAGCTCTTGGGCTCGGTCTTGCCGAGCGCCTTCGAAAATCCGGTGCCGACCGGATCGATGAACACCAGGTCGGTGACGTCGAGCAGGCTATGGGCGTTGTCGACGATCGGGTAGGGCGGGGCGCCGTCGTCGCGTGCATCGGACGGCACGACGACCCGCTTCGGCCCGAAGGCGCCCATGTGCAGCCACAGCGACCCCGATCCGGGTCCGCCGTTGAACAGGAAGGTGACCGGGCGATTCGGGTCGCGCGGGCCTTCCTTGACGTAGGCGGTCGAAAAGATGGCGGCGGTCGGTTCGCCGTCCTTGTCCTTGAGATAGGTCTCGCCGGTGGTCGCCACATAGCGAATCGCCTGGCCGCCGAAGGTCCCGCTGTGCCGGGTCACCGAGACCAGCGGCGCCGGAACCGGCGCCTCCTTCGCCTTGTCCGCCTTGGAGGGCTCCTGCGCCGCCGCGGGCATCGCCGCCGCCAGCGCCCAAAGGGCCAGCGCCATGCCACCGAATCTCATCATCTTCTCTCCCGTCGTTCGAATCAGGAGCGAAGAGATACACCGGTGCGGCGATTCGCTAAGCGGCTCAGCGATCGTCGAGGTCGTCGCGGTCGAACGTCGTGTCGTCATGACCGCTGCGCGCGCTGAAGAACAGCAGCCCCATCAAGGCGCCGGCGAGCAGCAGCGTCAGTCCGATGCCGAGCGTCAGCGCGATCACGAAGTGCAGCCGCAGCGGCGTGCCCGTCGCCTGCATATAGGCCAGCGCGCCGACGATGGCGGCGACGGCGACGGCCGCGACCACCGCCATCAGGCGCCAGAAGCGCCGGGCCGGTGTCAGCGTCGGAGGTGCCGATTCGTTCATCCCTTTCCTTTGCGCGCGCGATTCGCGATCATCAACGGGCCGAGTCGAGAAAGGGAGCGCGATGTCGATCGCATCAATCCTGAGGACGAAGGGCGGGGAGGTCGTAACCGTACCCGTGGGCATGCCGGTCCAGGGCGTCGTGGCGCTGCTCCATGAGCATCGCATCGGCGCCGTGCTGGTGGTCGAGGGCGACGAGCCCGTCGGCATCGTCTCCGAACGCGACGTCGTGAAATGTCTGCATGAAAAGGGCGTCGCGATTCTCGACGCCGCGGCGCGCACGATCATGACCTCGCCGATCGTCACCGCCACGGGTGCCGAATCGGTTGCCGAGGCGATGGAGATCATGACCGACCGCCGAATCCGCCACCTGCCGGTGGTCCAGGAAGGGCGTCTGGTCGGAATCGTGTCGATCGGCGACCTCGTGAAGCGCCGAATCGAGGACGCCGAGAACGAAGCCGGCCTCCTCAAACAATATATCAGCGCCGCCTGAGCCGCGGAAACGGTCGGCGCCGCGCGCCGCGCCGCCCGCCTCGCGCGCGCGTCACGCGCGCGTCACACGCGAAGCCTTATACAGGGTGGCCGCGCCGCCACGCGCGACGCCTAACAATGTTACGTGGCCGCGCAAAAAAGTTACAACAACGGGGTTGCGCGACTCTCGGGCTTCGACCATATGGCCGCTCGCCGACGCGCTGCACGGCTCCCGCGGTTAACGCCTTCTCCGATCATTCATCGAGAGGGCGCGCGAGGACCAGGCGGCACGAAAGCGACGACGCAGAGAGCGAAGACAGGCCTTGCAAAAGGAACCAAGCTTCGCCATCTGGGTCGGACCGACGGAGCGGACCACTGGGGACTTCCCCGAAGCGTCGCTTTTCAGACATCGACAGCCG
>JASBUR010000045.1 GCA_030147805.1 Sphingomonadaceae bacterium
ATTGGTCTGCGGCTGCAGATCAACCGGACCTGGGACTCGCGCTGGTTCGCCAGCCGCGAGGAATATGGCCGCCTGCTGCTCGAGGATCTCAAGATCCGCAAGCACATCATGAAGGCGATCCCGCAGGCCGCGATCTCGAAAGTCGTGATCGAGCGTCCCGCCAAGCTGTGCCGGATTTCGGTCTATGCCGCCCGTCCGGGCGTCATCATCGGCAAGAAGGGCGCGGACATCGAGAAGCTGCGCAAGACCCTCGGTTCGATGACGCAGAGCGACGTTTCGCTCAACATCGTCGAGATCAGGAAGCCGGAGATCGATTCCAAGCTCGTCGCGCAGGGCGTCGCCGATCAGCTCGAGCGGCGTATCGCGTTCCGCCGCGCCATGAAGCGCGCCGTCCAGTCGGCGCTGCGTCTCGGCGCCGAGGGCATCCGCATCACCTGTTCGGGCCGCCTCGGCGGCGCCGAGATCGCGCGTACCGAATGGTATCGCGAGGGGCGGGTGCCGCTGCACACGCTGCGCGCGCACATCGACTATGCCGAGGCACAGGCACACACCGCTTACGGCGTGTGCGGCGTCAAGGTTTGGATTTTCAAGGGCGAGATCCTTGGCCACGATCCGATGGCCCAGGACCGGCTCATGATGGAAGCTCAGACGTCGGGGGTCCGGCCGGCGCGCTAAGGTCTCCCGACCATAGCACGTCGCCTGATCGAGGACCGATTCCTGTCAGAAGGCGATAGAAAATGCTTCAACCGAAACGGACGAAGTTCCGCAAGGCGCACAAGGGGCGCATCCACGGCGACGCGAAGGGCGGCACGCAGCTGACCTATGGCGCGATCGGCCTGAAGGCGATGGCGCCCGAGCGCATCACCGCCCGCCAGATCGAGGCCGCTCGCCGCGCGATCACGCGTCACATCAAGCGTCAGGGCCGCTTGCACATCCGCATCTTCCCGGACGTGCCGGTGTCGTCGAAGCCTGCCGAAGTCCGCATGGGCTCGGGCAAGGGCTCGCCCGAATATTGGGCGGCGCGCGTCAAGCCGGGCCGCATCATGTTCGAGCTCGAGGGCGTGCCCCTCGACATCGCCACCGTCGCTTTCGAGCGCGGCGCGGCCAAGCTGCCGATCAAGACCAAAGTCGTCGTCCGCCTCGGCGAGACGGTTCCGACGGCCGAGTAAGGGTGACCGATATGAAGACAGCCGATCTTCGCGCCCAGAGCGACGACCAGCTCAACGAGCAGCTTTCGCAGCTGAAGAAGGAGCAGTTCAACCTGCGCTTCCAGGCCGCGACCGGCCAGCTGGCCAAGCCGTCGCGCGTTCGCGAGGTGCGCCGCACCATCGCGCAGATTCAGACCCTGCAGACCGAGCGTTCGCGCTCGGCTCAGGCATAGGAGAGGACACATGCCGAAACGCGTCCTGCAGGGCACGGTCGTGTCCGACAAGGCCGAGAAGACGGTCACCGTTCTCGTCGAGCGCCGGGTGAAGCACCCGCTGTACGGCAAGATCATCCGTCGCTCGAAGAAGTATCACGCGCACGACGAAGCCGATGCCATCAAGGCCGGCGACGTGGTGCGGATCGAGGAATGCGCCCCGCTGTCGAAGACCAAGACGTGGCGCGTGCTGGAAAAGGTAAGCTAAGCCATGATCCAGATGCAAACGAACCTCGACGTCGCTGACAACAGCGGCGCGAAAAGGGTGCAGTGCATCAAGGTGCTCGGCGGCTCGAAGCGTCGAGTGGCCGGCGTCGGCGACATCATCGTCGTCTCGGTGAAGGAAGCGCAGCCCAAGGGCCGCGTGAAGAAGGGCGACGTGCATCGTGCCGTCGTCGTTCGCACCGCGAAGGAAATCCGTCGTACCGACGGTTCGGTGATCCGCTTCGATTCGAACGCTGCCGTTCTGATCAACAAGAACGAGGAGCCGATCGGCACCCGCATCTTCGGTCCGGTGGTGCGCGAGCTGCGCGCCAAGAACCACATGAAGATCATCAGCCTCGCGCCGGAGGTGCTGTAATGAGCGCCGCGAAGATCAAGAAGGGCGACCGTGTCGTCGTCCTGTCGGGCAAGGACAAGGGCAAGCACGGCGAAGTCGTGCGCTCGCTGCCCAAGGACATGAAGGTCGTCGTCGCCGGCGTGAACGTCGTGACGCGCCACAAGAAGCCGAGCCAGGCCAACCCGCAGGGTGGCCTCGAGCGTTCGGAGGCGCCGATCCACATTTCGAAGGTGGCGATCGAGGACCCCAAGACCGGCAAGGCGACCCGTGTCGGCTTCCGTATCGAGAACGGCCAGAAGGTGCGTGTCGCCAAGCGGTCGGGTGAGGTGATCAATGGCTGATGCGAAATATACGCCGCGCATGAAGAGCATCTATGAGGACAAGGTCCGCAAGGCGCTCGTCGAGCAGTTCGGCTACAAGAACGAGATGGAGATCCCTCGCATCGAGAAGATCGTCATCAACATGGGCGTGGGCGATGCGACGCAGGACAAGAAGCGCGTCGAGGCCGCTGCCGCCGAGATGACGGCGATCGCCGGCCAGAAGGCGGTGATCACCAAGGCGAAGACCTCGATCGCGCAGTTCAAGCTGCGCGAGGGCATGCCGATCGGCTGCAAGGTCACGCTGCGCCGCGAGCGGATGTACGAGTTCCTCGACCGCCTCATCACGATCGCGCTGCCGCGCGTTCGCGACTTCCGCGGCCTGAACCCCAAGTCGTTCGATGGCCGCGGCAACTACGCAATGGGTCTCAAGGAGCAGATCGTGTTCCCCGAGATCAACTATGACCGGATCGACAAGGTCCGCGGCATGGACGTCATCGTCACCACCACGGCCCGGACGGACGACGAGGCGCGCGAACTGCTGCGTGCCTTCGGCTTCCCGTTCACCGATCGCACGGCCGAGACCCGGCAGGCCGCGTAAGCGGAACCGACGGGCATAAGGAGAAGAATTTTCCATGGCGAAACTGAGTTCGATCAACAAGAACGAGCGTCGCAAGAAGCTGGCGAAGAAATACGCCGGCAAATACGCTCGGCTGAAGGCCGTCGCCAACGACGAGTCCAACGACGAGGGCGAGCGGCTGATCGCGCGCCTGAAGATGGCCGAGCTGCCGCGCAATGCGAATCCCACCCGGATCCGCAACCGCTGCGAACTCACCGGGCGCTCGCGCGCCTATTACCGCAAGTTCCGCTTGAGCCGGATCATGCTGCGTGAATTGGCCAACAAGGGCCTGATTCCCGGCGTGACGAAGTCGAGCTGGTAGGAGGCCGCAGATGTCTGTGACCGATCCCCTGGGCGATATGCTCACCCGCATCCGCAACGGCCAGCAGGCCCGCAAGGATAGCGTTCTCACCCCGGCGTCGAAGCTGCGGGCTCGCGTGCTCGACGTGCTTCAGCGCGAGGGCTATATCCGCGGCTATTCGGAAGACGCCGAAGCCACCCACCCGGCGCTGCGCATCGACCTGAAGTATTTCGAAGGTCAGCCGGCGATCCAGTATGTGCAGCGCGTCTCGAAGCCGGGCCGCCGCGTCTACTCGGGTTCCAAGGAGCTGCCGCGGGTCCGCAACGGCCTCGGCATCACCATCGTCTCGACGCCCAAGGGCGTTCTCTCGGACGCGGAAGCGCGCGAGCAGAACGTGGGCGGCGAAGTCCTCTGCCAGGTGTTCTAGCCATGTCGCGCATCGGAAAGAAGCCGGTCCCCGTGCCGGCGGGCGTCACCGCCACCATCGAGGACGGCACGCTGTCGGTTAAGGGGCCCAAGGGCACCCTGTCGATGCCGACCGTCGAGGACATCAGCTATGGGATCGAAGACGGCGCCATCTCGGTGATGCCGGCCAACGAGACCAAGCGCGCCCGCGCCTTCTGGGGCATGCAGCGCACGCTGGTGTCGAACCTGGTCGTCGGCGTGTCCGACGGCTTCACCAAGACGCTCGAGATCACCGGCGTCGGCTACCGCGCCGCGGTGCAGGGCAAGAACCTGCGCCTGCAGCTCGGCTACAGCCATGACGTCGACTATGCGATCCCGGAAGGGATCACGATCGCGACGCCCGACCCCACGACGGTCCACATCACCGGGTCCGACAAGCAGAAGGTCGGCCAGGTCGCTGCGGAAATCCGCCGCTGGCGCAAGCCGGAGCCCTACAAGGGCAAGGGTATCAAGTACCGCGGCGAGTACATCTTCCGCAAAGAAGGCAAGAAGAAGTAGTCATGGGACAGAACCTCTCTTTGTTCGAACGCCGTCGCCGGCGCGTCCGGACCGCGCTTCGCGCCCGTGCCGGCTCGCGGCCGCGCCTGTCGGTGCACCGCTCGTCGCAGCATATCTATGCGCAGATCATCGACGACGAGGGCGGCCGTACGCTGGCCGCCGCCTCGACGCTGGAGAAGGACGTGCGCGGCAAGACCGGCGCGACCTGCGACGCGGCGGGCGAAGTCGGCAAGCGTCTGGCGGAGCGGGCCAAGGCGGCGGGCGTCACTGCGGTGGTGTTCGATCGCGGCGGCTTCCTGTTCCATGGACGCGTCAAGGCGCTGGCCGAGGCCGCGCGCGAAGGCGGATTGGAGTTTTAAATGGCTGACGAAAACCAGCAGCAGGCCGACGCTCCCGTCGCCGATGCGGCGCCGACCGAGGGTCGCGGCCGTGGTGGCCCGGGCGGCGGTCGTGGCCGTGGCGGACCTGGCGGCGGCGGTGGCCGCGGTCGCGGTCCCGGCGACAATCGTGGCGGCCGTGGCCGTCGCGACGACCGCCAGCAGGGCGGCGACGGTGGCGAGGAGCTGATCGAGAAGCTCGTCCACATCAACCGCGTTTCGAAGACCGTGAAGGGCGGCAAGCGCTTCGGCTTTGCGGCGCTCGTCGTCGTCGGCGACGGCAAGGGCCGCGTCGGCTTCGGCCACGGCAAGGCCCGCGAGGTCCCGGAAGCGATCTCGAAGGCGACCGCTGCGGCCAAGAAGGCGATGGTCCGCGTGCCGCTGCGCGACGGCCGCACGCTGCACCATGACGGTTTCGGCCATTTCGGCGCCGGCAAGGTCTACGTTCGTTCGGCGCCGCAGGGCACCGGCATCATCGCCGGCGGTCCGATGCGCGCGGTGTTCGAATCGCTCGGCGTCGCCGACGTGGTGACCAAGTCGGTCGGCACCAACAACCCGTACAACATGATCCGTGCGACCTTCGCGGCGCTCGGCGAGCAGGTGAGCCCGAAGTCGGTCGCCCAGCGCCGCGGCAAGAAGATCGCTGACCTCATCGGCCGTCGTGGCGACGTCCGCGGCGCCGCCGCGGTCGAAGCCGAGGCCGAAGCGGTCACGGCGTAAGGACAGCGAAGATGGCCAAGATCAAGCTCACGCAGACCGGTTCGCCGATCCGCCGGACCAAGGACCAGCGCGCGACGCTCGTCGGCCTGGGTCTCAACAAGATGCACAAGACGGTCGAGCTCGAGGATAGCCCCTCGATCCGCGGCATGATCAACAAGGTGCAGCACATGGTGCGCGTCGAGGGCTGAGGCCCTCGACGTTCTTTTCAGCCTGCCCGTCGGGCAGGCCGTGCAACCAGCCCGCCGACAGGTGCGGGCAGCGAAAGCGAGTACGACCAATGAAGCTCAACGAAATTCGCGACAATCAGGGTGCCCGCAAGGGACGCGTCCGCGTCGGGCGCGGCATCGGGTCGGGCGTCGGCAAGACTGCCGGCCGCGGCCAGAAGGGCCAGACCAGCCGCTCGGGCGTGGCGATCGCCGGGTTCGAAGGCGGCCAGATGCCGCTGCACATGCGGCTGCCGAAGCGCGGCTTCAACAACATCTTCCGCAAGGACTATGCCGAGGTGAACCTCGGTACGCTCCAGCGCGCGGTCGACGAGAAGAAGCTCGACGCCAACGCGACCATCGATGCCGCGGCGCTCGTTGCCGCCGGCGTCGTCACCAAGCCGCGCGCCGGCATCCGCCTCCTCGGCAAGGGCTCGCTCACCGCGAAGCTCAACCTCAAGGTCGCGGGCGCCAGCAAGTCGGCGCGCGAGGCGGTCGAAAAGGCCGGCGGCACCGTCGAGACGACCGTGCCGTCGAAGGCCGAGATCGCCAAGAGCGCCGAAGCCTGAGACAAGGGACGCGCGGGGTTGGCGCTTTGCCGGCCCCGCCCCTATCTAGGCAGCCATACTCCTCGGGTGGGATAGATCATGGCATCTGCAGCCGAACAACTGGCCGCTAATCTCAGCTTCGCTAATTTCTCCAAGGCGACCGATCTCAAGAAGCGGCTGTGGTTTACCCTCGGCGCGCTGATCGTGTTCCGCCTGATGTCGTTCGTGCCGCTGCCGGGTATCGACCCGATCGCGCTCGAGCAGCTGTTCACGCAGACGCAGGGCGGCGTCCTCGATTTCGTCAACATGTTCTCGGGCGGTGCGCTCGAGCGCATGTCGGTGATCGCATTGAACGTCATGCCCTACATCACCGCGTCGATCATCGTTCAGCTGATGACCTCGCTGTCGCCGACGCTCGCCGCGCTGAAGAAGGAAGGCGAGACCGGCCGCAAGAAGATCAACCAATATACCCGCATCGGCACGGTCTTCCTCGCCGCGGTCCAGGGCTATGGCATCGCCGTCGGCCTCGAGGGCTGGGGCGCGGGGCAGGGCGCGTCGGCGGTCATCGATCCCGGTTTCTTCTTCCGCATCACCACGGTGATCACGCTGGTCGGCGGCACGATGTTCCTGATGTGGCTCGGCGAGCAGATCACCGCGCGCGGCATCGGCAACGGCGTCTCGCTGATCATCATGGCCGGCATCGTCGCGGCGCTGCCGAGCGCCTTCGCCGGGCTGTTCGAACAGGGCCGCACCGGCGCGCTGTCGGGCATCTCGATCATCCTGATCCTCGTCGTGGCGCTCGCCGTCATCGCCGGCATCTGCTTCATGGAGCGCGCGCAGCGCCGCCTGCTGATCCAGTATCCCAAGCGCCAGGCCGGCAACCGCATCATGCAGGGCGACAGCTCGCACCTGCCGCTGAAGCTCAATACATCGGGCGTCATCCCGCCGATCTTCGCCTCGTCGCTGCTGCTGATGCCGCTGACGATCGCGCAGTTCGCCGGACAGAATGCCCAGCAGTCCGACTGGCTGATCACGGTGACGACGGCGCTGCAGCATGGCGCGCCGCTCTACATGGCGCTCTACGCGCTCGGCATCGTGTTCTTCGCCTTCTTCTACACCGCGGTGGTGTTCAATCCCGAAGAGACGTCGGACAACCTCAAGCGGCAGGGTGGCTTCATCCCGGGCATCCGGCCGGGCGAGCGTACCGCGCAGTATCTCGATTATGTGCTGACGCGCATCACCGTGGTCGGCGCCGGCTATCTGGTCATCGTCTGCCTGCTGCCCGAGCTGCTGATCTCGTCGCTGGCGGTGCCCTTCTACTTCGGCGGCACCTCGCTGCTCATCGTCGTCAACGTGACGATGGACACCGTCTCGCAGATCCAGAGCCATCTGCTGGCGCATCAATATGAAGGCCTGATCAAGAAGGCCAAGCTGCGGGGCAATCGCCGGTGAACATCATCCTCCTCGGCCCACCCGGGGCCGGCAAGGGAACCCAGGCGCAACGCCTTCAGGCCGAGCGCGGCATGGTGCAGCTGTCGACGGGCGACATGCTGCGCGCCGCGATCAAGGCCGAGACGCCGGTCGGCGTGAAGGTGAAGTCGGTGCTGGCGGCGGGCGAACTGGTGTCCGACGACATCATGGTCGACCTGATCGGCGAGCGGCTCGACCAGCCCGACACCGAACAGGGCGTGATCTTCGACGGCTATCCGCGCACGCAGCTGCAGGCCGAGGCGCTCGACCGGCTGCTCGCCGAGCGCGGCCGCGAGCTCAACCATGTGATCGAGCTCGAGGTCGACGAGGAGGCGCTCGTCGAACGCATCGTCGGCCGCTTCTCCTGCGGCAATTGCGGCGCCGGCTATCACGACGTCTTCAAGCTGCCCAAGGTAGAGGGCGTCTGCGACGTCTGCGGCGCCAGCGACTTCAAGCGCCGTCCCGACGACAATGCCGAGACCGTGCGCACGCGCATGGCCGCATATCGCGCCAAGACCGCGCCGATCCTCCCCTTCTACGAGGCGCGGGGCATGGTCAGCCGCATCGACGGCATGGCGTCGATGGATACCGTCTACGACGAGCTGACGGCGATCCTCGACCGCGATTGACGGCCCTCCCGGGGCCGCGCATTCTGGCGTGGTTCGCGGAGGACTATCTCGATGAAGCCAATTCTGATCGCAGCGCTGCTCGCCGCCGCGCCCGCATCGGCAAAAGTCGTGTCGATGACGCCGCAGGGATTCGAGAGCACCGAACGCGCGACGGTCAAGGCGCCGCCCGCGGAGGTCTATCGCACGCTCGTCGACATCGCCGGCTGGTGGGACGGTGCACACAGCTATTCGGGGGACGCCGCCAACCTGTCGATCGACGCGCGGCCCGGCGGCTGCTGGTGCGAGAGGCTGACCGACGGCGCGATCGAGCATATGCGCATCGTCTACGCGCAGCCCGGCGCGGTGCTTCGCGCGCAGGGCGGGCTCGGGCCGCTGCAGGCCGAAGGCGTCACGGGGTCGCTCACCTACACGATCAAGCCGGCGGCGGGCGGCGGCAGCGAGCTCACGCAGACCTATGTCGTCGGCGGCTACGTCCGCCAGGGGGCCGAAAAACTGGCGCCGGCGGTCGACGGCGTGATGGGGCAGGGCTTCGCCCGTCTGGTGTCGAAGCTCGAGACCGGATCGCCGACTGCGGCGAAACGCGCCGAGCCGAGCCGCTAAGCGCGGCCTTTCGCGCTTGACTCAGGCGGTTTGGGTCACTAACTCCCCGCTTTCCGTCGTACCGGAAACTTTCACGGGCCCGCCGTCGTGCGCGCTCGTGCGAAGCTTTGAGATGGGGCGCGGGCCCACGCCGCCCTGTGGAGCAGGAGAATATTTGTGGCACGTATCGCGGGCGTCAACATCCCGACCAACAAGCGCGTCGAGATCGCCCTTACCTATATTCACGGCATCGGCCGTACCAAGGCCACCGAGATCGTCCAGAAGATGGGCTTTCCGACCGACCGCCGCGTCCAGGACCTGACCGACCAGGAAGTCGTCCAGATCCGCGAGATCATCGACCGCGACTATACGGTCGAAGGCGATCTTCGTCGCACCGTCGCGATGAACATCAAGCGCCTCATGGACCTCGCCTGCTATCGCGGCCTCCGCCACCGTCGTGGCCTCCCGGTCCGCGGTCAGCGCACGCACACCAACGCGCGCACCCGCAAGGGCAAGGCCAAGCCGATCGCCGGCAAGAAGAAGTAATGCGCTGGGCCGCGGCTCAGCGCCGGCGGCCCGCCTTTCGAGATTCAGGTAAGGGACTGGAAACATGGCACGCGAACCGGGCCGCATTAAGCGCCGCGAGCGCAAGAACATCACGTCGGGCGTCGCCCACGTGAATGCGTCGTTCAACAACACGATGATCACCATCACCGACGCGCAGGGCAATGCGATTGCCTGGTCGTCGGCGGGCACGATGGGCTTCAAGGGCAGCCGCAAGTCGACCCCCTATGCCGCGCAGGTCGCTGCCGAGGACGCCGGCAAGAAGGCCGCCGAGCATGGCGTGCGCACGCTCGAGGTCGAGGTCCGCGGTCCGGGCTCGGGCCGCGAGTCGGCGCTCCGCGCGCTGCAGGCGGTCGGCTTCCAGATCACCGCGATCCGCGACGTGACGCCGATCCCGCACAACGGCGTCCGTCCGCCGAAGCGCCGCCGCGTCTGACGCGTCGTGTGGCGCCGGCGACGGCCGGCGCCGCGACCGACGGGTGATCGACTATTTCATCGGGCAGCGCCAGGTACCGGCCGCGCCCGCAAGCCAAGGGTGAAACATGGCAGCCATTGCAAAGAACTGGCAGGAACTGAAGAAGCCCAACAAGCTCGACGTCAAGGCGGGCGCGGATGCCAAGCGCAAGGCGACCTTCGTGGCCGAGCCGCTCGAGCGTGGCTTCGGCCTGACGCTCGGCAACTCGCTGCGTCGCGTGCTGCTGTCGTCGCTCCAGGGCGCCGCGGTCACCGCGATCAAGATCGATGGCGTGCTGCATGAATTCTCGTCGCTCGCCGGCGTCCGTGAGGACGTGACCGACATCGTGCTCAACGTGAAGCAGGTGGCGCTGCGCTACCAGGGCGAGGGCGCCAAGCGCCTGCAGCTGACCGCGTCGGGCCCCGGCGAGGTGACCGCCGGCCAGATCGTCGTCACCGGCGACATCGAGGTGCTCAACCCCGAGCTGGTGATCTGCACGCTCGACGAGGGCGCGACGCTCAACATGGAACTGACCGTCGACACCGGCAAGGGCTATGTCCCGGCCTCGGGCAACCGCCCGGTCGACGCGCCGATCGGCCTGATCCCCGTCGACGCGCTCTACTCCCCGGTCCGCCAGGTCGCCTACAAGGTCGAAAACACCCGCGTCGGCCAGGAGCTTGACTACGACAAGCTCAACATGACGATCGAGACCGACGGCACCGTGACCCCCGAGGACGCGCTCGCCTATGCCGCGCGCATCCTGCAGGACCAGCTGCAGCTGTTCGTCAACTTCGACGAGCCGCAGCAGGCCGCCGCGCCGCAGATGGCCGCCGCCGGCGCCGCCACGGTCGAGGATTCGTCGGGCCAGCAGATCAACCGCTTCCTGCTGAAGAAGGTCGACGAGCTCGAGCTGTCGGTGCGCAGCGCCAACTGCCTGAAGAACGACAACATCATCTACATCGGCGACCTCGTCCAGAAGACCGAGGCCGAGATGCTCCGCACGCCGAACTTCGGCCGCAAGAGCCTCAACGAGATCAAGGAAGTCCTCCAGTCGATGGGCCTGCGCCTCGGCATGGAAATCCCCGGCTGGCCGCCGGAGAACATCGAGGATCTGGCGAAGAAGCTGGAGCAGGAATACTAAGCAGCCTGCCCGAGCGGCAGCGAAGCGAACGCAAGGCGTTCGTTAACTGCCGCCGAGACAGGCGCGCGCGGCCGGCGAGCCGCCGGTGCGGCTTTGCCGCGCCGGAGGCTCGACCGACGTCACGAGTAAGAGTTCAGGACGGAGCAGGCAGGCCCGCCCTTCACATCGCAAGATGCGCCCACCTGCCGGGCGTGGCCATGGGTACCTGATACGGCCCGTGGACGAACAGGAGAGAAGACATGCGTCACCGTAACGCCCACCGGAAGCTTGGCCGGACCACCAGCCACCGTCTCGCGATGTTCAAGAACATGGCGGCCGCGCTGATCAAGCACGAGCAGATCTCGACGACGCTGCCCAAGGCGAAGGAGCTCCGCCCCTACGTCGAGAAGCTGGTGACGCTGGCGAAGAAGGGCGGCCTGTCGAACCGCCGTCTCGCCTACGCCCGGCTCGAGGACGATGCGCAGCTGGTGAAGCTGTTCGACGTGCTGGCAACGCGCTACGCCGACCGCACCGGCGGCTATGTCCGCGTCATGAAGGCCGGCTTCCGCGCCTCCGACGCCGCGCCGATGGCCGTCATCGAATTCGTCGACCGCGACACCTCGGCCAAGGGCCAGGATTCGGGCCCGGCCGAGAACAACGACGTCGGCATGGACGAAGCGGCCTAAGCCGCTCCCGACCGAGAGCTTGAAAGGGCCGTCCCTCGGGGCGGCCCTTTGTCATAAAGGCGCTTGCAGTTCGCTACGGTCAGGTGCGTGAGTAACTTTATCAGGCTCTTCAAATTGTACCGGAGGCGCGGATCGATCTGGTCGATAGCGCGCCAGATGGTCCCAGAACCACTTTCCAGCCAATCCGAAGAAAATCCACAATGCGGAGATGGTGCCCCACAAGATGGGAAGATCACCGGCCAACCAGGAAAAAAGCCAAGCAGCCGAGATCGTGCCATCCATCCAGGCGATCAGGGCGTCGGCAACAAACTTTATCGACAGGAGAATCGGGGCCACCTTGAACGCTGCGTCGACGATCATCTGGCGGTATCCGACCATTGCCCGATCGCCCTTTCCATCGGCGGCTAAACGCCAAGCCATCGTAGCCTATCCGGCAGCGCGTCCATCGAATAGTCCACCTGAAGCACCCGCCGCCGCGCCGGCACCTTCGCCGCCTTCGAGGCATGGAGAATCGGCGTCGCATAGGCCCAGATATCGCCGCTCGCCGCGAGGCAGTCGTAGGTGCCGCATCGCGCGACGACAGCGTCGATCTCTGCTTCGGGCAGGCGACCGAGCCGGTGCGAGCCGGGAGCGATGCGCAGCGGCGCGTTGCCGGGGCTGACGGGGTCGAGGTGGACGCGCAGCGTCACCATCCGCTCCAGCAGGGCGAACGGCGGCTCGACATGGAGCAAACCGTCTTTGTGGCTCCAAGGACCAAAGCCTGGCACCTCGACGCGTTCAGCAACGGCAATCGTGCGGTCCTGATGCCAGCCGAGCGCCCAATTGCTGCCGGCACTCTTGTCGAACAGGATGGCGCGCACCGGTCGACAAGTCGGCCCGAGCAGCGCCGCCGCGCCTGCGCCGATCACCCCGTCGGTGGCCAGCAATGGCCGTAGCGGCGCAATGCCGTGCAGCCTGACGCCAGCTCGACCGCTCGCAACGCCATTGAGAGCGGTCTCCAGCGCTCTTAGGTCATCCTCGCCGAGTGCGCCGGGGATGTAGCATGCGCCGTCGCGGGTAAAGTCCATGGGCGCGGCCGACCGAGTTAGTCCCACTTCGCCAGCGGCGGCAGGCTCATCAGGATCGCCTCGATATTGCCGCCGGTCTTCAGCCCGAACAGCGTGCCGCGGTCATAGACGAGGTTGAACTCGGCGTAGAGGCCGCGATAGCGCAGCTGGCGGTCGCGGTCGGCCTCGGTCGAGGGCTCGGCCATCCGCCGGCGCACCAGCATCGGGTAGGTGGCGAGGAAGGTGCGGCCGACGTCCTGCGTGAAGGCGAAATCCGCCTCCCAGTCGCCGCTCGCCAGATGATCGTAGAAGATGCCGCCGACGCCGCGGTTCACGCCGCGGTGCTTGATGAAGAAGTATTCCTCGCACCAGGCCGAGAAGCGCGCCCAATAATCGGGGCCGTGGCGATCGCACGCGGCCTTGAACGCCGCATGGAAATCGGCGGTATCCTCGGCGCGCGGGATCGGCGGGTTGAGGTCGGCGCCGCCGCCGAACCAGCGCTTGGTGGTGACGAGGAAGCGCGTGTTCATATGGACCGCGGGCACATGCGGGTTGGCCATGTGCGCGACGAGGCTGATGCCGGTGGCGAAGAAGCGCGGGTCTTCCTCGGCGCCGTTGATCGACTTGGCGAAGTCGGGCGCGAACTCGCCGTGGACGGTCGAGATGTTGACGCCGACCTTCTCGAACACCCGGCCCTTCATCACCGACATGACGCCGCCGCCGCCCGGGGCCCCGCTCGGGTCCTCGCGGTCCCAGCTTTTGCGCGCGAAGCCGGCGTCGGAGCCCGCCTCGCGCTCGATCGCCTCGAACTCGGCGCAAATCGCGTCGCGAAGCTCGCGGAACCAGCCCTGCGCGCGGGTCTGCTGGTCGTCGAGGGTGTAGGTCATGCGGGATAGCCTTCGGTTTGCCGGAGTGCTTCGCCGAGGACCATCGCCGCGGCGATCGCGACATTGAGCGAGCGCAAGTCCGGCGCCAGCGGGATGCGGACACGCAAGGCGGCCGCGTCGTGGACGAATTCGGGGGCACCGGCGCTTTCCTGGCCGACGATCAGGATATCGTCGGGCCGATAGCGCGCGTCGAGGTGCGAGACGCTGCCCTGCGTCGTCAGCAGCACCAGCCGCTCGGGTCGGGCGGCGCGGAACGCCGCCCAGTCGGCGTGCGGCGCGATCTCGGCATGGCTGCCATAGTCGAGCCCCGACCGGCGCACCGCATGCAGCGAGAAGGGAAAGCCGCACGGCTCGATGATGTCGACCGGCACGGCGAGACAGGCGCCGAGGCGGACGAGCGTGCCGACGTTGCCGGGCTGGTCGGGCTGGAAGAGCGCGAGGCGCATGGCCGGCTGTTAGCGGGCGTCGCGCGCCGCGTCGAGGCGTTCGGGCACCGTTCATCGCCTCGGGCGTATCAATGCCATGGTCCGACAGCCGGATGTGGAGGCTCAAGATGCGTAAGATCACGACAGCCCTGATTGCCGCGAGCATGCTAGCCACCGTGCCGACCGGCGCGTTCGCCTACGACAAGAACGACCGCAAGGAATATCGCAAGGACGTCAAGGAAGCGCGCAAGGACTATCGGCGCGACGTCAAGGAAGCGCGCAAGGAGCTGCGCCGCGACGTGCGCGACGATCGCCGCGACAACCGCCACGCCCAGCGCGACTGGCGGACCTACCGCAGCTACGACTACAACCGCCCCGATCCGCGGTACGGCAATTATTACGCCGATCGCTATTATCGCGACGGCGGCACCTACCAGCCGCGCCAGCTCGCCTACAACGACCGCATCTATCGCGGCCAGAACGGCCAATATTATTGCCGCCGCACCGACGGCACGACCGGGCTGATCATCGGCGGCCTCGCCGGCGGCGCGCTCGGCAACGTGCTCGCACCGGGCGGGTCGAAGACGCTCGGCACGATCATCGGCGCCGTCGCCGGCGGCGTCGGCGGCCGCGCGCTCGACCGCAACAAGGTCAGCTGCCGCTAGTCGCGATAGCTGATGCGGACCTTCGCCGCCGCTTCCGCCGCGAGCCTTCGGGCCTCGTCGGTGGAGGCGGCGGCCGCGAGCGCCACCGCCATGCGGCGATAGGGCCGCGTCGTCGGCTTGCCGAAAATTCGCACGTCGACTTCGCCCCCCGCCGTCGCCAGCGCCTCGGCGATGCCATCGAAGTCGAAATCCGCCGACTCGCGATCGGCGAGCACCACCGCCGAGGCCGACGGTCCGCGCAGATGGATCGCCGGGATCGGCAGACCCAGAACCGCCCGCGCGTGCAGGTCGAACTCGCTCAGATTCTGCGACATCAGCGTCACCATGCCGGTGTCGTGCGGCCGCGGCGACAGTTCGGAGAAGATCACCTCGTCGCCGGCGACGAAGAACTCGACGCCGTAGAGGCCATAGCCGCCAAGATCGTCGACGACCTTTCGCGCCATGTCCTCGGCCGCGGCGAGCGCCGCCGCCGACATCGCCGCCGGCTGCCATGATTCCTGATAGTCGCCGCGCTCCTGCCGGTGGCCGATCGGTGCGCAGAACAGCACGCCGTCGCGGGTGCGGACGGTGAGCAGCGTGATCTCATAGTCGAAGGCGATGAACTCCTCGACGATCACCCGGCGCCGGTCGCCGCGCATGTTGGCGACGGCATAGTCCCAGGCGGCGGGCAGGTCGGCCGCGTCGCGCACCGTCGACTGGCCCTTGCCCGACGACGACATCACCGGCTTGATCACGCAGGGCAGGCCGCTGTGCTCGGCGGCGGCCTTCACTTCGTCGAGGCTCTCGGCATAGCGGTAGCGCGAGGTGCGCAAGGACAGGTCGACCGCCGCGAGTTCGCGGATGCGGTCGCGGTTCATCGTCATATAGGTGGCGCGTGCCGACGGCACGACGGTGACGCCCTCGGCCTCGACGTCGCGCAGCACCTCGGTGCGGATCGCCTCGACCTCGGGGACGACCAGATCGGGGGCATGGCGCGCGATCGCCTCGCGCAGCCGGTCGGCGTCGAGCATCGAGAACACGTCCGATTCGTCCGCTACCTGCATCGCCGGCGCGCCGGCATAGGAGTCGCAGGCGATCACATAGGCGCCGAGCCGCTTGGCCGAGATGGTGAATTCCCTGCCGAGTTCGCCCGAGCCGAGCAGCAGGATCTTGCGGGTAAACGACATGGCGGGCGCCCCTTGCTTGTGACGATCGCTCCTTAGACCGGCGGCACGCCGCTGCGAAGCGCCGGGGGCGTCGCGGATTCGCAGGCGCACGTCCCCCGCTGCCTTCGACCAACGGCCATTCGTCTTCGACCGGCGGCCGTGGGCGTTGACGCATTGCGGTAATCATCGCGTTATGAACGCGCATGGCCAGTTTCGCCCCGAGCTTGTCTCCGTCGGAGTCCGCGCGCGTCAGTCCGCGCGCGACCGCGCTGTCGATCGTCGGCTTCTGGGCCTTCTATTTCGTCCTCAATACGCTGAAGAGCTGGTTCGGCGACATGCCCGACCAGCTGTGGATGATCGAGCGGCGCGTCTTCGTCACCGTCGCCGGCATGGGCTTGAGCGCGCTGCTCGGCCTCATCCTGCGGCGGGTCGACGGGCGCTCGACGCCCTACATGCTGGCGACGGCGTTCCTCGTGTCGATCCCGATCACCATCGCCTATGCCACGATCAATCACGTCGCCTTCTACACGATGCTTCCCGAATCGATGCTCGTCGAGATGAAGGAAACGCCGATGGAGGGATCGACGCTGTCGATGATCCTGTGGGCGGCGTCGGGCTGGTATTTCTTCGTCGTCGCCTGGGCGGTGCTCTATATCGCGCTGTCCTACGCGGCGAAGGTGCAGTTCGCCGAGCGTCGTGCGGCGCAGTATCGAAGCGAGGCGCACACCGCCGAGCTCCGCGCGCTGCGCTACCAGGTCAATCCGCACTTCCTGTTCAACACGCTCAATTCGCTGTCGTCGCTGGTGATGGGCCGGCGCGAGGAGGAGGCGGAGCGGATGATCATGAACCTGTCGACCTTCTTCCGCACCAGCCTCACCGCCGATCCGACGCACGACGTCAGCCTTGCCGACGAGATCAAGCTGCAGCGGCTCTACCTCGACATCGAGCGCGTGCGGTTTCCGCGGCGGCTCAATGTCGAGATCGACGTGCCGCCCGAGCTCGAGAACGCGCGCATTCCCGGCCTGATCCTGCAGCCGCTCGTCGAAAATGCGCTCAAATACGGCGTCTCGCGAAGCACGGGGAAGGTGACGATCGCCATCCGGGCGCGTGCGCTCGACGGGCGCATGCGCATCGTCGTCGAGGACGACGGCACCGCCAGCGGCCCCGCCGAGCCGGGGCATGGCGTCGGGCTGCGCAACGTCTGCGACCGGCTCGAAACGCGTTTCGGGCGCGCCGCCCAGTGCGAGTCGGGGCCGCGAAAGGGAGGGGGGTGGTGCGTCGTGCTGACGATTCCGCTGCGGTTCGATGACCGCGACTAAACCGCTGCGCACGCTGCTCGTCGACGACGAGCCGCTTGCCGTCGAGCGGCTGCAGATCCTGTGCGCGCGCGTGCCCGGGGTCCAGCTCGTCGGCACCGCGACCGACGGCCAGGCGGCGCTCCGCCTTGTCGAGGCGCTCCAGCCCGAGCTGCTGCTGCTCGACATCGCCATGCCCGGGCTCGACGGTATCGGCGTCGCCAGGGCGCTCGAGGCGCAGGCCCGGAAGCCGGCGATCATCTTCGTGACCGCCTTCGACCAGTTCGCGGTGGCGGCGTTCGACGTCGCCGCGGTCGACTATCTGCTCAAGCCGGTGGCGCCGGAGCGGCTCGAACGCGCGGTGATGCGCGTGCGCGCGCAGCTCGGCGACGGCGATACCCCGACTGCGGTGCCGTCGCGGTGGACGACCGAATTCTGGGTGCCGCACCGCGCCGAGATCGTTCGCGTACCGGCGTCGGACATCGATCTGATCGAGGCGGAGCGCGACTATATGCGGCTGCACGTCGGGCCGCGCTCCTACCTGCTCCACCAGACGATCACCGAGCTCGAACGGCGCCTCGATCCGGCGCAGTTCATCCGGCTGCACCGCTCGACGATCGCGCGGCGCGACCGTATCGCCGGGCTGAAGCATGACGGGTTCGGCGCCTGGACCGCCGAACTGATCGACGGGCGGTCGCTGCGCATCGGCCGCACCTATCTCGCCAACGCCCGCACGATGGTGGGGCGCTAGGATCTTCCCCAGCGCGGCCCACCGTCCGGAGCGACGGCGGCGCACCAAAATGAAGACGGGCGGCCGAGGGGAGCCGCCCGTCTTCGCGAAGCGCCGAGGATCGGGGGGCGTGAGGGGATCAGCGCGCCCCGGCGCTCACGTCGACCGCGGCGACTTGCACGTTGCCCGCGCCGGCGGTGAGGACACGGCCCATCGCGCTCTCGACCGCGTCGGCGTGGCACGCCTCGACGATGCGGAACTCGGCGAGGCCGACATAGCCGTTGCGGCCGCAGACGGCGTTGGCCGCGGCGTCGACGCGGCGCTCGAGCATCGCGCGACCGGCCGGGCTGGCGAGATCGAGGTCGGCATAGGACACGCGCGCCGTGCGCGGCTGCAGCGTCTGGCAATTGGCCGACGTCGCGACGGCGACGCAGGCGAATGCAAAGATCAGGGGGGCTTTCATCGAAGGTCTCCGGGCACAGGGGTCGTTTCGCGCCGCCTGATCCGGGGGGGTGGACCTGCCGCGCTCCGTCCTCCTATGCCGCGCCGCCCGCCGCGTCGTTCGCACCTCGACCGAAACGATCGCGGCCTCGGCGCATGCCGTTGATGCCGACGAATGCCATGCGGCTGCCGACGAATGCCCTTCTCGGAAGCGTCATCGGGCGGGAGGGTCAGGCCTTGAGCTTGTAGCCGGTGCGGAAGATCAGCCAGACGGCGGCCAGGCACAGCGCGAGAAAGCCGAAGGTCATCGCGAGACTGAGCTCGATCGCCACGTCGCCGGTGCCGTAGAAGCTCCAGCGAAAGCCGCTGATCAGATAGACCACCGGGTTGAACAGCGTGACGGTGCGCCAGATCCCCGGCAGCATGTCGATCGAATAGAAGACGCCGCCCAGGAAGGTCAGCGGCGTGACGATCAGCAGCGGGATGACCTGCAGCTGCTCGAAGCTCTTCGCCCAGATGCCGATGACGAAGCCGAATAGGCAGAAGGTGATCGCAAACAGCAGCAGCAGCGCCACCATCCAGAACGGGTGGACGATGTCGATGTCGATGAACAGATGCGCGGTGGCGAGGATGACCATCGCGATGAGCACCGATTTGGTCGCCGCCGCGCCGACATAGGCGAGGACCGTTTCGAACGGCGACAGCGGCGCCGACAGCAGTTCGTAGATCGTGCCCGACCATTTGGGCATGTAGATGCCGAACGAGGCGTTGGAGATGCTCTCGGTCAGCATCGACAGCAGCATCAGCCCCGGCACGATGAACGCGCCATAGGGCACGCCGCCGATCTCGGTCATCCGCGAGCCGATCGCCGCGCCGAACACGATGAAATAGAGCGAGGTGGTGATCGCCGGCGTGATGAGGCTGGTGAGGAAGGTGCGGCCGAAGCGCGCCAGCTCGAAGCGGTAGATCGCCCAGACGCCGCGTCGATTGAAGCCCATCACGCGGCGTCCTTCTTCTGGCTGACCAGTCCGACGAAGATGTCCTCGAGCGAGCTCTGGCTGGTGTGCAGGTCCTTGAAGCCGATGCCGAGGTCGGTCATCCGGCGCAGCAGCGACGGCACGCCGGTGCGCTCGGCGTTGGCGTCGAAGGCGTAGCGCAGTTCGTTGCCGTCGGCGGCGAGCGTCACCGCCCAGTCGGCGAGTTCGGGGGGGACGGCGACGAGCGGCTCGGCGAGATTGAGCGTCAGCTGCTTGCGCCCGAGCTTCTTCATCAGTTCGCTCTTTTCCTCGACGACGATCAGCTCGCCCTTCGAGATGACGCCGACGCGATCGGCCATTTCCTCGGCTTCCTCGATATAGTGCGTCGTCAGAATGATGGTGACGCCGCGGTCGCGAAGCCCGAGCACGAGATTCCACATGTCGCGGCGAAGCTCGACGTCGACCCCGGCGGTCGGCTCGTCGAGGAACAGGATCTCGGGCTCGTGGCTCAGCGCCTTGGCGATCATCACGCGGCGCTTCATGCCGCCCGACAGTTCGAGGATGCGCGACTTGCGCTTGTCCCACAGCGACAGGTCGCGCAGCAGCTTTTCGAGGAAGGCGTCGTTGCGCGGCTTGCCGAACAGCCCGCGGCTGAAGCTCACCGTCGCCCAGACGCTTTCGAAAGCGTCGGTGGTCAGTTCCTGCGGGACGAGGCCGATCTTGGTGCGCGCGGCGCGATAGTCGCGCACCACGTCGTGCCCGTCGGCGCTGACCGTCCCCGACGAGGCCGTGACGATGCCGCAGACGATCGAGATCAGCGTCGTCTTGCCGGCGCCGTTGGGCCCGAGCAGCGCGAAGATCTCGCCGCGACGGATGTCGAGATCGACTCCCTTCAGCGCGGCAAACCCGCTCGCATAGGTCTTGGTCAGCCCCTGTATCGAAATCACCGGCGGCATGCGCTGCTCCTGATCGCGCCGTGACGGCGAATCGATGGTCGGCTCATTTAACCTCCCTTTGGGGAGGTCGCGAGCCAGCCTTAGGTATGAGAGACTGCGCGGCATGACGAACCATGATTTCGACGTGCTGGTGGTGGGGGCCGGGATCTCCGGTATCGGCGCGGGCTATCACCTGCAGCAGAACTGCCCTGACCGCAGCTATGCGATCCTCGAGGGCCGTGCCGACATCGGCGGGACCTGGGACCTGTTCCGCTATCCGGGAATCCGCTCCGATTCGGACATGTATACGCTCGGCTACGCCTTCCGGCCGTGGCGCGAGGCCAAGGCGATCGCCGACGGCCCGTCGATCCTCAATTATGTGCGCGACACCGCCCGCGACCATGGCATCGACCGGCACATCCGCTTCAACCACCGCGTCAGGCGCGCCGCCTGGTCGTCGGCCGCGGCGCGCTGGACGGTCGAGGCTGAGGTGGGGCCCGAGCGGACGCCGGCGACCTTCACCTGCCGCTTCCTGTTCATGTGCAGCGGCTATTACGACTATGCCGAGGGACATCGACCCGAATGGCCGGACGAGGCGGCGTTTGCCGGGCGCATCGTCCACCCGCAGTTCTGGCCGACCGACCTCGACTATGCGGGCAAGCGCGTCGTGGTGATCGGCAGCGGCGCCACCGCGGTGACGCTGGTGCCCGAGATGGCGAAGACGGCGGCGCACGTCACCATGCTGCAGCGCTCGCCGACCTATGTCGTGTCGCGCCCGGCCGAGGATGGCATCGCCAACTGGCTGCGGGCCCGGCTGCCGGCGATGCTCGCCTACCGGCTGGTGCGCTGGAAGAACGTGCTGTTCGGCATGTTCTTCTTCAACCTGGCGCGAAAGCGGCCCGACAAGACCAAGGCGCGGCTGATCGCGATGGTGCGCGAGCAGCTCGGCCCCGATTATGACGTCGGCACGCATTTCACCCCGCGCTACAACCCGTGGGACCAGCGGCTCTGCCTCGTTCCCGACGCCGACCTGTTCGATTCGATCAAGGCGGGCGCCGCCTCGGTGGTGACCGACCAGATCGACCGGTTCGTCGCCGAGGGCATCAAGCTCAAATCGGGCGCGACGCTGCCGGCCGACGTCATCGTCACGGCCACGGGGCTCAAGCTGCAGCTGCTCAGCGGTGTCGACTTCAGCGTCGACGGCGTGCCGGTCAACATGTCGAAGACGATGAGCTACAAGGGCATGATGTACAGCGACGTGCCCAATCTGGCGTCGTCGTTCGGCTACACCAACGCCTCGTGGACGCTGAAGGCCGACCTGACCTGCGAATATGTCTGCCGCCTGCTCAACCACATGAAGGCGACGGGCACGCAGATCGCGACGCCGCATCGCGACCCCGACGTCGAGGAGGAGCCCTTCCTCGACTTCTCGTCGGGCTACGTCCAGCGCGCCGCCGACGTGCTGCCGCGGCAGGGCAAGACCAAGCCTTGGAAGCTCTACCAGAATTATGCGCTCGACCTGGTCACGCTGCGTTACGGCCGCGTCGACGACGGCACGATGACCTTCACCAATCCGGTGCCGGCGCCGCGGGAGAAGGCGACGGTCTGAACGGGCCCGTCACATTGCGTCTAAAATGCCCATTGCCCTTTGCGCGTGCGGGGGGCTATCAGGCGCACGACTTCCGCAAAGGGGGCCTGCGGCCGCGCGAGCGGCCGTGGCGACAGTCAGGGACGAAACGATGGCGATAGTTGAGGAATCGGTCGGCGAGGACGGCGTTCGCCGCCGCGACTTCATCTACGTGGCGACCGGCGCCTTCGCGGCCGCGGGCGCCGCGGCGGCGGGCTGGTCGCTCGTCGACCAGATGAACCCGTCGGCGGACGTGCTGGCGCTGGCGTCGATCGAGGTCGATCTGGCCGCGGTGCAGACCGGTCAGGCGATCAAGGTCAGCTGGCGCGGCAAGCCGGTGTTCATCCGCAATCTGACGGCGGCCGAGATCCAGGCGGCGAACGCGACGCCGGTCTCCGAGCTTCGCGATCCGCAGACGCTCGCCGAGCGCACCAAGGAAGGCAAGCAGAACTGGCTGATCACGCTCGGCGTGTGCACCCACCTCGGCTGCGTCCCGCTGGGCGCCGCCGAAGGCGAGGTCCGCGGCGACTATCAGGGCTATTTCTGCCCGTGCCATGGGTCGCACTACGACACCGCGGCGCGTATCCGCAAAGGCCCGGCCCCGACCAACCTCGAGGTGCCGGAATACGCCTTCAAGTCAGACACGCTCGTGCAGATCGGATAACCCCATGAGCTTTCCCTGGGCCAAGCATTACGAGCCGTCGCACCCCTTCATGAAGTGGGTCGACTCGCGGCTGCCGCTGCCGCGTCTCGTCTATAATTCGATCGGCGCCGGCTATCCGGTCCCGAAGAACATCAACTATTGGTGGAACTTCGGCGTGCTGTCGGGCTTCGCGCTCGTCGTGCAGATCATCACCGGCATCGTGCTGGCGATGCACTACAGCGCCAACACCCTCGTCGCGTTCGACTCGGTCGAGCACATCATGCGCAACGTCAACGGCGGCTGGATGATGCGCTATCTCCACGCCAACGGCGCGAGCTTCTTCTTCATCGTCGTCTACATCCACATCTTCCGCGGGCTCTACTACGGATCGTACAAGCCGCCGCGCGAGGTGGTGTGGATGCTCGGCCTCGTCGTCTTCCTGCTGATGATGGCGACCGCGTTCATGGGCTATGTGCTGCCGTGGGGCCAGATGAGCTTCTGGGGCGCCACCGTCATCACCAACCTGTTCTCGGCGATCCCGGTGGTCGGCAACACCATCGTGTCGTGGCTGCTCGGCGGCTTCGCGGTCGACAACGCCGCGCTCAACCGCTTCTTCTCGCTTCACTATCTGCTGCCGTTCATCATCGCCGGCGTGGTGATCCTGAAGATCTGGTCGCTGCACATCCCGGGCTCGTCGAACCCGACCGGCATCGAGGTGAAGGGGCCCGAGGACACGATCCCGTTCCATCCCTATTTCACGGCGAAGGACGGTTTCGGGCTCTGCGTCTATCTGCTGCTGTTCTTCGGCGTCGCCTTCTTCCTGCCGAACGCGCTCGGTCACGCCGACAACTACATCCCGGCGAACCCGCTCTCGACGCCGTCGCACATCGTGCCCGAATGGTATTTCTGGCCCTTCTACGCGATCCTGCGCGCCTTCACCGTCGACTTCCTGTTCATCCCGGCGAAGCTCTGGGGCGTGCTCGCCATGTTCTCGGCGATCCTGCTGCTGTTCTTCCTGCCGTGGCTCGATCGCTCGCCGGTCCGTTCGTCGAACTATCGTCCGACGATGAAATGGCTGTTCGTGCTGCTGATCGTCGACGTCATCATCCTGGGATGGTGCGGCGGTGCGCCGGCGGAGGAACCCTATGTGCGGATCAGCCAGATCGCCTCGGCCTATTATTTCCTTCATTTCCTCGTGCTGATGCCGCTGGTGTCGGTCATCGAACGGCCGCTGCCGCTGCCCAACTCGATCACCGAAGCGGTGCTCAAGGGGAAAGACCGTGACGGCGCACCGATCGGCATGGCGCAGGCGACCAACGCCACCATCAGCGCCACTCCGGCGGAATAAGGGGGCACCGATGCTTGGACGTCTGATTTCCTACGCCATCGGTGGCGTCTTCGTACTGACGCTGCTCGTCGCGGCCTTCGCGCCGCGCGAGGCGGTCGTCGAAGATCCCAACCACGCGCTCCACAAATACCCGATGAAGATCAGCTGGGCGCAGGACGGGGTGTTCGGCACCTTCGATCGCGCGCAGCTGCAGCGCGGCTTCCAGGTCTACAAGGAGGTCTGCGCGGCCTGCCACGGCCTCGAGCGCATCGCGTTCCGCAACCTCGTCGACATCGGCTTCTCCGAGCCCGAGGTGAAGGCGATCGCCAAGGCCTATGAGGTCGCGTCGATCGACGACAAGACCGGCGAAGCCTCGACGCGTCCGGCGGTGGCCTCGGATTATTTCCCGAGCCCCTATCCGAACGAGGTGGCGGCGCGCGCGGCGAACAACAATGCGCTGCCGCCCGATCTCTCGCTGATCACCAAGGCGCGCCAGGGCGGGAAGGATTATCTCCACTCGCTGCTCGTGGGCTACGGCCAGCCGCCGGCGGGCCACGAGGTTCCCGAGGGGCTGTACTACAACCCCTATTTCGCGAACATCAACATCGCGATGCCGCCGCCGCTCGCCAGCGCCGGCCAGGTGACCTACGCCGAGGGCCAACCCGAGCCGACCATCGACCAGATGTCGCGCGACGTGTCCGCGTTCCTCGACTGGGCGGCCGAGCCCAAGGCCGAAACGCGCAAGCGCACCGGCGTGGCGGTGATGATCTTCCTGCTCATCCTCACCGGCCTGTCCTACCTGGCCTATCGCCGGGTGTGGGCCGAACTGAAGAGCCGCGGCGCTCACTAGCGCGCAGCGCGAACCGGCGAGACGGGCCGCTTCCGGCAGGAGGCGGCCCTTTTCGTATCGGCGGCCGCCCGATATGGCTGACGGCATGAGACTGGGAATCCTCGGCGGCAGCGGCCTCTATCAGCTGGCGGAACTCGCGGACGCCGAATGGCGCGCGGTCGCGACGCCGTGGGGCGCCCCGTCGGACGAGCTGCTGTTCGGCCGGCTCGGCGAGGTCGAGCTCGTCTTCCTGCCGCGCCACGGCCGCGGCCACCGGCTGAGCCCGTCGGAGATCAACTACCGCGCCAACATCGACGCGCTGAAGCGCGCCGGCTGCACCGACATCCTGTCGATTTCGGCCTGCGGTTCGTTCCGCGAGGAGCTGGCGCCGGGGACCTTCGTTCTCGTCGACCAGTTCGTCGACCGCACGCGGCTGCGCGCGAGGAGCTTCTTCGGCGACGGCGTCGTCGCGCATGTCGCCTTCGCCGAGCCGACCTGCGGGCGGTTGGCCGATACGGTCGCCGAGGCGGCGCGCGCCGCCGGCATCGCCTGCCGGCGCGGCGGCACCTATCTTGCGATGGAGGGGCCGCAATTTTCGACGCGCGCCGAATCGAAGCTCTACCGCGCCGCGGGGCTCGACGTGATCGGCATGACCAACATGCCCGAGGCCGCGCTCGCGCGCGAGGCGGAGCTCTGCTACCTCACCGTGGCGATGGTGACCGACTACGACGCCTGGCGCGGCGAGCAGGACGCGGTCGACGTCGCGCAGGTGCTCCGCGTGCTGCACGCCAACGCCGACAATGCGCGCAAGCTGGTCGTCGAGGTCGCGCGGCGGCTGGCGCCTTCGCGCCCGCCGTGTCGCCAGGGCTGCGACCGTGCGCTCGATCACGCCGTCATGACCGCCTCCGACCAGCGGCCGGCGGCGACGCTTGCGAAGCTCGAGGCGGTTGCCGGCCGGGTGCTGTGACGCGCCGTCGAACCGGCGTCCGCGGCCCTACAGCTTTTTCGGATACACGGGCTGAATGTCGACCGGGATGCCGGTCATCGACGCGATGACCGCCGTCGCATGGTCGTCGAGCCGGGCATAACGACCATAGAAGGCCTGGACGCCCGCATAGTCCCCGGTGCCCTGCAGCCGCACGAACTCGCCGACGAGGTCGCGCACCGCCGCCTCCATCTTCGCGTCGTCGACGCGGAAGCGCCGCGCGCGCTCGTCCCAGGCGAAGGCGCCCTTCGACTTGAGATAGCTGTACTGCGCCGCGGCCCCCTGGCCATGCGCCTCGTCGATGCCGAAACGCATCGCGCGGAACAGGCCGGCGAGATAGCTGGCATAGAGCTGCGGCTTCTCGTCGGCGGGGATCTCGCCCTTCGACATCATGAACAGGATGTTCCAGACGCCCATCGCGTCGGCCTTGGCCTCCTCGATGCCGCTGTTGAGCTCTTTCAGCTCCTTGTCGACGGTGGTCTTGCGGCCATCGACGGTGATGCTGCCCGGCCCGAGACTGTGCGACAGCTCGTGGAACACCGTCTCGAGCGTCATGTACTTCTGATTGACCAGCCCGGCCTGCTCGGGGACGAGCACGAGGCTCGCCATCGGCTTCAGGATGCGCTCGTACTTGGCGCCGAGCACGTTGGCGAGAATGACCTTCTTGGCGCCCTTGGCCTCGCGCACGCGCTCGTCGTTGGGCAGGTTGAAGGCGACCGTCTGCACGCCCGGCACATTGTCGCCGCCACCGTGGACCTGGTCGGCGACGACGATCGGCGATTCGAAACCGCGCTGGAAATTCTTGAAGCGCTCGGGAACGGGGAGGTTCGCCTCCATGTCGCGCAGGTAGCGCTTGTACTTGTCGAGCGCCGCCGACTCCGCCGGGTCCTTGACGGTGACGAACGCCTCGAAAGCGGTCTTCGCGCCGTAGAGTCCGTCGGTGTAGACCTCGTACGGCCCGATCGCGACCTCGATCGGCGTGCCCGTCAGGTCCATCCAGGCCAGTTCGGACTCATAATAGTCGTCGGTGCGGAACGCCTGTGCGCGAAGCGTGAGGAAGCGCTTGAGGCTGGCGTTGCTGGTTAGGGCGGCCGCCTGTTCGAGCAGCCTCGCCGCCGGTTCGAGCCATTGGCGGTAGGCCTGCGAATAGGGAACAGCCACGAGCCGGTCGCCGTCGCGCCGGACCACCGTATAGGGCGAGGTGAGCGCTGCCTTCTGCGCGGGGTTGGCGGCGAGATAGGCGTCGAAATCGGCCTTGGTCAGGTCGGCGGGGTAGAAGCCGGCCCCGGCGGGAGCGGGCCGGTCGCCGAAGAAGGGCTTGCCTTCCTCGAGCGTATCCCACGGCCCGAAGTGCAGATCGAACATGTCGAGCAACGCCGCCTTGTCGGGCGAATCGCTCGCCGCGATGGCTGCGCGCGTGGCCGGATTGTCCTCGCTGACCTGCCGCAGATAGATTTCGCTCATCAGGTCGCCCGCTTCGATCAGCAGATTGACGACCTGTTTCTCCTCGGCGGAGAGGAAGCTCACGTCGGGCGTCATCTCGATGCGCGCGATCTTGGCGCGCGACGCCGCGAGCGGCGAGGCGGCCGCGGCTTCGGTCGCCGTCGCCTGCCGGCTGCCATCGTCGGGCGAGCCGCAGGCGGAGGCGAGAAGCAGGGCGATCAGCGAAATCTGGCGCATGACGGATACTCGTTCGTTTAGGACGATATCCTGTCTAGCGCTGCGGCGTCGCCGCGCAAGGTCAACCGGCGCGGCGGAAGCCCTCGGTCGCGAAGGCGGCGCCGGCCCAGCGCAGCAGACGATGCAGCCGCGCGAAGAGGCGCCCGAGCGATTTGACCCATTCCTCGCCATGCTGGGCGAGCAGGTGGAGTTCGATGGCGTCACGCATGTCACGGTCCTTGCTGGCGGGGCGATGTGCCCCCGTTTGCTGGTGCCAATATGCCGTTGCGCATCCGTGACGACCAACTGCTTCTCGACATGAATACATAAGTTGTGCTTATCTATTGCCGATGCGAAGCCTACCGCCGCTGTCCGCCGTCCGCGTGTTCGAGGCGGCCGCTCGCCACCTCAATTTTACCCGGGCCGCCGCCGAGCTCGGCATGACGCAGGCGGCGGTAAGCTATCAGGTGAAATTGTTGGAAGAGCGTGTCGGCACCCCGCTGTTCCTGCGCGCCGCCCGACGCGTCGAGCTGACCGAGGCCGGCGCGCGCATCGCGCCGGTGGCGACGCAGGCGCTCGACCTGCTCGGCACCGCCTTCCAGGCGGCGCGCAACGACAGCGAGGCGGTGCTGGTGATCAGCTCGCTGCATACCTTCGCCTCGAACTGGCTGGCCAAGCGCCTCGGCAGCTTCCAGCTGGCGCATCCGGAGATCGCGGTCCGGCTCGAAATCTCGTCGCACCTCGTCGATTTCGCGCGCGAGGAGGTCGACGTTGGGCTGCGCGGCGGCAGCGGGCGCTGGCCCGGCCTCGTCGCCCACCCGCTGCTGCCCTGGCATTTCGCGCCCTACGCCAGCCCCGACCTGCTGGCGCGGCTCGATCTGGCCACGCCGGCCGACCTGCTGTCGGCACCGCTCATCAGCCCCGACGACCCCTGGTGGCGGCACTGGTTCGCCGCCGCGGGGGTCGATGCCGGCGACATCGCCGCGCGTCCCGCGGTCCTGATGGGCATGCAGCAGCTGCAGGGTGCTGCCGCGCTCAGCGGCCAGGGGATCGCGCTGCTCACCCCGTCGCTCTGGCCCGACGACATCGCCGCCGGGCGCCTCGTCGCGCCGTTCGACATCGTCGGGCGCGAAGGCGAGGGCAGCATCTGGCTGGTCTATCCGGAGAGCAAGCGCGGCTCGCGCAAGGTTCGCGCCTTCCGCGACTGGATCCTTGCGGCGATCAGACCCTAGCGGCCCGGAGTCGGCAGCGATAGAAGACGCGCATGACGATGCTTCGCCGGACCTTTGCCGCGCTGCTGCTCTCCACCGCTTCGGTCGCCCACGCGGCGCCGGCGTTGTGGAAGGTGAGCGATGCCGACACCACCATCTTTCTGTTCGGCAGCATCCATGCCCTGCCGGGCGACACGCCCTGGTACACGGGCAAGGTCCGGACCGCCTTCGAGACCGCCGATACGCTGGTGCTCGAGATGGTCACGCCGAAGAGCGAGTCCGACTTCGCACCGTCGTTGATGGCGATGGGCTTTTCTGCCGGGCAGCCGCCGCTCGCCGAGCGCATCGCCGCGGCCGAGCGGCCGCGCCTCGCGGCGGCGCTGCGCGACGCGTCGTTGCCCGCGACGGTTCTCAACGCCATGGAGACCTGGCTCGCGACGCTGATGCTGTCGATGCAACAGTTCAGGAGCTTCGGGCTCGATCCCAAGCTCGGCGTCGAACGCCAGCTGACCGTCAAGGCCGAGGCCGCGAACAAGCGCATCGTCGGGCTCGAGACCGCCGCCGAGCAGATGAGCTATTTCGACGCGTTGCCCGAAGCCGACCAGCGCGCCTTCCTGTCGGCGACGCTCAAGCAATGGCCCGACATGAAGGCGCGGATCGGCGATCTCGTCGGAAAATGGACCGCGGGCGACGACGCCGCGATCGGTGCCGAGTTCAACGCCTCGATGAAGGAGACGCCGCAGCTGGCGAAGGTGCTGCTCGCCGATCGCAACGCCCGCTGGGCGGCGTGGATCAAGGCGCGCATGGCGCAGCCGGGAACGGTGTTCGTCGCGGTCGGCGCTGGCCATCTCGCGGGCAGCGACAGCGTGCAGGCCAAGCTGGCGATGCATGGACTGACGTCAGTGCGCGTGGAATAACGGCGGCATGTTCATCGAACTGCCCGAGCTGCTCGATCGCGCCGAGCTCGACGAGCTGCGGCGCATCGGCGCGACCTCGAAGTTCGTCGACGGCCGCGCCACCAACCCGCATTCCAAGGTGAAGCAGAATCTGATCCTTGCCGATCAGGAGGCGTACAAGCGCTCGGCGCAGATCATGTTCGATGCGCTGCGCCGCAGCGAGGAATTCAACAACTGGGCTTTCCCCAAGACGATGGCGCAGCCCTGGCTGACCAAATATGCCGGCGGCGGCACCTATGGCGTCCATACCGACGTCGCCTTCATGCAGCAGCCGGGCGGCCGGCCGCTGCGCTCCGACCTGTCGTGCACCATCTATATCAACGCGCCCGAAACCTATGACGGCGGCGAGCTGGTCGTTCACCTGGGGACGCGCGAGGTTCGCGTGAAGGGCGCTGCGGGCTCGGCGGTGGTCTATCCGTCGAACACCTTGCACGAGGTGACGCCGGTCACGCGCGGCGAGCGGCTCGTCGGGCTGACCTTCATCGAAAGCCGGATCGCCAGCGCCGAGAAGCGCGACCTCCTCTACGAACTCAACGAGGTGGCGGCGCTCGAGGGGCTCAACATGAGCTGGGAGAATTACACCCGGCTGCAGCGCGTGCAGCAATGCCTGCTGCGCAACTGGGCCGAGAATTAGCGCGCGAGCAGGTCGGCGATGAGCGCATGATCGCGCGCCGCCGCCTCGAGCCAGGCCATGCCGCCCGCGATCTCCGCGCCATGCTCGCGTCGCGCCTGGTCGAGCACCTCGCCGCGCAATTGCGGCGTATAGGCGTGCTCGGGCCCCTTCGAGTAGCGCGTCAGCAGCGGGCCGGTCGCGATCGCCTCGGTCTCGGCCGCGCCGACCTCGAAACCCGTGGCGGCGAACGCCGACGCCAGGCCGGCGACGGGGTCGGCGAGGAAGCTCTCGAAATCGATCCAAGTGAGGCGTTCTGGCGCGACGCTCGCCAGCGTCGTCATCTCGCTCGCCCAGCTCGCCGCGGCGCGCTCGCCGGGGCTGAGCGCGTGGAGCAGCCAGCCGGGTCCCTCGAGACGCCGATGCAGCCGCCGCAGCCGGCCCTGGACCAGCGCCTGCAGCTCCCGTCGCGAGGCGTCGCCGCCCATGATGCTCGAAATGTAGATTTCCGGCTTCACGTACATCGCCAGCGACGCGCCGGCCTGCGGCTGCGCCAGGAGCCTGCCGGCGAGCTCGCTGGCAAAACTCGTCGCCTTGACCAGCGCGCGTTGCGACGGCGCATAGGTGCGCGCCCACAGCTTGACGAGCGTCGCCAGCCGCCGCTCGAATGCGGCCGGGGCAACGAGGCTTTCGCGCGTGTCGAGATCGGCGAGCAATTGCGCCATCGTCCGCAGCGTCGCCGGCTCGCGCAGCGCATGGACGGCGGCATGCGCCCCCATCATCCGCGACAGCAGCGTCGAGCCGACATGGCCGATGTGGAAGATGTAGGCGACGTCGCTACGCGCCACCGCGTCCATCGTCGCGTCGATCGCGGCGCCCGCTGCCCAGCGCGCCTGAACCTGCGGCGTCATGATGCGCTGGTCGAGGAAGCTCGCGGCGGCAAAGCCGTCGGGCGACAGCTCGGCCATCAGCAGCGCGTCGCTGACCGGCTCGTAGCTGTGCGGGTAGAGGCTGGGGTCCTGGCGCAGCCGCTGGGCGAAGTCCGACATGGCCGGGCTATACAGGGCGCGCGCCGGCGGTGAAAGCCGAGTGCGGCGCGAGCTTGCCTTTTCACCCCTGTTCCGTTACTGCGCGCGCTCCCCGGCATGGTCATCCCTGGAGGCGTGCCGGGATAGCTGTGTTTGGAGATCATCATGAGCGAAGCGCTTAAGCTGACGGCCGAAGCGCGCGAACGGGCTGGCAAGGGAGCCTCCCGTGCCGTGCGTCGCGAAGGCCGCGTACCCGCCGTAATCTACGGCAACAAGAAGGATCCGGTGAACATCCACGTCGAGGAGAAGATCCTCAACAAGATGCTCAGCACCGGCCACTTCCTCAATTCGGTCGTCGAGATCGACACGGGCAACGGCGTCGAGCGCACGCTGCCGCGCGACGTGCAGTTCCACCCGGTCACCGACCGGCCGATCCATGTCGACTTCCTGCGCCTTGCTGCCAACGCCACGGTCACCGTCGCGATCCCGGTGCGCTTCACCGACGAGGAGAAGAGCCCGGGCCTCAAGAAGGGTGGCGTGCTCGCCATCACGCGGCACGAGGTCGAGGTTACCTGCCCGGCCGACGCGATCCCGGACGATCTCGTCGCGTCGCTGGCCGGTTTCGACGTCGGCGAATCGATCCACATCTCGGCGTTCAACCTTCCGGCGAACGTGAAGCCGACGATCTCGGATCGCGACTTCACCGTCGCGACGATCGCGGTGCCGTCGGCGCTGCGGTCGGAGCAGGACGAGGCGGCCGCCGAGGGCGACGCCGCCGAAGCCGAGTAGTCTGCGGCCGGCCCGGCGTCTGTCGACGCCGGGCTGGCGGCAAGCTCCGCGATGCAGCTGCTCGTCGGCCTGGGCAATCCCGGCGCGCAATATGCGCTGCACCGGCACAATATCGGCTTCATGGCGGCTGACGCCATCGCCGAGGTGCATCGCTTCGACCCCTGGCGCGTCAAATTCCACGGGCTGGCGGCGGACGGCCGCATCGCCGGCACCAAGCTGCTGCTGCTCAAGCCGACGACCTGGATGAACGAGTCGGGCCGTTCGGTCGGCGAGGCGATGCGCTTCTACAAGCTCGCGCCCGCCGACGTGACCGTGTTCTACGACGAGCTCGACCTCGCGCCCGCCAAGGTCCGGGTGAAGGTGGGCGGCGGCGCGGCGGGACACAACGGCATCCGCTCGATCGCCGCGCACATCGGCGAGGACTTCCGGCGCGTGCGGCTCGGGATCGGCCATCCCGGCCACAAGGACCGGGTCACCGGCCACGTGCTCGGCAACTTCTCGCGCGCCGAGCTCGACGGCTGGTTGCCCGATCTGCTCGGCGCGGTCGCCGGCGAGGTCGAGTGGCTGGTCAAGGGCGAGGACGCCCGCTTCATGAACGACGTCGCGCTACGCATGGGCGACAAGGATTAAGGACGCATCATGGGTTTCCGCTGCGGCATCGTCGGCCTCCCCAACGTCGGCAAGTCGACGCTGTTCAACGCGCTGACCGAAACGGCGGCGGCGGCGGCGGCCAACTACCCCTTCTGCACCATCGAGCCCAACGTCGGGCAGGTGCCGGTGCCCGACCCGCGGCTGACCGAGCTCGCCCGCATCGCCGGCAGCGCCAAGATCATCGAGACGCAATTGGGCTTCGTCGACATCGCCGGGCTGGTGCGCGGCGCCTCGAAGGGCGAGGGGCTCGGCAACCAGTTCCTCGCCAACATCCGCGAGGTCGACGCCATCGTCCATGTGCTGCGCTGCTTCGAGGACGACGACATCACCCATGTCGAGGGCAAGGTCGATCCGCTCGCCGACGCCGAGACCGTCGAGACCGAGCTGATGCTCGCCGACCTCGAAAGCCTCGAAAAGCGCGTGCCCGCCTTCCAGAAGAAGGCGCAGCAGGGCGACAAGGAGGCGAAGATCGCCGCCTCGGTGCTCGGCCAGTCGCTCGATCTGCTGCGCGCCGGCAAGCCGGCGCGGCTGACGCAGCCGAAGGACGTCGAGGAGAAGCGCGTGCTCGACCAGGCGCAGCTGCTCACCGCCAAGCCGGTGCTCTATGTCTGCAACGTCGAGGAAGGCTCGGCGGCCGAGGGCAATGAATTCTCGGCGCGCGTCGCCGCCAAGGCCGCGGCCGAAGGCGCGGCCTCGGTCGTCATCTCGGCCGCCATCGAGGCGGAGATTTCGCAGATGGACATGGCCGACCGTCCGGCCTTCCTGAGCGACCTCGGGCTCACCGAGACCGGGCTCGCGCGCGTCATCCGCGCCGGCTACGATCTGCTCCACCTCATCACCTTCTTCACCGTCGGTCCCAAGGAAGCGCGCGCCTGGACGCTCGAGAAGGGATCGACCGCGCCGCAGGGCGCCGGCGTCATCCACACCGACTTCGAGAAGGGCTTCATCCGCGCCGAGACGATCGCCTACGACGATTTCGTGCGCCTGAACGGCGAGGCGGGTGCACGCGATGCCGGCAAGCTGCGGCTCGAAGGCAAGGACTATGTCGTGCAGGACGGCGACGTCATGCACTTCCGCTTCAACGTGTAGTCATCCCCCTCAAAGTGGTACTTTGAGGGGACCTCGCCACACGGCAGAGTGCGCGGCATGAAATATCTCGAAGACTATCAAGTCGGCCAGCGCTCCTCCTTCGGGCGCTACGAGGTGACGCGCGAGGAAGTCCTCGCCTTCGCCACCAAATATGATCCGCAACCCTTCCACCTCGACGACGCGGCGGCGGCGCAGACCTATTTCGGGCGGATATCCGCCTCGGGCTGGCATACCTGCGCGATGACGATGCGCATGCTCGTCGACAATATCGAGAAGGAGAAGAGCGCCGGGCTGGGCTCGCCGGGGCTCGACGAGCTGCGCTGGCTCAAGCCCGTCTATCCCGGCGACACGCTGCGCGTCGAGGCCGAGATCGTCGAAGTCCGCCGGTCGCGCAGCCGGCCCGAGATGGGCTCGACGCACAACCGGCTCACCGTCTTCAACCAGCATGACGAGCCGGTCATGACGATGCTGAGCATCGGCCTCGTGCGGACGCGGCCGACCGCCTAGCGGTCCATCAACTCGGGCAGGAAGCGCTCGTGCGCGCCGCGCAGGTCGGCGACCGGCACGCTGCCGCCGCCGAAGCTCACCGCGTCGCCGCCGGTCGTGCCGATCGCCTGCGCCGGGACGCCCGCCGCCTTCGCCGCCGCCAGCAGCGCCGCGCTATCGCGCGTGGTCACCAGATAGCGCGCCTGGTCCTCGCCGAACGCCCAGCCGGTGCTGCCGTCGCCCGCCTCGATCGTCGCGCCGGTCCCGCCCGCCATCGCCATTTCGGCGATCGCGACCAGCAGGCCGCCGTCGCTCAGATCATGCGCCGCGGTCACGGCGCCGGCGCGAATCTGCGCCCGCACGAAGTCGCCGGTGCGGCGCTCGGCGGCAAGATCGACCGGCGGCGGCGGGCCGTCCTCGCGGCCGTGGACCACGCGCAGCCAGCTCGACTGGCCGAGGTGTCCGCGCGTCTCGCCGATCAGGATGATCGCCTCGCCCGCGGCGCTGAACGCCATGCCGACGCGCTGGTCGTAATCCTCGATCAGGCCAACGCCGCCGATCGCTGGGGTCGGCAGGATGCCGGTGCCGTTGGTCTCGTTGTAGAGGCTGACGTTGCCCGAGACGATCGGGAAGTCGAGCGCGCGGCAGGCTTCGGCCATGCCCTCGATGCAGCCGACGAACTGGCCCATGATCTCGGGTCGCTGCGGGTTGCCGAAGTTCATGCAGTCGGTGGTGGCGAGCGGCGTCGCGCCGACCGCGGTCAGGTTGCGCCACGCCTCGGCGATCGCCTGGCGGCCGCCCTCGACGGGATCGGCGAAGCAGTAGCGGGGGTTGCAGTCGGTGGTGATCGCCAGCGCCTTCTTGGTGCCGTGGACGCGCACGACGGCGGCGTCGCCGCCCGGCCGGCCGATGGTGTCGGCGCCGACCATGTGGTCGTACTGCTCCCAGATCCAGCGCTTCGACGCGAGGTCGGGGCTGGCGACGAGCTTGAGCAACGCCTCGCCGAGATCGCCGCCGGTCGGCGCCGCGATATCCGCGCGCTTCGGCGTCGGCACCCATGGCCGCTCATAGGCCGGTGCCTTGTCGGCGAGCGGTGCCAGCGGAATATCGGCGGCGGTCTCGCCCTTGAACTTCAGCACGAGGTGCCCGGTATCGGTGACGCGGCCGATGACGGCGAAATCCAGCTCCCACTTGTGGAAGATCGCTTCGGCGAAGGCCTCGCGGCCCGGCTTCAGGATCATCAGCATGCGCTCCTGGCTTTCGGAGAGCATCATCTCATAGGGCGTCATGCCGGTTTCGCGGCAGGGCACGTCGTCGAGGACAAGCTCGAGGCCGACGCCGCCCTTCGACGCCATCTCGACGCTGCTGCTGGTGAGACCCGCGGCGCCCATGTCCTGGATCGCGACGATCGCGTCCGAGGCCATCAGCTCGAGACAGGCCTCGATGAGCAGCTTTTCGGTGAACGGATCGCCGACCTGCACCGTCGGGCGCTTTTCCTCCGAATCCTCGGTGAACTCGGCCGAGGCCATCGTCGCGCCGTGGATGCCGTCGCGGCCGGTCTTCGAGCCGACGTAGACGACCGGGTTCCCGAGGCCGGCGGCGGCCGAATAGAAGATCTTGTCGGTGTTGGCGATGCCGACGGTCATCGCGTTGACGAGGATGTTGCCATTGTAGGCGGCATGGAAATTGGTCTCGCCGCCGACGGTCGGCACGCCGACGCAATTGCCGTAGCCGCCGATGCCGGCGACGACGCCCGAGATCAGGTGGCGCATCTTCGGATGCGACGGCTCGCCGAAGCGCAGCGCGTTCATGTTGGCGACGGGGCGCGCCCCCATGGTGAACACGTCGCGCAGGATGCCGCCGACGCCGGTCGCCGCGCCCTGATAGGGCTCGATGTAGCTCGGGTGGTTGTGGCTCTCCATCTTGAAGATCGCCGCCTGTCCGTCACCGATGTCGATGACGCCGGCATTCTCGCCGGGCCCCTGGATCACCCAGGGCGCGGAGGTCGGCAGCTTCTTCAGATGCACGCGGCTCGACTTGTACGAGCAATGTTCGGACCACATCACCGAGAAGATGCCGAGCTCGGTCATGTTGGGCTCGCGCCCCATGCTCTCCAGGATCACCTGATATTCGTCGGGCGTCAGCCCATGCTCGGCGACGATCTCGGGGGTGATGGTCATGCGGCGCTTCCGGCTGGGAAATGGGATTGCGCGAGCCTCCTAGCCGGGCGGCGGGCGAAGGGAAAGCCCGACGGGCCGTCGCAAATTGTCGGGCCGGGGCGAGCCTGCTAGCGTCGCGCCGGGGCGAGGGGGCAAAAGCGATGGCTGACGGCGACATGGCGGTGGCGAAGGTCGAGGCGGAGGCGCTGCACAGCCGACCGCTGCGCTACTTCGATTTCGTCATGGCGGCGTTCGTCGTCGTGCTGCTGCTGTCGAACGTGCTCGGCGCCGGCAAGCGCGCCGAGGTCGACCTGCCGGGCATCGGCATCTGGCCGTTCGGCGCCGGCATCCTGTTCTTCCCGCTCGGCTACGTGCTTGGCGACATCCTGACCGAAGTCTATGGCTATGCCCGCGCGCGGCGCTGCATCTGGGCGGGCTTCGGCGGCATGCTGTTCATGGCGCTGATGAGCTGGGTGGTGGTGGCGCTGCCGCCGGCCTCCGACTGGGGCGGGCAGGCGAATTACGAGGCGGTGTTCGGCCAGGTGCCGCGCATCGTCTTCGCGTCGATGACCGCCTTCTGGCTCGGCGAGTTCGCCAACAGCCTGGTGCTCGCCAAGATGAAGGTCTGGACGCAGGGGAAGCATCTCTGGACGCGCACCATCGGCAGCACGATCGTCGGGCAGGGCGTCGACAGCCTGATCTTCTATCCGCTCGCCTTCTACGGCGCCCCCGACTGGCCGGTCGAGGCGATGCTGGCGGTGATGCTCAGCCAGTTCCTGCTGAAGGTGGGCTGGGAAGTGCTGCTGACGCCGGTGACCTATCTGGTGGTCAACTGGCTCAAGCGAAGGGAGGGCATCGATGTTTATGATGCCCATACCGATTTCACGCCGTTCAGGACGAAGGTCTAGTCAGCTATCCGCCAGCACGGTCTGCAAGCGCGCGGCGTTGGCGAGGTTGAATGGGTTGATGACCGTGACGCCCGCGTGCGTGAACCCGTCGTGCATGTCCTCGGACAGGAGAACGACCGCACGATTGGCGCTGGCGGTTTGCCAGATCAGGCAATCCCAGAATTGCATGTCATGCTCAGCGGACTGGCGAGCGGCGGCGAGAATGTGCTCGGGCGAGCTCGCCGCCATGGCCGTCGTCGCGACCCAGCGTTCAGCAAGCATCAGGGCGCTGGAAAGCTGTTGAGGAAACTTGCGGCGGAACACGGCAAGAAATTCGCCGACCGCCTGCGTTGTCAGGAAGCTATCGAGGAAAGGCGCGCGCAACATGATGCGCGTGGCTATCTCATGCTTGGCGGGTGTGCGCCGATCGAGCGAATAGACGAGGATGTTGGAATCGATCGTGAACCTCACGCATCGTCGCCGTATTTGTCCTCGATGGTTACCTTGCCGATACCGAGGTCGAGCCCTTGCCGCATCATTGCGGCCGATTCCTCATAAGCGCGTTTCCACTCCGCGCTCCGATCCTCGGATCGGGGCCGAAGCTCCGCTACGACACGACCGTTCTTCATGATAGCGATGGTCTCGCCGGCCTCGACGCGCGCGATGGCCTTCGAGACGTTGGCATTGAACTCGCGGATCGATAGCACACCCATCATCAGGACCCATGTTGCAACTGTTACAACATAGTCGCCGATGACGCTGACTGCAAGCCGACCTGGGTGTTAGCCCAGCGCCGCGACCAGCCCCTCGAACAGCCGCTTGCCGTCGGTACCGCCCTGTTCGGCCTCGATCAGCCGTTCGGGGTGCGGCATCATGCCAAGCACGTTGCCGGCGTCGTTGACGATGCCGGCGATGTCGCGGCGGCTGCCGTTGCAGGCCTGCGCGTAGCGGAACACCACGCGGCCTTCGCCCTCGAGCCGGTCGAGCGTCGCCTCGTCGGCGAAATAATTGCCGTCATGATGTGCGACTGGGATGCGGACCGTCGATCCCTGGTCGTAGCGGCTGCTGAACATCGTCTGCGCATTCTCGACGACGAGGTCGACGTCGCGGCAGATGAAGCTCAAATTGGCATTACGCATCAGCGCGCCGGGCAGCAGTCCCGCCTCGGTGAGGATCTGGAAGCCGTTGCAGACGCCGAGGACCGCGACGCCCTTGGCCGCCTTGTCGATGACGTCGCGCATGATCGGTGAGCGCGCCGCCATCGCGCCCGAGCGCAGATAGTCGCCATAGGAGAAGCCGCCGGGGACGGCGACGAGGTCGACGTCGGGAAGCTCGGTGTCGCGGTGCCAGACCATCGCCGGCTCGCGCCCCGTGGCGTCGCGAAGCGCCACCGCCATGTCGCGGTCGCAGTTCGAACCGGGAAAGACGATGACGGCGGTCTTCATCACGCCTTCTCGACGCGGTAGTTTTCGATGACGGTGTTCGCCAGCAGCTTGCGGCACATCTCGTCGATGTCGGCGTCGGCGGTGCCGTCGGCGAGGTCGAGCTCGATGAACTTGCCCTGGCGGACGTCGTTGACGCCGCTGAAGCCCAGCGCCTCGAGCGCATGGTGGATCGCCTTGCCCTGCGGGTCGAGCACGCCGTTCTTGAGCGTGACGTAGACTTTGGCCTTCATGACGGTATCGCGCCTCGTGAGTTCGCGCCCTTGCGGGGCTCGCGGGAAGACGCGCGCCTTATGGCGCCCGACCCGCGAACCCGCAAGGGCGGCGCGTCAGGCGGCCTTGAACGGCAGGTCGAGATCGTCGGCGACCGCCTTGTAGGTGATGTAGCCGCCGGCGACGTTGAGGCCCGCCGCGAGATGCGGATCGGCCTGCATCGCGCCGGTGCCGCCGAGCTTCGCCAGCTTGAGCACGAAGGGCAGCGTCGCGTTGTTGAGCGCGAAGGTCGAGGTGCGCGCGACGGCGCCGGGCATGTTGGCGACGCAATAATGGATCACGCCGTCGACGTCGAAGACGGGGTCCTGGTGCGTCGTCGCATGGCTGGTCTCGAAGCAGCCGCCCTGGTCGATGGCGATGTCGACGAGCACCGAGCCGCGCTTCATCGTCTTCAGCATCTCGCGCGTCACCAGCTTGGGCGCCGCCGCGCCGGGGATCAGCACCGCGCCGATGACGAGGTGAGCGCGGGCGACGGCGGCGGCAATCGCCGCCTTCGACGAGAAGGCGGTCTTCACCCGGCCGTCGAACATCTGGTCGAGCTCGGCGAGTCGCGCGGTCGAGATGTCGTAGATGGTGACGTCGGCGCGCAGGCCGACCGCCATCTGCGCCGCATTGACCCCCGAGACGCCGCCGCCGAGGATCGCGACCCGGCCCGGCGCGACGCCGGGGACGCCGCCGAGCAGGATGCCGCGGCCGCCCGATTCTTTTTCGAGATAATGCGCGCCGACCTGGATCGACATGCGGCCGGCAACCTCGGACATCGGCCGCAGCAGCGGCAGCCCGCCGCGCGAATCGGTCACCGTCTCATAGGCGATGCACGTCGCGCCCGACTTCATCAGCGCTTCCGCCTGCGGCTTGTCGGCGGCGAGGTGGAGGTAGGTGAACAGCAGATGGTCGGGACGCAGCATCGCGCATTCGTGCAGCTGCGGCTCCTTGACCTTCACGATCATCTCGGCGGCGTCGAACACCTCCTTCGCGGTGCCGACGATGCGGGCGCCGGCGGCGACATAATCCTCGTCGGTGAAGTCGATGCCGCTCCCCGCCCGGGTCTCGACGATCACCTCGTGGCCGTGCAGCGTCAGTTCGGCCACCGACGCCGGCGTGAGGCCGACGCGATACTCGTGGATCTTGATTTCCTTGGGAACGCCGACGCGCATCTTTGCCTCCGATCGATAAGCTGGTGCGGACAATCTAATCGAAAGCGGACGGGATATCTTCGATGTCTATGCAGCAATATGGCTGCGTGTTAGGAGAATCTTGCACGAATGGCAGGTTTAGGTGGAAGTAATGGCGGACCCGATCGACGAGGCGATCCTGCTCCAGCTCAGTCGCAACGCCGGCCTGACCAGCGCGCAGGTCGGCGACCATGTCGGGCTGTCGCCGTCGGCGGCGCACCGGCGCATCAAGCTGCTCGAGGAATCGGGGCACATCCGCGGCTATCGCGCCGTGCTGTCGCGCGCGGCGCAGGGGGACCCGTCGACGGTGTTCGTCCAGGTCACGCTCGACGACCAGCGGCGCGACACGCTGCTGAAGTTCGAGCAGACCGTCTCGCGCTGCCCGCAAATCGTCGAATGCCATCTGATGAGCGGCGAGTCGGACTATCTGCTCAAGGTGCTCGTGCGGACCGGCGACTCCTACGAGCGAGTCCACCGCGAAGTGCTGGCGACGTTGCCCGGCGTGCGGCGGCTGGTGACGCATTTCAGCATCCGCGCCGTGGTGGAACCGGCCTGACGAAGGGGTCATGTTGCGGTGCGGTAGGGGCTGTGTTAGGGCGCGCCACCCCTTGAGGGAAATGTCGACCGGCACCTTCCACGTCACGTCACGTTCGAGCCTTCGGCCCACCAACGCGAAATGCCCGCATGCATTCATTGACGCCTTCGGCTGCCGGCCAGCCCAACGCCCGCGAACCCGCGCCGGGCCACGCCCCATCGGGCGGGCTCGCGAAGATGGCGGTCGGCGCGATCGGCGTGGTGTTCGGCGACATCGGCACCAGCCCGATCTACGCCTTTCGCGAGACCTTCGCCGGCCACCATCCGCTCGCGCTCGACCAGCTGCACGTCTACGGCGTGCTGTCGCTGATCTTCTGGTCGATGATGCTCGTCGTGACGATCAAATATGTCGCGATCATCATGCGCGCCGACAACCGCGGCGAGGGCGGCAGCCTGGCGCTGCTGGCGTTGATCTCGCGCCGGTCGTCGGGGGCGCGCTGGGGCCCGGGGATCATCCTGCTCGGCGTGTTCGCCACCGCGCTGTTCTACGGCGACTCGATGATCACGCCGGCGATGTCGGTGCTGTCGGCGGTCGAGGGGCTGACGGTCGTCGACGACGGCTTCGCGCCCTACGTGCTGCCGATCGCGATCGTGATCCTCATCGGCCTGTACATGATCCAGTCGGTCGGCACCGCGCGGGTCGGTGCGCTCTTCGGCCCGATCATGATGGTCTATTTCCTGACGCTGACGGTGCTCGGGGCCATCAACATCGCCGCCCAGCCCGGGATCATCGCGGCGCTCAACCCCTGGTATGCGCTGCAGTTCTTCATGACCGACAAGCTGCTCGCCTTCCTGGCGCTCGGGTCGGTCGTGCTTGCGGTCACCGGCGCCGAAGCGCTCTACGCCGACATGGGCCATTTCGGGCGTCGGCCGATCGGCCTGTCGTGGCTGGTGTTCGTGCTGCCGGCGCTGATGATCAACTATCTCGGGCAGGGCGCGATGATCCTCAGTCTCGAGCCCGCCGCCGCGGCCGAGGTGATCCGCAACCCCTTCTTCTTCCTCGCGCCCGAGGCGCTGCGGCTGCCGCTGGTCATCCTCGCGACGCTGGCGACGATCATCGCCAGCCAGGCGGTGATCTCGGGCGCCTTCTCGGTGACGCAGCAGGCGATCCAGCTCGGCTTCATCCCGCGTCTCGCGATCAAGCACACCAGCGCCTCGGCGCACGGCCAGATCTACATCCCGTTCGTCAACTGGACGCTGATGGTGATGGTGATCATCCTCGTCCTGACCTTCCGCAACTCGTCGAATCTCGCCGCCGCCTACGGCATCGCCGTGACCGGCGCGATGTTCATCGACACCTGCCTGCTCGCGGTGGTGCTGTTCGGCCTGTGGAAATGGAACAAGCTGCTGGCGGCGGTCGCGCTGATCACCTTCTTCATCGTCGACATCGCCTATTTCGGCGCCAATCTCACCAAGGTGCCCGACGGCGGCTGGTTCCCGCTGGCGGTCGGCGTCGTCGCCTTCACGCTGCTCACCACCTGGGCGAAGGGCCGCGCGTTGATGCGCGAGCGGCTCCGCGAAAGCGCGATGCCGATCGAGGTGTTCATCAAGTCGGCGGCGGGGTCGGCGACGCGCGTTCCCGGCACGGCGGTATTCATGACGACCTCGCCCGAAGGCGTGCCGCACGCGCTCCTGCACAACATGAAGCACAACAAGGTGCTGCACGATCGCGTCATCGTGCTGACCGTCGTCATCGACGAGGTGCCCTATGTCGACGGCGAGGACCGCGTCGAGGTGTTCAACCTCGGTAACGGCTTCTGGCGGCTCATCGTCCGCTACGGATTCATGCAGGAAACCGACATCCCGCTGGTGCTGAAGTCGATCGAGAATTGCGGACCGCAGTTCAAGATGATGGACACCAGCTTCTTCCTCGCCCGCCAGACGCTGATCGCCAGCGAACGGCCCGGCATGGCGCTGTGGCGTGAAAAGCTGTTCTCCTGGATGCTGCGCAACGCCGAAAGCGCGATGGAGTTCTTCAAGCTGCCGACCAACCGGGTCGTCGAACTCGGCAGCCAGGTCGAAATCTAGAAATAGTCACCTTCTCCCATTACCTGTTCAGCTAGGCCGGAGGACCGGCGCTGGGAAAGGCGTGGCGTTGGGAATCGTTGATCTGCAGCCGTGGGACGCCGATGCGGGGGGCGATCTCGTCGCGCACTATCGCGCGCAGGGCTATGCAATCGTCCGGGGTTTCTTCTCGCCCGCCGAGATCGCCGAAATCGGGGCGGCGATCGATGCGGTCGAGGCGGAGGCCGCCGCGCATGGCCGCAGCTTTCGCCACGGCAACCTCGCCTACCGGCTGGTCGACGGCGACGTGCGCATGGCGCAATGGCCCTCCTGGACGAATCGCGTGCTCGACGCCGTCCGGCTCGACCGGCGCTTCGCGCGCCTGCTCGCGCCGCTGATCGGCGACGACCTCAAGCAGATCATCAACCAGCTGCACTGGAAACCGCAGGGCGAGGGCAGCGGCGGCGACTTCGCCTGGCATCAGGACAGCCGCTTCCGCCGCCCCGCCGAGGCGTTCCGCGACCTCGGCGACACCTATGTCCAGACCGGTCTCGCGATCGATCCGCACGAGCCGCTGTCGGGCGGGCTGCGCGTCGTGCCCGGCAGCCACCGGCGCGGCGCCGCGATGGCCGCCGACGGCGACGTGCTCGCCAACCCGATGGACGATGCCGCGCTGGTCGCCGCCGGCTTCGACCCGGCGAGCGTCGTCGACGTCGCGCTCGACCCGGGCGACCTGGCGCTGTGGAGCCCCTATCTGGTGCACGCCTCGGGCAGCAACCGCTCGGCGCACCGCCGCCGCTTCTACATCAACGGCTATGTGCGCGCCGCCGCCTGCGACCGCGGCGAGTGGGCGTTCCGGCACGGCGAGCCCGTCCCGCTGCCGCCGCAGCCCTCGCTCGTCCATTTCGACCAGCTGCACGAGCGTCCCGAGCCGCATTATTTCTAGAGCGTCGTCGGCTTAGTTCGAATCGCGGGATTCCCCGAGCGCTTGGATTGTGATTCAAGGTTGGGGCTGGATGGGAGGCCAGCCCTTATGCCTCGTGCCTATTCAATGGATTTGCGGGAACGGGTTGTTGCTGCG
>JASBUR010000047.1 GCA_030147805.1 Sphingomonadaceae bacterium
TCGTCGGCGACCTTCTGCAGCCGCGCCTCGGTGTAGCGCATCGCCGCGGGCGGGTCGGGATCCATCGAACCGAAATTGCCCTGGCCGTCGATCAGCGGCAGCCGCAGCGACCAGTCCTGCGCCATGCGCGCCAAGGCATCGTAGATCGCGCTGTCGCCGTGCGGGTGATATTTACCCATGACGTCGCCGACGATGCGCGCCGACTTACGATAGGGCTTGTTGTGCGTGTAACCGCTCTCATACGCCGAATAGAGAATGCGGCGATGGACGGGCTTGAGGCCGTCGCGCACGTCGGGCAGCGCACGCGCCACGATCACGCTCATCGCGTAATCGAGGTAGCTGGTCTTCATTTCGTCGACGATCGAGATCGGTCGGATGTCCGACGGGTCCGTCGGCGGCGTCTGTGTCACGTCCACGGGTAGGAAAAATCCTGACTGAACTGGAAATGTTGCGTGGGTGTCATGTAGGAGTTCGGGGCGCCGAATGCCAGCATTTTGCGCCCTTGGGAGAGTGAATGGACGGGCCGCCGATCAGCGTCGTGATGCCGGCCTTCAACGCGGCCGCGACGATCGCGCGCGCGCTCGATTCGATCGCGGCGCAGACGCGGCCTCCGGCCGAGGTCATCGTCGTCGACGATGCCAGCACCGATGCCACGGCCGCGATCGCCGCGGCGCACGCGCTACAGCCTCGGATCGTGCGCCATCCTGCCAATCGCGGCGGTGCGGCAGCGCTGCAGAGCGGGCTCGAAGCCGCGGCGAGCGACTGGGTCGCCTTCCTCGATGCCGATGACGAATGGCTGCCGGGCAAGCTCGCCGCGCAGGCGGCGGCGCGCGTCGCGGCGCCGGCCGCCACGCTCGTCGCCACCGGCTTCAGCTTCATCGATCGCGCGGGACGCGAAGCATGGGAATATGGCGTGACGCCCTTCAAGCACGCGGGGCGCGATTTCTGGCGCAACCTGCTGCTCGATTCGGCGATTCTGCAGTCGTCGGCGCTGGTGCCGCGGCGCGTGGTGCTCGCGACCGGTGGCGTCGATGTCTCGATGCGCACCGGCTACGACCAGCAGCTGTTCGTGCGGCTCGCGGCGCTGGGGCCCGTCGCCTACGTCCATGACCGGCTGGTTCGCTATCATGACGCGCCGGGAAGCCTGACCAAGCGCCCGCGCGTCGCCGACATCCTGCCGGTGCTGGCGATGCACGAGCGCCACCTGGCGCTGTTCGCCGAGCGGCTGACGGCCGCCGAACGGCGCGAGGTGCGGCGGCGGCGTCATGCCGAGGCGGCGGGCGGGCTGATCGCCGCCAAGGCCTGGGGACCGGCGCTCCGGGCGACCGCTATCGCGCTGAAAAGCGGCGAGCCGCCAGCGCCGGCGCTCTGGCGGCTCGTCACCAATCTTCCACCGGTCCGCCAGCTCAAGCGGCTGGCGCGACCCTAGGCGGCGACGGCGGGCAGCCGTTCCTGCCAATAGGCCGGCATCAGCGGCATCACCGCGGCGCGGATCCGCTGCCAGGCGGCGCTCAACGACACCAGGAACAGCCCGATCACCAGGCAGGTGAGCGCAAGACCGAGATCGACGTCGCCGGTCTGCTTGAACAGCGATTGCAGCGCGAAGATCATATAGGCGAGCCCCGACACCAGCAGCGCGCGCCGGTCGATCGCGATCGCGACGATCGTCATCACCAGATAGACCGCGACGATCGCCATCGCCTCGACGGGCAGCATCGCGGGGCCATTGAGGCCGAACATCACCACCAGCGGATGAATGATCATCGGCGCGGCGAGCAGATGGAGCCAGAAGGCGATGTCGGTGCGCCGCGTCGTGCGCTGGCGATCCGACATGTCGTAGCGCATCGCGATCACGAACACGCCCAGCCCGCACAGCGACACCGCGGTCAGCAGCGCGTCCCTGTCCTCGCCCATGATCGTCGCGACGATGGCGAAGGCGATCGCCGACAGCGCCGCGGCGCCCGCCGCGACGGTGATCGGCACCTGGAAGCGGCGCCAGTGCCCGATCGCCGCGGCGACCGCGCCGGCGCCGGCGATTCCCAGGTAGAGCGCGCCCTGCGGCGTATCAGGCTGCACGTTGTCGACGCCGGTGATCTTGACGATCGCGGCGCCGAGCGTGACGAAAACGCTGCCGACGAACGCGAGCAGCAACACGATGCTCGGCAACGCCATGCGCCGGCGGCGGGTGAAATATTCGGCCAGCCCCCAGCTGGCAATCGCGACGCCGAGCGCCCCGAACCATGCATCGACGCGCGCCCCCAGCGCGCCCACCGCCACCAGCAGCAGGACCGCGGCGATCGTGACGAAGATGTCGTTGAACCCGGTGATGAAGCGGAACTGCTCTTCGTCGGCGCCGAGCGCCATGCGCTGTCGTTGCCGGACGAACTCGGTAAGCTGCGCCCGCTGCTCGCTGCTCAACAGGTTCGCGGCCACCGCCGCGTCGAGATCCGCTTGTTCGATCATGGCAATTCCTTGCTCTTGGCTCCCAGCCCCTATGGTGTGCTAACACAACAACACAGTGTCTGCCAACTGCTTTGACAGGGCGCGGGCGCTCGTTATGGTCGCGCCATGCTCCACCGATCATCGTTCGTCCTCGCGCTGCTTGTCGCCAGCTGCGCCCCGCGCCCCCCGTCCAGCGTCGCGGCGATCGATCCGGCGGCGATAGCGCGCCATGTCGAGATTCTCGCCGCGGACGCCTACGGCGGGCGAGCCCCCGGCACGCCGGGCGAGGACCAGACCGTCGCCTACATCGTGACCGCCATGGACCGCGCCGGGCTGCGGCCGGGGAACGGCGCGAGCTGGTTCCAGGAGGTGCCGCTTGTCGAGGTGCAGCCGAGCGTCGCGGCGGTCCTCACCGTCGAGGGCCGCGGCGGCGCGGCAGCGCTCGAGTGGGGCGAAGACATCGTCATCGGCAATTCGCGCGCCGTCGACGGCGCCCACATCGACAGGTCGGACATGGTCTTCGCCGGCTACGGCCTGACGGTCGCCGAGGCCGGGTGGGACGATTTCGCCGGGCTCGACCTCGCCGGCAAGACCGTGGTCATGCTCGGCGGCGTTCCGCACGCGCTCAAGGAGGCGGCGACCGCGGCGAGTTCGGCGGCGAAGATCGCCGCCGCAGCCAGCCGCGGGGCGGCCGCCGCGATCATCCTGTTGCCGTCGGCGGTGACCGACGAACAATGGGACGCGCAGGTCGCGGCGGCGCGCCGCCGCGATCTCCGGCTCGACGGCGCCTCGGACGGGCCGGTGATCGAGGCGCGGCTGCGGTTCGAGGCCGGCGAGCGGCTGTTCGCGGCCAGCGGGCACGACCTCGCGACGTTGACCGCCGCCGCCGGGCGGACCGGCTTTCGGCCGATGGCGCTCGGCAGCCGCGCGAGCGTCCGGCTGGATGGCTTGATCCGCCGCTTCGCGTCGAAGAACGTCATCGGGCTGCTGCCCGGCGCCAGGCGCGCCGACGAATATGTGCTGTTTCTCGCGCATTGGGACCATCTCGGCCGCTGCGCGCCCGACGGCCCCGATCCGATCTGCAACGGCGCGGTCGACAATGCGAGCGGCATCGGCGGGCTGCTCGAACTGGCGCGCGCCTTCGCCGCCGGCGAGCGGCCCGAACGCTCGATTCTGTTTCTCGCGACGACCGCCGAGGAATCGGGGCTGATCGGCGGTCAATATTTCGTCGACCATCCGGTTGTGCCGCTGGCGCAGATCGCCGGCGGGCTCGGCAACGACACCATCGCCGCGGGAACCGCGGCCGACGTCGTCGTGCTCGGCCAGGGCCTGTCGCCGCAGATGGATTCGCTCATCGCGTCGGCGGCGAGGGCGCAGAAGCGCCGCGTCGTCGTCGACGCGGCCTTCGACGGCTTCTTCATGCGATCCGACCATTATCCGTTCGCCCGGGCGGGGGTGCCGGTGCTGATCGCCACCAGCATCTTTGCGCCGGGGTCGAAGGCGGCGACCGAGGCGTATTTTGCGCAGGCCTACCACAAGCCCGCCGACGAGTTCGTACCGGAGCTGAGCTTCGACGCGGCCGCGGCCGATATCGACCTCGCCTACCGCGTCGGTCTGCGGCTCGCCAACAGCCGTGCCTGGCCCGCGTGGAAGCCCGGGAGCGAATACGCTGTCGCACGTGCGAGGGAGCGGTAGCCAGCGCCGGAATCGCATCGTATAGAGCGGCGCTCCAAGATTTCGGCCGGGGAGCGCTTGATGGATATTCGCCTGGGTTTGACCTTCGACGATGTCCTGCTTGTGCCCGCCGAGTCCGAGGTGCTGCCGAGCACGGCCGACACCTCGACGCGCCTGACGCGCGAGATCAGCCTCAACATTCCGGTGCTCTCGTCGGCGATGGACACCGTCACCGAAGCCGACATGGCGATCGTCATGGCGCAGATGGGCGGCATCGGGGTCCTCCACCGCAATCTGACCGTCGAGGAACAGGCGCTCGCGGTGCGGCAGGTCAAGCGCTTCGAAAGCGGCATGGTCGTCAACCCGGTCACGATGCTGGCCAACCAGACGCTCGCCGAAGCGCTCGAGCTGATGCAGCGCCACAAGATCAGCGGCATTCCGGTGGTCGAGCCGTCGCCGCAGGGCCAGCCCGGCAAGCTGATCGGCATCCTGACCAACCGCGACGTGCGCTTCGCCGAGAATCCCGACCAGCCGGTGTCCGAGCTCATGACGCGCGACAATCTCGCGACGGTGCTCTCGGGGGTCGGCCAGGACGAGGCGAAGCGGCTGCTCCACCAGCGCCGCATCGAAAAGCTGCTCGTCGTCGACGAAGCCTATCGCTGCGTCGGACTCATTACCGTCAAGGACATGGAAAAGGCGGTCACCTATCCCAACGCCACCAAGGATTCGGCCGGCCGCCTGCGCGTCGCCGCCGCGACCACCGTCGGCGACAAGGGCTATGAGCGCTCCGCCGCGCTGATCGACGCGGGCTGCGACCTCATCGTCGTCGACACCGCGCACGGCCACAACCGCGACGTGTCGCGCGCCGTCGAGCGCATCAAGCGGCTGTCGAACAGCGTCCAGGTGATGGCGGGCAACGTCGCCACGGCGGAGGCGACGCGCGCGCTGATCGACGCCGGTGCCGATGCGATCAAGGTCGGTATCGGCCCGGGGTCGATCTGCACGACGCGCGTCGTGGCCGGCGTCGGCGTGCCGCAGCTCACCGCGGTAATGGACGCCGCCGAGGAGGCCGCCAAATCGGGCGTCGGCGTCGTCGCCGACGGCGGGCTGCGCACGTCGGGCGACGTCGCCAAGGCGCTGGCCGGCGGCGCCGCGGCGGTGATGGTCGGCTCGCTGCTCGCCGGGACCGAGGAGGCACCGGGCGAGACCTTCCTGTACCAGGGCAGGGCGTATAAATCATATCGCGGCATGGGGTCGGTCGGCGCGATGGCGCGCGGCTCGGCCGACCGCTATTTCCAGCAGGACATCAAGGACCAGATGAAGCTCGTTCCCGAGGGAATCGAAGGGCAGGTCGCCTACAAGGGCCATGCCCGCGAGGTGCTCCACCAGCTGGTCGGCGGCGTGAAGGCGGCGATGGGCTATACCGGCTCGCGCACCATCGCCGAATTGCAGCAACGGGCGCGTTTCGTCCGCATCACCGGTGCCGGTCTTCGCGAGAGCCACGTCCATGACGTGACGATCACCCGCGAAGCGCCGAATTACCCCACGCGGTGACACCCGGGGCGCGTCTCGCCGCGGCGATCGAGATCCTGGATGAGGTGATTGCCGCGGCGCGCGACGAGGGCGCCGCCGCCGACACGCTCATCGCGCGCTATTTCAAGGAGCGGCGCTACGCCGGGTCGAAGGACCGTCGCGCCGTGCGCGAACTGGTGTTCGACGCGATCCGCAGCCTGGGCGAGCGCCCCGAGAGCGGGCGCGCGGCGATGCTCGGATTCGCCGGCGCGGAGGCGCCCGAGCTGCTGGCGCTGTTCGGCGGCGACGGCCATGCGCCCGCGGCGATCGACGATGCCGAGCCGTCGGCGGAATCGGGCTTCGCGCCGAAATGGCTGGTCGACCGGCTGCGCAGCCGCTTCGGCGGCGCCACCGAGACGGAGCTGGCGGCGCTGCTCGGCCGCGCGCCGCTCGACCTGCGCGTCAACACGCTGATCGCCTCGCGCGACGACCCCTTCGAATGGCCGGTGCCGGTGACGCCGACACCGTTCGCCCCCAACGGGCTGCGCGCCTCCGAGCCGTTCAACGTCGAACAGCATCCGCTGTTCATCGGCGGCGCGGTCGAGGTGCAGGACGAGGGCAGCCAGCTCGCCTGTCTGGCAACGATGGTCCAACCCGGCATGACGGTCATCGACCTGTGCGCGGGGGCGGGCGGCAAGTCGCTGGCGATGGCGGCGGCGATGGCCAACGACGGCAAGCTGATCGCCGCCGACACCAACCGCGACCGGCTGCAGCGGCTGCCGCCGCGCGCCGATCGCGCCGGCGCGTCGATCATCGAGACGATCCTGCTCGATCCGGGCAAGGAGCTCGAGAAGCTCGCCGACCATATTCGCCGCGCCGACGTCGTGCTCGTCGACGCGCCCTGCTCGGGCACCGGCACCTGGCGGCGTAATCCCGAGGCGCGCTGGCGGCTGACGTCCGAGCGGCTGGCGCGGCTCACCGCGCTGCAGGCGCGGCTGCTCGAAATCGGTGCCGCGCTGGTCAGGCCGGGCGGGCGGCTGGTCTATGTCGTCTGCTCGCTGCTTCCCGAGGAGGGCGACGCGCAGATCGACCGCTTCCTCAAGGCCAATCCGGGGTGGACGGAATCGCCCTTTGTCCTGCCATCGCAACAGGTCGCGGCAGGCCGCGCTGTTCTGTCGCCGGCCCGCCACGGCACCGACGGCTTTTTCATCGCGGGATTGAGCCCTATTTGATACGTATCGTCGTGAAGCGTTCTCGCGGAGGGAATTACATGCGTTCCAAGTGGCTGCTCGCCGGGCTCTCGGCTGTGGTGATGACCGGTGCGGCGGTGGCCTCGGTACCGGGCGACGACGTGATCAAGCCGGCGTCGCAGAGCTTCTCGCAGGCGGGCTACGACGCGCTCGGCAAGGGCCAGGCCGCTGCGGCGGTCGGCGAATTCGAGACCGCGCTCGCGATCGATCCGAAGAACCGCAAGGCCTATATCGGGATCGCCAAGGCGATGCAGGCACAGGGGCTGCACGGCAGCGCGGTGAAATATTATCGCGAGGCGCTCCAGCTCGATCCCAACGACCTCGCCGCGCTCGAAGGGCAGGGGGCGGCGTTGGCGCAGCGCGGCGCCAAGACGCGCGCGCAGGCCAATCTCGATCGCATCCGCCAGCTCTGCAAGACCGATTGCGCCGAGGCGCGCAAACTGTCGATCGCCATCGCGCAGGCGCCGGCCGGCCCGCAGACCGCGGCCGCGACTCCCACCCCGCCGGCCTCGACCAAGAACTAGCGCTTAACGCTTCGCCGCCGTCCAGGCGGCGGCGATCGCGACGAATTCCGCGACCGAGAGCGTCTCGGCGCGGCGTTCGCCGTCGATTCCGCACGCCGCCAGCGCGTCGATCGCGCCCGGCAGCGACTTCAGACTGGCGCGCAGCATCTTGCGGCGCTGCCCGAAGGCGGCTGCGGTGATCGCGCCGATGGCAGCGGCGGACACGCCCGCGGGCGCGGGCGCCGGCACGATGTGCACGACCGCCGACGAGACCTTGGGCGGCGGGGTGAACGCCTGCGGCGGCAGCTCGAGCGCGATGCGCGGCGTCGAGCGCCACTGCGCCAGCACCGACAGCCGGCCGTAGGCGTCGCTTCCCGCCGGCGCGACGATCCGCTGCGCCACTTCCTTCTGGAACATCAGCGTCAGGCTCAGCCACCACGGCGGCCACGCCTCGAGCGTCAGCCAGCGCACCAGCAGCGCGGTGCCGATATTGTAGGGCAGGTTCGAGGCGACGTGCGCGCGCTCGCCGAGCCGCGTCGCCTCGTCGATCTTCATCGCGTCTTCCGCCACGACCGTCAGGCGCCCCGGCGCCGCGTCGCCGATCTCGGCGAGCGCCGGCATCGCGCGATCGTCGCGCTCGACCGCGGTTACCCGCGCGCCCGCCTTCAACAGGGCGCGCGTCAATCCGCCCGGGCCCGGGCCTACTTCATAGACGGCGGCGCCCTCGATCGGCCCGGGAACGCGCGCGATGCGGTCGAGCAGGTTGAGGTCGAGCAGGAAGTTCTGGCCGAGCGACTTTTTGGCGGCGAGGCCGTGCTTCGCGATGACCTCGCGGAGCGGCGGCAGGCCCGCGACGCTATCCGTCACGCGCCGCCCGGCGGTTCGCGCAGTCGGCCGCCATGCGGATCGCCGCGATCATCGCGTCGGGGCGCGCCATGCCGTGGCCGGCGATGCCGAACGCGGTGCCGTGATCGGGGGCGGTCCGCACGATCGGCAGCCCGAGCGTCATGTTGACGCCCTCGTCGAAATGCAGCGCCTTCAACGGGATGAGCGCTTGATCATGATACATGCAGATTGCCGCATCATAATCGGCGCGCGCGCGCTCGTGGAACATCGTGTCCGCGGGCAGCGGACCGACGGCGTCGATGCCCTCGGCGCGCAGCGCCTCGATCGCCGGTCCGATGATTTCGATCTCTTCCATGCCGAGCGCGCCGCCTTCGCCGGCATGCGGGTTGAGGCCGGCGACCGCCAGCCGCGGCGAATCGATCCCGAAGTCGCGCTGCAGGCCGCGGGCGGCGGTGCGCGCCCGCGAAACGATCAGATCGGTGGTGAGCCGCCGGACGGCGTCGGCGACCGACATGTGCAGCGTCACCGGGACCGTCCTCAGCGTCGGCCCTGCCAGCATCATCGCGGTGTTCTCATAGGCGATGCCGCAGCGTTCGGCGACGAACTCGGTCTGGCCGGGATGGCTGAAGCCGATCGCATAGAGCTGTGCCTTGGCGACCGGGCCGGTGACCAGCGCGCTCGCTGCGCCGCTGCGCGTCAGGCCGACCGCAATCTCGAGGCTGTCGAGCGCGCAACGCGCGCCGGGCAGATTGGGCTCGCCGGGCATGATTGCGCCGGGGTCGTCGACCTGGATGAGCGGCAGCGCGGCGTCGAACGCGGCGCAGGCCTCGTTGGGCTGCGCGATGAGCTGGATCGGCCCGCCCCAGACGCGCTCGAGACTCGTCTGGTTGCCCACGGCGAAGAAGGGCGGCAGCCCAGCCTCGCGCCGCGCGTCCCAGGCCTTGGCGACGATCTCGGGGCCGACCCCCGCAGGATCGCCAAGTGCGACGGCGAGCGGCAGGACCAATCGCCTACCGGTAGTCGACGATGGCGTCGCGTCGAAGGTCGCGCAGATAGCGGCGCGCGGCGCGGCCGACGCGTTCCTCCTCCAGCTGTGCATAGACCTGGTCGAACGACGGGCCGGCGAGCTCGGGGGCGTCGTCGCGACCGCACAGCACCAGCACGCGAATGCCTTCCTCGGGCGATCCGAACGGCGGCGTCGCCTGGCCGATCTGCAGGTCGCGCATCATCGCCTGCAGCGGCGCCGGCAGGTCGCGGATGCGCACCTCGTCGTTCGACACCACCTCGGCGCCGATCGCCGCACCGACTTCCTCGGCGCGGCCGCATCCGCCCATCGTCTGCGTCCGCTCCTGGAGCGTCCGGACCAGCCGTTCGGCCTCGGCCCGCGGCGTCGTCGGCTTGAGGTCGATGCCGATCTGCTTGAGGCTGAGCACGGCCGCATCGGGATCGGAGGTCAGCGCCTGGCGCTTGTCGATCAGCGCGACGATCATCACGCCGCCCTGGACGCGAATCGGCTCGCTGACCTGGCCCTCGCTGAGGTTGGCGAGCGCCGCCTGCACCGGCTGCGACAGCTGCGCCGGCTGGACGTAGCCGAGGTCGCCGCCGACGGCTGCGGTCGATGCCTCGGAGAACTGGCGCGCATAGGCGATGAACGAGGCACCGCCCTTGACCTGATCGACGATGCGCTGGGCGCCTGCCATGACCTCGGCCTCGTTCTCGGGCGTCGCGGCGAGGAAGATCTCGCCGATGCGGAACTGCTCCTGGCCCTTCGTCGCCTCGAGGCGATCGATGATGTCCTGGACCTCGTCGTCGCCGACGTTGACGAACGGCTCGATGCGGCGGCGCAGCAGGCGGCTCCAGGCGAGTTCGGCGTGGATCTGGCTACGCAGCGACATGGCCGAGGTCCCACGCGCCTTGAGATAGTCGCTGAACTGCGCCGGCGTCTGCTTGAAATTGCTCGCCACCCGGTTCAGCGCCTCGGTGACCTCGGCGGGCTCGATGGTGACCTCGTTCTCGCTCGCTTCCTGGATCTGCAGCTTTTCGTCGATGAGATTGCGCAGCACCTGAAGGCGCAGCCGCTCGCGTTCCTGGGCGTCGATGCGTCCCTGGTTGGCGGCAAGCACGAGGTTGAGCCGCTGCTCGACATCGGTGTCGGTGATGACATCGCCGTTGACCATCGCGGTGGCCTTGCGCACCGACGGGTCGGCGCGGCCGAAGAAGTTGACGGGATCGTTGACGCCGACGAACGAGCCCGCCTCCTGCGCGAGCAGGGGCAGCGCCGTCAGGGCGGCGAGCGCGCCCAGGACACGACCGGCATTACGCAAACGCATTCAAGTCTCCCAAACCCACCCCGTTCGTCGGCTCTGGCTTTCGCGCAGTCGACCGCGCGAGGCAATAGTCCGCGCCGCCTGAACGGCGGCTGACGAGCGCTCTAGCGCATCGCCGCGCCGAGGTCACGGCGGCGATGAGTCGCTCGCGTCCGAGTCGCGGATTTACGTTCGCCGAGTCTCGAATCCCCCGAAATGGGCTCGGTCCGGCAGAAACAATGTTGCTCCGGCGCCACGCCTGAAAAGAGTCGGCTGGCAAAATGCTGCGCTGCACTAGCGGCGTCGCCGGACTGTCATAAACCCCCTTCACAAGCCGCGACGAGTCGAGCAATCGGCGCGACAAAGCTCTCGTTCACACCGCTTTCATCTGGGGGAAACTCACATGCGTTCACTTCGTCTCGGCTGCGCGATCGGCGCGCTGATGGTCGCCTCGACGGCGGTCTATGCTCAGGAAACCACCGGAACGATCCGCGGCGCCGTTTCCGACAGCGCCGGCAATGCGGTGCCCAACGCCACCGTCACCGTGCTTCACACCCCGTCGGGCAGCCGCTCGACCTCGACGACCAACTCGGAGGGCGCGTTCAACGCGTCGGGTCTGCGCGTCGGCGGTCCGTATGAAGTGTCGGTGACGGCACCGGGCCTCGAAGATGCGTCGACGACGGTTCCGTCGATCGGCATCGGCGAGGCGCAGCGCCTCGACGTCACGCTGTTCAGCGCGGCCGAGACGATCACCGTCACGGGTACGCGGTCGAGCAGCATCACGCTCACCGGCGGCCCCCAGACGACGCTCGACCAGGAGGATATCGCCGGGGTCGCGTCGGTCAGCCGCGACATCCGCGACATTGCGCGCCGCGATCCGTTCGTGACGATCGATCCGTCGAACAGCCGTACCATCGAGATCGCCGGTCAGAACGGACGCCTCAACCGTTTCTCGGTCGACGGCGTGCAGTTCTCGGACGACTTCGGCCTCAACAACGGCGGCCTGCCGACCAGCCGCGGCCCGGTGCCGTTCGACGCGGTCGAGCAGCTGTCGGTCAGCATCGCGCCGTTCGACGTCTCCGAAGGCGACTTCCAGGGTGGCGCGGTCAATGTCGTGCTGCGCTCGGGCGACAACGATTTCACCGGCTCGGCCTTCTTCGCCTACACCGACGACAGCCTGACCGGTGACACGGTGCGCGGCACCAACATCGACCTCGAGTTCGATTCGAAGCAGTATGGCGCGTTCCTCGCCGGCCCGCTGGTCAAGGACAAGCTGTTCTTTGCCGTGGCCTACGAGAAGCTCGAAGAGAGCGATCCGGTCGACGACGGGCCCGAGGGCCTCGGCTTCTCGAACTCGATCCCGCGCGTGACGCAGGGGCTGCTCGACAACGTCAGCGGCATCGCGAACAGCATCTATCAATATGACCCGCTGGGCGTGCTGCAGAACGCCGTCGAGCAGGACGAGAAATATACCGTCAAGCTCGACTGGAACATCAGTGACGCGCACCGCGCCTCGGTGACCTACATCCACAACGAGGGCTCGCAGCAGTTCACCCAGAATACGATCACGCAGAACACCAACCCGGTGTTCGGCTTCCGGTCGAACGGCTACGAACTCGTCGAGGAAGTGAACTCGGGCGTCGTCCAGTTCAACTCCGACTGGTCGGACGCCTTCTCGACCGAGCTGCGCGTCGCCTATCGCGACACCAACCGCGACCAGACCCCGTTCGGCGGACGTTCGTTCGCGCAGTTCCAGGTCTGCGCCGATCCCACCAACGTCGGCTCGCTGACGACCTGCACCGACGCTGCGGCGGCGACCGGAACGACGGCGGCGGTGCTCGCGACGCCCGAGCTGTTCTTTGGCCCGGATATCAGCCGCCAGGCGAACGATCTCAACACCGAGAACCTGTCGGTCGACTTCAGCGCCACGCTGCAGGCCGGCATCCACACCTTCAAGGGCGTGTTCGAATACACCGATATCGACGTCTTCAACCTGTTCCTTCAGCGCGCGACGGGCGACTATTATTTCGACTCGCTCGCCGACTTCCAGGCGCGCCGCGCCAGCCGCATCCGCCTCAGCGGCGCGGTGCCGTCGGGTAACGTCGATGACGCCGCGGCGAGCTTCGGCACGCAGAACTACACCTTCGGCCTGCAGGACCAGATCGACGTCGCCGACAATCTCGAGCTGTCGCTCGGCGTTCGCTACGACCTCTTCGGTTCGAACAGCAGCGTTCCGCTCAACACCAACTTCCTCGCGCGGTACGGTTTCGCCAACACGCAGACCTTCAAGGGGCAGGGGGTGCTGCAGCCGCGCTTCGGCTTCAACTACCAGCCGACCGATCGTCTGATCCTGAACGGCGGCATCGGCCTGTTCGCCGGCGGCACGCCCGACGTGTTCCTGTCGAACAGCTATTCGAACACCGGCCAGCGGACCAACGCGATCGACATCTCGCGCAACACGTCGGCCGCGGGCTGCAACGTCACCATCGCCGGCGCGACGCCGGCGCAGCTGGCGTCCTTCTGCAATGCGGCGCTGGTCGGCGTGAACGGCCGGACGATCGATCAGCAGGTGCTGAACTTCCTGCAGACCAACACGGCGTCGCTCGCCGCCGCGCCGGTAAACGCGGTCGACCCCGACTTCGATCTGCCGTCGCAGTGGCGCGCCACGCTGTCGGCGAGCTATGAGGCCGATCTCGGTCCGCTCGGCGATGGCTGGCTCCTCGGTGCCGACTTCGTCTACGGCGAGGCGCATCGTGCGCTGACCTACGTCGATCTCCGCTCGGTGCCGATCGCGGCGACGCTTCCCGATGGCCGCCAGCGCTACAATGCCTTCGGCGGCACCGCGACGACCAATCAGGATTTGCTGCTGACCAACGACAACCGCGGTCGGTCGATCCTCGCAGTCGCGCGCATCGCCAAGGAGTGGGACAACGGTCTCAGCGCCGACTTGAGCTACACCTGGCAGGACATCGAGGACGTCAACGCGATCACCTCGGCGACGGCGGGTTCGCTCTACGGCAATACGGCGTTCTCGGATCCGAACAACGCCGCCTATGGCACCTCGATCTACGAGATCCGCAACTCGGTGAAGCTCGGCCTCGATTACAAGCGCGCCTTCTTCGGGGACAATGAAACGCGGATCAGCCTGTTCGGTGAATATCGCTCGGGCCGTCCGTTCAGCTACACCTTCCGTGATCCGGCCTCGGGCCGTTCGCCGGTGTTCGGCGTCAACGGCGGCTCGTCGCGTTACCTGATATACGTTCCCAACGAGAACGACCCGCTGGTCAGCTTCGACAGCGCGGCGACGGCGACGGCGTTCAACAACTTCGTTGCCAGCAGCAAGCTCGATGGCTTCCGCGGCCGGATCGCGCCGAAGAACATCGCGCGCTCGCCGAACGTGTTCAAGCTCGACCTGCACGTCGATCAGGAGCTGCCGGTTCCGCTGTGGGACGGTGCGAAGTTCAAGGTGTTCGCCGACGTCGAAAACGTGCTCAACATGATCGACAGCGACTGGGGTGCCCAGCGCCAGGTCAACTTCGCCTACTTCGCCAACCTGGTGAACGTACAGTGCCTGACCGCGGCGGTTCCGACCGGCACGGCGCCGGCGGCTACGGGGGCAGGTTCGGTGGTGACGGCGCCGACGCAGACCTGCGCTCAGTATCGCTACTCGTCCTTCTCGGAGCCGAACGTTCAGCTGCAGAACCAGAACCGCCAGTCGCTCTACGCCATCCGCGTGGGTGTCCGCTTCGAGTTCTAAAGCGAAGCCTCGACAAACGAAGGGCGGCGCCGGAGCGATCCGGCGCCGCCTTTCTTTTGGCCGGCAAGGAACGAAGCGGACGCCGGCGTCAGCCGTCGACGGGAACGCCCGGCACCGCCTTCGACGTGCGGATGGTCAGCGACGTCTTCACATGCTCGACGTTGGGCGCGGGGGTTAGGTGCGTGGTCAGGAAGCGCTGGAATTCCTGCAGGTCGTGCGCGACGATCTTGAGCACGAAGTCGATCTCGCCGTTGAGCATATGGCATTCGCGCACCGGATCGAGCCCGGCGACATGCTCTTCGAAGGAACGCAGATCGGCTTCGGCCTGACTTTTCAGCGACACCATCGCGAAGACGGTGATGCCGTAGCCGAGCGCTTCGGGATTGAGATCGGCGTGATAGCCGCGGATGATGCCCGCCTCCTCGAGCGCGCGGACGCGGCGCAGGCAAGGCGGCGCGGTGAGGCCGGCGCGCGACGCCAGCTCGACGTTGGTGACGCGGCCTTCGCTTTGCAGGTTGCGCAGGATCTGACGGTCGATGGAATCGAGATGGATTGGCTGATTGAGCGACATGCGCAAGGACACCTGCGTGTTGAGGCGTCCGACTATAAGAATGTTGCGGGCAGGCGCAACGATCTAATCCGATGGCGTCGCGGCTGTTAACGCTTCGCCGCGATTGCCATGCTAGACCGGCTGCCATGGCGACGGACGACGAGCTGCGACGCGCGTTGCCCCATGCCGCGGCGTGGGGAGCGGCGTCGCGTGCGCTCGCCTTCCGCCGGATTGCCGACCTGCTGATCCGTGCCGGCGGGAGCACCGATCCTCAGCTGCGCATCGAGGCGTTGGCCACGCTCGAACGGTTGCGGCCGCAGGTCGCCCCGGCGGTGCGGCGCGAGACGCTGGCGCAGGCGGCGCGGCTGTGGCCCGACCGCGCGATGCTGTGGCTGTTCCGCCATGAAGCGGCCGCCGACATCGAACCGCTGGCGCGCAACATGCGGCTGAGCGCGGCCGAATGGCGGACGCTGGCCCCCGAACTGCCCGAGGCGACCCGCCGCCTCCTCGCCAGCCTCGTCGCGAAATCTACCTCGGGGCACCCGGCGATCGAGGAGAGCGCGCGTCAGGTCGATGCACTCATCGACCGGCTGCGCGCCAACGCCGCCTCCGGCGCGCCGGAGGCGGCCGCCCCGATGGCGCTCGCCGGCGACTGGCGCTGGGAATGCGATTCGCACGGCCGCTTCACCTTCGTCGACGGCGCCGCCCCGGTGGCGTGCGAGGACCGGCTGTTCGACCTCGGCGGCGCCGATGCGATCTGGCCGAGCTTCGAGCGGCACGTCGCCTTTCACGGCGTTCATCTCGAGGCCGGGGAGGGCGGCTGCGTGCTCGCCGGGGTGCCGTTCTTCGAACGCGGCAGCGGCCGTTTCCTCGGCTTTCGCGGCACCGCCTATGCGACGCGGACCGCCGGGCTGTTCGGCACCGGCGCGTCGAGCGAGTCGCTCGCCAAGGTGGCGCATGAGGTGCGGTCACCGCTCAATGCGATCATGGGCTTCGCGCAGATGATCGAGAGCGAGACGCTCGGCCCCGCGGCCGAGGCCTACCGACGGCGCGCCGGGGCGATCCTCGACCATGCACAGCGGCTGCTCGGCGCGCTCGACGACCTGACCGATGCGGCGCGGCTCGACCGTGGCCACTGGCCGGTCGATCCCGCCGCGCTCGATGCCGGCGCGCTCATCGAGCGCATCGCCGAGCGTCACCGCCCGCTCGCCGCGGCGCGCGGCGTTTCGATCGCCGTGACCGCGGCGCCGGGCCTGCCGTCGGCGCTCGCCGACGAACGCTCGCTCGACCGCGCGGTGCGGCGGCTGCTGGCGGCGGTGATCGCCGTCGCCGAAAGCGGCGAGACGCTGCTGCTCGGCGTGCAGCGGGCCGGCGGCGATGTGTGTCTGTTCCTGACGCGGCCGGCGGCGCTCGACGATCTGTCGTCCGAGCGGCTGCTCGATACCGCGAGCGTCGCGGGCGAGGGGGGCGGCGCGCCGCTGCTCGGCCTCGGCTTCGGGCTCCGGCTGGTCCGCCAGCTCACCGAGGCGATGGGCGGCAGCTTCGCCATCGAGCCGCACCGCTTCGCGCTGACGCTGCCCAACGCCGAAGCTGGCCAACAAGCCGTCGCAAACGGGGATCAAAGCGCCTAGATACGGGCGAGTCTCATTCGTCTGCCACGTCTCAAGGTCCCCATATGAGCCAGATCAAGCACAGCCGCGTCCTCGTCATCGGGTCGGGACCGGCCGGCTATACCGCCGCCGTCTATGCCGCCCGCGCCGCGCTCGAGCCGGTACTGGTGCAGGGCATCCAGCCCGGTGGCCAGCTGACCGTCACCACCGACGTCGAGAACTGGCCCGGCGAGACGTCGATCATGGGCCCCGATCTGATGGTCAAGATGGCGGCGCAGGCCGAGCATGTCGGTGCCGAGCTGATTTCCGACACCATCGTCTCGGTCGACCTGTCGACGCGGCCGTTCGTCGCCATCGGCGATTCGGGCGTCGAATATCGCGGCGATACGCTGATCATCTGCACCGGCGCGCAGGCGCGCTGGCTGGGCCTGCCGTCGGAGACCCGATTCCGCGGCTTCGGCGTCTCGGCCTGCGCCACCTGCGACGGCTTCTTCTATCGTGGCAAGGCGGTCGCAGTGGTCGGCGGCGGTAACACCGCGGTCGAGGAGGCGCTGTTCCTCACCAATTTCGCGTCGAAGGTCTATCTGGTGCACCGCCGCGATGCGCTGCGCGCCGACAAGGTCAACCAGTCGCGGCTGTTCGCCAACCCGAAGATCGAGATGATCTGGAACGCCGAGGTGCTCGACGTGCTCGGCACCGACAGCCCGCCGGGGGTTACCACCGTCCGCCTCGGCTCGACCGTGGGCGGGGAAGGGCGCGACCTCGCCGTCGACGGCCTGTTCATCGCGATCGGCCACGATCCGGCGACCGAGCTGTTCAAGGGTCAGGTCAGGATGGACGAGGAGGGCTACATCCTCACGGCGCCCGATTCGACTGCGACCAACGTGCCCGGCGTGTTCGCCGCCGGCGACGTCAAGGACAAGGTCTTCCGCCAGGCGGTGACCGCCGCCGGCATGGGCTGCATGGCGGCGCTCGAGGCCGAGCGCTTCCTCGCGCATCACGCGACGACCGAGATCGCTTCCGACGGTGCGCACGACGTCGATGCCGCGGTGCGGAGCGAAGCGGCGGAATAGGGCAGGGGAGCGGGCATGCAGCTCGACTGGGAGAAGCTGCGGCTGTTCCATTCGGTCGCCGAGGCGGGCAGCTTCACCGAGGCGGCACGGCGGCTGCACATGAGCCAGCCGGCGCTGTCGCGGCAGATCCAGGCGCTCGAGGCGCAGCTCGGCGCCAAGCTGTTCCACCGCCACGCGCGCGGGCTGGCGATGACGCACGAAGGCGAGCAGCTCCACGACGCGACGCACGAGATGCAGGAGCGCATCGAGCGCACGCAGCAGGGCATCGAATTCTCGCGCGAGCGGCCGACCGGCGAGATCCGGCTGACCACGACGGTGAGCTTCGGATCGACCTGGCTGGCGCGCGAACTGCGCGACTTCTTCGACCTCTATCCCGACATCAACGTCGATTTGATGCTGTCCGACGACGACCTCGACCTCTCGAAGCGCGAGGCCGATGTCGCGATCCGTTTTCACGCGCCGCACCAGTCCGATCATATCCAGAAGTCGCTGGCGCCGGTGCGCTACTGGCTGTGCGCGTCGCCCGACTATCTCGCCAAGCACGGCGAGCCCAAGACGGTCGAGGAGCTCGATGACCATCGGCTGATCTCCTACGGCCCGCTCGCCCCCAATCCGATCCGCGGCGTCAACTGGATCCTCGACGCCGGACACAGCGGTCCGCCGCGCGTGCCGGTGCTCACCGTCAACAACATCTTCGGGCTGCTGCAGGCGATTGATGCCGGCATCGGCATCGGTGCGCTGCCGAGCTATCTGATCAACTTTTCGGGTAAGGTGCGGCCGATCCTGACGCATGCGCAGGGCCCGGTGTTCCGGACCTTCTTCGTCTATCCACCCGAACTGCGAACCTCGGTGCGGGTGGCGGTGCTGCGCGACTTCATCGTCAAGCGGATGACGGCGCAGGCGCTCGATGGCGCCAAGCTTGCAACCCATGCAACGGCTGCATAGCTGCGGTACGCAAGTCGGCACTGCTCAGACCCGTCAAGCTTGAGCATATAGGGGGTGTTGCTGCATTGCAGCGAACCGCCCGTGACGCCGCACTCCCTCCCCGCGGCTCCGGACGAGGCCCCCGGCGCCCCTCCCTCCCTCCTAAGCGCCGGGGGCCCTCCCTCCTCGAGGGAGTCCCCTCATGACTTTTCAGGGGCCGGGGCCATGCGCTCCGGCCCTCTTTTCTTTGTCCCGCGAAGCGCCTAACCCTCGGCAGTGCTCGCGCCATCCCCTTCGCTCTACGTCGATTTTCCGGATTCGTTCGGACGTCGGGTCATCGTTACCGTCGATACCGAAGAGGAGTTCGACTGGACGCAGCCCAAGCGGCGCGACGCCACGTCGGTGCAGGCGGTGCGGGCGCTGCCGACGGCGCATGCCCGGCTGCGCGAGTTCGGCATCCAGCCGGCCTATCTCGTCGACTATCCGATCGCGACCACGCCCGAAAGCGTCGAGGTGCTGCAGCGCTTCGTCGCGAGCGGCGAGGCGATCGTCGGCGCGCAGCTCCACCCCTGGGTCAATCCGCCGTTCGACGAGACCGTCGACGCGCGCAACAGCTTTCCCGGCAACCTGCCGCGCCGCACCGAGCGCGCCAAGCTCGGCGCGCTCACCGCGGCGATCCAGGCGAGCTTCGGCGTGCAACCGATGATCTACCGCGCCGGCCGCTACGGCATCGGCCCCAATACCGAGGCGCTGCTCGACGAGTTCGGTTACCGCATCGACGCCTCGGTGCGGCCGCTGTTCGACTATGTCGATGAAGGCGGCCCCAACTTCGAGCATGCCCGCGCCGCGCCCTATTGGACCGGCCCCGAGCGGCGCATTCTCGAGGTGCCGCTGACCACCGCCTTCCTCGGCGGGCTGCGCGGGCTGGGCGAACCGCTGTTCCGGCTCGGCGCGCGTTTTCCGACGCTGCGCGGGCTGCTCAACCGCAGCCGCCTGCTCAACCGCGTGGCGCTCACCCCCGAGGGCATTCCGCTCGACGAGGCGCTGATGGCGCTCAAGCTGCTGCTCGACGGCGGCACCCGGCTGATCAACATCTCGTTCCATTCGCCGTCGGTCGAGCCCGGCCACACGCCCTATGTTCGCGACATGAGCGATCTCAAGCGCTTCTATGCCTGGTTCGACGGCGTCTTCGGCTTTCTCGCGCGCGCCGGCGTCGAACCCGCGAGCATCGCCGAGGTGCTTGCCGCCGCGGAAGGCCCGCGCTAACCGGGAGGCGCTCCGGCGACGGGCCTGTAGCTCAAGGGTAGAGCTGGCCGCTCATAACGGCTTGGTTGGGGGTTCGAATCCCTCCGGGCCCACCATCGGCCAGTCTCAGAACGCCCCCGGCACTTCGCGTTGCGTCACGTCGGCATCCGCCGGCGTCAGCAGTTCGACCTTCGACCGCCCCTCGACCGCCGCCATCGCCGTCTGCCCCGTGGCGATCGGCGTGCAGCTGCGGCCGGCGAGGAAGTCGAGCGCCTGGCGGACCGAGCTTTCCTGCGCGTCGCCCAGGGGGCGGGTGAAATCGTCGGTGGCGCGGCAGCTGGCCTGCACGGTGCTCGCGAGGCCGTCGTAATAGGCGTCCGAATTGGCCGAGTTGCGGCTGCTGAACGCGACGACACGCAGCCGGTCGTCGCAGGCGCTGCGGTCGATCGCCACCTGGCCGACGGGCTTGCCGAAGGTGTTGGCGCCGATCAGCCCGAGATTGGTGCCGAGATAGGGGAGGAGGCCGTTGATGACGACCTCGCTCGCCGAGGCGGTGGCGCCGGTGGTGATGAAGGCGATGCGCGTCGGCGACACCGACTGCGGCTGCGGCGCGAAGCGCTTGGTGCTGTTGTTGGCGGCCTTCTCGGGGCGATAGACGAACGATGAGAAGACCTCGCTGGTCGCACGGTTGCCGCCGAGCAGGTCGCCGAGCAGCTCGGCGGTCGAGATCAGCCCGCCGCCATTGTAGCGGAAATCGACGACGAGCTCGGTGACGCCTTCGCTGCGGAAGCGGTCGAAGGCGAAGCGCAGCTGCGGGTCGGCCGAGGAGATGAAGGTGCGCAGGTTGAGGTAGCCGACCTTGCGCGCGCCCTCCTGCAGGATTTTGGCGCCGTAGCGCGACGATACCGGCGCCAGCGAATAATCGGCCTTGGCGAGCGTCAGGTCGCGCGTGCCCGACGGACCCGAGACGCGCAGCACGCGCGACACGCCGGGGGCCGACGGGCCGAGCGCGTCGGTCACCGCCGCGCCGCCGCCGGTGCCGATGAGCTGCGACACCGGTTGCAGCGTGCCAGTGCTGCTCCCGATCGCCAGGATCTCGTCGCCGCGGTCGATGCCGGCCGCAGAGGCCGGCGTATCCTCGAAGGTCTCCATGATGAAGGCGCGGCGATTGACGCTGTCTGTCGAGACGCGGAAGCCGAAGCCGGCGCTGGCGCCGGTCGAGAAAAAGGCGTTCTCGTCGGCGATCGAGGTCAGATAGGTGAAATAGCGGTCGCGGCGCTGGCTGCGCGCGGTGGCGGTCAACGCGTCGATATAATCGTCGACGGTGGCGAAGCCGGCGGGATCGATCGTGGTCGGCAGCGTCTCGGGAAACAGATACCATTCGCGCAGCACGCCCTGCGCCCAGAGCTGGCGATCGCGCAGGCCGCAACTCGCGCTGGTCTGTCCGCCGCCGGTCGACGTGCCGCTGGTGCCGCCGCCACCCGCCGGCGCGGCGGGTGCGGCGCTGCCCCCGCCACAGGCCGACAGCAAGACCGCCGCCAGCGCCAATCCCAGCCGGCCCATCGATACGCGCATCATACGGAAAGCCCCTCGTTCGCGCCCGACTATGGCGCAAAGCCGCGGCATCGTCACTGCGGCTGGTGGACGCCCTTGGTCTCGGCGAGCAGGCGCAGCGCGCGCAGCTTCCAATTCTCGGCGATGCCCGGCATCGCGACGATTTCCGACAGCGCCTCGGCATCGATCGTCTTGAGCGCGATATGCGCCGCGAAGTGGCGGATCGACCAGCCTTTCTCCTGGCGCTCGACGATCTCGACGCGGTCGCCGGCGGCGAGCAGGCCAGGCTCGAGCACGCGCATGTACCAGCCGCAACGGCCGGTCTCGATCATCCGGCGCACCATCCGCGGCTCGCGGTGATAGAGGCCGAGCTTGAAACAGGGCTGGCGCGGCTGGGTGACCTGCAGCAGCGCGGCGCCGATGCGCAGGACGTCGCCGATGCGCAATTCGTCCTCGCTGAGCCCGGCGGTGACGAGATTTTCGCCCATGCCGCCCGGGGTCAGCGTCCGCGCGCGCGCCGGAAAATCCTCGATCCAGGCGGCATAGCCTTCGCTGGGGTAGGCATAGACCGCCTTGTCGGCGCCGCCGTGGACCGAGAGATCCGCCTGGCCGTCACCCTCGAGGTGATCGCGGCGCACGGCGACGCGTCCCGGGACCGGTGCCTTGAAGATCCCGGTGAGCACCTTCTCTCCGCGAAAAACGATCTCCCGCGGGAGCGAGAGGTTCACCGATTGGAGCCTCATCGGGAATCGCGCCTGCGGGCCCGGCCCTTGCGGGGTCGCCTTCGAGTCTTCAGGGTGTTCGGCTCGCCGAGCGGCTTCCTCTCGTGATCGCGGAGGCTGGCGAGAATGAATTCCACGGCCTCCTT
>JASBUR010000055.1 GCA_030147805.1 Sphingomonadaceae bacterium
GAACTGCCCCGACAGGCCCGGCATCAGCCCGACCGGCAGGAACACCGCGACGATCGAGAAGGTCGTCGCGACGACGGCGAGGCCGATCTCGTCGGCGGCGTCGATCGACGCCTGGTAGGCCGATTTGCCCATGCGCATGTGACGGACGATATTCTCGATCTCGACGATCGCGTCGTCGACGAGCACGCCGGCGACCAGGCTCAGGGCCAGCAGGCTGATCGTGTTGAGCGTGAAGCCCATCAGGTCCATGAACCAGAAGGCCGGGATCGCCGAGAGCGGGATGGCGATCGCCGAAATGATCGTCGCGCGGGTATCGCGCAAGAACAGCCAGACGACGAGGACGGCGAGCACCGCGCCCTCGACCATCGCCTCCATCGCCGAATGATATTGATCCTTGGTGTACTGGACCGTGGTGAACAGCTCGGTGAACTTGACCTTGGGATTCTCCTTGGCGAGCTGCTCGAGGACCTCGTTCGCCTCGTCGTAGACGGTGACGTCCGATGCGCCCTTCGCCTTCGACATCGAGAAGCTGAGCACCTGGCGGCCGTTCATCTTGGCAAGCGAACGCTGCTCGGCGTAGCTGTCGGTGACCGAGGCGATATCGGCGAGCCGCACCGTACGGCCGTTGCCGACCGAGATCTGCGTCTCGCCGAGCGCGAAGGCATTGCGCGAATTGCCGAGCACGCGCACCGCCTGCTCGGAACCGGCGACTTCGGCACGACCGCCGGTGGCGTTGACGTTGACGAGGCGCAGCTGCTGGTTGACCTGCGCCGCGGTGATGCCCTGCGACTGCATCTTGGCGGGATCGAGGACGATACGGATCTCGCGGTCGACGCCGCCGGCGCGCCGGACCTGCGCCATTCCCGGCACCGACAGCAGCCGCTTGGCGACGGTGTTGTCGACGAACCAGCTCAATTCCTCGAGGCTCATGTCGGTCGACTCGACCGAGAGATACGCGAGCGGCCCGCCATCGATGTCGATGCGCGTGACCTGCGGCTCGAGCACGCCGTCGGGAAGATCGCCGCGGATCTGCGAGATCGAGTTGCGCACGTCGTTGAGCGCGCGGTCGACCGGCGTGCCGATGTCGAACTGGATGTTGGTGTGGCTGACGCCTTCGCTGACGTAGGAGACGATCTCGTCGACGCCGCTCACGCCGCGGACCGCGGCTTCCACGCGTTGGGTGACCTGCGTCTCGAGTTCGGTCGGAGCGGCGCCCGGCTGCGACACGTCCACCGAAATGAACGGGAAGCTGACGTCGGGATTCGAATTGATGTCCATCCGCATGAAGCTGACGATGCCCGCCAGCGTCAGCGCGACGAACAGCACGATCGGCGGCAACGGATTGCGGATCGCCCAGGCCGAGATGTTACGCATCGTGGGTCCTTCTCCGACCGAATTCGAACGGGATCAGCGCTCGGGGCGCTGGAGCACCGGGTCGATCTTCTCACCCTCGTTGAGGAAGGCGCCCGCCGAGAGAACGACGCGCTCGGCTCCCGTCAGTCCCGAGGCGATGGCGATGCCCGACTCGCTGACCTCGCCGGTCTTCACGTCGCGGCGCACCACCTTGTTGTCGCTGCCGATGATGTAGACGAAGCTGCCCTTGGTATCGGCGAGCAGCGCCGACTGCGGCAGCACCGGCAATTCGGCCGTCCCCGCCTCAATCGTCGCGTTCGCAAAGGCGCCGACGCGCAGGTCGGGATCGCGCGCCAGCGCGATGCGCGCCTCGCCCTGACGACTCTGCGGATCGATCACCGGCTCGAGCAGCCAGATATGGCCGTTGAACTGGCGGGCGCTGCCGACGAGCTCGACCGTCGCCGGCATGCCGACCTCGAGCTTGACGAGATCCTGTTCGGCGACGCGGGCCTTCATCTCCATCGCCCCGTTCTCCGCGACGCGGAACAGCGCCGGGCTGCCCGCACCGACGATCTGGCCGGGCTCGACCGACCGTGCCAGCACCACGCCGTTGGCGGGCGCGCGGATGTCGAGGCGTGCCAGCCGCGCCTGCGACTCGGCGAGCTGGGCGCTGACGATACGCACGCGCGCGGCGTTCGAATCGCGCGTCGCGGTGCGACGGTCGATGTCCGCCTTCGAGATGAACCCCTTTTCGACGAGCGTGAGCGCCCGATCGAGCTCGCTCTGCGCCAGCGCCAGATCGGCGCGCGCCTGCTGGACGCTCGCGGTCAGCTGGTTGACCTGCTGCGTCTGCACGGCGCGATCGATGCGCGCCATGACCTGTCCGGCGCGCACGCTGTCGCCCGCCTCGACCAGCACGGCGGTGACCATTCCGCCCTCGCCCTGGACGCCGACCGGCATCTCGCGGCGCGCCGCGATCGGGCCGGTCACGCGGATCGCCGCCGCCACGGTGACGCGGCCCGGCGACACCACCGACACCCGCGGCGCCTTGGCTTCCTGCGGCGCCGCTTCGGGCTCGCCGCCGAAGAATTTGAACGCGCCCCAGAGCGCGACGACGGCCACGAGGACCCCGACGATCAAGGCCCGGCGGTTGCGCACAACGAAGCCCCGGTCATCGGCGGGGAGAGCGCCGGTGGCGCGGACGGGTGCGTGCATGTTCATGACCTTCGAATCCTCGATTGTCGGCCCAAGTGTATTACACACCTATATCAGTGGCCGCAAGCCGCATTTCCGCGAGCGCGGGCGCCATAGCACAGCGTCGAAAGGCGGAAAACGACGTTCGACCAACCCGTTCACTTGTTCGACCAACCTGAAGCCGTTTCGCCACAGCAACGTTTACCGGACCTGAATGTGAACCAAATCGACCATGGCTCGTTCGAGAGATGGGCGAGCGCCGCACGACAGGATGCCCCGCGTCCGGGACGAGCAGCGTGCGCTCGCGTGGCGTACATCGGGACCTCGCCCGTCCCGCGCAAGGAGCGAACACATGGATTATGGCATTCTCGGCTGGATCGTGATCGGCCTCATCGCCGGCGCGCTCGCGAAATTCATCATGCCGGGCCGCGACCCCGGCGGCATCATCGTCACCATCCTGCTGGGCATCGTCGGCGCGGTCGTCGGCGGCTTCATCGCGTCGGCGCTCGGTCTCGGCGCGGGCGGCAACATCTGGAACCTCGTCCTCGCCACGCTCGGCGCGATTCTGCTGCTCTGGCTCTATCGGATGTTTACCAGCCGCCGCACGAGCATCTAACTAGGCGTCTGATCAAGGCGGCAGCCGGAGTCTCTCGGACTCCGGCGACCGCTCGAGGGGGACGCGTCGTGGAACTGCTCGGTTGGATGCTCGTCGGTGTCGTCGTGGGTACGCTCGCACGGTTCATGATGGCACGTCGTGCATCCACGGGCCCCGTGCTGCTCATGCTGCTCGGTATCGCCGGCGCCATGCTCGCCGGCTTTCTCGGCCGGGCGCTCGACCTGTTTCATCCGCGCGAGCCGCTCAGCTTCGTCGCCGCCGCGGTGGGCGCGGCCTTGGTGATCGGGCTCTACCGTCTGCTGCTCGGTTCGCGTCGATCCGCCTAGCGCCGTTCAGCACCGCGAAAGTTGCGATGCGGCAACGATCGCCGCCCTGTCGTCCTGTATCGGAGAAGCGCAATGATATCGAAGTTCGCCGTCGCTGCGGTGCTGGCCGCGCTCGCCGCTCCCGCCGCGGCCCAGGTCGTTCCCGTCGTCCAGGCGCCGGTCGTCGGCACCACGCTCGCGGTTGCCGCGGAAGGCAAGGTCGAGCGTGCGCCCGACGTCGCCGATCTGTCGGCTGGCGTCGTCACGCAGGCCAAGACCGCCAGCGAGTCGATGCGCCTCAACGCCCAGAAGATGAGCGCGGTGGTCGCCGCGTTGAAGCGCGCGGGCGTCGCCGACCGCGACATCCAGACCTCCGGGCTCAATCTCAGCCCGCAATATCTCTACCGCGAGAACCAGCCGCCGGTGCTCACCGGCTACCAGGTGAGCAACAACGTCATGGTTCGCGTCCGCGACCTTGCCGACATGGGCAAGACCATCGATGCGCTGGTCGCGCAGGGCGCCAACCAGATCAACGGCCCGAGCTTCCGCCTCGACAAGCCCGAGCCGGCACTCGACGAGGCGCGTGTCGCGGCGATGACCAAGGCCCGCCAGCGCGCCGATCTCTACGCCAAGGCGGCGGGCTTGCGCGTGAAGCGCATCATGCAGATCAGCGAAGGCAGCGCGGTGACGCCGCCGCCCTATCCCGTCCCGATGATGCGCGCGCAGGCGATGGAAGCGAAGGACGCCTCGACGCCGATCTCGCCGGGCGAGGTCGAGGCGACGGTCACCGTCAACGTCGTCTTCGAACTGGAATAGTTGAGCCCCCTCCCCGCCTGTCCTAGCGTGACGGGCGGGGAGGCCTTCATGGCAGGCTATCGCAAGGGACTCGTCGACCTCGGCAGCGGCATCTACGCCTATCTGCAGCCCGATGGCGGCTGGGGCTGGTCGAATGCCGGGCTGATACGCGATGGCGACGCGGCGCTGCTCATCGACACGCTGTTCGACGAGACGCTCACTGCCGACATGCTCGACACGATGCGCGACGCAACCGGCCTTGGGGCGGGCGACATCGGCACCGTCGTCAACACCCACGCCAACGGCGACCACACGCATGGCAACGCGCTGCTGCCCGACGCGGAGATCATCGCGTCTGAAGCGTCCGCCCGCGAGATGGAGGCCTTCTCGCCGGCGATGCTGGCCCAGCTCAAGGCGTCCGGCGCCGCGGGGCAGCTCGGAGTCGCCGGGAGCTATTTTGCCGAGATTTTCGCTCCCTTCGACTTCGCCGGCGTCAGCGGCCGCGCGCCGACGCAGACCTTCCATGGGCGGCTCGACCTCAAGGTCGGCGACAAGGGCGTGCGGCTGATCGAAGTGGGCCCCGCCCACACCGCCGGCGACGTTCTCGTGCACGTGCCGACCGACCGCACCGTCTTCACCGGCGACATCCTGTTCATCGACGGCACGCCGATCATGTGGGAAGGGCCGGTCGGCAACTGGCTGGCCGCCTGCGACGCGATCCTCGAAATGGAGGTCGATCATATCGTGCCCGGCCACGGGCCGCTGACCGATCGGGCCGGCGTCCGCGCGGTGCGCGACTATCTCGGCTACATCACGCACGAAGCCCGCAAGCGCTTCGACGCCGGACTATCGGCAGCCGACGCCGCCTTCGACATCGGCCTCGGCCGTTTCGACACCTGGCGCGACGCCGAACGGCTGGCCGTCAACGTCGATACGCTCTACCGCCAGTTCGCCGACGACCATGGCGAACGCGACACGCTGGCGCTGTTCGCGCTGATGGGCCGGCTCTACTACGATCGCAAGGGCCGGCCGGCGGCCTAGGGTCAGTCGCTCGCGCCGCGGTCGATCGCGCCGGCGTCGAGCAGCGGTGCCGCATCGATCGACTCGGCGCCGAGGATCCCGCCCAGGCGCTCGAGCGCCGCGAGGATCATCGCACGCTCCCAGGGCGCGAGTTCGGCGAAACCCTCGCTGAACCGGGTCTGCAGGAGATCGGGCGCCGTCGCGATCGCCGAGCGACCGGCGTCAGTCGCCGCGAGGATCACCTGCCGCTTGTCTCCCGCGCTGCGCTGCCGCGTCACCAGACCCGCTGCCTCAAGACGATCGACGATGTTGGTGATCGTCGCCGGCCCGAACTGCAGCGCGGCGGCCAGGACCCCACCCGTCGTGCCGCGCCGCTGGTCGATCTCCTGGAGCACGAGCAGCTGCGAGGGGGTGAGCCCGGTTGCGGCGGCCAGGCTCCGGCTGCCGCGATCGGCCGCGCGCAGGATACGGCGCAGCGCCTTGAGGGTGGCTGCTGTGAGATCGCTTTCCATCCCCCCTTGCTATCGATCGGCGCTGCCGCTGCCAATCACCGAAAAATAGTTTTACACTCGAATGAACTAAGCTCGAAATCCTACATTTAGTAAAAGGATTCCTTGATTTTTTGAGCCCTTTTGCCTATATATTGCAGCGCAGCACGGCAGACACCCCGTTGCATATAACAACAATTATCTTTCGGGAATGAAACCGTTTTGTTGACAGATGCCTCTGCTCGCGCCGCTGGCGCCGCCGACCGAGACGTCGGAGCCGCAGACGCGCGCTGGACGTTCCGGTCGCCGCAGGCCACGGACGGGCCGGCAATATCGGCGCTGGTCGCCGCCTGCCCGCCGCTCGACATCAATTCGCCCTACTGCAACCTCCTGCAGTGCAGCGATTTCGCCGACACCTGTGTCGTCGCCGAGCGCGGGGGACAGATCCTCGGCTGGATTTCGGGTTATCGCCCGCCCTCGCATCCGGACCGCTATTTCGTCTGGCAGGTGGCCGTCGCCGCCGCCGCGCGCGGCGAGGGCCTCGCGGGACGGATGCTCGACTGGCTGATCTCGCGGCCCGCCATCGCCGGCGCCCGCATGCTGACGACGACGATCACGGCGGACAATGCGGCCTCCTGGTCGCTGTTCACCGGCTTCGCGCGGCGCCACGGCGCCTCGCTCGAACGCCTTAAGCGCTTCGAGCGCGAGCCGCATTTCGGCGGCGCCCACGACACCGAATGGGAAGCGCGCATCGCGCCGCTCCCGATTCCTGACGAACAATGAAGGAGAGAAACATGACAGACATCGCCGCGCCGAGCGCGAGCCTGCCTGACACGCGGATCTATGAACGCCGGGAATCGGTGGTGCGCAGCTATTCGCGTTCGATCCCGCGCCAGTTCAATCGCGCCCAGGACGTCTGGCTGCACGACACCAACGGCGGTCGCTATCTCGACTTCCTGTCGGGCTGCTCGACGCTCAACTATGGTCACAACCATCCCGTGCTGAAGCAGGCGCTTCTCGACTATATCGCTGCCGACGGCATCACCCACGGGCTCGACCTGCACACCGACGCCAAGGCCGACTTCCTCGCGACGTTCGAGGACGTCATCCTGCGCCCGCGCGGGCTCGACTATCGCATGATGTTCACCGGGCCGACGGGCACCAACGCCGTCGAGGCGGCGATCAAGCTGGCGCGCAAGGTGACCGGCCGCGAGATGATCATCGCCTTCACCAACGGCTTCCACGGCATGACGCTCGGCGCGCTGGCCTGCACCGGCAATGCCGGCAAGCGCGGCGGCGCCGGCGTCCCGCTCAACCATGTCAGCCACGAGCCCTACGACGGCTATTACGGCCCCGAGGTCGATACCGCGGCGCTGCTCGAACGCCGGCTCGCCGATCCGTCGAGCGGGCTCGACGCGCCGGCGGCGATCCTGGTCGAGACGGTCCAGGGCGAAGGCGGGCTCAACGCCGCGTCGCCCGAGTGGCTGCGCGCGATCGCCGAGATCGCCAAGGCGCATGGCGCGCTGCTGATCGTCGACGACATCCAGGCGGGCTGCGGCCGCACCGGCGGCTTCTTCAGCTTCGAAGGCATGGGCTTCACGCCCGACATCGTCACGATGGCGAAATCGCTGTCGGGCATGGGCCTGCCCTTTGCGCTGACGCTGTTCCACCCCGACCTCGACATCTGGTCGCCGGGCGAACACAACGGCACCTTCCGCGGCAACAACCATGCCTTCGTGACGGCGACCGCCGCGCTCCGGCATTTCTGGCAGGACGAGGGCTTCATCGCCGACGTCGCGCGCCGGGGCCGGATGCTCGAGCGGCGGCTCGAGACGATCGCCGCGGCGCACCGGCTGTCGACGCGCGGCCGCGGGATGATGCGCGGCATCGACGTCGGCTCGGGCGAGACCGCCTCGGCGATCACCAGCGCCTGTTTCGACCGCGGCCTGATCATCGAGACGAGCGGCCCGCACGACGAGATCGTCAAGGTCCTCGCCCCGCTGACCATCGCTGATGAGATCTTCAGCGCCGGTCTCGACATCCTCGAACAATCGGTTCGCGACGCGATGTCGCCCGCCTACGGCGTCGCCGCCTGACCGCAAGGAGACACATCATGATCATCCGCAACCTGCACGAAATCCGCGCCGGCGATCGCAACGTCGAGTCGGACGGCTGGGCGAGCGCCCGGCTGCTGCTCAAGGACGACGACATGGGCTTCTCGTTCCACGTCACCACGATGTTCGCCGGCACCGAGCTCAAGATGCACTATCAGAACCACCTCGAGGCGGTACTCGTCCTCAAGGGCACCGGCACGATCGAGGATCTCGGCACCGGCAAGACGCACGCGCTGAAGCCCGGTGTGATGTACGCGCTCAACGAGAACGACCGCCACATCGTGCGCCCCGAGACCGATCTGCTGACCGCCTGCGTGTTCAACCCGCCGGTGACCGGCCGCGAGGTCCATGACGAGACCGGCGCCTATCCCGCCGACGCCGCTGCCGCCGCCCCGCGCGAGCCCGCGACGGCGCATTGAACCGAACGAAACGGAAGGAACATCATGATCGACCTGTATCCGTCGCGTTGCGCCGCGGAGCCCGAGCTGCTGCCGCGCCGCGACCCCGTCGCCTACCGCGCGTGGGCGCCCGACGCTCCCGTCACCGCCGCGCAGCTCGAACAGTTCGACCGTGACGGCTACCTGGTTCTCGAGAGCCTGTTCCGCGAGGACGAGATCGAGCTGCTGCAGACCGAGACCCGCCGGCTGCTCGCCGATCCGGCAGCATTGAATGCCGATACCGTCGTCACCGAGCCGGGCGGCAACGAGGTGCGCTCGATCTTCGAGATCCACACGCAGAGCGAGATGATGCAACGACTCGCGGCCGACGAGCGTCTTGCGGGTGTCGCGCGCTTCCTGCTCGGCGACGACGTGTATCTCCACCAGTCGCGGCTCAACTACAAGCCGGGCTTTCAGGGGCGCGAATTCTACTGGCACTCGGACTTCGAGACCTGGCACGTCGAGGACGGCATGCCGCGCATGCGCGCGCTGTCGATGTCGGTACTGCTCGCCGAGAACACGCCCAACAACGGCCCCCTGATGGTGATCCCGGGATCGCACCGGACCTTCGTCACCTGCGTCGGCGAAACGCCCGACGATCACTACAAGATGTCGTTGAAGAAGCAGGAATATGGCGTTCCGGATGAAGGCAGCCTCGCCACGCTGGCGCATCGCCACGGCATCGTCGCGCCGACCGGCAAAGCGGGAACGGTGATCCTTTTCGATTGTAACATGATGCATGGATCGAACGGCAACATCACGCCCTTCCCGCGCGCCAACGCCTTTCTGGTGTACAATGCGTTGTCCAACCGGCTGCATCAGCCTTTCGGCGTCGACACGCCGCGGCCGTCGTTCATCGCGACGCGCGAGCCGCGCAAGCTCCAGCCGACGCCGGGGCCGTTGACGAAGGAGATCGCGGCATGACCGGCACGCACAGCGTCGAGAAGATCGGCGGAACGTCGATGGCGGCCACGTCGACGGTCTTCGACAACGTGCTCGTCGCCGGCCGCGAAGGCCGCGACCTCTACAATCGCATCTTCGTGGTGTCAGCCTACGCCGGAATGACCGACCTGTTGCTCGAGCACAAGAAGAGCGGCGAGCCCGGCGTGCATGCGCAGTTCGTCCTGAACGAGGGCGACGCCGCCTGGCGCGCCGCGCTCGAGACGGTGCGCGAGGCGATGCATGCCCGCAACCGCGAGATGTTCGTCCGTCCCGAAAGCCTCGCCGAGGCCAATGGCTTCGTCGACCGGCGCGTCGACGCGCTGCGCGCCTGTCTAGACGATCTCGCGCGGCTGCGCGCGCATGGCCGCTTCTGCCTTAAGGAGCAGCTGGTCACCGTGCGCGAAATGCTCGCCGGCCTCGGCGAGGCGCACAGCGCCCATTCGACGGCGCTGCTGCTGTGCGACCGCGGCGTCAACGCGCGCTTCGTCGACCTGACGCTGTGGAACGAGGATGCGATGGCGAGCCTCGATACGCGCATTCGCGAGGCGCTGGCGCCGATCGACCTGACGACACAGATGCCGATCGTCACCGGCTATGCCGGCTGCGAAGGCGGCATGGTCCGGCGCTATGCGCGCGGCTATTCGGAGATGACCTTCTCGCGACTGGCGGTGCTGACCGGTGCGCGCGAGGCGATCATCCACAAGGAGTTCCACCTGTCGAGCGCCGATCCCAAGCTGGTCGGCGAGGACAAGGCGCGCAAGATCGGCCGCACCAACTACGATGTCGCCGACCAGCTCGCGAACCTCGGCATGGAAGCCATCCACCCGCGCGCCGGCCGCGGGCTGCGCCAGGCGCAAATTCCGTTGCGCGTCCGCAACACCTTCGACCGCAACGACGAGGGCACGCTGATCCGCGGCGACTATGTCTCGGACAAGCCGCGCGTCGAGATCGTCACCGGGCTGCGCACCGTCTATGCGCTGCAGTTCTTCGAACAGGACATGGTCGGCGAGAAGGGCTTCGACTCGGCGATCCTCGAGGTGCTGACGCGCCACGGCACCTGGATCGTCAGCAAATCGTCGAACGCCAACACGATCACCCACTATCTCTCGACCAACGCCGCGACCGTCGCGCGCGTCGTCGCCGATCTCGAGGCCGCCTATCCCGGGGCGACGGTGTCGTCGGCGCTCGTCGCGATGGTCTCGGTGATCGGCAGCGACATTTCGGAGCCGGGTCTGGTGCCGCGCGCACTCGTCGCGCTCGAGCGCGCCGGCGTCGAGATGATCGCGATGCAGCACCAGATCCGCAACGTCGACGTGCAATTCATCGTCGAACGCGACGCCTTCGACACCGCAGTCTGCGCGCTGCACGAGGCGCTGGTGGTCGGCGGGGCTGCGACCGCCCGACGACGCGCCGCGGCCTGAACCGCCGCCGCCATGCTCGCCGCCGTGATGCCCGTCCGCAGCCTGCTGCTCGCCATCTTCGTCCTGATGGCGGGCAGCGGCTTTCTGGCGACGCTGACGGCGGTGCGCCTCGAACGCGCCGGCTTCGGCGCGCTGGCGATCGGCCTCGTCGGCACCGCCTATTTCGTCGGGCTGATGCTCGGATCGCTGCGATTTCCGCTTATCGTGCGTCGCGTCGGGCACATCCGCGCCTTTGCCGCGGTCGTCTCGCTGTTCTCGGCGAGCACGCTGGCCTATGCCATCCATGAGGATGCGCTGCTGTGGTCGGGACTGCGCTTCGTCGACGGCATCTGCGTCGCCGGTGTCTTCGTCTGCCTCGAGAGCTGGCTCAACGAACGCGCCGAAGCGGTCGATCGCGGCAGCGTGCTCGCGGGCTACATGATCGCGCTCTATGCCGGTCAGGCGCTCGGCCAGTTCCTGCTCAACCTCAGCGACGCCAAGCCGTCGATGCCGTTCCTCGTCGCTTCGATGCTGATCTCGCTCGCGGTGATCCCGGTGGCGCTTACCCGGATCTCGGCGCCGCCGACCGACTATGGCGCCACGCTGTCGCTGCGGCGACTCTACGCCATCTCGCCGCTCGGTGCGGTCGGCTCGGCGGCGACCGGGCTGATGCTAGGCGCCTTCTATGCGCTGGGTGCGGTCTACGTCCGCCGTCTCGGCATGGATCTGGCGGGCACCGCGCGCTTCATGAGCGTCGTCATCCTCGGCGGCGTCGCGCTGCAGTGGCCGCTCGGCCGGCTCTCCGACCGTTTCGACCGGCGGCGCGTCATCGTCGCCGCGCTCGGCGGCACCGTCGCGGCGAGCGCCGGTATCGCCGCCGTCGGCACGCCGGGGCTGGCGTTGCTGGCGCTCGCCGCGCTGTTCGGCGGTCTGAGCTTCGCGCTCTATCCGCTGTGCGTGGCGCATACCAACGACCATCTCGAGCCGGCGGAACGCGTCTCGGCGAGCGGCGGCCTGGTGCTGCTCTATTCGATCGGCGCCGCGGCCGGGCCGATGACCGGCGCCGTTGCGATGACGCTGTTCGGGCCGGCGGGGCTCTTCCTGGGCCTGGCGCTGGTCGCCGCCGCCGCCTTCGTCTTTGGCCTCTGGCGGCAGTGGCGGACCGACCCCGTGCCCGCGGAACGCCAGGGCGACTATCAGGTTCTACCCCGGACCACGCCGATGATCGGCGCGCTCGATCCGCTTTCCCCCGCCACGCCCGCCCGAGAGGAGACGCTATGGACTCGCAGTTGAGCTCGGAAGCGCCGATCGGCGCGTCGGTGCCTCCCGGCGGAACGGATGCGGTGCCGGGTCCGGTGCTGCGTCGCGCCATCGCCGCCTCGGCGATGGGCAACGCCACCGAATGGCTCGACTATGGAATCTACGCCTATGGCGTGACCTATATTTCGGCCGCGCTGTTCCCGGGCGAGACCGAGCAGGCGACGCTGTTCGCGCTCGCGACCTTCGCGATCTCGTTCCTCGTCCGGCCGCTCGGCGGGCTGTTCTGGGGGCCGCTCGGCGATCGCTACGGCCGCAAGTCGGTGTTGTCGCTCACCATCCTGCTGATGTCGGCGGCGACGCTGTGCGTCGGGCTGATCCCCTCCTACGACAGCATCGGGTTCTGGGCGCCGGCGCTGCTCGTGCTGCTGCGCATGATCCAGGGCTTCTCGACCGGCGGCGAATATGGCGGCGCCGCGACCTTCATGGCCGAATATGCGCCCGACCACCGCCGCGGCTTCTGCGGCAGCTTCCTCGAGTTCGGCACGCTGGCCGGCTTCTCGCTGGGCGCGCTGCTGATGCTCGGCTTCTCGCTGGCGCTCGGCGACGCGGCGATGCGCGACTGGGGCTGGCGCATCCCCTTCCTCGTCGCCGCGCCGATGGGACTCGTCGGCCTCTATCTGCGCTTGCGGATGGAGGACACGCCGATCTTTCGCGAAATCGAGGCGCATGGCGACAAGGAGCCGGCGGCGTCGACCGAGCTGCGCCACCTCCTGACGCGCTACTGGCAGCCGCTGCTGATCATGAGCGGGCTGGTCGTCGCGCTCAACGTCGTCAACTATACGCTGCTCAGCTACATGCCGACCTATCTGCAGCGACGGCTCGAGCTGTCGAGCGACCAGGCGCTGATCGTGCCGATCATCGGCATGCTGTTCATGATGGTGTTCGTGCCGGCCTTCGGCGCGCTGTCGGACCGCGTCGGGCGCAAGCCGCTGTGGTGGATCTCGCTGGTCGGGCTGTTTGTCGCCGCGGTGCCGCTCTACCTGCTGATGGCGACGGGCATGGTCGGCGCGGTGATCGGCTTCGCGCTGCTCGGGCTGCTCTACGTGCCGCAGCTCGCCACCATCTCGGCGACCTTCCCGGCGATGTTCCCGACGCATGTGCGCTTCGCCGGCTTCGCGATCGCCTACAATGTCTCGACCTCGCTGTTCGGCGGGACGGCGCCGGCCTTCAACAGCTGGCTGATCGGCCGCACCGGCAACGAGCTGATGCCCGCCTATGTGATGATGGCGTCCTGCGTCGTCGGGATGGTCGCGCTGCGCTTCCTCACCGAAACCGCGGGCCAGTCGCTGCGCGGCACGGCGGTGCCCGGCGAGGCGCGCGGCGCAGCCTGATCGCGGCCGCGCGTGCGGCGGCGCCGAGCGCGGTGATCGACAATGGCGATTCACCACCTATATCGATGCGACAGGGCCCTACAGGGCCCGTCGGAAGGACAAGCCGTCGATGCTCAATCTCGTCTCGATCGCCATCGGCCTCGCCGCCCTCGTCGGTGCGGTCGTCGCCTTCCTGCCGCTGCTCGGCTGGCTCAACTGGTTCGTGCTGCCGGTGGCGGTCGTCGGGCTCGGCCTCGGCGTGATGGCAGGCGGCCGCGCCGGGCGCAACCTGAACATCGCGGTGCTGGTGATCGGCGTGGTGCGGCTCAGCCTTGGCGGCGGCATCTTCTGACCCCCGGCGGCGCCGGCTGACGCTGCTACACGATCGTCGCGCCGCCATCGATGACGATGCTCTGCCCGGTGGTGAACGCGCCGGCCTTCGAGGCGAGGAACACCGCCATGCCCGCGATCTCGTCGGGCTGGCCGATGCGCTTGAGGCAGGAACCGGTCGTCGACGCCTTCAGGATCTCGGGATTGTCCCACAGCGCCTTGGCGAAATCGGTCTGCACCAGCCCCGGGCAGATCGCGTTGACGGTGACCCCCTTCGGCCCGAATTCGAGCGCGAGGTTGCGCGCCAGCTGCATGTCGGCCGCCTTGGAGATGCAATAGGCGCCGAGCTTGTCCGACGCCTTCAGCCCGCCGATCGACGAGATGATGATCACCGAGCCCTCGCCGCGCGCGAGCATCTGCGGCGCCGCCATCTGGATCAGCCAATGGTTGGCGACGATGTTGTTGCGGAGGATCTTGTCGAACTGCTCGTCGCCGATCCCGCCCATCGGCCCGAAATAGGGATTGGCGGCGGCGTTGCAGACGACGATGTCGATCTTGCCGAACCTGCGGATGGCCTCGTCGACCAGCCGCTGAAGATCGTCCTTCGACGAGATGTTGGCGGGAACGGCGATCGTGGCGTCACGCCCCACGGCGGCATTCACCTCGGCGACCGCGGCTTCGCAGGCGTCGAGCTTGCGCGACGAGATGACGACGCTGGCGCCATGTTCGGCAAGCCGGTGGGCGATCGCCTTGCCGATGCCGCGCGACGAGCCGGTGACGATGGCGACCTTGCCGGTGAGATCGAAAAGTCCTGCCATGTCGTCCCTCTCCTGTGCTGACCTCGCGCACCATGGCAGCGCGACTTCACGCCGCCAAGCGCGCGACGGCCTGTCAAATTGGCAAGGTCAGCGGTCCCGGCGGGCCGTCAGTCGCGCCGATCAGTTGGTCCAGTAGACATAGTCCTGGCCCTCCTTCCACGGCGCGTTCATCGGCACGTCGATGCGTACCGGCCCTTCGATCAGGCCCGGCCAGATCGGCTCGGCCATGCCGCGGTTCTGCCGCTCGATGAGCGCGCGCAGCGCCGCCACGCGCTGCGGCTCGGCCGCCGAGAGGTCGTTCTGCTCGGTCGGATCCGCGGCGAGATTGTACAGCCGCGCCTTCGCGGGGCGCTCGGTCACCTGCAGCTTCCAGTCGCCGGCGCGCACCGCGCGATAGGCGCCCGACCGCCAGAACAGCGCCGGCCGCTTCGCCGGGCCGGCGAGCACGTCCTCGCTGTCGATCTTGCGGTCGCGCGGCACGCCGGCGCCCGCCGCGCCCGCGATCGTCGAGAACAGGTCGATATGGCCGGTGATGTCGGTGCGGCGGCTGCCGGGCGCGATCTTCGCCGGCCAGCGCATGAACAGCGGCGTGCGGATACCGCCCTCGAAGAAGGTCGCCTTCCAGCCGCGATACGGCGCGTTGAGATCCTCGATCCCGGCGTACCAGGCGCCGCCGTTGTCGCTGGTGAAGATCACCAGCGTATTCTCGTCGAGGCCCTCGGCCTTGAGCTTGGCCATCACCTCGCCGATGCCGCGGTCGAGCTGCGCGATCATCGCACCATAGACGCGGGTCTTGTGGTCCTTGATCTGCGGCAACGCGTCATAGTCGGCGCGGGTCGCCTGCAGCGGCGTATGCGGCGCATTGAACGACAGGTACATGAAGAAGGGCCGATGGCGATTGGCCTCGATCGCCTTGACCGCCTCCGCGGCGAAATAGTCGGTCATGTGGCCCGTGGGCCGGAAGCGCGGGCTGCCGTTGAAGCTGACCGCGTGGCGCAGGTTCGCCCAGATGAAGCGATCGATGCGGTCCCACGGCAGGTAGGCGTTGACCACCTGCGGATCGTCCTCGTCCATGAACATTGCCGCGCCGCCCATTACCGCGAGGCTCTCGTCGAACCCCTGCGCATGCGGCGTCATCGTCGGCGCCTCGCCAAGGTGCCATTTGCCGATATGCAGTGTGCGGTAGCCGGCCTGCTTGACCGCTTCGGCGATCGTCACCTCGGACGCCGGCACGCCCATGTCGGGATAATCGGGAACGTCGTCGGTGATCAGCTCGCGGTGGAACACCGGCTTCAGCGGCCCCAACGCCGCGCCGTGCGACAGATTTTCGGCAAAGGCGGTCGGCACCGCGGTGAATTCGAAACCGAAGCGCGTCGGATAGCGGCCGGTCATCATCGCGGCGCGCGACGGCGAGCAGGTGGCGTTGGCGGCATAGGCGGTGGTGAAGTTAAGCCCCTGCCGCGCCAGCGCGTCGATATTGGGCGTCTTGACGAGGCCGTTGGCGACGCCGCCGCCATTGAGGCTGATGTCGTTGTAGCCGAGGTCGTCGGCGACGATGAGGATGATGTTGGGCGGCCGCACGCCGGCGGGCGCCGCCGCGGGACCCGGCGCCCAGATGACGGGACGGTTGTCCTGAACCGGATCGCGCCAGTCCTGGATCAGGCCCGGCAGGCGGTATTTCTGCGCTTCGAACAGCGCATAGCCGCCCGCGAGAACGAGGGCGATCGCGCCCGCTGCCATCCATCTCTTCTTCATCGTCCCCATCGATCCGTTCTGACCGCCGATAAAGTTATGGCACCACCTGTGTCATTTTATCTGCCGTTCGGCAAGATCGCGGCATTGACCGACCGCGCAAAGCGCGCCAGCGAAGAAGGCATGGACGGAATCGCCGAGACAGGAAAGATACAGCCGCTGGCCGACGGGCGCCGCGAGCGCAGCCGCTCGAGCCGCCGCCGGATCGTCGAGGCGATGCTGCAGCTGATCGAGCAGGGCGATCCCGTGCCGAGCGCGGCGCGAGTCGCCGAGGTCGCCGGCGTCGGCCAGCGCAGCGTGTTCCGGCATTTCGACGACATGGATTCGCTCTACCGCGAGATGTCGGCGGTCATCGAACGGCGGGTCATGCCGATCGTCGCTGCGCCCTATGCGGGTCCCGGCTGGCGCGACGACGTGCGCGACCTCATCGGGCGACGCGCCCGCGTCTTCGAAGCCATGCTCCCCTATCGGCTGGCCGCCGCGATCAAGGGGTCGCAGTCGCCGTTCCTGCGCGAGGAACATGCGCGCGTCCTGGTGATGGAGCGCGACCTGCTGATGCGGCTGCTGCCGGCGACGGTGAAGGCCGACACGATCGGCGTCGAGGCGCTGGTGGCGGCGCTCTCCTTCCAGACCTGGAGCTCGCTGCGCAACGACCAGCGGCTCTCGGTCGCCGACGCGACGCGGGTGGTGGCGCATAGCGCGGGCCTGTTGCTCGACCAGCTGGCAGACTGATGCGCTACGCCGCGCTTCTGCTCTGCCTCGCCCTGGCGGCGTGCGGCGAGCCCGAGCGCCCGGGCGTCGACGCGTCCCCCGCCTGCCCGGCGATGCCGGCGCAGTCGTTCGCCTGGATTCCCGGCGGGACCTTCACCATGGGCGACGGCGCGCAGCTCGCCGAGGAAGGGCCGCCGCGCGAGGTCAGCGTGCCGGGATTCTGGATCGCGACCCACGAAGTCACCAACGCCGAGTTCGCCGCCTTCGTGCGCGCGACCGGCTATCGGACGCTCGCCGAGCGCACGCCGCCGCCGCTGCCGGGCGCCCCGCCCGAGATGCTGCAGCCGGGTTCGGCGGTGTTCACCGTTCCCGACGACGGCGATCCGCGCTGGTGGCGCTGGGTGGTCGGCGCGCAGTGGCGCCACCCGGCCGGCCCGGCAACCACGGTCGATGGGCGAGGCCGCGATCCGGTGGTGCAGGTCGGATATGAGGATGCGCTCGCTTATGCGCGCTGGGCCGGCAAGGCGTTGCCCAGCGAGGCGCAATGGGAGCTCGCGGCGACGGCGGGCGGCGCCGACCGCCGGGCGCCGGTCGATGCACAGGGCAAGCCGCGCGCCAATTATTACCAAGGCGTGTTCCCCGCACGCGATCTCGGCACCGACGGGTTCCGCGGCCGCGCCCCGGTCGCCTGCTTTCCACCCGATCGCCACGGCGTGCACGACCTGATCGGCAACGTCTGGGAATGGACGACCGCGGCGGTCGACGCCGACCGCAACGTCATCAAGGGCGGCAGCTTCCTGTGCGCCGCCAATTATTGCGCGCGCTACCGGCCCGCGGCGCGCCAGTTCCAGGAGCGCGGGCTCGGCACCGACCACATCGGCTTCCGGCTAGTCGACACGACGCGCCCGGCGCCGCCGGCGCAGCAGCAGCCAGACCGGAACGACGATCAGCGCTAGGCCGCCCGCCGCCCAGAGCGCCATGCGGATCAGGTAGCCCCGCCCCTGCCGCCGCATCGCATATTGGTTGATCTGCTTGTCGGCGGTGTAGCCCGCCGGCATGTCGAGCACGCCGTTCGCGCGGGCATAGGCCCGATACGCTGCCATCATCGTCGCGAACTGGTCGGGCATGGCGGCGGCGAGATCGCGAGTCTCGCCGGGATCGCGCCGGATGTCGAACAGCCGCCAGTTGCCGTCGCCGGTCGGCGGCAGGTTGCGCACCAGCTTGAGGTCGCCCCGAAAGAGCGCCGCATTGCCCGACAGCTCGTAGCCCAGCGCGTCGGCCGGTCCTCGCACGCTCGCAGCGTCGCCGCGCAGCATCGGCGCGAGGCTGCGGCCGGTGACCGGCTCGACGGCCCGGCCCTGCCAGCTGCCGGCGTGCAGCGGCACGCCGGTCAGTTCGGCGATTGTCGGGACGATGTCGGTGACGTGCGCCAGCCCGCCGGCGATCGCCCCGGCGCGTACCTGCGGCTGCCCCGGCCAGGCGATGACCAGCGGCACGCGCAGCCCGCCTTCGGTGGCACTGAACTTATAGCCCGACAGCGGCGACGTCGCCGCGCTCGCCCAACCAGGACCGATGGCGCTGAAGCTGTTGCGGCGCCCGATATTCTCGGTCGAAATGTCGTAGCGCTGGCGCAGCGAGAAACGGTTCAGCCAGCGGTTGTAGGGGTCGGTCGGCTCGGCGCCGTTGTCCGAGGTGAAGATGAAGACGGTGTTTTCATAGTCGCCGGTCCGCTTGAGGTGCACGACGAGCCGTCCGACCTCGCGATCCATCGCGGTCGCCATCGCCGCATAGGCCTGCATGACGCGTACCGCCGCCAGCCGTTCCTCGGCATCGAGCGCCGCCCAGTCGCGCGTCGTCGGCATGGTCACCATCGCCGCGTCGTCAGGGACCAGCCCCAGCGCCTTGGCGCGCCGCGCGCGCGCCGCGCGCAGCTCGGTCCATCCGGATTGATACATGGCGGCATAGCGCGCCAGGTCGGCATCGGGGGCCTGTACCGGGATGTGATTGGCGAGGAAGTTGATCGAGGCCAGGAACGGTTTGCCGGTCGACCGGTCGCGCTCGATATAGTCGATCATCCGCTCGACGACGAAGCGCGACGAATAGAAGTCCTTCGGCAGCGTCGCCGGACGGCCATTCTCGGTCCAGTCCGCGGTCGCATAGAGCGCCTCGATCGGACGCTGCTCGAAATTGTCGGCGCCCGAGGCTTCGAGCGCGAAGGCCCGGTCGTAGCCGCGCGCGTGCGGAAGCCGCGTCGGGTCGCCGCCGAGATGCCATTTGCCCGTCAGATAGGTGCGGTAGCCGCCGGCGCGGAGCATCTGGGCGATCGTCACGACGCGCCGGTTCATGACGGTGTCGTAGCCCGGCTTGCCGACATGCTCGTCGGGAATGGTCTCGGGCATGTTGCCGAGGCCGGCGCGGTGATTCATCACCCCCGTCTGCAGCATGGCGCGCGTCGGCGAGCAGGATCCGGCGACGTGGAAATTCGAGAAGCGCACGCCCTGGCGCGCCAGCGCGTCGATGTTGGGCGTGGCGAACTCGGCGCCGAACGCGCCGACGTCGGTGAAGCCCCAGTCGTCGGCCAGCAGGATGACCACGTTGGGGGACCGGGGCCGCTCGGCGGCCCTCGCCGGGATGGCGAGCGCAACGACGGCTGCCAATAATCCCCTCGCGATCCCGTCTGCGAAGCGGCCGTAGCCCGCAATTGCCCCCATCCCCGCTCCTCGCCGATATATCGGCATATACTATGTCAATATATCGCGCGGTTTCGCAACCCGCCAGCGAAAGCCGGCTGCGCGGAACGGCGCTGCCGCTATCCCGTTGCCCCATGATGCCCCTGTCGGATGCCGCCAGCCAGCCGTTCGCGCTCAACGTCGCGATCTTCGTCGGTGCCGCGGCGGTCATCTGGTTCGCCGGCGGGCGGCTGACGCGCCTGCTCGACGCCGTGGCGCTCCGCCAACGCCTCGACCATGCGTTCGTCGGCATGCTGCTGCTCGGCGGCATCACCTCGCTGCCCGAGATGGCGAATGTCGTGACCGCCTCGTCGATCGGCAGTCCGTCGCTCGCGGTCAACAATCTGCTGGGCTCCGCCGCGATCAACATCCTGCTGCTCGCGGTCGCCGACGCCGCCGTCGGCCGCAGGGCGATCACCGGCATCGTGGCGCGCCCGTCGACGATGATGATGGCGGCGCTCTGCATCATCGTACTGATCGTCATCGCCTTCGCGATCACGCTCGAGGACGTAGCCATCGCACCGCTCGGCATCGGCGCCTGGAGCGCGGCGATCGGCGCGCTCGCGATCTTCTCCTTCTGGCTCGCTGCCGGCTACGATCAACGGTCGCCCTGGTCGGTGCGCGGCGAAGCCGGCGCCGCGTCTCCGGCCGGCGATGCGCGGCGGTCGGACAGCGTGCGACGGCTGTGGGCCGGCGTGGCGGCCAACGGCGCGCTGATCTTCGCCGCGGGCTATGCGCTGTCGCAGACCGGCGACGCGATCGCCACGCAGGCGAACCTGACCGGCGCCGTCGTCGGCTTCGCGCTGATCGGCACCGCCACCTCGCTCCCCGAACTGGTGACGGTGATTGCGGCGCTGCGTCTGCGCCGCCCCGAAATGGCGTTGGGCCAGGTGCTCGGCACCAATTTCGTCAACCTGTCGCTGATCCCGCTGGCCGATGCGGTCTATGCGGGGGCACCGGTGCTCAATGCGCTCGGCCGCTTCGAGACGCTGCTGGCACTGCTGGGGGCGATCCTCATCGGCGTGTTCATGGTCGGACTGCTCGAGCATCGCGACCGGACGATCTTTCGCATGGGGGTCGATTCGGCGGTGGTCATGCTGCTGTTCGCGTTCGGCAGCTGGCTGCTGATCTTCGTCTGACGTCGATCGCCCGCGCCGCTAGACCAGGCGGCGATCCCAGCTTCCGTAGCGCTCGCGCACCGCGCCGCGACGGAAACTGAGCGCGATCAGCGCGGCGCCGATCGCGACGTCGGCCGCCGTGTGGAGGCCATTGGCGCCAAAGAGGAACGGCGCGGCGATCGCGGCGAGGCCCAGCGGAACGAGCAGGTAGCGCAGCGGCCGCGCCACCTCGGCGGCCGCCAGCGAGACCACGGTCAGCGCCAGGAAGCCGATGACATGGTCGGCGTGCGCCATGGTTCCCTCGGCACCGAAGCTCAGCCGGGTGAACAGCATCGACAGCGCGAGCAGCGCCGCCAGCGCCAGGTTCCACGGCAGGTTGACGCCTCCCGCCCACATGTCGCGCAGCACCGCGCCGCCGCCGCGGTCGAACTCGTCGGCAGGCGGATCGCGGCGACCGTCGTCGGTATCGCCGAACAGGAACACGCGCAGCCACGGGCGCCCCGCGCTGGCGCGGCGGCGCACGAACTGGACCGTCGCCAGCAGCTCGTCGAGCGAATAGGGAATCTGGATGAGCATCGCCGCGGCGCCGAGCAGCGTCAGCGTCGCCCAGGTGCCGATAAGGATCGGCTGGATGATCACGAAGAAGATCGACACGACGCCGAGCGGGGCGATCATCAGCCCGAACAGGAACACCAGCCACGGCATCGTCCGCCAGCGCGCGCGCGAGCCGACGAGCCCGGTGACGATCTCGAGCGCATAGGTATAGCCGCCGAGCGCTGCGTCGGGGATCGGGAAGGCCTCCGACACGTGCGAAGTGATCACCGCCTCGGTGCCGTTCTTCGCCGGCTCGTCGGGCAGCCCGGCGAAGAAGGGGTCCCAGACGCCGTCGATCTGGCCGAGCTGGTAGGCGGTCAGGTAGCGCGCGACGAGCAGGCCGACGAGCGCGAGGAAGATGATCGGAATACGCTGCGTCCAGCTCGACGGATTGTAGCTCCAGCCGGGCGGCACGTCGGGGCCGGTCGTCGCGGCGAGTGCCGACGGCCCGGGCTCGGGCTTGGTCCCGACCGCCAGCCCGAAGGCGAAGGCGCCGACCAGCGTGTCCGACAGGAAGGCGGCGGGGTTCTCGGTCCAGAACAGGAAGGGCACCGCCATGATGCCGGCCGCCACCGCCGCCGACGCCCAGCGCGCCCAGGTCAGCCGCCACGACAGCGACAGCGTGGCAAAGAGGATCAGCGCGGCACCGAGGACGATCTCGGACCAGAACAGCGCCGGCTCCTCGACCTGCACCATCACCGGCTGGGTGAGGATCCAGAGGCCGAGCGCGATATTGGTGAAATGCGCCCAGCGGGTCGAGGCATGCTCGCTCCGGCGCTGCGCCTCGTGGCCGCTGCGCAGCGCCTCGGCATCGAGCCCCGCGTCGTCGGCCTCGGCGATGAAGGGCGGCGGCTCGATGCGGTTCGCCGCGTACCAGCCCGCCGGGTCCTGCTTCAGCGCCGCGACGATCGCCGGGAGCTCGTCGGCGAGCCGACGTTTCGGCGTCCAGCCGAGCAGCCGACGGGCGCGGCCGATGTCGAGCGCATAATGGTCGCTCGCCATTCGCGTCATGAACGGGCGGATGAACGGCCGCTGCCCCTGGTCGATCGCGTCGGGAATCAGCGGCTCGGCCTTGTCCTGCGCCCAGGCGCCGGCGGCGGCGACCGTCGCCGGCAGCCGGATCGTCTCCCACGCCTTCTCGCCGTGGATGAGGCAGCCCAGCCGATCCTGCAATTCGGCGTAGCCGATCGCCTCTTCCTCGCCGACCAGAATCACCGTCTCGCCGGGCAGGTCGGCGCGGCGGTCGATCGTGCGGACGAAGGCGTCGATCATGTCGTCGCGATGGACCATCGCCTGCCCGGCGTCGGTATCGCCCGAGTAGAAATGGCTCTGCAGATCGCGCTCGTAGATTCGCGCGATCTGGTGCGCGAAGGTCGGCACCGAGCTGTTGCTGTCATAGACGCCGGCGAGATGGAGAAAGACCACCGGCATGTCGCTGCGGGCGGCGCGGATCGCCGCTTCGGCCTGCGCCTTCGAGGTCGGATAGGCCCAGCCGGGCGCGATGGGCGCGGTCTCGTCGATGCGTTCGCCCGGGCGCCGCGGCGCATGCACCAGCATCGTCCCTGAATAGACGAACTGCTCGACCTCAAACCCGTCCAGGGCGCCGACGAGCGCGCGGCTACCCTCGACGTTGACCGTCCGATATTGCGGCTTGTCCTCGCCGCTGAAGTCGAAGAACGCCGCCAGATGAACGACGCTCGCCAGCCGGACGCCGTGTTCGGCGCGAACCCGCGCCATCGCCGCCTCAAGGCTCGCCGGGTCGGTGAGGTCGGCTTCGATGATCGGATAGCCGTCACCACCGGCGGCGGTATCGAGCCCGACGATGGCATAGCGGTCGCGCAGCGCGCCGGCGAGCGACCGGCCGAGGTTGCCGGCCGCACCGGTAATGAGGATGATCGGCTTGCTGGTCATGGATCGGCGCCGCTGCGGTCAGGCCGCGGATCGGCCTGTTTCCACAAGGGGAACCCGCGTCGGGAGGCTGAGGTTCCCCCCCGGATCTCCCTGCTGCCGCCGAAATGACAGGCGCCAGGATCAGATCCTGGCGAAACTGGCTGGGGCGCCTGGATTCGAACCAGGGAATGGCGGTACCAAAAACCGCTGCCTTACCACTTGGCTACGCCCCACCGGCCGATGGCGCCCTATATCGGCGGACCGCCGGCGTGAAAACCCCTCAGCCGGCGATTTGCGCCGCCCGCTGGGCGTTGGTCAGCACCAGGACATAGGCCACGAGCGCCGCGACCAGCCACACCAGCCCGAGGTCGGGCCAGACGAGCGTAAGCACATTGGGAACGGCAACGAGCGACAGGTAGATGTACAGGCCCTTGTTGGGCCAGCCCCAGCGCAGCGCCAGATAGTGATGGAGATGCGTGCGATCGCCCGCGAACGGTGACTGCCCGCGCCTGATACGCACCGTCATCAGCCGGATGGTGTCGAATACCGGAATGGCGAACAGCACCGCGATATGGTCGGCGCGCACCACCGCGAACTCGTGATTGTAGATGTAGATCGCCAGCAGCCCGAAAATGCCCGAGAGCGCGTAGCTGCCGCCGTCGCCGAGGAAGAGTTTACCCCGCAGGTTGAAGTACATGACGACGGCGAGGGCGACGATCGTGGCGACGAGGACGGGCATCAACGGCGCCGGGAAGCGCGCCAGCAAGGTCAAGCTCCAGATCAGGCAGATGCCGCTGACCAGCCCGTTCTTGCCGTCCGCCATATTGACGGCGTTGAGCAGCCCCAGCAGGCAAAGCAGCGCGAACCCCTGCCCCGCGTCATCGAGGAACCAGGTGCGGTCCGCCCCCGAGAAGCGGAGGAAGGGCAGTCCGAAATCCGGCGCGTAGAGCACCAGCAACAGCAGCACGCTGAACGCGAGCGCGAGCCGGATCTTGGGCCCCAGCGCAAAACGGTCGTCGGTCAGCCCGATCAGATACATGCCGGTCACCGCGAACGCGAACCACGCCAGATGCGTGTAGACCGAGACGGCGACGTCGCGCTGCAGCAACAGCAGTCCGACGACGAGGATGACGGGCAGCACGACCGCCATGCCGCCGACGAGCGGGGTGATGTTGTCATGCTGCTTGCGGCCGCCCGAGGGGTCGGGGAAATCGAGTAACCCGAGCAGTCGACCCAGGCGCAGCGCGTTTCGCCCAACAATCCAGCTCGTGATCAACGCCAGCGTCGCGGCTGCGGCAATCCACTCGATGTTCGTCAACGGGGCACCTTGCTTTGCGTCGATTGCCGGGGCGGCGCAGATTGTCTAAGCCGCAGCGTCCGGGCGATGCCTGAGGACCGGCGGTGACGCAAGGGGTTGGCCGAATGACGGTGTTGGTTACGGGTGCGGCAGGCTTCATCGGCTACCATGTGGCGCAGCGCCTTCTGGCGCGTGGCGAGCGCGTGATCGGGCTCGACAATGTCAACGACTATTACAGCGTGCAGCTGAAGCGCGATCGCCTCTCGGAGTTGCAGCGCGCCCACCCCGACTTCCGCCTGGTCGAAGCCGATTTCGCCGACAACGCGGCGCTCGTCCGCTCGCTCGACGGGCTCGAGATCGACCGGATCGTTCACCTCGGCGCGCAGGCGGGCGTCCGCTATTCGATCACCCATCCGCACGCCTATGTGCAGTCGAACCTCGTCGGACATCTCAACCTCATCGAGTTCGCGCGTCACGCCGGCGCCAGGCACCTCGTCTACGCCTCCTCCTCCTCGGTCTACGGCAGCAACACCAAGCTGCCCTTCGCCGTCGAGGACCGCGTCGACCATCCGATCTCGCTCTACGCGGCCACCAAGAAGGCCGACGAGCTGATGAGCGAGACCTACAGCCATCTCTATCGGCTGCCGCAGACCGGCCTGCGCTTCTTCACCGTCTACGGCCCGTGGGGCCGGCCCGACATGGCGATGTGGTTGTTCACCGACGCCGTCCTCAAGGGCCAGCCGATCAAAGTGTTCAACGGCGGCGACATGCGCCGCGACTTCACCTTTATCGACGACATCGTCACCGGGGTCGTGGCCTGTCTCGACAATCCGCCGCCCGACGACGGCACCCCCAAGGCCGGCGGTTCGGTCGGACCGCATCGCGTCTATAACATCGGCAACCACCGGTCGGAGGAGCTGATGCGCATGATCGGGCTCATCGAAGCTGCCACCGGCCGCGAGGCGGTCAAGGAATTCCTCCCGATGCAGGACGGCGACGTCAAGGATACCTACGCCGACATCTCGGCGATCCAGCGCGACCTCGGCTTCGAGCCGACGACGACGATCGACCAGGGCGTCCCGCGCTTCGTCGAGTGGTTCCGCCGCTACCACGGGGTGTGAGCAACTACACGATCTGGGGGCTGTTCGGGCCGGCAACCTGGCCGTGGTGGCTGACCGGCCTGGCCTTCTTCTGCAGCTGGAATCCGCAATTGCATGCTCGCTGGGGTCAACGATTCCTCGCGAGCGCGCTCGCGATACTTCTGCTCTTCGCCGTACTTCCTTTGGGCTTCTGGCTGGGGGAGCCGCTTGAACAGCGGTTCCCCAAACTGACGACGCGCGGTCACCATATTGATCATATCGTCGTGCTGGCGGGTGCCGAGCGGCTCGCCGCATCGGCCCGCAGCGGCCGGCCCGAGGTCGGCGGCGCGGCTGAGCGCGTTACCGAAGCCGCGCACCTGGCGCGCATCCATCCCAGCGCCGACGTGTGGATCGTCGGCGGAGTGCGCTACCCGCGATCAGCGCGCGCCGACATCGACTGGACGGCACTTGCGTGGCGACGACTCGGCATTGCGCCAGGCCGCATCCACACGGTCGACGGGACGCTCAACACCTGCGCAAATGCGGAAGGAATCGCCGCGCGGCGCCTCTCCGGCTCCATCCTCCTTATTACCTCGGCGCTGCACATGCCGCGTGCCGTGGGATGCTTCAAGGCATCCGGTGTCGACGTGATGCCCTATCCCGTTGACTATCAGAACGAATTTATCAGCGACGGGGGGAGGATGCCGAGCACCAACCTCATCGCTAACCTGCAGCGTACTGACAGCGCGTTGCACGAGTGGTTAGGACTGGCGCTCTATCGGCTGCAGGGGCGGACGACGGCGCTGTTTCCACGCTGACGTCTCCCCCCGGCACGGGACAGGATAACCTAATGCCTATACCACGGCCCTAGATCGCTCGGCCCCTTGCGAACCGGCGCGTGAACGGCCGCCCGCCCGGCCGCCGCGACACAGGTCTTGGCGCACCATCTCGGCGGTTACTGTGTAGCAAGGATAGCGATCGACGCGAGCCCGGTTGCAAACTGGCCGAATATCGTTGCCACGGCGCTTGCGAGATCGAGAGTCTTGCCTACATCCATTTCCTTGGGAACGATAATCGTACTGCCCGGTGGCACCACGGCTACGCTGCGCCGCCAGAAACGCGCGTTCAGCGGCTGTGCCGTACCATTGGGTAGGACGAGGAAGATCCGATCGCTCTCGGCGGTCGACTGCAGGCCACCAGCCTCGTCGATATATTCCCTGGCCGACTTGCCAGCTATGAACTGCAAGGCGCCCGGGTTGCTGACGTCGCCGAGTGCCAGCACGAAGTTTGGCGTCTTGGGCATGACGATGGCATCGCCCGATTCGAGCACGGTATCCAGCTCCGGCCGGACAGCCAAAACCTGCGGGTCCGATTCCACCACCATCCGCCCTGGTGCCTCGACCGTTGCAAGACGGTCGATGAGGTTGGCAGCGGCTGCCAGCGATTCACCCTGAGCGCCGCGGCGCCCGATCGCAGCGAGAAGTCCCGCGTTAAGTTCGCGCGCCGTACGCCGGAACCCCTCCTCCTGCAGCTCCTTTACGCTGCGGCGCGTAAAGATCGCACCATATGGATAGGCAAGGCTGGTGATCCCACCCGCCCGGGCGACGAGCTGAGACAAGGTCTCGCCCTTGCGAATTGAATATAGTCCCGGACGCGCAAACTCGCCGGATAGCAGCACCGCGCCGGCCTCGAACTGTGGCTGTGCAGCATTGACGCGCAGGTCGTCGCCCGGAGCGACCTGTATTGCCGCGAACGCAGCGCCATCCTGTCCTACGGGGATACGATCGGTGCTTGCTTGATCGCCACCGGCCCGCGTGATGTCGACGAAAACATCGCGCGAGTTCGCTGTCATTCCTTGCGCAACACTGATCACCGAAGCAACGGCAGTCGGCGAACCGATCGGATAGGCGCCTGGCTGGCGCACAGCACCACCGACACCCACAGCATGTTCGATCAACACCGGCAAGAGGTCCGGCTCCTCCTCGAAGGATCGCGGACATGCCATTCGCAGGTCGCCGTCGGCGGCAGCGGCGCGACCACTTGGACCGGTCGTGCCGACGCCTTCTCGACCAGCCATCTCGGCATTCGCAGTCGATGCGCCAACTGGCACGCGGCTATCCCGGGCCACCTGGGTATCGGCAACCACATTGCGCGACGCGGCGGCCCCCGCGATCGGCGCCCCTCCAATTTCGCTACGACCAGCCCGCTCAATGATGAAGCTACCGCGGGTGATTGCGCTGAAGCGCGGAGACTGCGTGTCCTGAACGAGCGCCTGCAGGCGTTCGAGCGATCGGCACTGCGGCAGGGGGTTCGGCTGCCCGAGGACGATGCGCCGCACCACGGTCCGATTGAGGAACTCGATATCCGACTGACCGAACACAAACAAACGATCGTCGCTTCGAAGTGGCACCGACGGAGCGTTTCGGAGTGCGGTGATCAGGTTGACGGCCTCGAATACGCGAGCGCTGGTGATGGGATCGCGGCGAACCAGGACCGCCATCGGAAGGTAGGTGCCGAGCCGCAGCTCTTCAGGCTCGCCCAGCAAGTCGCGAACCGTGCCCGCAGTGGAAAGCGGTCGCGGACCCGGGTTTAGCACAAATCCGCGCAACACCACGCGGTTGAGCGCGCCACCAGCACTGCCGCCGACGATCTGTACGGCGTCGCCAGCGATGATCGATTGATCATCACCCGATACGCGAATGAAATTCTCACTGCCGTCAGCGGCGATACGGCTGATCGCCGCCTTGTAGCCGCGCGGTCGCAGCGGACCCCCAGCGAACTGAATAAGGCTGTTCAGCGTCGTTGGGCCGCGCAACTCGTAGATCGCGGGTCGAGCGACTCCCCCACTGATCGCCACGGTTCCACCGATGACGGGGACGATGACCCGATCTCCATCCTGAAGCCGCACCGAAGGCGACGTTCCGATGCCGAGGAGGCCGTAGAGATCCACCGTGGTGCTTCCGCCCCCGGCGCGAACGACGCGGATGCTGCGCAGCGAGCCATTGCGCCGAATGCCGCCGGCACGCGCCAAAGCGGTCGCCACATCGCCGAGCGACGTCAGCTGATACTGCCCCGGTCGCTGGACCTCGCCACCTACGAAGATGTTGATCGCGCGAACCGAGCCGAGCGACACATAGACGTCAGTTCCCAGCAGCGTCCGCCGCGTTTCGGCCGCGAGTTCGGAACGAACCGCGCCGAGCGAGCGGCCGGCAGCCCGTACGGGACGCAGCTGCCCAACAACAAGGCGGCCTTCGCGGTCGACCCGGACGGTACGACTATCGTTGGTCGCGCCCTGAAACGACACGACCAGTTCGTCGCCCACACCGAGCACATAATTTCCGCCGACCTCGCCGGTCAGTGGTCCGCCGCCGCCTTGAGTCGACTGAAAGAGATCATAGCCGAACTGTTGCAGTTCGGGATCGGCGAGCCGCTGACGGAACTCCACCTCAATCGCTGACGGGCTGTAAAGCTCCGCAAGCTCGGCGCGCGACCGCTGGCGCCGCACCTCGAGTTCTTCCGTCGTCGCGCCGGCCTGCAGTGGCTCGACGCCGCCGACGTCACTCCGAGCATCTCCTTGCGAACGCGACTGGTCGAGCTGCTGGCTGGAGGATTGTGGTGACCCCAGCTGCCCTTGAACACGGGCAAGGACGCTCGGATCGATCTGCTGCGCGGCGATCGGCGCCATCGCCACCAGGCCCGCCAGCACGACGGCGCGACCACCCAGTCCCAAGAGCCGCCGCGCGAATTCAAACCGCAACAAGCGTCGCACACACCGCTCCAATGGAAATTCCCGAACCCGAGATGTGATAGAAAGCGCGAACGAGGGCGTCAATCGCGCCACGCAGGGATCAGCGCCGCGCCAGCTCCAGCACGCGCGATTCGACAACGCGATCGGCAGATTCAAGCGAAGGAGGCATCGCAGCAGACGAAACAAGATGCGAGTCCACATGTACATAGCGCTCGCCGAGAGCTCCCGCTCCCTGCGATCCGATGGCCGGCACGATCGCCAAGCCACCCGCCAGTCCCAACATGGCAAATGTCCTCGTCAAGCCCCGCATATACCCACTTGCTTCAGCGGTCGTACGACGTTCGAACATGCAAACATGCGAACATCGATCAAACCCAGATCACGACCCGGCGCCCTGTTAGCGTATTTGTACGTAGATCGCAAGCCGTACGGTCGTTCGCGACCAGGCGTCGCCCTCTCCCCGTCCGCGGGGTTGCCCAACCCGATGATCCATGAGATTTGCGTCAGCATGGCTGACCCAACGCCCATTGCATCACCGCAATTCCTGCGCGAAGCCGAGATCAGGCGGGGGATCGAACTCCTGTATTTCGGCTACGGCAACATGATCAAGGGTGCCGACGCCCGTCTCGCCGACGTCGGCCTGGGCCGCGCGCATCACCGGGCGCTCTACTTCATCGCCCGTCGGCCGGGAATGCCGGTTTCGGACCTGCTGCGGCTGCTCAACATCACCAAACAGTCGCTCAGTCGCGTTCTCGGCGAGCTGCAGGCCCAGGGTTTCGTGACGCAGGAGGTCGGCAAGCGCGACCGGCGCCAGCGGCTGCTGCGGCTGACGAGTGAGGGGATCGACCTCGAGGCAATGCTGTTCGATCGCCTGCGCGAACGAATGGTGACCGCCTATTCGCAGGCGGGCCAGCAGGCGGTGACCGGCTTCTGGGCGGTGCTGCTCGGGCTCATCCCGGCGATCGATCGCCCGCTGATCGAGGAACTGCAGGCGTCGCTGCGCTAGCCAGTTCGCGCGACCGCCGCGCCGCGGCGGCGACCGTGTCGGCAAGCAGCGCCGACAAGGCTCCCTCGCCATCGAGCACCGCGAGCCCGGCGGCGGTCGTGCCGTTGGGGCTGGTCACCTGCGCGCGGAGTTCGCCCGGCGACGCGTCGCCACGCGCCGCCAGCGCGGCTGCGCCGGTTACCGTCTCGAGCGCCAGCGCCGCGGCCGTCGCCGCGGGCAGGCCGGCCGCAGCGCCAGCCGCGGCGAGCGCCTCGATGAAGCGAAACACATAGGCCGGCCCCGACCCAGAGACCCCGGTCACCGCGTCGAACAACTGCTCGTCGGCAATCCAGTGCACGGCACCGGCGGCCGTCATCAGCGCGTCCGCCACGGCCCGATCGTCCGCCGTCCCGCCATGGAGGGCGGTTGCTCCCAGTCCGATCTGTGCCGGCGTATTGGGCATGGCGCGCACCACGCGCGGCGAAAGGCAGCGGCGCAGCGTGTCGCACTCGACCCCCGCCAGGATCGAGATGACCAGCGCTCCCCCCAACCGCGGCTTGAGCTGCTCGGCGACATCGCCGAGCATTTGAGGCTTCGTCGCGAGCAGCACGACGCGCGGCGGCTCGCCCGCCTCGGCAACCGACCCGACGCAGCGAACGTCGGCGGGTGCGTCGCGCGGCACCGGATCGATCACCGTCACCGATCGGGGATCGAGTCCGCAGGCAAGCCAGCGTCTCAGCAACGCACCGCCCATGTTGCCGCACCCCACCAGCCACAGCGGGCCAACGCGATCGAGACGCACGGCTTCCATCGGCGCGCGCGAGGCCGTCAGGCCTCGCCGACCGTATCGATCAGCGCGGCCTCGAGCGCTTCGGCGGGCTTCTTCCCGGCCCAAAGCACGAACTGGAAAACGGGGTAATAGCGTTCGCACTCGTCGATCGCCGCTTCGACGAGCGTCTCCGCCTGGTCGAGCGAGAGTCCGATATCGTCGTCGCCGTCGAGCAGCGTCGCATGCCGGAACAGCAGCGTGCCGTCGGCCGCCCACATCTCGAAATGCCCCATCCACAATTGCTCGTTGATGAGGCCGATCGTCTCGTAAATCGCGCTGCGCTTGGCCTCGGGAACGCGCACATCGGGCAGGGCCACGAACTGCAGCATGCGCTCCTCCTCGCGCCACAGCGCGCGGAGCTGGTATTGCGCCCACGAGCCCTCGACCGACGCGACGATCTCCTCGTCCCCGTTGCGCTCGCATGCCCAGCCATGGGCGCCGAAATAATGCTCCAGCATATCGATCGGCGCCGCCGGCGGCTGCGTCATGTCGGTTTCCAGGTGGGTCACCCGGCCAAACTCCTACCCCCGCGCGCCCGATGCTGTCGGGCGCTGTCCGAGTCCGCAAGACCCGGAGCCGGCTCCACTGACGGATTCCTGTGGATAATCACGGAATAGCGTCTCCGACCGACGCCTTGGACGCGCGGCGCGCGCGTTTCCGCGCCTCGGCAGCCGTCGGATCCGGCTCTGCTGCCGCCGGCGCGCGCCCCTCGAGCGCATCGAGTCGCGCCTTGAGCGCCTCATTTTCCTCGCGCGCCTTCGCCGCCATCGCCTTCACCGCCTCGAACTCGTCGCGGCTGACCAGGTCCATCCCGCCGACGACGCGTTCGAACGCCTGGCGCATCGAACCTTCCATCTCGCGGCCGACGCCGGCCAGCGTGCCGGCCGCCCCCGTGGCGAGCTTGGCAAGATCCTCGAAAAAGCGGTTCTGCGACTGCATGGGGTTCACTCCGGCTCAGGCAAGGCGAGGCTGACGCGTGCGATGGAAACGTCCGGGCCCCCGTCGGGGTTCAGCTCGTGGATCCGCCAGATCAGCAGCCCGGCGAACGCGAGCCAGGCGAGATAGGGAAGCATCAGCGCGGCCGCCATGCGGCGGACCGTCGCGAAGCACGCCATCGTCGCCAACGCCAGCACGAAGATTGCAACGACGAGCCAGAACGCTTCTTCGATCCGCTGATAGCGGAAGAACAGCGGCGACCAGGCGAGATTGGCGGCGAGCTGCAGCACGAACAGGATGATCGCCAGCCCGCGCCAGCGCGCCCCGCGGGCGTTCCAGACGAGCGCCAGCGCGATTCCCATCATCGCATAGAGTAGCGTCCAGACGATGCCGAAGACGACGCCGGGCGGATAGACGTCGGGCTTGAGCAGCGCCATGAACCACGGATTGGCCGCGGGCGACCCTGCGGCGCGGCCCGAGATACTGCCGAGCAGCAGGACGAGCGGGACCAGCACCAGCACCCTGCGCGCGAGCGACCAGCGCAGCTGTCCGGCCGACGCGACCCCCCTCACCCGCTACTCCGCCGGCTGCGGTGCGCCGCCCAGCTCGGATTCGAGCTGCCGTGCCACCGCTTCGGGCGAGCCGGTCCGGCGCGCCAGCCGGTTGTAGAACACCGGAATCAGGAACAGCGTCAGCAACGTCGCGAGGCTGACGCCCCAGACGATGACCACGCCGATCGACTGGCGCGCTGCAGCGCCCGCACCGCTCGCGAGCATCAGCGGCACCGCGCCTGCGACGGTCGCGATCGACGTCATGAGCACCGGCCGCAATCGGCGCGTCGCGGCCTCGATCGCGGCGTCCTCGATGGTCTTGCCGGCATCGCGCAACTGGTTCGCGAACTCGACGATCAGAATGCCGTTCTTCGCCGCCAGGCCGACGAGCATGACGATGCCGACCTGGCTGTAAATGTTGAGCGTGATGCCCATCACAACCAGGCCGAGTACGCCGCCGCCAACTGCGAGCGGAACGGTGAGGATGATCACCGCCGGGTGAACGAAGCTCTCGAACTGCGCCGCCAGCACGAGGTAGACGATAGCGATCGTCAGCAGGAAGACGAAGACGATCGACGAGCCGGCCTGCTTGTAGGAAAGCGACTCGCCCTTGTAACCCACCTGCGTAATTTCGGGGATCTCCGCCGCCTGCTCCTCGAGCCACGTGAGCGCCTCGCCGAGCGAATGGCCGGGGGCGAGGCTGCCGCTGATCGTGATCGACCGCAGCTTGTTGTAGCGGCCGAGCGATCCGGCGTCGGCGAAGCTGCGCAGGCTGACGAGGTTGGACAGCGCGACGAGTTGGCCCGTCGTCGTCGAGCGGACATAGACGTTGGTGAGATCGCTCGGCGACAGCCGGTCGGCGGCCTCGGCCTGCATCACGACATAATATTCCTCGCCACGGTCGAGGTAGGTCGTCGCGCGGCGCGATCCCATCATCGTCTCGAGCGTCGACCCGATCTCCTGGACCGACACGCCGAGATCGCCGGCGCGGACCGTGTTGATGTCGATGAGCAGCTGCGGGCGCGTCTCGCGATAGTCGCTGTCGAGATCGACGATGTTGGGATTGCTTTCCGCCGCCGCGAGCAGCTTGTCGCGCGCCGTCGCGAGATGCTCGAAGGTATCGCCCGCGATCACGAACTGGATCGGCTGCCCGCGGCCGCGCGAGAGCGCCGACGGAATGCTGGCGTTGGATCGCACCGCCGGGTGCTGGCGGATCTTGGCCTGCACCTCCTCCAGCACTTCGCGTGTGGAGACGTCGCGTTCGGCCCAGGTCTTGAGGTGGACGACGATGCGTCCGCCCGAAAAATCCTCGCTCGCGCCGAAGGAGTTGGGGGCGCGCACCATCATGCGGCGGATCGGGCCGTCGTCGTCGAGCATCGGGACGAGGTCGCGCTCGATGTCGCGCATGTAACGGACGATCGTGTCCCAGCCGGTGCCTTCGGCCGCGCTGACCGACACCATGATGCTGCCCTGATCCTCCTCGGGTGCCAGTTCGGATTGCAGCGTCGTTCCCAGCGCCAGACAGCCGAGCACGAAGCCCAGCGCCGCGCCGCCGACCAGCAGCGGCCGGTCGAGCAGCTTGCGCAGGGTCGCTTCGTAGCGCGCGCTCAGCCGGTCGAAGCGGACGTCGATCCATTGCGTGAAGCGATTGCGCGTCCCCGACGGCTTGAGCAGCTTGGAACACAGCATCGGCGTGAGGCTGAGCGCAACGAAGCCCGAGAAGGCGATCGCGCCGATCATCGCCGCGGCCAGTTCGCGGAACAGCATGCCGGTATTGCCGCCGATCAGCATCACCGGCACGAACACCGCGCAGACGACGAGCGTCGTCGCCACCACCGCGAAGGCTACCTGCGAGGCGCCCTTATAGGCGGCGACGAGCGGCGACTCGCCTTCTTCGATCCGGTGATAGACGTTCTCGAGCACGACGATCGCGTCATCGACCACGAGGCCAATCGCCAGCACGAGCGCGAGCAGCGTCAGCAGATTGATCGAGAATCCGAAAGCCCAGAGCACGATGAAGGTCGCGGTGAGGCAGATCGGCACGGTAAGTGCCGGAATGATCGTCGCGCGCACCGATCCCAGAAAGATGTAGATGACCAGGACGACGAGCACCGCCGCCTCGGCAAGCGTCTTGTAGACGTTGGTGATTGCCGCGGCGATGAACTGCGAACTGTCCGAGTTGAGGCCGATGCTCACCCCCTCGGGAAGCGTCTTCTCGATCGCCGCGAGCTCCGCCTTGGCGGCATTGGCGACCTCGAGCGTATTGGCCCCCGACTGACGGATGATGCCGATGCCGACCGCCGGGCGGCCGTTCGAGGTGAAATAGCTGTAGGGATTCTCGGGACCGACTTCGACCCGCGCCACGTCGCCGAGGCGGACGAGATAGCCGGTATCGCCGCGCGACACGACGAGATTGGCGAAGTCCTGCGGCGTCGCATAGGCGCGATTGAGACGGACCGTCAGATTCTGCGCGCTGGTCTCCACCCGCCCGGCAGGCAGCTCGACATTCTGCGTGCGCAGCGAACGCTCGATGTCGCCGGTGGTCAGGTTGAAGGCGGCGAGCTTGGCGCGATCGATCCAGATCCGCATCGCCGGCCGCGCCTCGCCGCCGATCTGCGCGCGCGCCACGCCGTCGATCGAGCTGAAGCGGTCGATGAGGAAGCGGTCGGCATAGTCGCTGAGTTCGAGCGCCGTCCAGCCCTCGCCGGTCAGGCTCATCCACATGATCGGCTGCTCGTCGGCGTCGACCTTGCGGATCTCGGGCGGATCGGCCTCGTCGGGCAGATTGTCGAGGATGCCGCCGATGCGGTCGCGAACGTCGTTGGCCGCCGCGTCGATATCGCGCGATGCGGAAAATTCGATGCTGATGTCCGAGCGGCCGTTGTCGGAGCGCGAGGTGATTGCCTGCACGCCTTCGATGCCGCTCAGCCGGTCCTCGATGACCTGGGTGATCCGGCTCTCGACGACATTGGCGGCCGCACCGCGATAGCCGGTTTCGATCGACACGATCGGCGGATCGACATCGGGGACCTCGCGGACCGACAGGCGCGTGAAGGCCACGATGCCGCTGAGCACCAGCAGGATCGCCAGAACCGCCGCAAAGACCGGGCGCTTGACCGAGATGTCGGACAGAATCATCGGCTACTCCGCTGCGCGCAGCCCGGAGGACGGGGCCGGCACGGTCCGCACCTTTGCGCCATCGCGCACCTTGATGGTCCCCTCGGCGACGATACGATCTCCGGCCGCAACCCCGCGGCGAACCTCGACCATGCCCTCCTGCCGCGCGCCGACCTCGACCGGAGTCTTCAGCGCGACATTCTCGCCATCGATCTTGTAGACAAAACTCCGGTCGCGTTCGGCGACCAGCGCCAGCTCGGGCACGGCCAGCGAGGTACGCGGATTAGCGAAGATGCTGACCGACAGCAGCATGCCGGGCTTCAGCCGCGCATTCGGATTGGGAAGCAGCGCGCGAACGGTTACCGACCGGGTGATCGGATCGACCGTCGATTCGATGCTCTCGACCGATCCGCGGAATATCTCTCCCGGATAAGCCGCCGCCTCGGCCTCGATCGACTGCCCGTTGCGCATTGCGCCAAGGAAGGTCTCCGGAAGGCTGAAGTCGAGCTTGATCTGCGAGAGGTCGCTGATCGTGGCGATTTCGGTTCCCGCCGTAACCGTCGCGCCGGGCGAAATGCGGCGGAGCCCCACCACGCCCGAAAAGGGCGCGCGGATCACGCGATCGGCGATCTGCGCCTGGACCTGCCCCGCCTGCGCGCGCACCGAGTTGACGAGCGCCACCTGTTCGTCGACGCGGGCGTTGGTCGCGAAGCCGCGTTCCTGGAGTTGGCGAAGCCGCGTCAGCTGCTGCTGCGCCTCGGTCAGTCGTGCCTGCGCTTCGGTGAGTCCGGCGGTCTCCTGACCGCGCGCCAGCTCGGCGATGACCTGTCCGCGCTGGACATAAGCGCCGTCGGTGAAGTTCAGGCGCACGATGCGCTCGGTCACCGTCGCAGCGATCGTCGTCGACTCGCGCGCATAGGCCGTGCCGACGGCCTCGATCCGATCGGCGAAGGCGACCGGCCGTACCGTCGTCGCTACGACCGAGGGAGCCGGTCCGCCCGGGCCGCCGGGCCCCTTGGCGGCGTCACCGTCGCCGCACGCGACGAGCGCCAGGAGAACAAGGCCCGGGAATGCCGAACGCAAGCGGACGTTCATCGGTACGCAGCTCCTGGAACTGAGAGAGACTCGCAGCAGCCTTTGACGGGAACGGCGCGACAAAGCAATGACGCTAAGTAGCGCAGGCCATTGATCCCTCACGCATCATACAGGCTCGCACGATGCGATCGAGCATCGTAGCCTGCGGTAAAATTGCGGGAGAGACGGCATGAAGGTCGAGGCTGCAGTCATCGGTGCGTTCGGACAACCCTTCGAGGTCAAACCGCTCGACCTCGCGACCCCGAACGACGATGAAATATTGGTACGCCTCGTTGCGGTCGGCATCTGCCATTCGGATGTCGCCTGCCAGCACGGCGCCTTCGCACCGCCGCTGCCGATCGTGCTCGGTCATGAGGGCGCCGGGATCGTCGAGCAGGTCGGCGCCAACATCACGCACGTCAAGCGCGGCGATCATGTCGTGCTGTCCTACGCCTCCTGCGGTGGCTGCGCGCGATGCGAACTTGGCCAGCCGCAATATTGCAGCGAGTTCGGCGTCCGCAACTTCAAGGGTTTCCGCTCGAACGGCGAACCCAGCTTCCGCCAGGGCGAAGGCGACGACGCAGCCGACGTCTGGGGCGGCTTCTTCGGCCAGTCGTCGTTCGCCACCTTCGCGCTCTCGACGGCGCGCAATACCGTCAAGGTCGCGCGGCATCACTATCTTGAAGCCATGGGGCCGCTCGGCTGCGGATTGCAGACCGGCGCCGGCACCGTCCTCAACACGCTGAAGCCGCAACCCGGCGACAGCATCGTGATCTTCGGCGTCGGTACCGTCGGCATGGCGGCGATGATGGCTGCCGTGGCGAGCGACTGTGGCGTGGTCGTCGCCGTCGACGTCCATGACGGGCGTCTCGCCCTCGCGCGCGAGCTCGGCGCGACTCACGCCATTCGCGGCGACGCACCCGACCTGATGCAGCAGCTGCGCGCCATCCTGCCGGCTGGCGCCTCCTTCACGGTCGATACCAGCGGCAAGGCGCCGAGCATCCGCGCCGCGATCGACCTGCTGGCGCAATGCGGCACCTGTGCGGTGCTCGCCGTCGCGCCGGGGACAGAGGTGACGTTCATGCCGTCGATGCTGCTGGCGGGCCGCCGGGTGATCGGCGTCACCGAAGGCGACGCCGATCCGCAGGAGTTCATCCCGCGGATGATCGCCCTGCACGAGGCGGGTCGCTTCCCCTACGATCGGCTGATCAAATTCTATGCCCTTGCCGAGATCAACGAGGCGATCGCCGACATGCGCAGCGGCGCGACGATCAAGCCGATCCTGCGAATGCAGCACTAAGGGCCCGCCTGCTCGCTTCGTCGCCCCGGCGAGGCGGGCAAGCGCGCGGCACCGCCCGCGGCGCAACCTCGCGAATCAAGCATCGTTCTCTGTTCGGCGACCAGGGGCCGCGCACGCGGCCCGGCTGAGGAGAGACCCATGGCGAACGATGACGATCCTGCAGACCGCTACAACCATCGCGCGCCGCCGGAGCGCGACCGCGAACGGCCGGTTGACGACCTGCCCGAGGCGCTGCGTGGTACGGCGGTGGGGCGCGATACCGGCAACGGCAGCCACGCCGAGGCCGTCGATGCCGCAACGGAGCGCCGCGACGACAAGAGCCTGTTCGGCAGCGATGCTCGCGCCGGAGCCGGCGGCGCGCCCGATCATGGTGCAGGCGACCCGGGTGGCACGCTCGGCACCGGCGGACGCCGCGAACAGGACCGATAGGAGACCAGACCATGGCGAATGAGCGTCACCAGCAGAGCCGTCCTTCCGGCGACCAGGCGCTGACGGGCCAGCGCGACGACGAGGGCGTCAACATCCGCGACGGCGGCGCCGGGCTTTCGGGAACGGGGTTCGCGTCGACCGGTCGCGTCGGTGGTCTCGGCAACACCTCGGACGGCATGCATGCGCGGCGCGATGGCGATCCCTCGGCGCATGGCGACCACAGCATCGATGGATCGAATGTCGTCGATACCGATGCGACCGCAGGCGACGAGGCGCGCCCGTCAACGAAGGACGGCTGAGATGCCGGCCGATTCTCCGCGCGAGGCGGGGCCGGCGCCTTCGAACCGACGCGGCACCGAAGCCGTCGAGCGCACCGGCCGCAGCGAGCAGGTCGCGCCCAATCAAGGCTTCGGCGCCCCGGGCTCGGTTCGCGAGCAGACGAGCGGTGTCGATGAAAACGAGGAACCCGACAGCGGGGACGACGGCCCGAAGGTCGCCGTCCCCGATACGCCTTGACTATTTCAGCGCTGCAAGCACGCGTCGCGCCTGCGCCGGATTGGTGAGATTGGGAAGGCGAAGCGCCGTCTCGATCTCGCGAACGGCTTCGGCCTTCTTGCCATTGGCGCTGTACGCCATGCCGAGGTGATAGCGGATGTTGGAATCGCGCGGCGACGCCTTCGCCGCCTGTTGCAGCAGCGCGAGGCCGCGCTTGGGGTTTGCCTTGGTCTCGACGAGGATCGTGCCCAGCGTGTCCTGAACCGCCGGCGACTTCGGTGCCGCCTTGAGCGCGAGCTCGGCGAACGCCGAGGCGCGCTTGTCGCGGACCTGGTGCAGCGACCACGCCAGGTTGTTGTTGACGATCGGATCGTTCTGCAGCCCCTTGGCGCGCAGCCCCTGGTAGATGCCGATCGCCTGGCGATATTGATTGGTCTGCAGATACAGGTCGGCGAGCTGCGCCGTCGCCTGGCGGTCGGCCGGGTTCGCGGCGCGATAGGCGTTGATCGCCGCAATCGCCTGCCCGGGCTGCTTGGCGCGCAGATAAGCGGTGGCCTGGCGCGTCGCCACGGCCCGATCGAAGCTCACCTTGCGCGCCGCCTGATAGGCGGCGATCGCCTGTGGAACCTGACCGACGGTCAGATAGGCATCGCCGAGAACCTGATCGGGGATATTCGACTTGGGAAATGCCCTGCGCATCCGGTCGACGAGCGCAACCGCCTCGCTCATCCGGCGGTCACGCGTTTCCAGGCCGACAAGGTCGACGTAGACCGGAAGCAGATTCTGCCCCGACATGGTCAGCGCCTGGTTGAGCGTCTGCCGCGCCGCGTCGATGCGGTTCTGCGCCACCTGCGCCCGCGCCAGCATCACCCGCGGCGCTACCGCGCCCGGGACCAGCGAGGCCAGCCGGTTGAAGGAGCTTTCGGCCTCCTGCGGCTTGCGCGCGACCAGATAGGCGATGCCCACCGCTTCGAGTGCACGGGCGTTGTTGGCGAAATCGCGCTCGATCCCCCGCGCCTCGGTGATCGCGCGATTGGGCTGGCCGACGCTGACATAGGTCTGCATCAGCGCCACGCGCGGTTCGAGCGCCAACGGCTGCGCGCCGGCAGCGCGCTTGAGCCAGGAAATCTGCTCTTCGGACTTTCCGGCCCGCGCCGCGAGCTGCGCCAGCGCCGTCATCGACCGGATGTCGTTGCGATCGGTCTCGAGGACGCGCATCAGCTCCTGCCGTCCCGCCTCGGTGCGGCCCGACGAGAGCATCAGCTGCGCGAGATTGCGCCGGGCTTCGATGAAGGTCGGCTTCTTGGCGAGCGCGGCGCGAAAATTGGCCTCGGCGCCCTTGCGGTCGTTGAGCCCCATCATGGCGGCGCCGCGCATGTTGTAGCCGATCGGCGACTCGGGATAGGCCTTGATCAGGGCGTTGGTTGCGGTCAGCGCCTCGCGATACTTGTTCGCCCGCATGTTGATCAGCGCTGACAGCATCAGCGCCTGCTGCGAATCGGGATCCTCCTTCAGCACCATCGCCAGGTCGGCGCTCGCCGCGGCGGCATCGCCCTGCGCGACGCGGGTCATTGCCAGCTGGGTTCGGGTGCCCGGATCGCCCGGCGACGCCTTCGCGGCGCGCTCGAGGAAAACCTGGGCGTTGTTATAGTCGCCTTTACGGGCATAGGCCGAGCCGAGCAGCGCCAGTGTCCGTGCGTCGGCGCGGTTGTTGCTGACGATCGGACCCAGCGTGGTGATCGCTCCCTGCGCATCGCCCTTCCGCAGCTGGACCGCGGCATAGATTTTGCGCGCGATGTCGCTCTCGGGAACCTGCGCCACCACCTTGCTCAGAAATTCGTCGGCCTGCTGGATATTGTTGAGCTGATAGGCGAGCATGCCCTGGAGCAGCAGGGCCGGCGGATAACGGTTGAGCACGCCCTTGGTGCGCGTCATCAGCGCATTGGCCTGGCTGTAGCGGCCAGCGCGCGCCTCGATCACCGCCTCGAGATACAGCCCGAGGGGATGGTCGGGCGCAAGTCCTTGCACCTTCTTGAGATCGGCACGCGCTTCGGGAATGCGCTTGAGGTCGCCGAGCGTGCTGGCTCGCTCGAGCAGCGCCTCGATGTTGTTGGGATCGACCTGCAGCGCCTGGTTGTAATAGGGCATCGATTTCTCGAGGCCGAGGCGCCGGCGGGTGAAATCGCCCTTGAGCAGCAGCGCCGAGACGTCGGTCGGCGCGAGCGCGAGTGCGCGATCGACGAGCTTCTCGCCCTCGGCGCCCTCGCCCTGCATCATCCGGAACCGCGACAGGTCGACGAGCGCCTCGGCGCTGCGCGGCGCAAGCCGGGTCGCCAGCTCGAATTCGGCGCGGGCGCGCTCGGGCTGGTCCATCGCCGTTTGCACGCGGCCGCGGATGCGCGCCGCATAGGCGGCGAACTGGTCGGGAACGACCGCCGGATCGGCCTCGCGCAGCGCCTTGTCGAACTGCCGCTGCAGCAGCAGCGCATGCGCCATCAGGTGGCGAGTCTTGTCGCGGGGCACGCCGGCCTTGATGGCCTTTTCGACCTCGGTCTGAGCGGCGACCCCGTTGCCGGCCTCGAGCAGCACGCGGGATTGGAGCAGGCGCGCCAGTTCGTTGTTCGGGTCGGCCTGCAGCGCCTTCATCAGCTCGATACGGGCGGCGCGGACGTCGCCCTTCTCGAAGCGCTCGAAGCCGCGCTGATAGGCGTTGGCGGAGTCGGTATAACGGTCGGCCCATGCGGGCGCTGCAAACGCCACGCCCATGCCGAACGCCGCCATCGTGAGAAACGCCTTGCGACCGCTCGAACGCCTGTCAATCATCCCCATACCCCTGCCCCACGTCGCCGATCCACAGCGCCTCCATATGGCGTGCCGGAGGTTCGGCTTCAAACCTCGATATTGTGCTGCTTCAATAAGTCGTAAAATGTCGGCCGGCTGACGCCGAGCAACTTGGCCGCATTGGAAATGTTGTTCTCGGTCCGCGCCAGTGCGAGCCGGATTGCCTTGCGGTCGGCGATCTCGCGCGCCGTCTTCAGGTTGAGCAGCTCGGCCTCTTCGGGCTTCTCGTCCAGATCGAGATCGGCCGCCGATATGCGCGTGCCCTCGGCCATGATGACCGCACGCTTCATCCGGTTCTCGAGCTCGCGAACGTTGCCCGGCCAATGCCACGCATTGAGCGCGGCGAGCGCATCCGGCGTGAAGCCTTTGACGTTGCGATTGAGGTCGCGCCCGAACTTCTTGAGGAAGTGATGCGCCAGCAGCGTCGGATCGCCGTGGCGCTCGGCCAGCGGCGGGATCCGGACCACGATCTCCGCGAGACGGTAGTAGAGGTCCTCGCGGAAGCGCTGGTCGCTGATCATCGCCTCGAGATCCTGGTGCGTCGCGCAGACGATGCGCACATCGACGGGGATCGGCTTGCGGCCCCCGATGCGCTCGATAACGCGCTCCTGGAGAAAGCGCAGCAGCTTGACCTGCAACGGCAGCGGGATGTCGCCGACCTCGTCGAGGAACAGCGTGCCACCCTCGGCGAGTTCGATCTTGCCCTCGGTGGTCTTGATCGCGCCGGTGAAGGCGCCCTTCTCATAGCCGAACAGTTCGGCCTCGAGCAGATTCTCGGGGATCGCGGCGCAGTTGATGGCGATGAAGGGCTTCTTGTTGCGCGGGCTGGTGTCGTGGACGCCGCGCGCCAGCAATTCCTTGCCGGTGCCGCTGGCGCCGAGGAGCATGACGGACACGTCGGCGCCGGCGACGCGCTCGATCATCCGCGCGACCTTGGTCATCGCGGGCGCGGCAGTGATCATGCCGCCGAGCACGCCGTCCGATGGCCGCTCGGCGAGCCGTTCATTCTCGCGCTCGAGATCGTAGAGGTGGAAGGCGCGACGCACGATCATGCCGAGTTCGTCGATGTCGACCGGCTTCTGGTAGAAATCATAGGCGCCCGACGCGACCGCGCGCTGCGCGCTTTCGCGTGCGCCATGCCCCGAGGCAACGATGATCTTGGTATCTGGCTTCAGCCGCTGGATCTCCTCGAGCGTCGCAAATCCTTCGCTCGTGCCATCGGGATCGGGCGGCAGGCCAAGATCGAGCGTCACCACCGCCGGCTCGTGCGCGCGAAGCGCGTCTATCGCCGCGGCGCGATCGCCGGCGACGATGACCTCATAATCCTCGTAGGACCATTTGAGCTGGCGCTGCAGCCCTTCGTCGTCCTCGACCACCAATAGCTTGCGGGGCTTGTCGCTCATCAGGCCCGCTTCCTCTCGTCTTCTTCCGCTGCCAAGGGCAGCATCACACTGAACAACGTACCTTCGCCTTCCCGACTTACCACGTCGAGCCGCCCACCCAAGCCCCGCACGATTTCGCGAGCCTCGTAGGCGCCGATGCCGAAGCCGCCCGTCTTGGTCGACCGGAATGGCTTGAACAGTTCGTTGCGCACGAAGGCCGGCGACATGCCACTGCCGTGGTCGGCGATGTCGACGCGGGCCATGCGGCCGTCCTTGCGCAACGTAACGTCGATCCGCGCGTCGGGCTCGCTCGCATCGATGGCGTTCTGGATCAGATGGGTGAACACCTGCTCGAGCCGACCGGGATCGCCCGCCACGCGCAACTCGGGCGGCGAGGCCATCAGCGACAGCGTTTCGTGCGCGCGGCCCTTTACCGCGACCACCGCGCCGACGATTGCGGTGAGGTCGACGACGGCCGCCTCATCGGGCTTGCCGCTGTTGTGCTGCGCCAGCCGGGCCAGCAGGTCGTTCATCTTGCCGACCGAGCCCTGCAGCGTGGCGATCATGTCGCTGCGGAATTCGGGCTTGTCGGCGTGGCGTTCGGCGTTGCGCGCGACGAGGCTGAGCTGGCTGACCAGATTCTTGATGTCGTGCATGATGAAGGCGAAGCGCCGGTTGAACTCGTCGAACTTCTGCGCTTCGGACAGCGCCGCCTGGCTCGCCGCCTCGGCGATGTAGCTCGCGGCCTGCCGCCCCACCGTGCGCAGCAGGTCGAAATCCTCCCAGTTGAGATCGCGATGGGCGCGCGAGCGCTCGAGGATGATGAACCCGGCCAGCCGCTCGAGATGGATCAGCGGAACGATCAGCCACGCCTTCTTGTCGGCAAGGACGAACGCCGGGGCGGTGATCGCGCCGTAATCGCCGCCACCGCGCCGCATCTCGTCGACGTGGACGATGCGGCCGCGGTCGCCGAGATAGCTGAGCATGCCATTGTCGGCTTCGACGCGCCCGGGGACGAGGTTGCGGTAGTTCCAGCGCGCCGCCAGCTCGAAGCTCCCGTCCTCGCCGGGCACGTAGAGCGCGCCGCCGGGCGAATCGACGATGTCGCAGATGCCCTGGATCGCCCGCTCGGCGAGACCGCCATACCCCGGTCCGCTGCGCGACACGGTAGCGATCAGGCGCAGCCATTCCTGGCGGTAGTCATATTTGTAGGCGAAGAAATGCTTGTTGATCCACACGCGCGCCGACGCGCGGAAGCGGCCCGAGAACACCACCACCGCGGCGAGGATCATCGTCGCGACGAGGAAGCTGATCTGCAGCAGGCTGCCCCAGTCGCCGCCGAGCGCGCGCAGCGCCCAGGCCGCGACCGCCATGACGATGAGATAGCCGCCGATGCCCATCAGCGACAGCGTGTGAAAGACCACCTGCCGCGAGACCTGCAGCTCCCACAGCCGGTTGCGCCACGCCGACAGCGCGATGAGCGGCACGACGAGCGCGTTGGCGACGCCGCGAACCGCGAACAGGTCCCAGCTCAGCGCCCCCGAGAGAAAGCGCAGCGTGTACATGTTGAGATCATAGCCGAACAGGAAGGCCAGCCCGGTGCACAGCAGCCGGATGCTCCAGCGGTTCGACTCGGCCGTGTTGATGTAGAGATTGTGGACCAGCACCAGCCCGCCGATCGCCACGGTGAGCCGGGCGAGCAGGAACAGATAGGCGATGCCCGGCGCGGCCTCGACGCCGGTGAGTTCGTCGGCGAAGTCGATCGCCAGCTGCGCGGCGACGGTGAACCCCATCACGACGGCGATGACGAACGACGAGCTGAGCCGCTCGCTGAGGCGCCAGGATCGGGCGAGCAGCGAGACCAGGAACGCCATCCACGCCGCCGAGCGCAGCGTTTCGGCGGGGGAGACCAGGATGAGATAGTCGCCGCCGTAGCGGATCGCGAGCGCGACGACCCCGGCCCAGGCGGCGGTCACGGTCGCCGCCGCGATCAACCACAGGCTGGCCGCGGTCTGCTGGCGCCGCACGAGCAGCGCCGCTGCGAGCCCGCCGAAGCCGACGCAGGCGATCAGGTGGCTGACGAGCCCGACCTCGTCCATCAGCAAGGGTCCCTGGCGCTCAGCGGACGCCGTCCCGCCACAGCACGACGCGAACCGTCTGAATCAGGATCAGCAGGTCGAGGAACATGCTGTAGTTCTTCACATAATAAAGATCATATTCGAGCTTGTGTCGCGCATCGTCGACGCTGGCGCCATAGGGATAGTTGAGCTGCGCCCAACCGGTGATCCCGGGCTTTGCGACGTGGCGCTCGTGGTAGAACGGGATCTGCGCCGCGAGGTCACGCACGAAGAAGGGCCGCTCGGGGCGCGGGCCGACGAAGCTCATGTCGCCGCGCAGCACGTTGAATATCTGCGGGATCTCGTCGATGCGCGTCGCGCGGATGATGCGGCCGATCGTGGTCACGCGCGGATCGTGTCTCTGCGCCCATTGCGGCGTGCCGTCCTTCTCCGCGTCGGTCCGCATCGAGCGGAACTTGATCACGTTGAAGCTGCGACCCAGCTGGCCGACGCGTTCCTGGTGATAGAAAATCGGCCCGCGACTCGTCAGCTTGATGAGCAGCGCCGCAATCAGCAGGAGCGGCGACGAGACCACGAGCAGCGTCAGGCTGGCCAGCACGTCGAAGGCGCGCTTGCCGACCACCGACATGTGCTTGGCGCCCAGGAAGCCGTCGGAGAAGATCAGCCATGAGGGCGATACCGAGCCGAGGTCGACGCGGCCGGTTTCGCGCTCGAGAAAGCTCGACATCTCGCTCACCCTGACCCCGGCGAGCTTGGCCTTGAGCAGGTCGGCGACGGGCAAGGCGCCACGGCGCTCCTCGAGCGCCAGCACGATCTCGTCGACGCCCAGCTCCTCGGCCAGATCGTGGAAGCCCACGATATCTTCGCGGACCGTCGCGCCCTCGATGCGCGGCTCGCGCTCGGTCATCCGGATGTAGCGGACGATCTGGAAGCCGACGTTGGGGCCCTTCCCGACCTCGCCGAGTTTCGCGGCGCGATCGCCCGCCCCCACCACGATGACCCGGCGCCGGAAGCGATCCCAGTTGACGAGCCGGGCGAAGAGCCCGCGCGCCGCCATGATCAGCACGAAGGAGAACAGCATCGCGTACAGAAAGATCGATCGCCAGAGCGCGACATCGGGAAGCAGGAAGAAGACGACCGACAGCACCACGAGGCTCAGTCCGAAGGCGACGAGCAGCCGCGTCGCGGTCAGCCGGAACGAGCGGTAGCCGTGCGTTTCATAGAGGCCGGTGGCCAGCATGACGACCGATACGACGGCGGCGTAGGTGATCACCTCGTTCAGCCGGGCGGTCGTCGGGAACATCTCCATGCCGATCTGCGCGGCGCGGACCTGCCAGGCCGCCTCTGCCGCCAGCATCAGCAACATGAACTCGATCGCGCCGAGCAGCAGCAGCGGCGCCGGAATATAGTGTTTGAACAGGCGGATCACGCCAACTCCCGCGCCCCTCTCGCCACGATGGCGACCCCGCGCGATCCTATGGCGGACCGCCCGCGACCTGCATAGCGTATAAACGCCGAAACGAATATCGCGCACGCGGCCTTGGCCCAGCCGCCGCGCCGCACTAAGCGAGCCGGATGATCTGGCCGGTAATCCTCTCCGGCGGCTCGGGCACCCGCCTCTGGCCGCTCTCGCGTCTCGAAACCCCCAAGCAGCTGCTGCCGCTGGTGGGCGACATCACGATGATCCAGGCAACCGCGGCGCGCACCGCCGACGGCGCGCGGTTCCATGCGCCGATCGTCGTCGCCAACGAGGCGCACCGGCGCGTCATCGACGAGCAGATGGCATCGCAGGGACTCGCGGCCGGCGAGCTACTGCTCGAGCCCGCGGGCCGCAACACCGCCCCCGCGATCGCCATGGCCGCGCACCGCATCGTGGCGCAGGATGCGGCGGGGCTGATGCTGATCATGCCGTCGGACCATGTCATCGTCGACGCCGCGGCGTTTCTCGCGGCGGTCGAGCGGCTGGTGCCCTTCGTGCGCGACGGCTGGCTCGCGACGTTCGGGATCCGCGCCACCGGCCCCGAGACCGGCTATGGCTACATTCGCCTCGGCGACCGGCTGGGCGCGGGAGTGCATGCGGTGCGCAGCTTCGTCGAAAAGCCCGACCGCGCCACCGCCGAGGCCTATCTGGCGTCGGGCGACTATGCCTGGAATGGCGGCATCTTCCTGATGCGCGCCGACCGCTATCTCGCGTCGCTGGCGGCGAACGCCCCGGCGATCGCCGCGGCGATCGAGACGGCGATGGCCGGCGCCGCGGTCGACGGCAACGTCGTGCGCCCCGACGCCGCCGCCTTCGCCGCCTGCCCCTCCGATTCGATCGACTATGCGGTGATGGAGCGCGACGACCGCGTCGCGGTGGCGCCGGTCGACATGGGCTGGTCGGACATCGGCTCGTGGGACGCGCTGTGGGAAATCGCCGAGCGCGATGCCGCCGGCAACGCCGTCCGCGGCGACGTCATCCTCATCGATACCGTCAACAGCCTGGTCCGTTCGGACGGACCGCTGGTAAGCGTCATCGGCCTCGACGGCGTGTCGGTCGTCGCGTCGCGCGACAGCGTGATGATCGCGGCGCGCGGCCGCGGCCAGGACGTCAAGAAGATCGTCGACGCGCTGGCCGCCGACGGCCGGCGCGAGCATGTCGACGCCGCGCGCCGCGACCATGGCTGGGGCACCGCCGAGGTGCTGACGCGCGCCGATGGCGCCGTGGTTCGGCTGCTGACGGTCGAGCCGGGGCGGACGATGGTCGCCGACGCGGGCTCGCTGACGCTGATCGCGGGCGACGCCCGGCTCGACGGGGCGGAACTCACCGCGGGAATGCCGATGGTGGTGGCCGCCGGGGCGCGTGTCGCCGCGACCGGCGACCAGCCCGCCCGGCTGGTCGCGATCGAACGCGCGCGCTGAAAAAAGTGGCGGTGTCGGAGGGATTCGAACCCTCGATACGACTTTACATCGTATAACGGTTTAGCAAACCGCCGCCTTCAGCCTCTCGGCCACGACACCGCGAAGCGGCGCATATAGACGAGGCATCGCGCGGCTTACAAGCGTTAGCAGCCGGGGAATTCGCAGCGCTGCGCGGGCCGACACGGCCGGCATCACGACCGATGCCGGGCGCGACAGCCGCGTTCCCCCGCGCTATGCGGCAGCGATGCTCTCCCCCTGCACCAAGGTCTGTGCGATCGACGCGGCCAGCGGCTGGTGCCGCGGCTGCGGCCGCACGCTCGACGAGATCGCCGCCTGGGGCAGCCTCGGCGACGCCGCGCAGCGCCGAATCGCCGAACGGCTGCCGCCGCGCCTTGCGCGGCTCCGCACCGCCGATTGAACTCGCCGCCGCCGCCGCTAAGGGTGGCCGCCACCCGCCGAAAGGACCGCCCCATGCCGCTCGCCCTCGACGACGCCTCGCTGCCGCCGCTGCGCCGCATCTTCTGCGCCGCGGTCAACTATGTCGACCATCGCGAGGAGATGGGCCGCGCCGCCACCGAGAAGCCGATGCTGTTCCTGCGCACGCCGCAGAGCCTGGTGCGCCACGGCGAACCGCTGCAACTGCCGCCCGAATCGGCCGATTTCGACTTCGAAGGCGAGCTGGCGCTGATCATCGGCACGCCCGGCCGCCGCATCGCGCGCGACCGCGCGCTCGACCATGTGCTCGGCTGGACCTGCTTCATGGACGGCACGCTGCGCGACTGGCAGCGCCACACCGGGCAGTTCACTCCGGGCAAGAATTTCGACGGCTCGGGAAGCTACGGCCCGCACATCGTCACCGCCGCCGAATTCGGCGACTACAAGGCGCAGACGCTGACCACCCGTCTCAACGGCCACGAGGTGCAGCGCACCCCGGTCGAGCTGATGCTGTTCGATGCCGAGACGCTGATCGGCTATATCAGCGCCTTCACCGAGCTGCGGCCCGGCGACATGATCGCCACCGGCACCTGCGGCGGCGTCGGCGCCAAGCGCACCCCGCCGCTGTTCATGAAGCCGGGCGACCGCATCGAGGTCGAGGTCAGCGGCCTCGGCCGGCTGTCGAACGACGTCGCCGCCGAACGGCCCGGCGCATAAGCGACTCGGTTCAGCTTAGCGAAAGCCGCGCGCGTTGATTCGGGGATTCGCGCCCGCTTATGGTGCGTTCCGAACTTCTCGGGGGAGAGACCCAATGACGATTCGCTCCGCGCTTCCGGCGTTGCTGACCGCGACGCTGCTGGCCGCGCCGGCCGCCGCGCAGACCGCCGACGACGATCTGGCGCCGCTGCCATCGTCCGACGGAATCGTGGCCGAGCCGGTCGCCGCCACCGCCCCGCCCCCGGCGGCGGCGGCGCCTCCCCCGGCGGCCGCGGCGCCGGCATCGGGCTATGCCGAGGAAGACGTCATGGCGGCCGCCGAGCAGGTGTTCGGCAAGGGCGCCGAGGGCGCGGCAAAGCTGATCGAGAAGGCGTTCAAGGACCTCGGCCGCCCCAATGCCTATATCGAGGGGCGCGAGGTCAGCGGCGCGCTGGTGCTCGGCCTGCGCTACGGCAGCGGCATGCTCCACCACCAGGTCGAGGGCGACATGCCGGTGCACTGGAGCGGCCCGTCGGTCGGCTTCGACATCGGCGGCGACGGCTCGAAGACCTTCACCCTGGTCTACAACCTTCACGATACCGAGGAGCTGTTCCGCAACTTCCCCTCGGTCGAAGGCAAGCTCTACGCGGTCGGCGGCTTCACCGCCAACTACCTGCAGCGCGGCGATATCGTGCTCGTGCCGATCAAGCTTGGCGTCGGCTGGCGCGCCGGCGTCAACGCCGGGTCGCAATGCTTCAGCAAGAAGCGGCGCTGGATCCCGGTGTGCGCCGGCGGCAAGGACGACGCCCCCGCCGCCTCCACGGCGGCGCAGCCGGTGCCCGAGCCGGGCGCCTAACCCCGGATCGTCTCGTCGAAGCGGATCGGTTCGCCGATCGGCGCGCCGATCAGCTCGGCGTCCCACATCACCCGCCGGCCGCGGACGATCGTGCCGACCGGGCGCCCCTTGAGCCGGGCGCCGGTGAACGGCGACCAGCCGCAGCGGCTGGCGAGCCAGTCGTCGCTGATCGTGAAGTCGCCGGCGAGGTCGACGATCGAGAAATCGGCGTCGAAGCCCGCTGCGATGCGGCCCTTGGCGGTCAGCCCGAACAGCCGCGCCGCGCCCGCCGAGGTCAGGTCGACGAGTCGCTGCAGGCTCAGCCGCCCGGCGTTCATGTGGTCGAGCATCAGCGGCAGCAGCGTCTGCACCCCGGGCATTCCCGACGGCGAGTCGGGATAGGGCTTCGCCTTCTCCTCGAGCGTATGCGGCGCGTGGTCGGAGCCGACGACGTCGGGCACGCCCTGCGCCAGCCAGTGCCACAGCCCGTCGCGATGCGCCGCCGAGCGGATCGGCGGGTTCATCTGCGCGTGGGTGCCGAGCCGCGGATAGGCCTCCTCGGCGGCGAGCGTCAGATGCTGCGGCGTGACCTCGCAGCTGGCGATGTCCTTGCAGGTGGCGAGATATTCGAGCTCGGCCGGCGTGGTGATGTGGAGGACATGGATGCGGCGGCGCGTCTCGCGCGCCAGCGCCACGATGCGACGCGTCGCCTTCATCGCCGATTCGTCGTCACGCCACACCGGGTGGCTCGACGGGTCGCCGGCGACGCGTAAGGACGCGCGCTCCTGCATCCGCGCCTCGTCCTCGGCATGGATCGCGACGCGCCGGCGCCCGTGGCGCAGCACCTCGCGCAGCCGCTCGTCCTCGGACACCAGCAGGTCGCCGGTCGAGGCGCCCATGAAGATCTTGATGCCCGAACAGCCGGGCAGCATCTCGAGCTCGCCGAGCGTCTCGGCATTCTGGTTGGTGGCGCCGACGTAGAAGGCGTGGTCGCACCACATCCGGCCCTTCGCGCGCGCCAGCTTGTCGTTCAGCGCGTCGGCGGTGTCGGTGTTGGGCTTGGTGTTGGGCATCTCGAACAGCCCGGTGATGCCGCCGAGCACCGCGGCGCGGCTGCCGCTTTCGAGATCCTCCTTATGCTCGAGCCCGGGCTCGCGGAAATGCACCTGCGTGTCGATGGCTCCGGGCAGCACGGTGAGGCCGGCGCAGTCGACGGTCTCGCCGGCGCTCCCGGCGCCGCGCGGCAGCAGCGCGGCGATCCGGCCGGCGCGTACGCCGACGTCGCAATCGGCGAGGCCGCCGGGGGTGAAGACGGCGCCGCCGCGCAGGATCATGTCGAAGTTCTGGGTCATGCCCCCGCTATAGCCCCTTGTCCGCGCGGGTTCAGCCCCTAGCTTGAGGCCCATGACCCAGATCGCCGAGCTGACCGACCGCGCCGTCCTTCGCCTCGCCGGCGACGATGTCCGCCCCTTCCTGCAGGGCATGCTGACCAACGACGTCGACGCGCTGGCGCCCGACCGGCCGCTGTGGGCCGGGCTGCTGAGCCCGCAGGGCAAATATCTGTTCGACATGATCCTGGTCGACGCCGGGGCCGAGGGGGGCGACGCGATCCTCGCCGACGTCTGGGCGCCGCGCCGCGACGAACTGCTCAAGCGGCTGGCGATGTACAGATTGCGCAAGGCGGTGACCGTCGAGGCGACCGACCTGAAGGTGTTCGCCGCCTGGGACGGTGCGAGCGCCGCGCCCTACGACCCGCGCCTGCCCGGCCTCGGCCGGCGCTGGATCGCCGCCGCCGCCGACACCAACGCCGACCTCGACGCCTATGTCGCGCACCGGCTGGCGCTCGGCGTGCCCGACAGCGAGGACTATCCGGTCGACCGGCTGATGTGGCTCGAATCGAACGCCGCCGAACTGGGCGGCGTGTCGTTCACCAAGGGCTGCTACGTCGGCCAGGAGAATACCGCGCGGATGCACCACCGCGACAAGCTGCGCAAACGGCTGCTGCCGGTGCGACTCGGTGCCGACCCCGGCGACGAGCGCAGCCTGCGCGCCGGCGACCGCGAGGCGGGCGAGCTGGTGTCGCGGCACGGCGACCGCGGCATGGCGCTGATGCGCGTCGAGCATGTCGAAGGCGGTGCGGCGCTGACGCTCGGCGGCGCCCCGGTCGCCGTCGACTGGCCGAGCTGGCTAGGGTCCGCCGCCTGAAGCGCGTATAGGCGCTGACGATGACCGCGCTCGCCCTTGCCCTGTTCGCGATGATCGCCATCGTCGCGCTGCGCTATCTCGCGGTGTCGGGCTTCTTCGCCTGGCTGTCGACCCGCGTGCGCCCGGGCCTCTACGCCGGCCAGCGCGCGCAGATCCGCCGCGAGATCGGCTGGTCGCTGCTCGCCGCGGCGATCTACGGCGCGCCGGCGGGGCTCGCGATGTACGCCTGGACCGAGCTCGGCTGGACGCGCATCTACACCGACGCTGGCGCCTATCCGCTGCTGTGGATTCCTCTCAGCATTTTCGTCTATCTATTTATCCACGATAGTTATTTCTACTGGACGCATCGCGCGATGCACCGGCCGTGGCTGTTCCGGCGCATGCATGCCGTCCACCACGACAGCCGGCCGCCGACCGCCTGGGCGGCGATGTCCTTCCACCCGTGGGAGTCGCTGTCGGGGGCGCTGCTGATCCCGGCGCTGGTGTTCCTGATCCCGATTCACGTCGCGGCGCTGGGCGTGGTGCTGAGCGTGATGACCTTCTTCGGCGTCACCAACCACATGGGCTGGGAGATCTTCCCGCGGCGCTGGGTCGAGGGCCGCTTCGGCGCGGCGATGATCTCCGCCTCGCACCACCACAGGCACCACACGGACTATCGCTGCAACTACGGTCTCTACTTCCGCTTCTGGGACCGGCTGTGCGATACCGACCGGGGCTTGTCGGGGGACTTGCATGTCGAGTCGAGGAATCTTCGCCGCGCTGGCGGCACTGCTGCTGACCGGCGCGGCTGACGCGCCGCCGCTGACGCTTCAGCTGGTGCTGACCGGGCTGCGGTCGAGCGACGGCGCGCTGCGGCTGTGCCTGTGGCACCACGCCGAGCGCTTCCCCGACTGCAAGAAGGGCCGGGACGTCCGCCTGCTGTCGGCGCCCGCCGCCGCCGAGGTGCATATCGCCGTCACCGACCTCGCGCCCGGCAGCTATGCGGTGTCGGTGATCCACGACGAGAACGACAATCGCAAGCTCGACAAGAATTTCATGGGCATCCCGACCGAGGGCGTCGGCTTCAGCGGCAACGCCGCGGTGACCTTCGGCCCGCCGTCGTTCGCCAAGGCCAGCTTCGACGTCGCCGCCGCGCCGGTGCAGACGATCCGGATGAAATATTTCCTGTAGGGGGCGGTACCGACCCTCTCCTCCCATGGTTCGTCATTCCCGCGAAGGCGGGAACCCAGCACGGCAACTAGCGCCCGCGGAAGCGGGCAATCCTTTCGTGGCGGACCGGGTCCCCGCCTTCGCGGGGATGACGAATGGAGTTGAGGGGTGGCGCACCGCTTCATTGACATCGCCCCCCGCCCCGGCGCATCGTCGCCGCGTTCCCAGGGGTGCCCGAGCAGCGGGCTGAGACAGCGCCAACAGCGGCGCCAAACCCTCCGAACCTGATCCGGTTCGCACCGGCGTAGGAAACGGAACGTCGCGCCCCTCGCGCCACCGATCCCGCTATGCGACCAAAGACTTGCGGGAGTTTACTCATGGCCGACATCAACGCACGCACCGAAATGAAGGTCACCACCGGCGCGCTGCCCGCCTCGCGCAAGGTCCATATTCCCGGCGAGCTTTTCCCCGACATCCGCGTCGCGATGCGCGAGATCGACCTCGAGCCGTCGTGCGGCGAGCCGCCGGTGCGCGTCTACGACGCCTCGGGCCCCTATTCGGACCCGGCAGCGAAGATCGACATCATGGCCGGGCTGCCCAAGCTGCGCACCGCCTGGATCGAGGCGCGCGGCGACGTCGAGCGCTACGACGGCCGCCCGGTCCGCCCCGAGGACAACGGCCTGCGCGGCGCGCGCGCCAGCGACATCCAGGCCGAATTTCCGCACGTCGAGCGCCGCCCGCTGCGCGCCAGGCCCGGCGCCAACGTCACGCAGATGCACTATGCCCGCCGCGGCATCGTTACGCCGGAAATGGAATATGTGGCGATCCGCGAGAATATCGGCCGCGCCCGCAATGCCGAGATCGCCGCGCGCGACGGCCAGGACTTCGGCGCCGCCATCCCCGATTTCGTCACCCCCGAGTTCGTGCGCGACGAGATCGCCCGCGGCCGCGCCATCATCCCGGCGAACATCAACCATCCCGAGGCCGAGCCGATGGCGATCGGCCGCAACTTCCTCGTGAAGATCAACGCCAACATCGGCAATTCGGCGGTCGCGTCCTCGGTCGCCGAGGAGGTCGAGAAGATGGTGTGGTCGACGCGCTGGGGC
>JASBUR010000058.1 GCA_030147805.1 Sphingomonadaceae bacterium
TTTGGCACCTCGATGTCGGCTCATCACATCCTGGGGCTGGAGCAGGTCCCAAGGGTTTGGCTGTTCGCCAATTAAAGTGGTACGTGAGCTGGGTTCAGAACGTCGTGAGACAGTTTGGTCCCTATCTGCCGTGGGCGTCGAGAATTGAGAGGAGTTGCCCCTAGTACGAGAGGACCGGGGTGAACATGCCTCTGGTGGACCTGTCATCACGCCAGTGGTGCAGCAGGGTAGCTATGCATGGACGGGATAACCGCTGAAAGCATCTAAGCGGGAAGCCTCCCTCAAGATAAGTTCTCATAGAGCCGTGGAAGACCACCACGTTGATAGGCCAGATGTGTAAGCGCGGTAACGTGTTTAGCTAACTGGTACTAATTGCTCTATTCGCGCTTGAGAGTTCACACTTCCAATGTCAGCGCTGACGCGTGCTGACGAAGTGATGAAAATATAAAGGCCTGCACGGCTTCGATTTCAACCCAACTGCGCCTGCTTCATAGCTTGGTGGCCATAGCGTCTGTGCCCCACCCGATCCCATCTCGAACTCGGCCGTGAAACCAGACAGCGCCCATGGTACTATCGCTTAAGCGATGGAAGAGTAGGTCGCCGCCAGGCTTTGAAGCCGGCGCAGTTGAGTAAAAACCCATTCACATGTCATGCTGCTTCGGCGCGTTCGCGCGCCGATCGGCGCTACAGCTTCGTCGCGGGATGGAGCAGCCCGGTAGCTCGTCAGGCTCATAACCTGAAGGTCGCAGGTTCAAATCCTGCTCCCGCAACCAACTTTGTTGAACGACAAAAGCCCTCGGAAGCTCTGCTTCCGGGGGCTTTGTTCGTTCGGGCCCTCGCGGTCGTCCGTGGCGGCGCCGGCGTCGGGCTGCAGGTTATCCGGATGGGATGGCCTCTAGATAGCGTCCGTCAGGTGGCCCGGCGAGCAACGCCAGTACGGGCTCGAACGCCGCCCTGCCGAGTTGCTTCCCTGAAGCCTCGTGATCGTCGATCGAGCGCCAATGCTCGATGAAGACATAGGTCGACGGGTCGCGCGGGTCGCGGAGAATCTCCACATCGGAGCAGCCGCCAAGCGCCCGGACCCGGTTGGCGAGAGCGAGCAGCGCCGCGCGCAGAGCGGGTCCTTCGCCGGGGCGCGCGGTCATCTTGTAGTGCCGCAACACGCTCATTGGCCGTCGCCCATTCCGGCAAGGCAGTTGGCGGCGGCGAGGCGCATGACCTGCGTCGCCATGATCGCGAGGCTGGCCTTGAGGCCGGGCTCGATGCAGTCGCCGGCCTCGTCGAACAGCGGCAGCGTGGTATTGGCGGCGATGCCGAGCGGCGTCGGCCAGCCGCGCAGCGCATGGACGATGGTGCGCAGCGCGATCAGCGTCGATCCGGTCGCCTGCCAGCCATAGGCGCAGGCGATGCAGCCGACGGGGCGTCCGTCGAGGTAGGGGCGCGCGTCGCGCGCGGTGTCCTCGGCATAGTCGAGCGCATTCTTGATCATCCCCGAGATCGAGCCGTGATAGCCGGGCGAGGCGATGACGACACCGTCGCAGCGGCGCAGCAGATCGATCAGCCGCTCGGCCTCGGGCGAGCGCTCGGGCAGCTCGGGCGCATAGAGCGGGATCACCAGGTCGGGGCCGGCGAGCATCTCGGTGCGCGCGCCGAGCGCCTCGACCTCGCGAAGCGCGGCGCGCAGCACGCGCTCCGACGAGGAGCCGGCGCGCGTCGTGCCGCCAAGGCCGAGGATCAGGGGCTGGGTCATTCATGGGCTCCGGGGACGAGGACGGCGCGGCCCTGCAGCCGCCCCGCGTCCATCGCCCGATAGGTTTCGGCGAGCGTCTCGAAGCCGATGCGGACGACATCGGCGTGGACGCGGCCATCCTGCGCCAGACGGACCGTCTCGCGCAAATCGGGCGTCGTTCCGGCATAGGGGACCGAAACGCTGGCATCGCGCGGCATCTCGTGGAAGCGCAAGGGCAGCGTGCCGCCGCCGACGCCGACGATCTGGAGCTGTCCTCCCTGCGCCAGCACCGCCTGGGCCATCGCCAGCGTCGCGTCGGTTCCGACGAGATCGATCACCATCGCCGCGCCGCGCCCGTCGGTGAGTGCGCGGATCGCCTCGACGGCGCCGTCGCCGCCCATCACCGCGGCATCGGCGCCGACGGCGCGGGCATGGTCGAGCTTTTCCTGGTTGCGGTCGACCCCGATGATGCGCGCCGGCGTCAGCGCCTTCAGGATCTGGATCGCCAGATGGCCGAGGCCGCCGACGCCGATCACGACGGCGCTCGAGCCGCCGCCGAGCAGCGGCAGCGCCTTGCTCACCGCATGATAGGTGGTGATGCCCGCGCACATCAGCGGCGCCGCCTCGACCGGGTCGAGGCCGCCGAGCGGGATGAGGTGGCGCGGATCGTCGACGATGACATATTCGGCCATGCCGCCGTCCTTGCCGCACCCGAATCCGGGGATCGACGGCGCGGCGTCGCAGACGTTCTCGGCGCCCTGCCGGCAAGGGGCGCAGTGGCCGCAGCCCCAGGGAAAATAGATGCCGTAGGCGGCGCCGATCACCACGCCGGTCACGCCATCGCCCAGCTTCTCCGCCCAGCCGGTCGCTTCGTGGCCAAGCGTCGAGGGGATCGGGAAGAAGGGCGGATCGGCATGAATGACGACGAGATCGCTGTGGCAGAGCCCGGCGCCCGCGGTGCGCAGCCGTACCTGCCCCGGTCCCGGTTCGGGGATCGGCACGCTGACGACTTCGGGCTGTCCGGGGGCGACGAGTTGGTAGGCGAGCATCCTGTCTGCCATGCGGCTTCTCCCTTGCCCCTCCTTTCTGGAAGCCGGCATCGTTGCCGCGAAGCTAGAAAATCTCATTTCGATCGCAGCAGAGTTCATTGCCGCGCAAATTGCGCCCGCCGTGTCGCTGCCGTAGGAGGCAAGCATGCCCGTGCCGAAGATCGACGCCGCCATCGGAGAGCGTGAGCTCAACAAGGCAACCGTCCGCGTCCTGCAGGTCCTGTCGAGCTTCGCGTCGGACGTCGAAGGCTATGGCGTCACCGAGCTGGCGCAGGCGCTGGGCATGACCAAGAACATGACCTACCGGGCGCTCACGACGCTCGTCGAACAGGGCTATGTGACGCGCGAGCGCGACGGTTCGCGCTACCAGCTCGGCTATCGCGTGCTCGAGCTGCAGAGCCCCCTGAAGGTCGAACCCGATTTCCGGTCGCTCGCCGCACCCTACGTCCGGCGCGTCCACGCACTGACCGGCGAGTCGACCGGGCTCGTCGTGCGCGCCGGCGACTATTGCGTCCTGATCGACGGCATCGAGACTCGCAAGCATGGCGTCTGGCGCGTGCGCGTCGGCGCGCTGTTCCCACTCCACGGGCCGGCGACGGGGCGTGTGCTGCTCGCCTTCGACGACGACGCGGCGATCGACGACTATCTGGCGCGACATGAACCGCTGCGGCATCCGCGCACCGGCGAGCCCGTCGACAGCCAGCAGCTGCGCGCCCAGATCGGCCAGATTCGCGAACAGGGCTATGCGCGCGTGGCGCGGGCGACGCCGCCGCAGATGGTGTCGGTTGCCTTTCCGGTCTGGGACATCGACGGCCGCCTCCATGGCGCCATGTCGGTCGGCGGACCGGCGGAGCGCTTCGAAGCGCAGCTCGAGGCGCAATTGCCCGATATCCGCGAGATCGTCGCCGAGCTGAACCGGCGCTCGCGTCTCTTCCCCGCCGACGACGAACGGGCGGAGCTCAACTGATGGCGCGCACCGCGGTCAACTCGTCGGCCATCCATGTTTTCGAGGTGCTGCGCCTCGTCGCGCGCACCGACGAGCCGATGGGCGTGTCGGAGATCAGCCGGCGGCTGGGGCTGCCGGCTTCCACCGTCTATCGCGCGCTGATCACGCTCGAGGAATCGGACTATCTGGTGCGGTTCCAGAACATGCCGCGCTACGAGCTGGGGCCGATGCCGCAGCTGCTCAACCGGGCGCTGGTGCACCGCTTCCGGCTGCACGCCGCCAGCCGACCGCACCTGCGTCGCCTCGCCGAGCGGACCGGCGATACCGCATCGCTGACCGTGCGGCTCGGCTGGTACGGCCTCCGCCTCGCCGGTGTCTACGGCAGCCACGACATCTACCATCGCGACCGCCTCGGCGAGGTGCTGCCGCTGCACCGCGGCGCTGCGCGCCTGGGCATGCTCGCCTTTCTGACCGACGAGGATCGCGACGCCTACCGGCGCTTCGCCGAACGCCAGCGACTCGGAGTCGATTGGGCGGCGGTCGAAGCCCTCGTCGAGGCTGCGCGCGAACGCGGGGTGGCGTTCGATCCGCTCGCAGCGGCACTGCCGGTCCGCGATCCCGCCGGCCACGTGCTCGCGTCGATCAGCATCAGCGCGGTCGAGCGCGATGCCGCCAGCGAGGCGATCTGGCGCGCGGCGCGCGACGAGCTCGAGGCGGAGATTGCGCAGGCGCCGGCGTCCTTCGCCTCGCCGTTCGCGCATATCCCCGCCGACGACATCGTCCTCAACCTGGCGCGCGACGCGGGCTAGAGCAGCGTCCGGTTGAGTTCGAGCCGGGTGGCCTCGGCGAGCGCGTCAAGGTCCTCGAGATTCTGGTGGCCGGTCACGAAATCGTTGCCGGGGTTCTGGTTTTCGCCGAGCACCAGCCAGATCGGCCGCTGCGCCAGCGGGGCCGGCTTGCGGCCCTCGCCGGCGCCGCGCGCCACCCCGAAGCTGCGGTCGTAGAGGTCGGCCGCATCCATATAGTGGAAGGTCAGCCCGGCGCGGCGCCGGCCCGAGGTGTTGGCGTTGGCGCCGTGCACGACGAACACGTCGTGGCAGGAGAAATGGCCTGGCGACAGAACCGCATCGACCGCGCTGTCGAAATCGACGCCGCGGCCGTCGACTTCGAAGTTGAGCATCGCATCGGTCTTCCGCTCGTCGATGATATGCTCGATGCGGCCGTTGCGCCCCGATCCCGGCACGAAGCGCAGGCAGCCATTGTCGACGCCCACCTCGTCGACCGCGATCCAGATCATCACGCTGCGCGGATGCGGCCGGCCCGGCCCTGCCTTGACCGCGGGGTTGTAGCAATCCTGGTGCCAGGGGGTCGCCTTGCCGATGCCCGGCGGCTTGGCGAAGATCTCGCCGCCCCACATGATGAGGTTGGGCCCGATCAGGGCGCGTGCCGCGGCGATGATCTGCGGATGGATGGCGATCCGGAACAGCCGTTCGCCGCCGATTACCCCTTCGTCCTGCCCGTCGCGCAGCGGCACGTGCGGCATGCGCACGAGGTTGTGCCAATTGGCGTTGTCGGCGAACACCTGCTCGATCGAGTCGACGAGGAAGCGCGTGCTGACGGCGTCGAGGCCGCGCTGCGGAAGGACGAAGCCGTCGCGTTCGAACGCCGCGACCTCGGCAGGCGTGACGGGATCGGCATCGATCCGGGTGCTGAACGCGGTCGCCATCGAACTCTCCCCTTGTTGGTCTGTTATCCGGAAAATCTTCCGGATTGTCGGGCCCGTCAAATATTGATTCGGACCGGATTGAGACGTGGATCGGACATGGTCTCGCTGCGGACCGTCGCGGCCGTCCGCCCGAACTGGACGGCGGCGCCCAACACCGCGAGCGGCGCGACGAGCAGCGCGTAGCCAAGGCTCGCCGCGCCATAGGCCGGCGCCAGCGCGTCGCTGAGATAGCCGACGACGAGCGGCGCCGGAACGCTGGCGCTCAGCGCGATCACCAGCAGCTGCACCGCGGTCGCCATCGCGCGCATCTCGGGCGGGCTGTAGGTCTGCAGCACCACCCAGCTGATCGGCGGATTGGTCATGAGCGCCGCGTAGCCGAGCACGAAGAAGATCGAGAAGCGGCTGAAGTCGGTGGCGAAGAAGGCGAGGGCAAAGAAGCCCGCGGATACCAGCATCGTCGCCGCGACCGCGAGCAGCGGGCGGTGCAGACCGCCGCGCGCCAGCCAGTCGGTGAGGAAGCCCGCGGCGACCATCATGCCGCCGCCGGCCAGCGCGATGCCGGTACCCATGACCGCGCCGACCTCGGCGGTACCGAGGTCGAAGCGACGCATGGCGAGCGGCGGCGCCCAGTTGAGCACCGCGAACACGCAGAAGTTACAGAACGCCACGCCGATCACGCACTGGCGAAACGGCTTGATGCGCCAGAGCTGCGCCATCGTCGCGAACAGGCCCGCCGTCGCCTTGGGCGCCGGGCGGGCATCGGCGGCACCGCGCACCGGCTCGCGCACCGTCAACACCAGCACGATCGCGAGGAGGAGGCCGGGGATGCCGGCGGCGAGGAAGGTGTTCCGCCAGCCGATCTCCTGGTTGATGACACCGCCGATCGCGAAGCCGACGAAGATCCCCACGGTCGAGGCCGAGGTCCAGACCGCCATTGCCGCACCGCGACGACGAGCCGGAAACAGATCGGCGATCAGCGACACCGACGAGGGCGAGCCGCCCGCCTCGGCGATCGACACGCCGACGCGCGTCAGCGCCATCTGCAGCAGGTTGGTGGTCCGGCCGCCGAGGATGGTGAAGAAGCTCCAGATTGCGAGGCAGGCCGCGATGAAGCGGACGCGGTGCGTCCGGTCGGCGGCATAGGCCATGGGAATGCCGAGCACGGCGTAGAAGAAGCCGATTGCCGGCCCGGCGATGATGCCGATCTCGCCGTCGCTGAGGCCGAGATCGCGCTTGATGTCCTCGGCGAGGATGCCGACGATCTGACGGTCGGCCATGTTCATGACGTAGACGCCGAACAGCAGCGCCAGCACATACCAGGCACGCGACGCGCCCGCGGGGGCGGTCGCCCGATCGTCGGTCTCCATCGCACGATGGTGCCAGCGGCGCAGACCGGGGCAAAGCCACCTTATCTCATGCGGCGATGACGCGCGGCACGGTGGCAAGCTCAGTCGTCCATGACAATATTTGCCTGTCGGCGCGCGGCGCTTGCTGAAAAGATCGCCGCCGATGCGACTGCGCCCGCCCCCTTTCGAGCTCCGTCATCTGCACGCCTTCCTGGTCGTCGCGGAGGAGCTGCATTTCGGCCGGGCCGCGGCACGCCTGGGTATCGCCCAGCCGCCGCTGAGCCAGCAGATCAAGCGCGTCGAGGAAGCGATTGGCCATCGGCTGCTCGATCGCGATACGCGCAACGTGGCGTTGACCGCGGCCGGCGCCACGCTCGCGGCGACCGCGCGGACGGTGCTTCGCCAGATCGCGGTGGGGGTCGAACAGGCGCGCGACGTGGCAAGCGGCAAGGCCGGGCGGCTGGCCGTCGGGTTCACGCCGACGACGGCGCTGCGCCTGTTGCCACGCATCCTGCCGTCGTTTCGCGCCGCCAATCCGCTCGTGGAGGTCGATCTGACCGAACTGATGCCGTCGGCACTCGTCGAGGCGCTTCGGACCGGGCAGATCGACGTGGCGATCCTGCGCGACCCGTCGCCGTTCGACGATCTGATCGCGACGACGATCCACGACGAACCCTATGTCGCGGTCATGCCGGACGCCCACCGTGAGGCCGCTTCAGACACCTTCGACCTTGGATCGCTGGCGGCCGACGCGTTCATCCTGTTCCCGGCCAACGCCGAATCGCAGAGTCTGGCGCGGATGTTCGCCTTGTGCGCCGAAGTCGGCTTCGTGCCGCGCACCGTCCAGCAGGTGCCCGGCTGGCAGACGGCGATCGCGATGGTCGGATCGGGCATGGGCGTCACGCTGCTGCCCGAGAGCGTCGACAGCCTCAAGCTTCCGGGCATCGCCTATCGCCGCATCGATTCGCCGATCCGCTCGACCATCGCCGCGGTGCGCCGCGCGACCGACGAGCGCGCCATGCTCTCGGCCTTCATGGCGCAGGCGAGCGCGGTGATGGCCGGCGACGCACGGCGCGCATGAGATTAACTCGATTTCCCCGGCGGGCAGCTTTGCTAGCCTGCGGCGCCTGAGGAGACGTGCATGCTCGCGCTGCGGAAGATCGACGACGCCGAGGGAGTAGGATTGTGCGACGTGGCCGCGCCGCCGCCGCCGGCGACGGGCGAGGTCCAGCTTCGCATCGCCGCGACCGGGATCTGCGGCACCGACCTCGGCATCGCCAGCTGGGCCGCCGGCTACGCCGCGACGATGCGGACCAGGCTGCCGGTGACGCTCGGGCATGAGACGGTCGGGCGGATCGTCGCGCTTGGCGCAGAGGTCGAGCGGCTGGCTCTCGGCGACGCCGTGGTCGTCAACCCGGCTATCGCCTGCGGCGCCTGCGTCGCGTGCGCCGAAGGCGATCCGGTCGGCTGTCTCGACCGGCAGGCGTTCGGCATGGTCCGCGACGGCGCCTTCGCCAGCCATGTCAACGTCGATGCGCGCTACGTCTATCGGCTGCCCGGATCGGTGCCGCTCGAGCTTGGCGCGCTCGTCGAACCGCTCAGCATCGGCGCCCATGCGCTCGCCGTCGCCGGTTTCGCGCGCGGCGACCGGGTGGTGGTCTTCGGGCCAGGGCCGATCGGCCAGGGCGCGGCGGTGCTCGCGCGGGCGATGGGCGCGGCCGAGGTCGTCATCGTCGGCTATCGCGATACCGCTCGGTTCGACACGCTCCGCGGGCTCGGCTTCGACCGGCTCGTCGACCAGGCAGAGGCGGGGGCCGCCGACCGGCTTCGGCAGCTCGCCGGACGCGGCTTCGACATCGCCATCGAGGCGGCGGGTGTGGGGGCCGTCGTCGACCAGGCGCTCGGCGTGCTGCGGCCGCAGGGCGTGCTGGCGCTCGCGGGCATGGGGGAGGCGACGGCGAGCCTCGACCTCACGCTGGTCGTCCGCAATCGGCTGCAGCTGCGCGGTGTGTCGCGGATCCCGCCGACGATCTGGCCGCAGGTCATCGAGCGGCTGGCGCGCGACCCGGCGGCCTATGCGCCGTTGATCACCCATCGCCTGCCGCTTGCGCAGGCGCACGACGGCTTCGCGCTGGCGCGGTCGGGCGTCGCGTCGAAGGTGCTGCTGATTCCCTAGCCCGCGACGGCGTCGACCAGATCCTGGATGCGCGTGAACACCTGCGCGCCGGCGCCGCGCAGCGCCTGCGTCTTGCTGTCGACCGTGCCGGCGGTGCCGTGGATCAGCGCGCCGGCATGGCCCATCGTCACACCCTCGCGCGCCGCCTGGCCGGCGATCAGCGCGAAGACCGGCTTGGCGAAGCGCTGCGCGGTCATCGCCGCGGCCAGCTCCTCCTCCTCGTTGCCGCCGATCTCGCCGACGATGACCAGCGCGTCGGTGTCGGGGTCGCTGGCGAAATGCGGCAGCAGATCGGCGAAGCGCGTCCCCTTCACCGGGTCGCCGCCGACGCCGACCCACTGGCTCTGGCCGAGCCCGCGCTGCACCAGCCGATGGCAGACCTCGTAGGACAGCGTCCCGCTCTTCGCCATGACGCCGAGCCGCCCCGGAGCCAGCGACACGTCGGGCAGGAAGCCGAGCTTCATGCGCCCCGGGATCGCCATGCCGGGAGTCGAGGCGCCGATCCAGCGCGCGCCGGCGGCGTCGACCGCCTGCTTCGCGTGCACCGCATCGTGGATGGGCATGCCCTCGGTAATGGTGACGACGGTACGGATGCCCGCCGCGATCGCCTCGAGGATGGCGGGAAGCACCGCGAGCGGCGGCACGATCGCCACGCTCGCCACCGCGCCGGTCGCGGCGACCGCCCGGGCGCAATCGCGAAAGACCGGAATGCCGCCGACATCCTCGTCGCGCGGCGAGACGCCGCCGACGATGTGAGTGCCGTAGGCGCGCATCGACAGCGTATGCGTGCGGCCGGCGCGGCCGGTCATTCCCTGGACGATGACGCGGGCGTCGGCGGTGGGCAGCCGCTCAGCCATCGGCCGGCTCCAGGCGCGCGATCGCGAGGTCGATCGCGCGTTCGAGGTCGGTTTCGATGGCGATCGGGCTGCCGGCGTCGGCGATGATGGCGAGCGCCTCGTCGAGCCCGTTGCCGATGAAGCGGGCGGTGATCGGCGCCTTCAACTGCGGGACGGCGGCCAGCGCCTGGATCAGCAGCCGCGCGATCTCGCCGAGGTGGGTGTGGCCGGCGAAGAAATTGATCAGCACCGAACGGATGTTGGGGCCGGTAGCGATCCGCTCCATCACCAGGATCAGCCGGGTCGGGTCGCCCTTGAACTGGCCGGTGCGGATATCGCAGAAATTATAGGGACGGCAGCCGCGGGCGGTGAGTTCGTCGACCAGCTGCATCGACAGGCCGGCGCCGGTGGTGATCAGCCCGATGTCCCCCGCCGGGTCGAGGTCGACATAGTCGAAGCCCTGCTCGAGCTTGAGCGCCGCCTCGCGGTAGAGATCGGCGTGATCTTCGACGAGCGCGGCGAGGCGCGGGCGCCGGGCGAGGGCATTCTCGTCGATCGCCAGCTTGGCGTCGCCGATCGCCCAGCTGCCGTCGGCGCGCACGAACAGCGGATTGACCTCGATCAGCAGCGCCTCGTGCGCAAAGAACAGCGGTACCAGCCGGCGCGCCGCATCGGCGACTGCCGCGGCCAGCGCATCGGGCAGCCGCGCCGCCAGCCTTGCCGCCGCCGCCGCGATCGCCTCCTGGTCGAGCACGACCGTTTCCGACAGCAGGTCGGCGCGCGTCGCGGCGTCCTCGACCTCGACGCCGCCGTGACGCGACATCATCACCGTCACCTGCGCGCGCGCCGCGTCGAGCGCGAAGCTCAGATAGGCCTCGTGCGCGAAGTCGACCAGCTCCTCGATGCGGACGCTGCGGGCGGCATGGCCCCTGATGATCATGCCCAGGATGCCGTCGGAGGCGGCACGCAGCTCCGCGAGATCGCGAGCGACCTTGATCCCGCCCGCCTTGCCGCGGCCGCCGGCCGGCACCTGCGCCTTGACGACGCCGGGCGCCCGCGACGGCAGCGGGTCGCCGGCTCGCACCAGCACGCCCCACGGCACGGGAAGCCCGGCCTCGGCCATCAATGTCTTTGCGTCATGTTCGAGCAGCATCATCTCAAAGCCACCAGCGCCCGCCGTTCACGACGATGCTCTGGCCGGTGATGAAGCGTCCTTCCTCGCTGGCCAGCAGCGCCACCATTGCCGCGATGTCCTCGGGCTCGCCGACGAAGCCGACGGGAACCTGCGCCATCGTTTCGTGGACGACGGGATCGGTGCTGGTCGACAGCGCGCGCGTCATGATCGGCCCCGGGCAGACGGCGTTGACGGTGACGCCCTCGGGCGCGAGTTCGCGCGCCACCGCGCGGGTGAAGCCGATGATGCCGGCCTTCGCGGCGCTGTAGTCGTGACTGCCCACGGGCCCGGTCAGCGCCGCTTCCGACGCCATGTTGACGATGCGGCCGTGCTTGCGCGCCACCATCCCCGGCGCGACGAGCCGCGAGAAACGCATCGTCGTGAACAGATTGAGTTCGATGACGAAGCGCCAGACCTCCTCCTCGGAGACGAGGAATTTCGACTTCCGCTCGCGCGCGCCCTGGCCGACGTTGTTGACGAGGACGTCGATCCTGCCGAAGCGGCGCTCCGCGTCGGCGACGAAGCGGGCGGCTTCGGCGGCATCGGTACAGTCGGCGGCGCGCGTCATGATCGTGCCGCCCGCCGCCGCGACCTCCTCGGTCAGCGCGGCGAGCGTGTCGGCTTCGCGATCGATGACCGCCAGCGCCGCGCCTTCGCGCGCCAGGCGCAGCGCGCACCCGCGGCCGATGCCGTTGGCGCCGCCGGTGACCATCGCGATCCGGCCTGTCAGACGCTCCATCCGAGCCTCCCCACCCTATGACTTCCCGTCATCGAAAGTCGCTGTTGTCGCCGCTTCTTGTACCGAATGTCGGATTGCATGCTGGATATTCACATAGAATGCTGATAGAAGCATGCTCAAGCAAAATATAACCATGGGGAGATGAGCTAATGTCGGCGATCAGGCGCGGCGTTCGCCGCACGGGCCCGCTCAATCCGCTTCGCGCGTTCGAAGTGGCGGCCCGCCACATGAGTTTCACCGTCGCGGCGGACGAACTCTGCGTCACGCAGGGAGCGATCAGCCGGGCGGTCAAGACGCTCGAGGATTATTTCGGCATGCCGCTGTTCAAGCGGCTGGGCAACGGCCTCGAGCTGACCCCCAAGAGCCGCGTCCTCGCCTACAAGCTCACCGACATCTTCACCCAGCTCGCCGACGCGACCGAGGAGTTCACCGGCTCGAAGACGGCGCATATGCTGACGGTCTGGACCTACACCAGCTTCATGATCGGCTTCCTGATCCCGCGGCTGCCCGACTTCCAGCTTCGCCACCCGAACATCAAGGTCCGCCTCATCTCGGCGACCGACAGCACCGACTTCAACCGCGACCAGGTCGACGTGCGGCTGCGCTACGGCCATGGACATTGGCCGGGGTTCGACAGCACGCTGCTGTTCCGCGAGGAGCTGCGCCCGGTGTGCAGCCCGCGGCTCGTCGAGGCCAATGGCGGGCCGCTGACCGTCGACGACCTCAAGCAGCAGATCCTGCTGCATTACGACGGCCGCCGCCACGACTGGGCCGACTGGCTCGCCGCGGCGGGCCATGCCGACCTCGCGCCGCGCGACAACCTCGTGTTCGACGAACTGAGCGTCGCCAACCAGGCGGCGATTGCCGGAGTCGGCCTCGCGATGGTGCAGAAGGCCTATTTCCAGACCGAGCTCGCCAACGGCCAGCTGGTCGCGCCGTTCGACACCGTGCTGCGGCGTGACCGCGGCTATTATCTCACCGTGTCGCGCGAGCGGCGCAACGCCGAGCACGTCACGATCTTCCGCGACTGGCTGATCGAGCAGCTCGCCGGGCAGCAGGAACCCTATGAGGAAAGCTATCCGGTGCTGCGCGCGGTCAATGGCTGAGGCCCGCGCGACAGGCTGAGCAGCACGCCGAGCGCGGCGAGCGCCGCCGCCGCATAGAGCGCCGCCGTGCGCCCGTCGGCGGGCATCAGCCGGAACAGCAGGGCGGCGAGCGCGGCGCCGGTCGCCTGCCCCATCACGCGCGCTGTTGCGCCCATCACGCTGGCGCTCCCCAGTCGCGCGAGCGGCGCCGCATTGAGCAGCGTCCGGCTGCTCGGCGGCTGGAACAGGCCGTAGCCAAGCCCGCACAGCGCCATCCGCCAGCCGATGTCGGCAAAGCTCGCGCCGGGCTCCAGCATCGCCAGCAGCACGAGGCCGGCCGCAAAGATCGCCAGGCCGAGCGCGCAGAACCAGCCGATCTCGACCCGGTCGCCGAGCCGGCCGGAGAAGCCGGCGGCCGCTGCCAGCGCGACCGGCCAGGGCAGGAACAGCAGGCCGGTTTCGACCTGCGTGAGCCCGAGGTCGTGCTGGAACAGGAAGGGCAGCACGACATAGGCGATCAACTGGGCGGCCGACGCGGCGAACAAGGTCGCCACCGACATGCCGAACAGCCGGATGCGCAGCAGGTCGACGGGCAGCAGCGGTTGCGCCACGCCGCGCTGACGGCGGAGCAGCAGCGCTCCGGTGACGAGGCCGCCGGCGGCGAGCGCGGCGGGCAGGATGACGTCGCCCGTGTGCGAACCGGTGTCGACCGACAGCAGGATGAGCCCGAAGGTCGCCATGCTGAGCAGCGCGCTCACCGCGTCATAACGGTGCGCGTCGCGGCGGCCCGTCGGCAGCACGCGATAGCCGATCGCCAGCAGCAGCACGACGATCGGCAGGTTGAACACGAAAAGCAGCCGCCAGCTCACCAGCGAGGCGACGAGCGAGGCGAGCGGCGGTCCCGCGGCGAGCGCCATCGCGACGAGCATCGAATTGAGCGCGACGCCGCGTCCGAAACGCTCGGGCGGATAGACGAAGCGCAGCATCGCGTTGGTGATCCCCATGATGCCGGCGCCGCCGCAGCCCTGGACGAAGCGGCAGGCGGCGAGCGTGGGCAGATCGGGAGCGAGCGCGCTGCCGAGCGAAGCCGCGCCGAACAGCGCGATACTGCCGAGGTAGATGCGCTTGTGGCCGTAGATGTCGGCCGCCTTGCCGAGCGGCAGCAGCACCAGCGCGGCGGCGAGCTGATAGGCGTTGACCACCCAGATCGCCTCGGCCGGCTCGGCGTCGAGCCGCGCCGCGATCGTCGGCAGCGTCGCATTGATCATGACGCCGTCGAACACCGACACGGTGACCGCCAGCGCGACGGTCAGCGCCGCCAGCCTGTCGTTGCGTCCCCAGCTGGCGCCGGCGTCAGCCGCCATGCCGCTCGAAGACGGCGGCAAGGCCCTGGCCGCCGCCGATGCACATCGTCTCGACGCCGTAGCGAGCGCCGCGGCGGTCCATCTCGCGCAGCAGGGTCGCGAGGATCCGGCCGCCGGTCGCGCCGACCGGATGACCGAGCGAGATGCCCGATCCGTGGACATTCATCCGCTCGAAGTCGCCGGGGGCGAACTTCCACGCGCGGGTACAGGCGAGCACCTGCGCGGCGAAAGCCTCGTTCAGCTCGATGAGGTCGATGTCGGCGAGCGTCAGCCCGGCGCGGTCGAGCGCCTTGGCGACCGAGGGCACCGGGCCGATGCCCATCGTCTTGGGCGGCACGCCGGCGACCGCCCACGATACCAGCCGCGCATAGGGCCGGAGCCCGAGCGCCGCGGCCTTCGCGACGGTCGTCACGATCGCCACCGAGCCGCCGTCGTTCTGGCCGCTGGCGTTGCCCGCGGTGACCGTCGATTCCGGATCCTTGCCGATGATCGGCGCCAGCTTGCCGAGCGCCTCGGCAGTGACGCCGCGGCGCGGATGCTCGTCGGTATCGACGGTGATCGTCTCCTTGCGCGTCCGGACGGCGAGCGGAACGATTTCCTCGGCGAAGACGCCGCTGTCCTGCGCCGCCACCGCGCGGCGGTGCGATTCGGCGGCATAGCGGTCCTGCTCCTCGCGCGGCACGCCATAGTCGCGGCGCAGATTCTCGGCGGTCTCGATCATGCCGCCGGGCACGGGGAAGTGGCAGCCGCCGGCGGTGATGCGGCCCTTGGCCAGCGAATCGTCGAATGTCATCGCCGGGCCGCTCGCGCCCCAGCGCAGCCGCGTCGAATAGAAGGGCGCGTTGCTCATCGATTCGGCGCCGCCGGCGAGCACGAGGTCGGAGCCGCCGGTCTGGACCTGCATGACGGCATAGATCAGCGCCTGCAGCCCCGACCCGCAGCGACGGTCGATCTGCAACCCGCCGGTCTCGATCGGCAGCCCGGCGTCGAGCGCCACGACACGGCCGAGCGCCGGCGCGTCCATCGAGGGATAGCATTGCGCGAACAGCACGTCGTCGACCTCGTCGACCGGCAGCCCGGTGCGGTCGATGAGCCCGCGCACCACCTGCGCACCGATCTCGTGCGCCGCCAGCGGCTTGAGCACGCCGCCGAACCGTCCCACCGCCGTCCGCACCGGCTCGCAGATCACCACATCGCGCAATTCATCTCTCCCAGTTGATCGTGGCGGTCATCGCCGTCTGTCCGTCGGCATCCGCCGTCCAGGCCTCGGCCAGCCCGTCGCCATGCTGCAGGTTGAGCGTGAACGGCGCGGTGTCGAACAATGGTCTGCGCGCGCGGAAGCCGAAGCCAGTGACGCGCGCGCCCGGCGTCTCGCGCAGGAACAGGTCGAGCAGCAGCGTCGCCGCATAGGGGCCGTGGATGACGAGCCCCGGATAGGCTTCGACATCGCGCGCATAGTCGCGGTCATAATGGATGCGGTGGCCGTTGAAGGTCAGCGCCGAATAGCGGAACAGCGATACCGGATCGGCGACGAGCGTGCGCGTCGCGTCGGCACGGCGAGGCGCGGCGGGCGGCGTCGGGGCCGCCGGCGCGGCGCCGGCGTCGCCGCGGTAGACGAGGTCCTGCCATTCCTCGATCGCCGGCGCGCCGTCGGCCGCGATCGCGTGCTTCACCGTGACGAAGATCATCGCGCCGGTCGAACCGGTCTTCGCGGTGACGTCCTCGATCGTCGAGCGGCGCTCGATCGCGGCGCCGATCGGCAGCGGCGCCAGGAAGCGCAACCGCCCGCCGGCCCACATGCGGCGCGGCAGATCGATCGGCGGCAGGAAGCCGCCGCGCTGCGGATGGCCGTCGCTGCCGATCGTCGACTGGCGCGCGCGCGGCAGGAAATAGAGCCAATGGCCGAGCGGCGGCACCTCGCCTGCAGGCCAGGGCGGCGCCTCATGATCGAGCAGCGCCGCCAGGCCGGCGATCGGCTCGGGCGTCGCCTGCTGCGCGGCGCGCTCGCTGCGGCCGATCCATGTTCTGAGCTGATCGATATCCACCCGCCTCGTCTCCGCGGCGGTTTATGCCGCATCGGCTCCGCGCTGTCGCCCGAGCCGAGAAAAATTCCCGTAGCGCTGCGCTTTGGTCATCGCCCGTCGACCGCCTCAGTCGAGTTTGGCGTAGACCGACTTCAGCTCGGTGTAGGCGTCGATCGAATGGCGGCCGAGTTCGCGGCCGATGCCCGATTGCTTGTAGCCGCCGAATGGCGAGATCAGGTCGACGTGGAGGTAGGTGTTGATCCACACCGTGCCCGCCTTCAGTGCGCGGGCGACACGGTGCGCGCGGCCGAGGTCGCGCGTCCAGACGGCGGCGGCGAGCCCGAACTCGGTGTCGTTGGCGATGCGCAGCGCCTCTCCCTCGTCGTCGAAGGGGATGAGGATCGTCACCGGTCCGAACACCTCCTCGCGCACGATCCGCATACCGCTGTCGCCGGTGCTGAAGATCGTCGGTTCGACGAAATAGCCCGGCCGATCGAGCGCATGGCCGCCGGCGACGAGCGTGGCGCCGTCGGCGCGGCCGATGTCGAAATAGCCGGTGACGCGGTCGAACTGTTCGCGCGACACCAGCGGCCCCATCATCGTCGCCGCCGCGTCGGGCTGTCCGATGGGGATGGCGCGCACCTGCGCGGCAAGGCGGGCGGCGAAATCGTCGTGGATGCTGCGATGGACGAGCACGCGCGACGCCGCCACGCAGATCTGGCCCGACAGGAAGCAGAAGCCCTGCGCGGTCGTGGCGGCGGCGGCATCGAGATCGGCGTCGGCGAAGACGATGTTGGGCGACTTGCCGCCGAGCTCGAGCGTCACGCGCTTGAGGTTCCCCGCCGAGGCGATGAGGATCTTCTTGCCGACCTCGGTCGATCCGGTGAAGCCGACCTTGTCGATGCCGGGGTGCGCGGCGATCGCTGCCCCCGCCGTCTCGCCGAAGCCGGTGACGATGTTCACCACGCCCGCCGGGACGCCGGCGTCCATCAGCAGCTCGCCGAAGCGCACCGACGACAGCGGCGTCTGCTCGGCGGGCTTCAACACCACGGTGTTGCCGCAGGCCAGCGCCGGCGCGATCTTCCAGGCGGCGCTGCCCAGCGGGCCGTTCCACGGCACGATATGGCCGCAGACGCCGATCGGCTCGCGCAGCGTGTAGTTGAGCATGCCGGCGGCCGACGGATTGGTCTCGCCGTAGATCTTGGTCGCCCAGCCGGCATAATAGACGAAGGTCTCGGCGACGCCGGCGACCAGCGCCCGTGCGATCGACAGCGGCGCGCCATTGTCGCGCGATTCGATCTGCGCCAGTTCTTCGGCATTGGCTTCGACCGCGTCGGCAATGCGCAACAGCAGCCGCGATCGGTCGTGCGGCGACATCCCCGACCAGGCCGGGGCTTCGAAGGCGGCGCGCGCGGCGGCGACCGCGGCATCGACGTCGGCGGCGTCACCCGCCGCCGCCTCGCCATGCACCTGCCCCGTGGCCGGGTCGATCGTCTCGAAGCTCTCGCCCGACCGCGCGGCGCGCCATTCGCCGCCGATCAGCAGCCGCTTCGGCGTGCCGCCGATGAAGGCGTCGGCTCGCCCGTCGAGAGTCGTCGCCATCAGTCGATCCCCATGCTGTGCGGTGCAAATCTAGGCGGCGAGCGCGGGGTACCGCGCACGACTAATTCTCGATCCCTTCCGAACCAAGGTCATAGACGCGCCGCGCCGTGCCGCCGAACAGCGCCTCGCGCTCCGCAGCCGAGGCGCCGGCGGCGAGACGCTTGAAGGCGTTCCACAGGGTCCGGTAGCTGCAGCTCACCTTGTCGACGGGGAAGTTGCTTTCGAACATGCAGCGATCGGCGCCGAACCGCTCGATGACCCGCTCGACATAAGGCCGCCAGGCCGCCGCGAGTTCGGCGGACGAGGCCGGCGTTTCGCGCTGTTCGAAGCCGAAGCCGTAGCTCGGCATGCCGAGTCCGCCGAGCTTGACGCTGACGTTGGCGTGCGCGGCAAGCGCGTCGACCCCGCGCGCCCATCGCTCGAACACCTCGCGGCGTCGCGACGCGTAAGGCCCGACGCCGAGCGGCGCGCCGAGATGGTCGAGGACGATGCGTGTTTCGGGGAAGGCGGCGGCGAGCTCGGCGAGCTCGGCGAGCTGCGTGAAGTAGATCCAGGCGTCGAAGCCGAGGCCAAGCGGCGCCAGATGGGCGAAGCCGGCGCGAAACGCCGGCTCGGCGAGCAGGCCGGGCGCCGGGGTGGTCTTCGCCATCGATCCGAGATGCGGATCCCATTGCGCCTGCTGACGCACGCCCTTGAAACGCGGTCCGGCCGCCGCCTTGTGCGCCGCGAGCACCGGCTGCACGTCATTACCGAGTCGCAGGTCGGCGAAGCCGACGATGCCGGCGCAGGGGCGCGCCGGGCCGAGCAGGCCGCTTGCGCCGACTGCGGCGACGCCGTTGACATATTCGGTCTCGCCGACCGGCTTCATCGCCTCGGGACCGTCGGCCCGGTACATCGCGCCGTTCTGGACGAAGACGGTGGCGCGGATGTCGTGCCCCGACGTCATCTCGGCGATCAGTTCGGGGAGCTGGAAGCTCTCGGGCGGGCGCCACCAGAGATGGTGATGCGCATCGACGATCGGCCGCTCCGCGTCGATCACCGCCTCGATCGCGCGGGCATGCCAGGCGTCGAGCGCGGCGAGCGTACGGGGCGGGGTGGACATGGTCGCGCGTGCGTTCCGTTCTGAATGTCGGGCAGCATATCGAAAGAATGGTGGGCGGCAAGCGAAGGCTGCCGCGCGACATGAGCCCGCCTCATCCGCCGTCCAGCAAAATTGGCTTGTTGATCATCGCGCTGTCGGCGGATTGAGATCGTGAGCGAGGGGCCGACGAGAGCCCCGAGGGGAACAGGGCGAGGGGTGCGATGGCGTCGGTGGCGAAGCATGAATATGAGCGCGAAGATCTCATCCTCGTCCGCCGGGAGGAGCGCGCCGAGGGCGGCTTCGTCGCCTATGTGACCGTCAACAACGTCGCCAAGAAGAATGCGCTGCCCGTCGAAGGGCGCGCCCGGCTTGCCAAGGTCATGGCCGAGCTTGCCACCGAGCCCGAATTGCGCTGTGTAGTGCTGACCGGGGCGGGCAACGAGGCGTTCATCGGCGGCGCCAACATCGGGCAGATGTCCGAGTTTCCGGACCATATCGTCGCCGAGATGGGCAGCAAGACGACACATCACGCATGCGACAGCATCCGCCGCGTCCCGGTTCCGGTCATCGCCCGCATCGAAGGCTATTGCCTCGGCGCCGGCATGGAGATCGCCACTTCGTGCGACATGCGCGTCGCATCGACGAGCGCCCGCTTCGGGATGCCCGAGGTGAAATATGGCGTGCCCTCGGGCATGGAGGCCTGCCTCATCCCGCGGCTCACCGGCTGGGGCAAGGCGATGGAGCTGGTGTTCACCGGCGAGATGATCTCCGCCGAGGAGGCCTATCATTTCCATTATGTCGAGAAGCTGGTCGCGCCCGAGGAGCTCGACGCGGCGACCGAGCGCTGGGTGAAGGCGATCTGCGAGGCGGGGCCGCGCGCGATCCGTATCCAGAAGGAATTGTGCCGCGACTGGGAGCAGATGTCGGTCAGCGATGCGGTGCAGGCCGGGGTGCGCGCCGTCGGCCGGGCGCACACCACCGACGAGCCGAAGCGCCTGATGACCGCCTGGCGCGAGCGCCAGCAGCGGCGGCGCGAGGCGCGTAATGGCGGCGACGGCGCCTGAGCCGGGGCGCGAGGCCCTGACCTTCGGTCGTTACGACGCCGCGCTCGCTGCGGCCGACGACTATGTCGCGAAAGCCCGGGCGTGCGTCGAGGCCGAGGTCTCGCAAGGCGGCCGCGTCGAGGCCGATCTCGTCACGCGCCATCAGGCGAGTGCGCATGGCTTCGCCTGGCTCGCCACCTATGCGGCCGGGCTGCGCGCGCTGCTCGGCTGGGCGCGGACGCTCGCGGCGCGGCGGCCGCTCGCCGAGATCGAGCATCTGATCCTCGCGGCGGGCTTTGCCGAATATCTCGCGCAGATGGCGGGTGGCCTGCCGATGAGCCAGGCCGAGATGGTCCGCCCGTCCGACTTCGGGCTCGAGGCAGAGGCCGCCGAGCTGCGCGCGCGGTGCGCCGAGGTGATCGCCGCCGGCGATCCGGCACGGATCTGTGCCCTGCTGCAGGCGGGCGCCGATCCCGATCGCGCGCTCGACGACGAGCTGCTCGAGATGATGGCGGACCAGTTTCGCCGCTTCGTCGACCAGCGCGTCGCCCCGCACGCGCACGGCTGGCATCTGCGCAACGACTATATCCCGCTCGACATCGTCGACGAGATGGCGCGGCTCGGCGTGTTCGGACTCACCATCCCCGAGGAATTCGGCGGGTCAGGGCTCGGCAAGCTGGCGATGTGCCTCGTTTCGGAGGAGCTGTCGCGCGGCTATATCGGCGTCGGTTCGCTCGGCACGCGGTCGGAGATCGCCGCCGAGCTGATCCGCCTCGGCGGCACGCCGGCGCAGCAGGCGCGCTATCTGCCGGCGATCGCCTCGGGTGCGATCCTGCCGACCGCGGTGTTCACCGAGCCCAATGTCGGTTCCGACCTCGCGGCGCTGCGGACGCGTGCCGAGCGCCGCGACGGGCGCTGGGTCGTCAACGGCAACAAGACCTGGATCACCCACGCGGCGCGCAGCGATCTGATGACCTTGCTGGTGCGCACCGATCCCACGGCCGACGGCTATCGCGGCCTGTCGATGCTGCTCGCCGACAAGCCGCGCGGCGACGATACCGATCCGTTTCCGGCGCCGGGGATGAGCGGCGGCGAGATCGAGGTGCTCGGCTATCGCGGCATGAAGGAATATGAAATCGCCTTCGCCGATTTCGAGCTGCCCGGGGCGGCACTGCTCGGCGGCGTCGAGGGGCGCGGTTTCAAGCAGCTGATGGAGACCTTCGAAAGCGCGCGCATCCAGACCGCGGCGCGCGCCGTCGGCGTCGCGCAGAATGCGCTCGAGCTGGGCCTCGCCTACGCCGGGCAGCGCGTGCAGTTCGGGGAACCGCTCGCCGCCTTCCCGCGCGTCGCACGCAAGCTCGGCTGGATGGCGGCCGAGACGATGATCGCCCGCCAGCTGAGCTATGCGGCGGCGCGCGCCAAGGACGAGGGGCGACGCTGCGACATCGAGGCGGGGATGGCGAAGCTGCTGGCGGCGCGCGTCGCCTGGAGCAATGCCGACAATGCGCTGCAGATCCACGGCGGCAACGGCTTCGCGCTCGAATATCAGATCAGCCGGGTGCTCTGCGACGCGCGCATCCTGTCGATCTTCGAAGGCGCCGCGGAGATCCAGGCGCAGGTCATCGCGCGCGGGCTGCTCGGGCGGACGAATTGAGCGGCCCGGTTCGCATCGACCGCGCGGACGGCGTGGCGGTCGTCACGCTCGACCGCCCCGACCGGCTCAACGCACTCGACCTGGCGATGCGGCAGGCGCTCGCCACCGCCTTCGCCACGCTCGCCGCCGACGCTGCGGTGCGCGCCATTGTCGTGACCGGCGGCGACGCCGTGTTCGCGGCGGGCGCCGATCTGAAGCTGCTCGCCGGCAAGCGACCGTCGGAAGTCCGCGACCTCGGCCTCATGGCGCTGTGGCAGCCGATCGCCGACTGTCCCAAGCCGGTCATCGCCGCGGTGGCCGGCTTTGCCCTCGGCGCCGGCTGCGAACTGGCGATGATGTGCGACGTGATCGTCGCCGATCCGACCGCGCGCTTCGGCCAGCCCGAGATCCGCGTCGGCATCATGCCGGGCGCCGGCGGCACGCAGCGGCTGGTGCGTGCGGTCGGCAAGCCGGTCGCCAGCCTGATGCTGCTGACCGGCGAGCCGTTGACCGCCACCCGCGCCGCCGAGGCCGGATTGATCAGCGAGCTGGTCGACGAGGGCGAGGCGCTGGCGCGCGCGACCGCGATCGCGGCGAAGATCGCGTCGATGCCGCCGCTCGCCGTCGCCGCGATCAAGCGTACGCTTGCGGGCGGCGCCGATCTGCCGCTGGCAGCGGCGATGACGATCGAGAACCGTGAGTTCCTGATGCTGTTCGACAGCGCCGACCAGAAGGAAGGCATGGCGGCGTTCCTCGAAAAGCGTCGCCCGAGGTTCGAAGGACGCTGAGATGGCGGAATTGATCGGCGTGATCGGCACCGGCGCGATGGGCCGCGGCATCGTGCAGTTGTTCGCGCAGGCGGGGCATCAGCTGCGGCTGTTCGATGCCGCGCCGGGCGCGGTCGACGCGGCGATCGCCTTCGTCGGCACCATGGTCGACCGGCTGGCCGCCAAGGGGACGCTGACTGCGCAGGCCGCCGCCGACGTGAAGGCGCGGGTGCGTCCGGTCGACTCGCTGGCCGGCCTGGCCGGGTGCACGCTGGTGGTCGAGGCGATCATCGAGCGGCTCGATGCCAAACAGGCGCTGTTCCGCGAGCTCGAGGCGCAGGTCGGTGACGGCTGCATCCTCGCCAGCAACACCTCGTCGCTGCTGATCAGCGCCATCGCCGCGGCGTGCCGGCTGCCGGGGCGCGTCGCCGGGCTGCATTTCTTCAACCCGGTGCCGCTGATGAAGGTCGCCGAGGTGATCCCCGGCGTGCTGACCGATGCGGCGGTGACTGACCGGCTGAAGGCGATCGTCGAGGGCGCCGGGCACCGCGCGGTGATCGCTGCCGACCAGCCGGGCTTTCTCGTCAACCACGCCGGCCGCGCGCTCTATACCGAGGGGCTGCGGCTGGTCGAGGAGGGCGTCGCCGACGTGGTCGGCGTCGACCGCATCGTGCGCGAGGCGATGGGCTTTCGCATGGGGCCCTTCGAGCTGCTCGACCTGACCGGGCTCGACGTGTCGGGCAGCGTCATGCTGTCGATCTACGAGCAGTTTCAGCACGACCCGCGCTATCGCCCGTCGGCGCTGGTGCCGCCGCGCATCGCCGCGGGGCTGTTCGGGCGCAAGACGGGGCGCGGCTTCTACGCCTATCCGGACGGCGAGCGGCAGGAGCCGGTCGAGGCGGCGCCGCCGTCGGCTTCGGGCACGATCTGGCTGGACGACCGCGCGCCGGCGGCGTTGCGCGCGCTGCTCGGCGACGCCGTCGTCGACCGTCCCGACGCCGCATCGGTGCTGATGCTGACGCTGTGGGGCGAGGACGTCAGCGGAGCGGCGGCGCGTCTCGGGCTCGATGCGGCGCGCTGCGTCGCGGTCGATCCGATCACCGACCTGGCGCGGCGCCGCACGCTGATGCGGTCGCCGGTCACGCGGGCGGACGTCGTCGAGGTCGCGCACGCGCAGCTGGGGCGCGACGGCGGCAAGGTCAGCGTCATCGGCGACAGCGCCGGCTTCGTCGCGCAGCGCATCCTCGCGATGATCGTCAACACCGGCTGCGAGATCGCGCAGCGCGGCATCGCCTCGCCCGCGGACATCGACGATGCGGTACGGCTTGGGCTCGGCTACCCGAAAGGGCCGCTGGCGCTTGGCGATGCCCTTGACGCGGCGCGCGTGTTCGAGATCCTCACCCGCCTGCAGGCGATCACCGGCGACCCGCGCTACCGTCCCAGCCAGTGGCTGCGGCGCCGCGCGCTGCTCGGCGTGCCGCTGGTGCAGCCATGAGCGTGCAGCTCGACCGCCCCGCGCCCGGCGTCGCCCGACTCCGCCTCGATCGGCCCGAGGCGCGCAACGCCATCAATGACGCGGTGCGCAACGGCCTCCACGACGCACTCGTCGCGGTGCGCGACGATGCGTCGGTGCGCGCGCTGCTGCTGGGCGGGACCGGCGGCGTCTTCTGCGCCGGTGGCGACCTGCCGAGCCTCGTCGGCCTGTCCGAGGCGGACGCGCTGGCGCGGATGCGCAGCGGTCATCGCAACGTGGCGCTGCTGTGGGAATTTCCCAAGCCGGTGGTCGCCGCGGTCGAGCGTTTCGCGATCGGCGCCGGCGCGGGGCTGGCCCTGCTCGCCGACGAGATCGTCATCGGCGACGACGCGATCCTCGGCCTGCCGTTCGCGCGGCTCGGGCTCGTCGCCGACTGGGGCGTGGCCGGCAGCCTCGCCTGGCGTATCGGGCCGGCGAAGGCGCTCGGCCTTTACGCCGGCGCCGCGAGCCTCAAGGGCGCCGATGCCGTCGCGGCGGGGCTCGCCGAGCGGGCGGTGCCGGCCGGCGAGGTGATGGATGCGGCGCTCGCGCGCGCCGTCGAACTCGCGCGGGTCGCGCCGAACGCGTTTGCGCGGGTGAAGGCGCTCCTGCGCGGCAAGGCGGAGCCGGCATTGCAGCTGGCGCGCGAGGCGCATGATCAGGCGGCATGCGTCGTGTCGGCCGAGTTCGCCGAAGGCTATGCGGCATTTTGCGAGAAGCGGCCGCCGCGCTTCTGACGCGACGGTCAGGACGCCAGCTGCGTGACGCCCTTGACGAAGGTGTAGCCGTCGAGCCCCTCGGCGCCGCCCTCGCGACCATAGCCCGAGTCCTTGATCCCGCCGAACGGCACTTCGGGGAAGGATGAGGTGAAGTGGTTGATCGACAGGCTGCCGCAGTCGAGGCCGTCGATCAGCCGCTGGCTGACGCGCGCCGAATCGGTGAAGGCGTAGGCGGCCAGGCCGAACGGCAGCGCATTGGCGCGCGCGATCGCCTCGTCGACCGTCGAGATCCTGTGAAGCAGCGCCAGGGGCCCGAACGGCTCCTCGCTCATCGCGCGCGCGTCGGCGGGCACGTCGGCGATCACCGTCAGCGGATAGACATAGCCGTCGTTGCCCTGCCGCTGCCCGCCGCTGGCGACGCGCGCGCCGCGCCGCGAGGCGTCGCCGACATAGGCTTCGATCGCGTCGAGCCGGCGCTGGTTGATGAGCGGGCCCATCTCGCTGTCGGGGGCGAGCGCCGGCCCGGCGCGCAAGGCGCGCGCGGCAGCGGCGAAGCTGTCGGCGAAGCGATCGTAGACGCGCGCATGGACGAAGAAGCGCGTCGGCGACACGCAGACCTGGCCGGCGTTGCGCGCCTTGGCCTTCGCCGCCAGCGCGCCGACCGCCTCGGCGTCGGCATCCTCCCACACCACCACCGGCGAATTGCCGCCGAGCTCCATGATCGCGGGTTTCATGTGCGCGCCGCACAGCGCTGCGAGATGCTTGCCCACCGGGACCGACCCGGTGAAGGTCACCAGCCGGACCGAGGGATGCGGGATGAGATATTCGGAGATGTCGGCGGGCTTGCCGAAGACGAGATTGACCGCGCCGTCGGGCACGCCGGCGTCGTGGAAGGCGGCGATCAGTGCCATCGGGCCGGACGGCGTCTCCTCGGCGCCCTTCAGGATGATCGAGCAGCCGGCCGCCAGCGCCCCGGCGACCTTGCGCGTCGGCGAGGCGAGCGGATAATTCCACGGCGTGAAGGCGGCGACCACGCCGATCGGGTAGCGCAGCGACATCTTGCGCAGCCCGGCTGCCGACGGAATGATCCGCCCGTAGAGGCGGCGGCCCTCGGCGGCATCCCAGACGATGCGCGCCTGCGCGGTCTCGACCTCGCCGCGCGCTTCGGCGAGCGTCTTGCCCTGATCGAGCGCGATGGCGTGCGCGATCGCCTCCTTGCGCTCGCCGAGCAGCGCTGCGGCGCGCAGCAGGATCGCCTCGCGCTCGGCAGGCGCGACGTCGCGCCATGCCGCAAGCCCGCGTTCGGCGGCGGCGATCGCGTCGTCGAGGTCGGCCTTGCCGGCGTGCGGCAGCGGCGCCAGCACCGATCCGTCGGAAGGGTTGATCACCTGCTCGCCCGGCGCCGCAGTGCGCCAGCGGCCGCCGATCAAGAACTTCAGCTCGGGATAGCCCATCGCGCGTCTCCAATGTCGGCTCTGGCCTATTGTTATCCGGAATACTTGCCAAATGACAGATTGTCAGGGCTCAATCAGTATATATCGGGTTGCTGGCCCACGGCCTTTGCCGGAGATCGGGAGCCGCAAGCGAGAGGGGCGATGAACTTCGATTTCTCCGAGGACGTGAAGACGATGCGCGAGGAGGTGAGACGCGTCCTGCGCGACCGCTACCCGCGCGGCGAGGTCCGGCGCGCCGTCGATGCCGGGGCGCGCTTCGACCGCGATTTCTGGCGGCTGCTCGGCGACATGGGCTGGCTCGGCGTCGCGGTGCCCGAGCGCTTCGGCGGTGCCGAGCTCGGCCACGAGGCGTTGTGCATGATCGTCGAGGAGGTTGGCGCGGCGCTGCCGCCGGTGCCGTTCATGGCGTCGGTCGGCGCCGCCGAAGCACTGCTTGCCTTCGGCAGCGAGGCGCAGTGCGCGCGCTGGCTGCCCGGCCTCGCGTGCGGCGAGACCATCGGCTGCGTGGCGCCGGGCGAGCCGCTGGCCTCATCGATCGCGGCGACGGGCGGCCGGCTCACCGGCGAGAAGCTCCCGGTCATCGACGGCGATATCGCCGACATCGCCGTCGTGATGGCGACCGATGGCCTCTATCTCGTCGAGCTGACCGCCCCTGGCGTCGAGCGCCGCGCGATCGAGACGCTCGACCTGGTGCGCAGCGGCATCCGCCTCACCCTCGAGGACGCCCCGGCCGAAAAGCTCGCGGGCGGCGACGCCGCGCAGCTGCTCGACCGGCTCGCCGTGCTCGCGGCGTTCGAGGCGGTGGGCGGCGCGCAGGCGGCGCTCGACATGGCGGTTGGCTATGCGCAGGAGCGCTACGCCTTCGGCCGGCCGATCGGCTCGTTCCAGGCGATCAAGCACAAGCTCGCCGACGTCTATGTCGCGACCGAGCTGGCGCGGTCGAACGCATATTATGGCGCGTGGGCGCTGGCCCATGAAGCGGCGTTGCCGGTGGCTGCCGCTGCCGCGCGGCTCGGCGCGTCGGAGGCATTCACGCTGGCGGCGAAGGAGAATATCCAGGTGCACGGCGGCATGGGATTCACCTGGGAGTCGGACTGCCATCTCTATTACCGCCGCGCGCGCGCGCTGGCGGTCGATCTCGGCGCCGGCTGGTACTGGCGCGACCGGCTCGTCGAGCAGCTCGACCGGGCGGAGGCCGCCTGATGGACTTCGGCGATACCCCGGCGGAAGCGGCCTTCCGGGCCGAGGCGCGCGCCTTCCTCGACGCGCACATGCCGCTCAAGGAGGCGCACCGCGCGCACGTCAGCCGGGCCATGACGCCCGAGGACGTCGCGGCGTCGAAGGCATGGCAGCGCAAGAAGGCGGAGCATGGCTTCGCCGGCATCCTGTGGCCCACGGCCTATGGCGGGCGCGACGGCACGCAGATGCAGCACATCATCTTCGCGCAGGAGGAGGAACGCTACGCCGTCCCGACGACGGTGTTCAACCAGGGCGTCGGCATGGCGATGCCGACGGTGATGGCGTTCGGGACGCCCGAGCAGCTCGCGCGCTACCCGCGTCCGGCGTTGTTCGGCGACGAGGTCTGGTGCCAGCTGTTCTCCGAGCCGGCGGCGGGCTCGGACCTGGCCGGACTGCGGACTCGCGCGGTGCGCGACGGCGACGACTGGGTGGTCAACGGCCAGAAGATCTGGACGAGCTACGCGCATTTCGCCGATTTCGGTATGCTGGTGGTGCGCACCGACCCGAGCGTGGCCAAACACGCCGGGTTGACCTTCTTCATCGTCGACATGAAGACGCCGGGGATCGAGATCAGGCCGATCCGGCAGATCTCGGGCGCCTCGAACTTCAGCGAGGTGTTCTTCACCGACGTGCGCCTGCCCGACCGCCAGCGGCTCGGCGCGGTCGGCGAGGGGTGGAAGGTCGCGCTGACCATGCTCGCCAACGAACGCTTCACCGTCGGCCGTGCCGAAGGACCCGACTTCGACGAGATCTTCGCGCTGGCGAAAGCCGTTCGCATCGATGGCAGGCGTGCGGTCGACGACAGCGCGGTCCGCGAGAGGCTGGCCGCCTGGTATGTGCGGACCGCCGGGCTCAAATATGCCCGGCTGCGGTCGCAGACCGCGCTGTCGCGCGGCAAGGCGCCGGGACCCGAGAATTCGATCGGCAAGCTGGTCAGCGCGAGCAAGCTGCAGGACATCGCCACCTTCGGGATCGATCTCGCCGGAACCGCCGGCGCGATCACCGATCCGGAAATCGCGGCGATGCACGGGCTGTTCCAGCAGGCGCTGCTCTATGCGCCGTCGAAGCGCATCGCCGGCGGCACCGACGAGGTGCTGCGCAACATCATCGCCGAACGGGTGCTCGGGCTGCCCGCCGACGCGCGGGCCGACAAGGGGCTCGCGTTCAACCAGATCCCGACCGGCGCGCGCTGATGGCGCGGCGGGCCGTCTACAGCCATGCGCAGATGCGCCGGCTGGTCGCGCCGCGATCGGTGGCGATCGTCGGCCTGTCGCGCAATCCGGCGTCGTACGGCGCGCGCACCGCCGCCAATCTGGCGCGCTTCGACGGCCGCACCTACGGCGTCAATCCGGCGGGCGGCACGCTGCATGGCGTCGAATGTTTCGCCTCGATCGACGAACTCCCCGAGGTCGTCGACTGCGCGGTGCTGGCGCTGCCCGCCGACGCGGTGGCGGGCGTCGTCGAACGATGCGCGGCGGCCGGCGTCGGCGGCTGCATCATCTATGCCTCGGGCTTCGCCGAGACCGGCGATGCCGACAAGATCGCGCTGCAGCACCGGCTCGCCGCCATCGGTCGCGCTGCCGACATGCGCATCGTCGGGCCCAACGCCTTCGGCCTCATCAACAATCTGTCGAAGGCGGGGATGAGCTTCTCCGGCCGCTACGGCGCCGCGCCGCAGCGGACGGGGCCGGTCGGGATCGTGTCGCAATCGGGCGGGCTCGCCCAGGCGCTGGCGCAGGTGACCGAGCGCGGCGGCTCGTACAGCCATTTCCTCGCTGCCGGCAACAGCGCCGATGTCGATGTCTGCGACTATGTCAGCTACCTCGCGGGCGACGCCGACTGCCGCGTCATCACCTGCATCGCCGAAGGGCTCGCCGACGGCGAGCGGTTGCTCGAAGCCGGCGAGGCGGCGCGCGCCGCCGGCAAGCCGGTGATCATGTACAAGATCGCCACCGGCAGCGCCGGCGCGCGGGCGGCGATGTCGCATACCGGCACGCTGGCCGGATCGAACGCCGCGTTCGATGCCGCCTACCGGCGCGTCGGGATCGTCCGTGCCGACAATATCGAGGACGTCTACCCGATGGCGGCCTTCTTCGCGAAGGCGGGCCGCCCGAAGGCTGCCGGCGTCGCCGCGGTGGCCGCGTCGGGCGGCGCCTGCGTCATCACGCTCGACAAGGCCGAGGCGGCGGGCGTCGACATGCCCAAGCCCGCACCCGCGACGCGCGCGGTGCTCGAATCGATCGTCCCCGCCTATGGCGCGCCGACCAATCCGTGCGACATCACCGCGCCCGTGGCGGCCGATGGCGCCGCCTATGCCGCCTGTGTCGAGGCGCTGCTCGCCGATCCGGCCTATGGCGCGCTGGTGGTGATGGCGCCGAGCATCAGCGAGGCGATGACGCCGCGCAACGTCGCGATGTTCGCGCCGCTGGCCAAGGCGGCGGGCAAGCCCGTCTGCCTGTCGTGGATGTCCGAATGGCGCGACGGGCCGGGGGCGACGGCCTGCGAGGCCGATCCGCATGTCGCGCTGTTCCCGTCGACCGCGCAATGTTTCCGCACGCTGCGCGCCTGGCATGATTGGGCGGCAGCAGGCCCGGCGCTGCGATCGCGCGACGGCGCGTCGAGCGCGGCGGCGCTGGCGCTGCTCGATGCGGCCGGCGAGAGGCTGACCGAACGCGAGGCGAAGGCGGTACTCGCCGCGGCCGGCGTGCCCGTGGCGAGCGACGTCGTCGTGCGGGAGGTCGGTGCCGCCGTCGCCGCGGCCGACGCCCTGGGTTATCCGGTGGTGCTCAAGGTCGAATCGCCCGACATTCCGCACAAGACCGACGCTGGCGTCGTCCGCCTCGGCCTGGGCGACGCGGCGGCGGTGCGCGCCGCCTTTGCCGAGATCATGGCGGCGGCGGCGCGCGTCGAGCCGGCGCCGCATATCGCCGGGGTGCTCGTCCAGCCGATGGTCGCCGCCGGGCTCGAACTCGTCGTCGGCGCCCAGAATGATCCGACCTTCGGGCCGATGGTCGTGGTCGGGCTCGGCGGCATCATGGTCGAGCTGCTGCGCGACTCCGCGGCCGAGCTGGCACCGGTGACGCCCGCGCAGGCGGCGGCGATGCTGCGGCGGCTCAGCGGCTATCCGCTGCTCGCCGGCTTCCGCGGTTCCGCGCCGGCCGATCTCGCCGCGGTCGAGCGGATCATCGTCGCGGTGTCCGAACTGGCGGCGGCCGGCGCCGACCGGATCGCCGAGATCGACGTCAATCCCATCATCTGCGGCCCCGGCCGCGCCATTGCGGTCGATGCGCTCATCGTTCGCCGCTCCAGCTGAGGAACCGACATGGCCAAGTGGCTCAAGAGCACCGACGTCATCACCTTCGAGGTGCGCGACCGCGTCGCCTACGTCACGATGAACCGGCCCGAGAAGCGCAACGCGCTGTCGCCCGAACTCATCACCGAAGTCCATGACGCGATGCTCGAGGCCGACGATCTGACCTCGGTCCACGTCATCGTGCTGCAGGGCGCGGGTCGGGATTTCTGCGCGGGTTACGATCTGGGCTTCGGATCGAACCCGGCCAACCAGGCCGACCCCGAGGGGAAATACCGCACGCGCATCGGTACCTTCGACGACGATGTGTGGACGATGCAGCGCAAGATGGGGAAGATGCTGATCATCCCCGAGATCCACAAGCCGGTGATCGCCAAGATCCAGGGCCGCGCGCTGGCCGGCGGCGCCGAGCTGGCGCTGTGCTGCGACATCCTCATCGCCGCCGACGACGCGCGGATCGGCCATCCCGGCGCGCGCGGCATCGGGTCGCCGCCGGTCAACTACTGGTTCTATCATGTCGGGCCGCAATGGGCGAAGCGGCTGCTGCTGACCGGCGACAGCCTCACCGGCCGCGACGCGGCGCGGATCGGCATGGTGCTCGACGCGGTGCCCGCCGCCGAACTCGACGCCGAGGTCGAGGCGCTGGCGAAGCGCATCGCCATCCTCGATCCCGAAATCAGCGCCGCGCAGAAGCGGATCGTCAACGTGTCGATGGATCTCGCCGGTGCCAAGCTCGCGCAGGGTTTCGCGCTCGAGGCCGACGCGCGCGCGCATCTTTCGCAGGGACCCGGTCGGCAGAAATGGCGCGCCGACGTGCGCGAACATGGCGTGCGCCAGGCGATCAAGATCCGCGATGCGCAATATGGCGAGGCGCCGGTGCGGCTGCGCTATCTCGAAGAGTAGGCCAGAAGCCGCCTGACCGCGGCCGCAACGTCGCCGATCGCCGCGCGGGCGATGGCAGTGTCGCGGCTCATCTGGAGGAAGCCGTGGACGGCGCCGGGCCAGACTTTGAGTTCGGCGGCCACGCCGGCGGCCGATAGCCGGGCAGCCAGGAGGCGGCTGTCGTCGGCGACGGTATCGGCTTCGGCGATCCCGAGGAACTGCGGCGGCAGGCCGGCGAGGTCGGCGTGCAGCGGCGTCGCTTCCACCGCGCTCGTGCCGGCGAGGTAATTGCCCCAATACCATTGCATCCGCGCATGCGTCAGGCCGTAGCCCCCGGCGCCGAAGGCCCGGCGGCTGCCGGTGTCGAGACCGGGCGCGAAGCAGCCGTAGAGCAGCGCGCCGCCGCGCGGCATCGGCCGCCCCGCGTCGCGCAGCCGCAGCGTCAGCGCGAGCGCCATGTTGGCACCGGCACTGTCGCCGGCGAACACGAAGCGGTCGCCAAGCCCCAGCCGCCGCGCGTGCTGCTCGGCCCAATCCCAGGCGCGGGCGGCATCGTCGAGCGGGGTCGGATAGGGGTGTTCGGGCGCGTGGCGATAATCGGCGCTGAACGCGGCGATGCCGCTTTGCTGCGCGAGCAGCCGCAGCATGCGGTCGTGCGTATCGACGTCGCAGGCGAACCAGCCGCCACCGTGGAGATAGAAGAGAAAGCCGTGCGGCGCGGCTTCGCGCGGCAGGTAGAGCCGCACGCGCTGACCGCCCACGTCATGGTCCTCGATACGCGCCATCGCCGGTTCGCCGTCGTTGAGCGACGCCGCCGCCGCATCGATCAGGCGGCGCCCCTCGGCGGGGGGCAGCCGGGTGACGTCGAACGGGCCGGTGACGGCGGCCATCGCCGCACGCACGGCGAGGATCTCGGGGTCGATGGTCACGCCCATGCGACGCTCCTACCATGCGCGCCGGCGCGACGGACAATGACGAATTGCGCGGGCGTCATGACAAAGATTCTGTCACGCGCGCCGCCGCAGCTGGTATCGATCGGCCATCACGGAGGAGCCCCGATGCCCGCCATCCTCGACGGCCTGCAGCTGGCCGAATGCGCCGCCTTCATCGCCTGCCCCTATGCGACGATGACGCTTGCCGAGCTGGGCGCCGAGGTCATCCGCATCGATCCGATCGGCGGCGGGCTCGACTATCGCCGCTGGCCGCTGACCGCCGACGGGCGCAGCATCTACTGGTCGGGGCTGAACAAGGGGAAGAAGTCGGTCGCGATCGACATCCGGTCGCCCGAAGGCCGCGAGCTGGCGCAGGCGGTGATCGCCGCGGCGGGCATCTTCGCCACCAACCTGCCGGCGACCGGCTGGCTGGATCCCGACGCGCTGACCGCGAAGCGCAGCGACCTGATCGTGGCGACGATCGTCGGCAATCACGACGGCTCGACCGCCCTCGACTATACCGTCAATTGTGCGGCCGGCTTTCCGGCGATCACCGGCCCGGTCGGTTCGGAGGCGCCGGTCAACCATGTGCTGCCGGCCTGGGACCTGCTGGCGGGGATGAATGTCGCGCTGGCGATCCTCGCCGCCGAACGGCACCGCAGCCGCACCGGCGAGGGGCAGCGCATCCGCATCGCGCTGTCCGACGTCGCCTTCGCGGTGGTGAGCGACCTCGGCTATCTCGCCGACCACCAGTTGAACGGCGCGACGCGCCAGCGCTACGGCAACCATATCTACGGCGCCTTCGGACATGACTTCCCGACGCGCGACGGGCGCCGGCTGATGGTGGCGGCGGTCAGTCTCGGCCAGTGGAAGTCGCTCGTCGCCGCGACGGGAATCGGCGATGCGGTCGCCGCGCACGAGGCGCGGCACGGCGTCGACCTGGCACGGGAGGGCGACCGCTTCGCCGCTCGCGCGGAGATCGTCGCGATGCTGGCGCCCTTTTTCGCGGCGCGAACGCTGGCCGAGGCGGGGGCGGCGCTCGACGCGGCGCGCGCCTGCTGGGGTCCGTATCAGGACGTAGCCCAGATGCTCGCCGAGGATGCGCGCGTGTCGACGGCCAACCCGATGTTCGACGAGGCCGAGCATCGCTCGGTCGGCCGTACGCTGACCGCGCGCACGCCGATCGGCTTTTCGCGCGCCGCGCCGGTGCCGCCGCTGGCCGGCGGCGTGCTCGGGCAGCACAGCGAGGCGGTGATGGCCGAGCTGCTCGGCCTGCCGTCCGCCACGATCGGCTCGCTCTTCGATCGCGGTATCATTGCCGGACCGGACGATCTCAAATGAGCCGTCAAGGTTCACATTATGATATATATTCCATTTTACAGCACATCATTGGCTGATAGACCTAGGCGGGAATCGAAGAGGAGCGGTCCGGACAATGTCGAGCAACGCCATGCGCCACGGGGTCTTCCTGGCCCCGCTCCATCCGGTCGACGAGGCGCCGAACCTGCTGATCCATCGCGATCTCGAGCTCATGGAATGGCTCGACCGGCTGGGTTTCGACGAGGCGTGGATCGGCGAGCATCATTCGGGCGGCTTCGAGACGATCGCCAGCCCCGAACTGTTCATCGCCGCCGCGGCCGAGCGCACCCGCACGCTGCGCTTCGGCACCGGCGTCATCTCGCTGCCCTACCACCAGCCGCTGATGGTTGCGAACCGCATCATCCAGCTCGACCACCAGACGCGCGGCCGGGTGATGTTCGGCTTCGGCCCCGGGCTGCTGGTCTCCGACGCCGGAATGCTCGGCATCGATCCCAACACGCAGCGCGATCGCATGGCGCAGGCGCTCGACGTCATCCTGCGGCTGCTCGACGGCCAGACGGTCACCGAGAAGACCGACTGGTACGATCTCGTCAACGCGCGCGTCCATCTGATGCCCTATACGCGGCCCCGTCCCGAGATCGCGGTGGCGAGCGCCGCGACGCCGTCGGGCGGCAGGATGGCGGGCAAATATAATCTGATGATGCTGTGCGTCGCCGCCACCGATCCGCGCGGCGGCTTCAACGTCCTCGACGTCAACTGGAAGTTCGCCGAGGAGACCGCCGCCGAGCACGGCCATGTCATGGATCGGCGGAAGCTGCGGCTGATGGGGCCGATGCACATCGCCGAAACGCGCGAGAAAGCACGCGAGAACGTCCGCTTCGGGCTCGAGAAATATATCGAATATGCCCGCGTGATCACGCCGGGCCGCTATGGCGACTTCGGCGGCCGTGATCCGGTCGACGTGCTGCTCGACAGCGGCCACATCGTCATCGGCACGCCCGACGACGCGATCGCCGTGCTCACCAAGCTGCGCGAGAAGCAAGGGCATTTCGGCGGTTTCCTGCACCAGGCGCACGACTGGGCCGACTGGGAGCAGACCAAGAAGTCGTATGAACTCTACATCCGCTTCGTCGCCCCCAGGTTCGACGGGTCCAACGATCGTCGCGACGAGAGCTATGACGAATGGAAGGCGCGGTCGCAGGAGTTCAGCGACCGGAGCCACGCCGCGGCGCAGGCGACCTTCGCCAAATATGGCAAGTCGCAGAATGCCGAAGCGGCGGCCAAGCAGACCGGCATGATCGGCGCCAAGGCCGACGCGGTCTCCTGACACCCGCCGCCCGCTCACACCGCGCCTGAAGCCTGCACGACCCCGCGTCCGCGGGAGCGATGGCGCGCGGCTGACGCAGCGGGCGACGTATCAATTGAGAAAAAGTCGTGGAACGCATCCCATATTGCAGACCGTTTTATATTGCGGGAAGTATCCCATTATGCGATGTGATCGAGGTGGATTGAGGGACATGCGATGGACAATGTGATCGACATGGCAATGGACAGCATCGAGGACGCGCTCGCCGAACTCGCGGCCGGTCGCATGGTCGTCGTGCTCGACGACAAGAACCGCGAGAACGAGGGCGACCTGATCATGGCCGCCGAGCATGCGACCCCCGAAGCGCTGGCCTTCATCGTTCGCCACACCACGGGTATCGTCTGCGTCGCGATCGAAGCCGACCGCGCCGACGCGCTTGGCCTCGACCCGATGGTCAAGTCGAACGACGACCGCCACGGCACCGCCTTCACCGTCACCGTCGACGCGCGACGCGGCACCACGACGGGCGTCTCGGCGGCCGACCGCGCCACCACGGTCCATGCGCTCATCGATCCCGCGACGCGCCCCGACGACCTGATGCGACCGGGGCACATGTTTCCGCTGCGCGCGCGCGCCGGCGGCGTGCTCGAGCGTCCCGGCCACACCGAGGCGGCGGTCGACCTGGCGCGGCTGGCGGGCTGCGTGCCGGCCGGCGTGATCTGCGAGATCGTCAGCGAGGATGGCTCGATGGCGCGGACCCCCGAGCTGATCCGCTTCGCCCGGCAGCATGACCTCTGCATCGTCACGATCGCCGACCTGATCGTCTACCGCCGCGAGGGCCGCGATCGCCGCCCGAGCGTCCATGTCTTCGCGCAGGCGACCGGCACCGACGCCGGCGCGATGCGCTGATCGGGGGTCACCGCATGTTCCTGTCAGCCTTGCCCGACCGCCGGCGCGTCGCCGGGATCGAAACCGAGCTGCTCGTGACCGGGGCGGGTCGGCCGCTGCTGTTCCTGCACGCCGGCCACGGCTTCGACACCGCCGATCCGCTGATCGCGCGGCTGGCGAAGCGCCACCGCGTCGTGGCGCCCTCGCTGCCGGGCTTCGGCGACACGCCGCGCCCCGACGGCGTCACCAGCGTCGACGATATCGCCTACCTGATGCTCGACCTCATCGAGGAGATGGACCTGCGCGATCTCATCGTCGTCGGCATCTCGTTCGGCGGCTGGGTGGCTGCCGAACTGGCGACCAAGGGTTCCGACCGGATCGCCAGCCTCGTTCTGATCGATGCGGTCGGCGTCAAGTTCGGCGACCGCGAGACGCGCGACATCACCGACATCTTCTCGACCACCGCGCAGCAGATCCCCGAACTGTTCTTCGCCGACCCGGCGAAGGGCGCCGCGGTGCTCCACGACCTCGACTTCACCAAGCTGCCCGAGGCGACGGCGCTGCGCTTCGCGCGCAACCGTGAATCGCTGACGCGCTACGGCTGGGCTCCGACGCTCTACAACCCGAAGCTCAAGGGACGGCTGCATCGCATCAAGGTGCCGACGCTGCTGCTCTGGGGCGCCGAGGACCGCATCGTCTCGACCGACTATGGCCGCAACTATGCCGCCGCCATTCCGGGCGCCCGCCTGGCGGTGATCGGCGACGCCGGCCACTATGGCTATCTCGAGCAGCCCGCCGCCTTCGCCGACGAGATCGAGGCGTTCCTCGGCGCCTGACCGCGACCGCCCCCCTTGCAGGAGATCGACATGGAATTCTGGCATTTCAGCGAACAGTCGATGCACCCGGCGTGGGAGCATATCGACGGACCGACCAAGGTGACCGTCGACAACCGGCATTGCGACCCCAAGGTCGCGCACGAGCTCTACAACCGCTATCTCGACGAGTGGATCGTCGCCGATAAGCTCGGCTACAACATCTTCGTCAACGAGCATCACGCCTCGGCCAACTGCATGTCGGCCTCGTGCCTGCTGACGCTTGCGATCCTCGCGCGGCAGACCGAACGCGCGCGGCTGCTCTGCCTCGGGGTGCCCATCACCAACCGGACCGATCCGTACCGCGTCGCCGAGGAACTGGCGATGATCGACGTGATCTCGGGCGGCCGCCTCGAGATCGGCCTGGTCAAGGCGTCGCCCTTCGAGCTGGCGATGTCGAACCAGAATCCGGCCGGCATCATGGACCGCTATTGGGAGGCGCACGACTTTGTGGTGAAGGCGCTGACCAACCAGGGCGCGCCGTTCAGCTGGGAAGGCGAGCACTACAACTACCGCAACGTCAACGTCTGGCCGCGGCCCTATCAGCAGCCGATGCCGCCGATGTGGATCACCGCGTCGGGCGCCAGCACCGGCCGGCGCGTCGCGCAGCTCGGCTATACGCTCGCCACCTTCTTCAACGGTGCGGGCACCAAGCCGCTGTTCGACGCCTACAAGGACGAGTTCCTGAAGACGCACGGCCGCCCCGCGCCGATCGACCGCTTCGCCTATCTCGCGATCACCTGCTGCGGCCGCAACGAGAAGGAGGTCGACACGCGCTACGCCAAGATGAAGCCCTATCTCGACGTCCAGCCGCGCACGCCCAAGGCCTGGTCGAATCCGCCCGGCTACGAGACCGCCGAGCTCAATGCGATGGCGCTCAAGAAGGGCAATACCGGCCGCATCAATTTCGGCCTGCCGACCAACCCGACGCGTCAGGACATGGCCGACGGCGGCATCATGTTCACCGGGACGCCCGACCAGCTGTACGACCAGATCACCTCGTTCAGCGATCGTGCCGGCGGCATCGGCCACCTGCTGATGCTCGGCCAGGCCGGCTACCTCGACCATGAGGAGACCGTCGACAGCATGACGCTGTTCGCCGAGGAGGTGATGCCGAGGCTGCGCGAATATGCCAAGCGCAAGAATATGGAGCTGACTGCCGCCGCGGCCTGACGCGGTGGCGGACGACGCCGCGAGCGTGCACGTCGAGCGGCGCGGCGCGCTGCTGCTGGTCACGCTCGACCGGCCGGCGGTGCGCAACGCGGTCGACCGTGCCGCCGCCTGGGCGATCGCCGCGGCGATGGACCGGCTCGGCGACGATCCCGGCCTGCAGGTCGGGATCCTCCAGGGCGCCGGCGGTACCTTCTCCACCGGTGCCGACCTGAAATCGACCGACGATCGCCCGTTGCCCGATCGCGGCCCGTTCGGCCTGTGCCGGCATCCGCCCGCCAAGCCGCTGATCGCCGCGGTCGAGGGCTGGGCGCTCGGCGGCGGCTTCGAGATCGCGCTCGCCTGCGACCTGGTCGTCGCGGCGCGCGACGCCCGCTTCGGCTTGCCCGAGGTGCGGCGCGGCGTCGTCGCCGCCGGCGGCGGTGCCTTTCGACTGGCGTCGCGGCTGCCGCCGGCGCTGGCGCTTGAGATGGCGCTCACGGGTACGCCGCGCGACGCCGAATTCTGCCATCGCCATGGACTGGTCAATCGCCTCGCCGACCCGGGCGCGGCGCTCGCGCAGGCGATCGCGCTCGCCGAGGAGCTGCTGGAAGCGGCGCCGCTGGCGCTCGCCGCGACCGTGGAGCTGATGCGTGCGGCGCGGCAGCCGCACGTCGATCTCTGGGGGGTTCAGGATCGGCTGCTGGCGCGCGTGCGCGGCAGCGCCGATCGCCTCGAGGGCGCGCGGGCGTTCGCCGAACGACGCCGGCCGGTCTGGTCGGGGCGCTAGCGATGGAGCTGCACGGCAAGCGGGTGATCGTTTCGGGCGGCAGCCGCGGCATCGGACGCGCCATCGCGGTGGCCTTTGCCGGTGCGGGGGCGGCCGTCGCCGTCTCGGGGCGCGATGCGGCCGCGCTCGCGGCCACGCGCGATGCCACGGCGGCGGTAGGGACCGCCGCGACGGTTGCGATCGCCGATCTTGCCGATCCCGCCGCCGCCGCCCGCTTCGTCGAAGCGTCCGCGGACGCCCTCGGCGGACTCGATATCGTCGTGAACAACGGCTCGGCATTCGCCCGCGAGGACGACGAGTCGGGTTGGCTGAGGGCGTTCGAGACCGACCTGATGGGCATCGTCCGTACCACCGCCGCGGCGGTGCCGCTGCTCGCGCACAGCGCCGGCGCGGTCGTGAATATTGCCTCGATTTCCGCCTTTCATCCGACGCCCAACGCGGCGCCCTACGGCGCGATCAAGGCGGCGGTCGTCCACTACACGCGCAGCCAGGCCACGCGGCTCGCGCCGTCGGGGATCCGAGTCAACGCGGTGGCGCCGGGGGCGATCAGCTTCCCCGGCCATTTCTGGGAAGCGCGCCGCGCCAGCGGTTCGCGCGACTATCAGGAGGTGCTGGCGCGCATGCCCTTCGGGCGCCTCGGCCGCCCCGAGGAGGTCGCCGACGTCGTGCTGTTCCTCGCCTCGCCCCGGGCGCGCTGGGTAACCGGCCAGACGATCGTGGTCGATGGCGGGCAGACGCTCGGGCGCTGACCGTCAATCGTCCCACCAGGGATAGAAAGGCGGCAGCGCGGAGGCCGCGCCTGCGAAATGGGCCGCGCGCTTCTCGCGGAAGGCGGCCACGCCCTCGATGCCGTCGCCGATGCTCGTATAGAACATCGCCAGCGAGTCGATGCGGTGTGCGGCGAGCGGGCTCTCCGCTGCCGCATTACGGTACAGCATCTGCCGCGCGAGCGCCGTGGCGACGGGCGAGCGATTGTCGGTGAAGCGGCGGGCAAGCGCGCGCGCCGCCGGCAGCAGCTCGTCGGCCGGCACGATGTCGCGCAACAGGCCGGCCTGGCGCGCCTCTTCCAGCGGGATGAGGTCGGCGGCGTACACCCACTCCAGCGCCCGCGAGAGGCCGACGATACGTGGCAGGAACCAGCTCGAGCAGGCCTCCGGCACGATGCCGAGGCGGCCGAAGACGAAGCCGATCCGCGCCTTTTCGGACGCGATGCGAACGTCCATCGCCAGCGTCATCGTCGCCCCGACGCCGACCGCGGCGCCGTTGATCGCGCCGATCACCGGCTTGCGGCAGGCGAAGATGGCGAGCGAGACACGGCCACCGGTGTCGCGCACGCCGGCGGCGATCGCGGGATCATCGAGCCGCTGCTGCATGTCCGCCAGCGTCGGGCGCTGGCTGTCATCGAGTCCGAAGACATTGCCGTCGCGTGAAAGGTCCATGCCCGCGCAAAAGGCGCGTCCCGCGCCCGTGACGATGATCGCGCGCACCGCATCGTCCAGGCTGGCGCGGCCGAAGAGGTCGACGAGGTCGTTCGCCATCTCGACGGTGAAGGCGTTGAGCTGGTCGGGACGCGATAGCGTAACGAGCATCAGGCCGTCCTCGTCGACGGCGACCGCGAGCGTCGAATAGTCCGCATAGGTCATGGAAGCGGGCTCCTAAGCGAAAGGCGGCGACCTCGCGGTCGCCGCCCGGGGAGCCGGCGCCAGCGCTTGCTAGAGCCGGAAACCGAAGGTGATGCCGTAGGTCGCCGGGCGGTTGTTGACGACCTGCACCGCCTGCGCCTGGTTGGAAATATAGACCGGGTGGACGTCGTCGGTGAGATTGTCGCCCCACAGACGGACATAGTAGCGATCGCCCGGCGCGGTCCACGTGGCCGACAGCGCCAGCGTTTCGAACGAGTCGACGTGCGCGAGTACGCCGCCCGGCGAGACGTCGAAGCCGTCGTTGTAATAGAGCGAACCCGAGAAGGTCAGCCGCGCGTCGTTGCCGAGCGGAACGTTATAGTCGCCGCCGATCTGTGCGGTGAGTTTCGGCGCGAAGATCAGGTCCGCCCCCGTCACGTCGAGCGAGTAGGAGCAGTTTCCGCCCGTCGGCGTCATGGCGGCGAGCTCCCTGGCGCGATCGATGCTGATCCGCGCCGCCGGCGCTGCGCAGGCCACGCCCTGGACGTTGGGGATGAAGGCTTGCGCGTTGGGGAAGGTACCATATTCGCTGTTGAGCAGGTTGAGCGCGGCCCGCAGCGTCAGCCGGTCGGTCGGCGCCGCGGTGAGATCGATGTCGATCCCATAGGCCTTGGCGCTGGCCGCGTTCTGCACCGTGGTGATGCCCGGACCGGTGATGAGCCCGATCTGGATGCCGTCGTACTTGTAGTAGAAGCCCGACGCGTTGAAGCGGAGGCGACGGTCGAGGAACTCGCCCTTCAGCCCGACCTCATACGCGTCGATCTTTTCCGGATCGACGGGGACCTGCGTCTGGCTGGTGGTCGCCGCGTTGAAGCCGCCGCTCTTGAAGCCGCGGTTGTAGCTCGCATAGACCATCACGTCGTCGTTGAAGCGATGGTCGGCGGTGACGCGCCAGGTCAGCCGCGACCAGCTCTTGGACAGGTCCATCGTGGCCAGGATCGTCCGCCCGAATACCAGATTGTCGGCGCTCGAACCGGCCGCGGTGCCGAACAGCGGCAGGCCAAGCCCCACCCCGGGGACCGCCGTGTAACGATAGAGCGAGCCGACGACGTCCTTGGTCTCGTCGTTGTACCGCAGGCCAACGGTGATGCTGTTGCGGTCGGTGACGTCGTAGGTCGCTTCGGCGAAGGCCGCATAGGCGTCGGTGGTGACGATGCCGGTGATGCCGACCGCGCTCGCGCCGGTGCGGGTCAGATCGATCGGCCGCACCGGGAACGGCACGTTCGAAGCCGAAATCAGGTTCTCCGGCGGCTCACCGAAGCCTTCGCGGAACCACATATAATAGAGGCCGCCGATCCAGTTGAGCGGGCCGTCGGCATCCGACTGCAGCTGGACTTCCTGCGAGAACTGCTCGGACGGCTGCTTCGTGCCCGATGCGGTCAGCGTCGCCGGCGAGACGTCGCCGTCCGATTGCGACAGCGAATTGTCGTCCTTGTAGCCGGTGATCGACACCAGGTTCACCGCGCCGAGATCATATTCGAGGTTGAGCGTCGCCGCCGAGCCTTTCGAATAGGCGCCGGCCTGGAAGCTCAGGTTGGTTTCATGGTCGCCATAGGTGGTGGCGAAGCCGCGTGATGCGGCGACCGAGAGCGTGCCGGGGTGGAGATGGTGCGACCCGAAGGTGTTGTCGCGCCGGTAGACGTAGCGGCCCGACAGTTCGGCGCGCAGATCGTCGGTCGGCGTCCATACCAGCTTGCCCGTGCCGACCGCATATTTCGACGGGTTGGAATCGACCTGGCGGCCGATGTCGTAGATGTAGCCGTCATCCCAGCGGCCGGTGAAGGAGATCGCGACACCGAGCGTGTCGGTGATCGCTCCCGCGGCATAGGCCTTGGCGCGCTTCTCGTTGAAGCGGCCGTAGCTCGCTTCGGCGGAGACTTCGACATCGTCGCCGGGATCGCGGGTGATGATGCTGACCGCGCCGCCGGTCGCGTTGCGCCCGAACAGCGTGCCTTGCGGACCCTTCAGCACCTCGATGCGCTCGACGTCGCCGAGATCGGCGACGTTGCCGCCCTTGTAGCCCTGATAGACGCCGTCGATGTAGAGCGCGACGGGGCTCTCGAAGCCGGGCGACGACTGGTTGGTGCCGACGCCGCGGATGTACGGCTGGAACGACGCGCCGATCTGGTAGGTGACGAGCCCGGGGGCCACCTTCGCGAGGTCGAGCGTGCCGTTGACGTTGGCGGCGGTAAGGCTTTCCTGCGTCACCGCAATGACAGCGATCGGCACGTCCTGGAGATTCTGGGCGCGACGCTGGGCCGTGACCACGATTTCTTCCAGTCCGGCCTCGTCTTCGGCGGTGGTGGCGGCCGGCTGCGCATCCTGCGCGAGCGCAGCTGCGGCGGTCGACGTCAACAGCAGCGCGGTGCTCAACCGGACCCAGCCGGCACGGCGATAAATCTTGGCGGTCATGCGCCTTCCTCCCCATTGTTATTCCCGCCGTTCGGCGGGTAGAGCCCACCCAGTTATTGCATTCGCACTGCACGGCCTTGCCGGAATTTTTGGAATGGCCGTCTTATATTTTCTGCATCCAAGAACAGGATCAGTCCTTCTCTTCCCCGATCATCCGGCTGATGGTGGCATGTACTTTGTCGAGGAGCCGGCTGAGTTCCCTGAGTTCGGCCGGAGACAGATCGGCGAACATCTTTTCTTCGGTATCCATCCCGAGCTGGTTGATCTGTTCGAGGATCGGCAGACCCGCCTCGGTGAGATGAACGAGGCGCTGGCGCCGGTCGGCCGGGTCGGGACGCCGGACCACCCATCCCATGGCCTCGAGATTGCCGATGAGCCGGCTGGCGGTGATATGCTCGACCTCCATGAGCTCGGCGAGCTTGCCGGCGGTGATGCCCCGCTGGAGCGAGAGTCGGTTCATGGCGAGCCATTGCGACCGCGTCAGGCGAACGCTCCGAGCACGCCGGTCGAAATAGGTGCGCAGCATCCGGGTGATGCTGGTCATCAGCACGCCGGTAGTGCGCTGGTAGCTCCGTCCGGCGACGTCTCCGTCGCTGTTCGCGGCCCGCGCGTCCGTCGGCGATGCGGTGGCGGGGAGCGTCATTCGACCGCCCCGAGAACGAAGTCGACCGCCTTGGCATAGGCATCGGCTGACTTCGCGCAGGTGATCTTGTCGTCGTCGCGCAGGTTGGCGTAGCGGACCACGCTGTCGTGGATGAACGGGCCGACGCGGCCACATGCGCAGCCGCCGTTCCAGTCGATCGTCACCCGGTCGCCGCTGATCGCGCCGCCCCAATAGGTGGTCGCGAGGATGTCGAAGAGCGCGAGGCGCCCCGTCTGCACCCCGGCGCGCGGAAACGGCTTGCCGGTATCGGGATCGAGCAGCGACAGGAAGATCCACGGCGGCATGTGATAATGGCCGCCCGCACAGAGCCGGGCGTGGCCGGTCGCCTCGGTCATCCCGTAAACGCCCTGATAGGGATAGGGGAAAATCTCCTTGCACTCGTCGAGCCAGCCGTCGGGGAAATGCTCGCCCTTCGACCCCGACTTGCCCGGCGAGAAGATGTAGGAATCGGGCGCGAACTCGGCCTTCAGCCCGCGCCGCTTGCAGGCGCGGCTGAGTGCCAGCAGTTCCTTGGGCGGCGCGAACAGGAACACCTTCTTGCCGCGCTGTCCGATGATCAGGTCATCGATGAAGGAGTCGATGTTCGCGGCCGTTGCGCGTGCATCGGCAGCAATCTGCTGGCGCAGTGCCTCGAGCTGCGGCGTAAGCTCGAGCGACTCCATCTCGCCCTTGGCTTCCGCGGCGCGCAGCTTGGCAGAGAGCCAGAGCATATCGACGCTCCAATGCCCCTGGCCGAGCGTGTGAACATGCTCGCCGGCCCTGTCCTTGTAGAGGTGCGCGCGCAGCAGATTGTAGAGGACGGGCAGGTTGTGGCGGCCGCTCGCGACCGGCCACGGGCTGAAGAAGTCGATCTCGCCGCTCTCCAGCTCGCTGTCGAGTTCGCCGCGGAAACCGCCGTTGAACAGATAATAGTTGCGGATGAAGACATATTCCTCGGCGGTGCTGCGCGGGAAGAAGGAGATCTTTCCCCCGGTTCCCGAAGAGCACAGCGGCCGGAGCGGCGTCTCGCGCATGAGCACGTCGAGCCAGGAATCGAGCGAATCGCAGCCCGAAACGTCGACGCTCGCCAGATCGAGCACGGTCAGCGTGTCGAGCCAGGCGCTCAGCTTCGCATATTGGCCCTTCTCGATATAGGCGGCCGGATAGGATTTGTAGAAGGTGTGCGGCAGGAACAGGCTCGGCGCGTCGTCGAAGCTGTCGATCGCGTCGATGCCGAGGTCGGTGGCCAGCCGGTCGAGCACCTTCACCCGCGCGCGCATCTCGTCGAAGCGGCGCTGCAGCCAGTGCAGCTGGAACCGGTCAACCTCGTCGGGCGGGATCGTGTAGACCTGCTCGTTGTTCATGGTTGCGAACCGCAGCGGGTCCGCCATGACATCGTCGATCACGCTCATCGCAGCGTCTCCTCGAACCTGCTCCCCCGGCGCGCCGGGCGGAAACTCGTTCGCCGAGTTCATCGCCGATCGAGGTATCCAGCAAGCTGCATTTCTGCATGCCGGAATGAGATATTGTCGAGCGCGGCCGCCACGTCTTTGGCCCTATGTCGCAGACTGACATCCGCGCCGCGGCAGGCCTGGGCCAGGCCGTCGGCGCGTGCCCGGCCGCCACGGCCGTCGCGAAACGGGAGGGTCACATGGTCGACTATCGCATTCCGCTGATCATTCGCGGTGAGCTGATCGAGGACAATCTCGTGCGCCATGCCGCGCGTCATGGCCAGCTGGCGTTCGAGACGCCCGACGCCGGGCAATATGTGTCGCGGATGGTGCTGCGCAATCCGAACGACCTCAGCGATCTCTACCGTCTGTCGCTCGACGAAATCATCGATTTCCTCGGCGAACTCGGCGCGCGGATGCACCTGCGCGACAACGCCTATATCCAGCAGGCCTTCGACATGAGCCTGAAGGCCAGCCATCACACCGAAGCGATGGCGCGCGACATGTTCGAGATCTTCCCCAACATTCTCAGCCGCGCCAACGTCGAGGAATATATCGAGCGCAACGTCGGCCGCGCCTATCTCGAGGGCTGGGTCGACGAGACCTACTCCGATCGCGAGGTCGCGGTGCGGGCGTTCGGCGCGCGAACCGTCCACGTCATTCCCGGCAATACCCCGGCGGCGGGGATCGTCACGCTGATCGCCAACGCGGTGACGCGCAGCGATGCGATCATCAAGATCCCCTCGAACGACCCCTTCTTCGCCACGGCGATGGCCCGCACGATGATCGACATGGCCCCCGATCATCCGCTGACGCGCCATCTCACCGTCGCCTATTGGAAGGGCGGCGATGCGCGCGTCGAGAAGTCACTCTACGATGCGCGCAACATCGAGAAGATCGTCGCCTGGGGCGGCTTCGATTCGATGCGGTCGATACGCCAATATCTCGCGCCCGGCATCGATCTCGTCGCGCTCGACCCCAAGATCAGCGGCTCGATCATCGGCGCCGAAGTCTTCGAATCGGAGGCCAGCCTGCGCGACGCGGCCGAGAAGGCGGCGTTCGACATCGGCCACCACAACCAGGGCGGCTGCGCGAGCGCGCGATCGATCTACCTCGTGTCGGGCACCGACGCGGCGGGCATCGAGCGCGCCAATCGGTTCGGCGAGATGGTCTTTGCCGCATTGCAGGCGCTTCCCGAAGCCGTCAGCTCGCCGCACCCGGCGTTCGATCCGGTGCTGCGCAGCGAGATCGACGGCATCCGCTACAGCGATGCGTACCGGCTGTTCGGCGGCAAGGGCGCCGAGGGAGCGATCATCGTGTCACAGGACGACGAGCCGGTCGACTTCGCCGAGCGTCTCGACTGCCGCGTGGCGAACATCGTCCCCGTCGACAGCGTCGACGCGGCGGTGCGTCACGTCACCGTCCACATGCAGACGATCGGGGTTTACCCCAACACCCTGAAGGCCCGGATCCGCGATGCCTGCGCGCTGCGCGGCTGCCAGCGCATCGTGCCGCTCGGCTGCGCGACGGCAGGAAGCCAGGTCGGACCCTGGGACGCGATCGAGCCGCTGCGCCGCATGGTCCGCTGGCTGCGCGACGATACGATGGACAAGCCGGCCGGCTATCTGCACGCCTGAAGCTGCGGAGGCGGCGGGTGCGATCCTGGTTCATCACCGGAACGAGCAGCGGGCTCGGGCGCGCGATTGCCGAGGCGGCGCTGGCGCGCGGCGACCGCGTGGCCGGCACGGTGCGCACCGCCGAGGCGGCGACGGCGTTCGCCGCGCTGGCGCCCGGCCGCGCCCAGCCGATCCTGCTCGACGTCGCCGACCACGCCGCGGCGCGCCGGGCGATCGCCGAGGTCGAGATGGCGGCGGGCGGCATCGACGTGCTGATGAACAATGCCGGTTACAGCCTCGAGGGATGCGTCGAGGCGAGCGACGCGCTCGAAGTCCGCGCGCAGATCGACACGCATTTTCTCGCCCCGATCACGCTGATCCAGGCCGCGCTGCCGGCGATGCGGCGCCGGCGGAGCGGGCATATCCTCAACGTTGGTTCGCTCGCGGCGCACACCACCAACGCGGGTACGGCCGTCTACGCCGGCGTCAAGGCGGCGATCGAGACGCTGTCGGTCGGATTGGCCCAGGAGCTGGCGCCCTTCGGCATCCGCGTCACCGCGGTGATTCCCGGCGCCTTCCGGACCCGGATCGGCGACGCGCGCCGGTCGGCGGCGGCGGCGCTCGACGACTATGCGCCCGCCGATGCGGCGCGCCGCCAGCGGCTTGCCGCGATGAGCGGTCGCCAGCGCGGCGATCCGGTGCGCGGGGCGCAGGCAGTGCTGGCGCTCGTCGACGCCGCCGACCCGCCCGTGCGGTTCGCGCTGGGGCCCGACGCGATCGACGGGCTGCGGGCTCACGCGGCGGCGCTGCTCGACGCGGCCGACCGGTGGGAAGCGCTCGGGAGCGCGACCGATCTCGAGGGGAGCGCCCCGGGCGAGGGGTGACGCAAAAGGGGAGGAGCCAATGCCTTCGGAGACCGATGCGGTCGCAACGCCGCCGTCTGCGCTGCGGGCCTGGTATGTGCTGGCCGTGCTCTTCACCGTCTATATCTGCAGCACCGCCGACCGCCACATCCTGTCGATCCTGGCGCCGGCGATCAAAGCCGACCTCCAGTTGTCGGACACGCAGATCGGGCTGTTGACCGGCCCGGCAATCGCCGTGCTCTACGGCATCATCAGCGTTCCCGTCGCGCATCTTGCCGATCGGATCCATCGCGTTCGCCTGCTGGCGCTGTGCCTGTTCCTGTGGAGCCTGTGCACCGGGGCCGGGGCGCTCGCCGGCAACGCGCTGCAATTGTCGCTGAGCCGGATCGGCGTCTCGGCCGCCGAGGGCGGCGGCATGCCGACGTCGGCTTCGATCATCGCCGACTATTTTCCGCCGGAGCGGCGGCCGCTCGCGCTCACCCTGCTCAGCATGTCGGCGATGGTGGGCATATTCGTTTGCTTCAGCATCGGCGGGGCGATCGAGGTCGCCTACGGCTGGCGCACGACGCTGGTCGTGGCCGCGGTCCCCGGTCTGCTGCTGTGCGCCCTGCTGCTCGGCACCGTGCGCGAGCCGCGCCGCGGGGCTACCGACGCCGGGCGCGGCGTCACACCGCCGGCGACCGGATCGCTCGCCGCGAGCCTGAAGCTGATCCTCGGCGACCGGCTCTTCCGATCGGTCCTGATCGGCGCGAGCCTGTCGACGTTTGCGAGCGCCGGCTGCATCGCCTGGGGGCCGACGTTCGCGATGCGCAGATTCGGCGCCGACGCCGCCGAGGTCGGCGGCCAGCTCGGCCTGATGATCGCGCTGCTCGGCGGGGCCGCCATGCTGCTTGGCGGCATCGTGACCGATCGCATCCTCGTCGGTCGCGGCCGCGCCGCCACCTTCCGGGTCGTGGCCGTCACGCAGCTCGTCGGCCTGCCCATGCTGGCGGTCGCGCTGACCACGGGGCATCTCCTGCTGGCGCTGGCGCTGCTCGGCGGCTTCTACGGAATCATGCATTTCTTCGTCGCCGCCTATTGGGGCGCGGCGAGCCTCATGCCGGCGGCGGTACGTGCGACGACCTCGGCGGTGGGCGTGCTGACATTGATCGTCGTCGGCACCGGACTCGCGCCGCCGCTTATCGGCCTGGCCAGCGACCTGCTGGCCGTGCGTCTGGGCGAAGCGGCGCTGGCGTGGGCCATGACGGTGCTGCTGCTGAGCGTCCTGCTGTCGAGCGCCGCCTTCCTCCGCGCCGCGCAGGTGGCGGACGCGACACCGCGCGGCATCGACCTCGGACAGGCCTCGGCGGCGTAGCGAAACACGGGCGGAGAGCGATCATGGCATTCACGACGCGGATCACCGACCTGCTCGGCATCGAGCATCCGATCGTCCAGGGCGGCATGCAGCATGTCGGCGTCGCCGAACTCGCTTCGGCGGTTTCCAACGCGGGGGGGCTCGGCATCCTCACAGCGCTGACGCAGCCGACCCCGGCAGCGCTGCGCCGCGAGATCGCGCGCTGCCGTTCGATGACCGACAAGCCGTTCGGCGTGAACATCACGGTCCTTCCGACGATCGATCCTCCCGACTATGCCGCCTATGCGCAGGTGGTCATCGACAGCGGCGTCACGATCGTCGAAACGGCCGGCACCCCCGCGGTGCGCGCGATCTGGGAGCAGCTCAAGCCGCACGGCATCCTCATCCTCCACAAATGCACGGCGGTGCGGCACGCGCTGTCGGCCGAACGCGCGGGCTGCGACGTCATCTCGATCGACGGCTTCGAATGTGCGGGTCACCCGGGCGAGGACGACGTCGGCGGGCTGGTTCTCATCCCCGCGGCCGCCAACCGCGTGACGATTCCGCTGCTGGCGAGCGGCGGCTTTGGTGACGGGCGCGGCCTCGTTGCCGCGCTGGCGCTCGGCGCCGACGGGATCAACATGGGAACGCGCTTCTGCGCGACGCGCGAGGCGCCGATCCACGACCGGGTCAAGCAGGCCTATGTCGACAACGACGAGCGCGGCTCGAACCTGATCTTCCGCCAGTTCAGGAACACGGCGCGCGTCGGCAAGAGCCCGGTCTCCGACGAGGTGGTTCGCCGGCTCGCCCGGCCCGACGCCAGCTTCGACGAGGTGCGCGATCTGGTCGCCGGCACGGCGGGGCGCCGGCTGCTCGAAGACGGCGATCTGAGCGCGGGAATATTCTGGGCGGGACAGGTTCAGGGGCTGATCGACGACATTCCGACCGTCCGCCAGCTGATCGACCGCATCATCGCCGAGGCGCAGGCGATCGTGAGCGAACGCCTGGCGGCCGCGTGCGCGCCGCGCCGCTGAGCGGCGGCCGTCATGCGCTCCACCTCCCCCTGGGGCGCGCCGGCGTCGTCGGCGCGCCCCGTCTTTCGGCAATCATGGCGGCTAGAAGCGGACGCCGACGGCGATGCCGTAGGTCAGCGGCACGATCTCCTGGCGCGACTGCTTGAGTGCCGACAGGCTGGTGCCGATCACCTTGCGGTCGGTGAGGTTGGCACCGAACAGTCGCGCATAGACCGGCAATCCGCCGGGCTCGAAGGTCAGCGAGGCGCCGAGCGAGTCATATTCGTCGACGCGGTCGAGCGGGCCGATGCCGACCTTGAACGACGCAGTCCGGAAATAGCTGGCGCTGAACACCAGCCTGGAATCGTTGGCGAGGTCGGCGGTGTAGTCGGCGCCCAGCGTGAACGACCATTTCGGCGCGAACAGGCCGCGCGCCCCGTCGGCGTTGACGACGGTCTGTGCGCCGTTGCCGAGCGCATCGGGCACGAAGGCGACGGCGTTGGGGAAGGAGGTATATTCGGCGTCGAGCAGCGTGAGCGCGCCGCGCAGCTGCAGCGCCGGCGTCGGCCGGGCGAGCAGGTCGAGGTCGAGGCCGTAGATGCGCTCGCTCGCCGCATTCTGCAGCGAGGTGGTGCCCCCGGCGCCGCCGCCGCCCGCGGCGACGATGATGTCGAGCTGGATGTTCGAATAGTCGTAGTAGAAGGCCGCGGCGTTCAGCTGGACCTTGCGGTCGGCGAACTGGCTCTTGAGGCCGACCTCATAGGCGTCGAGCTTCTCCGGATTGACCGGCACCTGCCCGGGCGTGAAGTCGTTCATGTTGAACGTGCCGCTCTTGAAGCCGCGGTTCCAGCTGACATAGCCCATCACGTCCTCGGCGAGATCGTGGTTGACCGCCAGCCGCCAGGTGAGGCGGTTGAAGGTCTTCTCGAGCCCGCTGTCGGACACCAGCGGCGTCAGCGCCGGCAGCGTCACGCCGGGGGCGATCGTGCCGATGCCGCGCACCTGGAAGGCATAGTCGCGCTGCTCGCTGGTGTAGCGCAGTCCGGCGGTGAGGTCGGTCCCCGGCGCGACTTCGAGCGTCGCCTGGCCGTAGCCGGCGATCGCCTCGGTGCCGCCCTGGGCGAGCACGCTCGTCACCGAGCCGCCGGGGATCGTCGGGATCGAGGCGGTTGGCGTGTCGAACGGCGCATTCTGGATGATGTCGAGCGGCCGGATCTTTGCCTTGCCGTCGAAATAATAGGCACCCACCACCCAGTCGAGCGGGCCGTCGCTGGTCGAGATGAGCTGCAGCTCCTGCGAGAAATCGTCGACGCCCTGGATCTCGTCGAAATAGAAGAACTCGGCGGAGGTGCCGTCGAAGTCGAGCTTCGAGATCACCTTGGTGTCGACGTAGCCGGTGATCGAGACGAGATCGACGCTGTCGAACGAATAGCGCAGCTTGCCGGTGGCGCGGAACGCCTCGACGCCGAACAGGTTGGGGCTGCCCTGATATTCGAAGGTGTCGGGATCGAAGGTGCCGCCGAAGAAGCTGCCGACCGGCGTGGTGCCGCGCACCGGGTTGAGGTTCGAATTGAGGTTGCTCGTCTCGCGGTCCATGTACATCGCGCTGAGCGTCGCCTCGAAGCGGTCGGACGGCCGGAACAGCAGTTTGCCGTCGACGCTGTCGCCGCGCGTCCCGCCGAATTCGCCCGGATAGCGCGTGCCGGTGTTGGTGGCGAAGTCGCCGCCGTCGCGGTGCTGGTAGCTCGCGTTGAATGCCACGGTCTCGCTCAGCGGCCCGGTGACATAGGCCTTGGCGATCCACTCGTCGAAACGCGCATAGGAGACCTCGGCCGAGCCGCCGAAGTCGAACTGCGGCTGGCGCGTCACGATGTTGATCGCGCCGCCGGTGGCGTTGCGGCCGAACAGCGTGCCTTGCGGGCCCTTCAACACTTCCATGCGCTCGATCGAGTTGAACTCGAGGATGTTGGCCGATTTGTCCGACTGGTAGACGCCGTCGATGTAGACCGCGATCGAGCTGTCGTTGCCGGTGGCGGGCGAGTTGGAGCCGACGCCGCGGATATAGGGAATGAAGAAGGAGTTCGCGGTCGTCGGCGAGGTGGTCACGCCGGGCGCGATGCGCGGCAGGTCGAGCGAGTTGAGCAGGCCGGCGGTCGCGATCTGCGACGGTTGGATCGTCGCCACCGCGATCGGCACGTCCTGCAGACGCTCCTCGCGCCGCTGCGCGGTGACCACGATATCCTCGATGCCTTCGTCGTCGACCGCAGTCTCGACCGGCGCCCCCGCCGTCTGCGCCATCGCGGCGGCGAGCGGCGACGCCGACATCATCAGCACGAGCGCGAACCTGAGCGGAACGCGCGACCCGATCCCCTTGAACATATGAGCCTCCCCAGCCTTATCGTTACCGGCGAGGCTAATCGCGAGCGGGCGCGCGGCTCAAACCACTAATGTTTGCCGATGCATGCCATTCGGTCATGCGGCGCGGCTCGGTTCGGCGGCGCCGCCATCGCGCGCGCGGAACCGGATCGGCATATGCTTGATGCCCCAGAACAGGTTCGAGCTCGACCATTCGACCGGTCCGGCGAGTTCGATGTCATCCATCCGGTCGAGCATCGCCTCGATCATGACCGCCATGTCGAGCCTGGCGAGGTGGGCGCCGAGGCAGAAATGCTTGCCCATGGCGAAACCGAGATGCGGGTTGGGATGGCGCCGGATGTCGAACCGTTCGGGGTCGTCGAATACCGCTTCGTCGCGATTGGCGGCGTGGAACCAGATCACCGCCCAGTCGCCGGCGCGCAGCGGCTTGCCGCCGACCTCGACATCCTCGGTCACCGTTCGCAGCGTGTGCGTCAGCGGCGAACTGTAGCGCACGAACTCGTCGGCGGCGGTGCGCAGCACTGCGGGATCGTGGCGATTGGCGCGCAGCCAGGCCAGCTGCGCCGGGTCCTTGAGCAGCTCGAGCAGTCCGACGCTCATCGACGAGCGCGTCGTCTCGTGGCCGGCCGCGAAGAACATCAGTCCGTTGAAGCCGATCTGCGTTTCGGTCAACGGCACACCGTCGATCTCGGCCTGGACCAGCGCGGTCAGCAGGTCGTCCTGCGGTGCCGCGCGCCGCGCTTCGGCGAGCTCGATGCAGGTGCGCATGATGTTCGAGACGCCGAAGGTGCTCGTCTCGATCGCGGTGCCGATCGCGAACTCGGGATCCTCCGGTCCGGCGAACATGTTGTTCCACCGGTAGAGATCGTCCCACAGCCCGCGCGGGATGCCGAGGATGGCGGCGATCACCGCCGTCGGCAGGCGCCCGGCATATTCGGTGGTGAAGTCGCAGGTGCCGCGCGGCAGAATTTCGTCGAGCAATTCGTCGCTGATCCGGCGCACCAGAGCTTCGAGGCCGTTGACGCTCGTCGAGGTGAACGTCGTCGAGAAATAGCGCCGCAGCGCATTGTGCGGCTGGCCGTCCATCGTCGCGAGCTGCTGCGCGCTCTGCGCCAGCTGCGTGAACAGCGAGTCGTCGGGGTTCTCGAACTCGGGCCCCATCGGCAGGTTCGCTCCCGAACGCTGCACGCTGAAGATCCGGGTGTCGTTCATCAGCACGAATTTGGCGTCGGCATGCCGCGTGATCGACCAGAATTTCCGGCTCAGCCGCCCCTCGGTGAGATGCACCGGATCTTCGTGGCGCAGGCGCCGCCAGATCGCATGCGGATCGCCGTCGGCGAAGAACAGGGGATTGGTCAGGTCGATGCCGTCCTGGCTCATGAGCTTACCTCGGCTGCCGCGTCGTTGCTCCGAAGCTATCGAACCCGCTTCACGGCGACCAACGGAGAAATCTCATCGCGTCATCAGGAAAGACGAGGGTGCAACGATGATGATCAAAGCATGGCATAAAGATCATAAGCATAGTCTCATCAAAGCACTTGATGACTGGTTAGCTCGTCGAGATGAGATTTAATCGAGAAGAGATCATTTATGTCGATGATAGATTAGAGATGTTGAACAGCAGTATATATTCATTCGTGGAGTTCAATTTCATTACATCCATAACATTTTGGATATGAATTCCGGGAAACGCGAATAGCGACTGTTGATCGACCGAGGCAGGTTCTGGATCTCGGCAGGCCGGATGAGGGTTCGACTGAAACGAGGCATGGACTGCAGCGTGGCAATCCTTTCGATGGAGATCACAATGCTCGATTCGATTTCAAACCGCTTCGACGCGCTCATGGCCGAGGCCGAGGCCGAGGCCGAAGCGCTGCTCGCATCCTATGGCAGCGACGAACTGCTCGAGCAGCGCATTTCGCGCGAGGGCGGAGGCCAGGGCGGCACCGCCTGCTGACCAAGGCCGGGTCTTTGGCCCGGTCCCGATTCCGGAGCGCGCCGGTGGCGCCTCCGGCATCGCGGCAAACGGAGGCGCCCATGAGCGATCCAGCGGGAGAGATCTCCGCCGTGGCCGCGCTCGCGCTCGGCGTGATCGAGCGGGCAGCGGTAACCCCGGCCTACGGCCGGTTGCTGCGTGCCATTGCCGAAAGTCACATTGCGACAATCGCGGCTCGACCTGAGCGCCGCGGATTCGGCATCGAGCTGCCACTGCTGGCGGCACGTGCCGTTGGGGGCGCGGAAGACCGGGCATTCATGCTCGCCGCCGCGATCCTGCTGCTCGAGGCGGGCATCTACGCGCTCGATCATCTGATGGACGACGAACTCGACGGCCCACTTGCCGAGCTGCCGCGCGCCGCTGTGCTCACCGGCGCCGTCAGTTTCATCAGCTTCCTTCCCCATCTGGCGATCGGCGACCTGCCTGCGCCGCCGGCGTTGCGGGCTTACCTGGCCAAGACGCTCGCCGAGGGCATGGCCGCGATCGCGGCCGGTCAGGCCGGGGAAGCCGGCACCTCGCTCGACAGCCCGCCGTCGCCAAGCGAAGTCGAGCGATCGATCGCCGGCAAGACCGGTGCACGTCGCGCCCTCTATGCGCGCCTCGGAGCCGCTGGCGCGGGGGCTGCGCCGGCGGCGATCGATGCACTGGCGGCCTATGGTCATGCGCTCGGCATGGCGCGCCAGATCGGATCGGACATCGACGATCTCTTCGGCGGCGACGATAGTCGCGATATCGCCGCCGGCGCCTGTACGCTTCCGCTCGCCTGCTTCTTCGCCACCGCGTCGCCGGACGAGGCCGAGGCGCTGCGCGCCGACGTCGCCGCCGCGCGGCGCGGCGAGCCGACGCTCGCGGCCGTTCGCCGCCGGCTGCGCGATGGCGGCGCTCTGCGCGCCGCTCTGCAGCGCCAGGAAGCATTCTGCGCGCTGGCCCGCCGGCATCTTCGCGACATCGACGCGCCGGTCGCGATCACCACGCGCCTCGAAGCGCATGTCGCCCAGATATCCTTGGGGGGCGCGTCGCATGGCTGACGCGGGCGGCGAGATCGTGATGCTTGCAGCACCGGGTGTCGAACTGCATCGCCTCGCTGCACCGCTCGGTGATCGGCTGGCCGTCTTGAAGCATCGCGCGACGGGTCGCTATTTCGCACTCTCGCCGCTCGGCCTCGACATCTGGCAGCGGATCGCGTCCGGTGAGCCGCTGCCGGGACTGGTCGAAACGGTCACCGCGGGTCAGCCCGCCGCAGCGCGCGTGCGCGCGCTCCGCCTGTGTGCGCAGTTGCGCGCACAGGGCTTCGCCCGGCTGGCCGGCGAGGCACCGCCGGCCCCGTCGCCGCGCCTTCACCTCGATTTCCATCACCCGCTGCTGTGGGAGATTCGCGTGCGCGGCTGCGTCCCGCTGTTCCAGATCCTCTATCTCTTGGGCGGCAAATGGCTGGTTTCGCCCATGGCGACAGGGCTGGCGGCCATCGTCGGCGTCGCCGGGATTTTGCTGCTTGCCGGTGCACCGGCGCTCGTGCCGCAGGATGTGCGCGTTCTGCCCTGGCTGTTCGCCGCCACCATCGCGGCGACCTTCGTCCACGAATGCCTGCATGGTCTGGCGGTGGTCCGCTTCGGTCGCGCGGTGGACGCGGTCGGGATCGGCTGGTTCTGGTTCGGACCGGCACCGTTCGTGGATACCTCCGACATGTGGCTGGGGACACGGGCGCAGCGCATCTGGGTCAGCGCAGCGGGCCCCGCCGGCAACGTCGCCTTGGGCGGTGCAGCGGCGCTTCTGGCGAACATTCCTCCGGCAGGCAGTGTGCTCGCGCAGATGCTCTGGGCCTATTCGGCCGTCTGCTATTTCGTTGCTGCCTATAATCTATGCCCGCTCCTCGAATTCGACGGCTACTTCATTCTCACCGACGTGACCGGAGTCCCCAACCTGCGGCGCAAGGCCTATGCTTGGCTTGGCCGGCGGCTGCGCGGCGTGCCGGAGCCTGCGGCCCGGCCGCGGGAAGGAAGGCTCTTTCTTCCCTATTGCGTGGGGTCGCTCGCTTATGTGGCGGTGTTCGGCACGCTGACCGTCGAAGCCGTCGCCAGCTTCGCCGAAGCCCATGTGCGCTTCTGGCTGCCGGCCGCCGCGCCGGTGGTGGCGTCCGCAACGGCGCTCGGCTTCGCCGGCCTGCTGCTCTTCGGCACGCTCAAGGACGTGTTCGTCGACGTTCGGCGCGGCATGTCTCTGTCGATCGCGAGCGCGCGCTGATGGGTCGCCACCATTTCCACCCGGTCGATGAACGCTATACGCCCGAGGATATTGCCTATCTCGACCGGGCCGCGGCGCTCAAGGAGATTCGCGCCATCAAGTTGCGCAGCTACGCGGCGCTCGGCCCGCTCCGCGGTGTGCGACTGCTCGAGGTGGGATGTGGGACCGGCGACGATGCCGCGCGGTTGGCCAGGGCGGTCGGCCCCGAGGGCAATGTTGTCGCGCTCGACAGCAACGCGGCGATGCTGGCGGAGGCGCGCGCCCGTTTCGGTCAGGTCGCAAACCTCCGGTTCGAGCTGGGCGCCGCCGCTGCGCTGCCCTTCACGGCGGGGGCGTTCGACGCCGTGCGTGCCGATCGGGTCGTGCATCTCGTCGCTGATCCCGGCGCCGCGCTGGCGGAAATGGCTCGGGTGCTCCGCCCCGGCGGACGTCTCGCGATCAGCGAGCCCGACTGGCGGAGCCTTGTCGTTGAGGGCGGCGACGCCGACACGACGCGCGCGATCCTCGACGGACTGGCGAGCGGCCCGCGTCCATCGACCGCCGATTTCGTCGCGCTCGTTCAAGCGGCGGGCCTGACCATCGATGCGGTGCTGCCCGACACGCTGGTGATCACCGACCTCGAGAGTGCCTACGAGCTCTTTCGGCTGGGCTATCTCGCGCTCGCGCAGGTGCAGCGGCTCGGCATCGACGCCGCGGCGGCGAAGCGCTGGCTCGCGTCGCTGGAGACGGCCGCTGCCGAGGGGCGGTTCCGCAGCGCGCTGACCGGCGTCACCATATCAGCCACCCGCGACGGAGGCCGTTGATGTCGCTCGCGGATTCGGCCGAAACCGTCATCCTGGTCGACGATGACGACAATCCGCTCGGCGTCGCCGGGAAGCTCGACGCGCATCGTCGCGGGCTACGGCATCGCGCCTTTTCGATCATCGCGGTCAACGCGGTCGGCGACCTGCTCCTGCAGCGCCGGGCCGCCGGGAAGTATCACTCCGCCGGCTTGTGGACCAACGCCTGCTGCGGACATCCCCGCCCCCGCGAGACCACGGCGGCTGCGGCCCGACGGCGGATCGGCGAGGAACTCGGCGTGGTGGCTGAGCTGCAGCCGATCGGCCGCATCGCCTATCATGCCGACCTCGCCGGCGGGATGGTCGAGAATGAGGTGGCGCATCTCTTTGCCTGTCGGCTCGGCGGACGGCTCGATCCGGACCCGGCCGAGGTCTCCGACTGGCGCTGGATCAGTCCGATCGAGCTGACGATCGAATTGGCTCGTACGCCGGGCAGCTTCACCGCCTGGTTCCGGCACTATCTGCAGGTCGCCCGCCCGCTGATGCTCGACCCGTTACGCGCGGTAGCGTGACCGCCGTGCGCCACTTCACGATCGTCGGCGGGGGCCAGGCAGGGCTGTTGCTGGCGATCGGCCTAAGGCTCGGCGGGCATCAGGTACGGCTAGTCCAGGATCGTGGGGCCGAGGAGACGGCGCGCGGCCGTTTGCCGTCGCCGCAATGCCTCTTCCACGGTGCCGTCGCCTACGAGCGCTCGCTCGGACTCGACCTGTGGAGCGAGGCGGCGCCGGCGATCGAGCTGTGTGAGATCGCCGAACTGGCAAGGCCGGGGGCAGCGACGCCACAGCTATCCTTCGGCGGGAGCTTTCGCTCACCGGGACAGGCGATCGATCCGCGCCTCAAATTCTCCGCATGGCTGGAGCGGCTCGTCGAACTCGGCGGCGAACTCGAAATTGCGACGGCAACGACGGCCGACATCGAGCGATACGCGCGCGAAAGCGATCTTGTCGTCATTGCCGCCGGCAGGGGCGGTTTCGATGGGCTCTTCCCGCGCGACGACCGCAACTCGCCGTTCGCAACGCCGCAGCGGGCGCTGTCGCTCATCTATCTCAAGGGCGCGGTCGGCGATGCGCGTCGTCCGGGAATCCGGTCGACCGGAATTGCCGGACAGGGCACTGTGATCGACATCCCTGTCCTCACGGCGCATGGAGCCGCGGATAGTCTCACGTTCGAGGCTTTTTCGGGAAGTGCGCTTGATGTGGGCAGCGGACGCCTCGACGCCGCGGCGCTCGCTGAGCGGATGCTGACCGCGCTCCGCGAGATGCTCCCGGACCGATGGGAGCGCTTTCGCGATGCGCAGCCGGTCGATGACGGGGCGTACCTCAGCGGTGCGGTGGTGCCGACGGTGCGCAATGCCGTCGGCGTGCTGCCTTCGGGCCGCGCGGTGCTCGGTATCGGCGATACCGTCGTCACCAACGATCCGATCACCGCACAAGGTGCCAACAATGCGACGCGGCTCGCGGCGCTGTATGTGTCCGCGATCGACCGCCGCGGTGATGGCGCGTTCGATGGCGAGTGGATGGCTAACCTCGCGGCGGCGGCGTGGGCGCGCATACGTGCCGCCACCTATTTCACGAACCTGACGCTCCTGGGGGCACCGACGTTGGTGGCGGCGTTGCACCGCGCCAGCGAAAGTCAGGCGATCGCGGATCGTTTCGTAGAAGGCTTCAACGAGCCGGGGACAATTCTCCCGTTTCTGATGGCAGCATCACCGCGTTGACGTCGTCGGTCGCGCCCAAACGCGTCGGCGTCGGCGGGGTGTGATGGTCCAGGTCCGTCCGAGCACGGTGCGGCGCGCGGACCGAGGCGGCGGAATTAGCGTTCGTTTGTGCGCGCTCGGCCGCCGAGGCTCCGGGGCAGCTCCAGCCCCGCGCGATCGCCGCTGCGGCGACCTGGATATCGCGGCGCCAGATCATGCAGCACGGTCTCCCGAGGACGTTACCGATGGGGCGCAATTCAGGCGACCCTGCGTAACTCGCCGAGGTTGCGGATGACCCACACGCCATTGCGCTTGTCGATAAGACCTGCAGATCTGAGCGAAGTGATTTCACGATGCACGCTCTGCCGGGTGACGTCGAACAGGTCGGCTATGTCGGACTGCGTCAGTGGAAAGGCGAGCGAGAGTTCCCCGCGGACGTCCGGTTCGCCACATTCGGTGGCCAGATTCTCGAACATCGAGGCGATACGTTTGCCGAGGCGCTGCGTTGCGCGCATCTCGCGGCTGGCGATCTGGCGGGTGATGGCGGCTGCGAACTTGCGGCACAGCGCGTCGGGGATTTCGGGGATGCGGCTGTAGAGATCCCAGAAGTCGGCTTCGCCGAGACAGCGGATGCGCGCAGGCGTGAGCGCGGTCGAGGTATGGTGATAGGCGCGGCGTGCGACCATCGCCGTCTCGGCATAGCAGTTGCCGGGAAGGTAGATCGTGATCAACGCCTGTCGGCCGTCCTCGCGCAACCCGTCGAGACGGACATAGCCTTCGACGACCTGGAAGACCCGCGACGCCGGATCGCCCGCGCGGGCGATGATGCCGCCGGCGGGAACGTCCAGCACGGTCATGCGCCCGAGAATGGCCTCGCGTGCCGGGCCCGGAAGCTCCGCCACCCAGTTCTCGCGCGTCACGACCCGGTGCGATCCGCCCTTCATCGGTGCCCACTCTGCCTGCCGCTCACGCGGCCGCAAAGTTTTTTCTAAAGAATGTCACATAGGCGACATGCCCGCCCGGGGGCGCGGATGTATTAAAGCTCGTGCTTGGACTGGAGCCAGCTTGGTCCAGGGACGGCGGCAACAGTATTCGACCGCACCAAAGTGCGGCGTAACTGGGGAGGATGATATATGTCTATGGCTCTGCGCGCCGCGTTGCGCGCCACGACCGCGTTCGTCATTGGTGCATCTGCGCCAATCATGGCACAGAACAGTCAAGCTGCTTCTGAAGACTTGTCGACGACGGCCGAGGTAGGCCCCGACCAGTCCGGCGGCGGCGCGATGGACGAAATCATCGTCACTGCCCGACGCCGCGCCGAAACGCTGCAGGACGTTCCGGTGACCGTCACCGCCTACACGGCGGCGCAGCTCGCCGAGAAGGGCATCACCGATTTCACCAAGCTTACGACGCTGACTCCCGGCGTGAACTTTGACGCCTTTCCGCGCTCCGCGCCCCGTCCCTTCTTCCGCGGCATCGGCAGCTCCAATCAAAGCGCCGGCGGCGACCCGTCCTCGGTCGCCTTTCTCGACGGCGTCTACCTCGGCCGCGGCGCGATGCTTGGCATCGACTTCTTCGACCTCGAGCGGGTCGAGGTTCTGAAAGGGCCGCAAGGTACGCTCTGGGGGAAGAATGTCGTCGGCGGCGCGGTCAACTTCATCACCGCCAAGCCGCGCCAGGAGTTCGGCGTCCGCGGCGAGGTCGTCATCGCGGAATATGGCCAGCTCAATGGCCATGCGATGGTCAACGTTCCCGTCACCGATCGCATCGCCACCCGGGCGATATTCGGCATTACCCGCAACGACGGCTTCCGCAAGAACCGTCGCACCGGCGGCGCGCTCGACAACGACAATATGGTGGCGGCACGCGCCCACGCGCTGATCGAGATCGGCGAAAGCTCATCGCTGCTGCTGTCGGGCGACATCAACGACCAGGAACTCGAAGGGACGGCGCGCTTCAACCTGCGGCCCAATGGCTTTCGCGACGTCGAGAAGCCGCGGCGCGCCAATCCCGACCGTCAGGGCTTCACCAACAGCGAGACGGGGGGCCTGCGCGGCGAGTTGACGAGCGACGTTCTCGGCTTCGCGACGCTCACGGCCACCGGCGCGTGGCGCACGCTCGACTATGCATGGTCGGAAGACCTCGACGGCACCGACGCCGCCGGCAATGCAGCCGCCGGTGTGCCGGCATCGGCCTTGCAGGTCCTGGCCGCGGAGCAGGCCGACTCCTATTCGGGCGAGCTGCGCCTGAATTCGGCCGGTTCGAGCCCGCTCAGCTGGGTCGCCGGTCTCTACTATCTTCACGACGACGTGACACGGGCGCGCGAGACCGAAACGGCGGTCGTCGATACCAGCGAAAACCGCTTCGTCGGCATGGCCGACACCGACAGCTACGCCGCCTTCGGCGAGCTGCAGTATGATCTCGGCTTCGGACTCGAGCTGTTCGGCGGCCTGCGCTACACCGACGAGCGCAAGACCTATGGCGTGACGCAGCTCACCGGCAATCCGGCGGCGCCGACGGTCGGCTTCACGACCGTCGCGAATCCGGGCGAGGCGCGCGCTAAGAAGCTCACCTATCGCGCCGGTGCCGACTACAAGGTCAGCGATGAGGTGATGATCTTCGCCAGCGTCTCGACGGGGTTCAAGTCCGGTGCGTTTCAGGAGCAGCCCAACGCCTTGACGGCGCGCTTCGCGACAGCGCCCGAAACGGTCATCAACTACGAGGCCGGTATCAAGAGCGAGTGGCTCGATCGCCGGTTGCGCACCAATCTGTCGGTGTTCCGTGCCGACTATGACGACCTGCAGACCATCCAGTCGATTCCCGACCTCACGCAGGGACCGGCAGGGTCGCGCATCGTCGTCGACACCGGCAATGCGACGATCCAGGGAATCGAGAGCGAGGTGGTGCTGGCACCGGTCGACTGGATCGACCTGACCATGCGGCACTCGTATCTCGACGCGACCTTCGACAGCCTGGTGCAAACTGCGCGCATACTCGCCGATGGCACGGCGGTTCGTGTCGACCTGGCGGGCAACCGGCTCAGCCGGACGCCGAAGCATGCGATCAGTGCCGACCTCGGGGTCGAGACGCCGCGCGCCGACTGGGGCTGGCTGCGCGCCGTCGTTTCGATGAATTACCAGAGCCAGCTGTTCGACGACAATGCCAACGATCCGATCGAATTCCGCAGGGCGCGCACGCTCTGGGATCTCAGCCTGACTTACCATCTCGACGAGCATTTCATGGCGCAGGCCTGGGTCAGAAACCTGACCGATGTCGAATACCGCACGCACCAGGTCGAAACAGCCGGCGGATTGTTCGCGCAATATGGGCCGCCGCGGCAGATCGGGCTGACGCTCGGCGCGACATTCTAGCGGAAGGGTTCGAAATGGTAGCGTCGCAGGTATCGCGGGGACGGGTCTGCCGGGTGCTGGTGCCCTCGGGGGTGCTCGGCTCCGGCTGTCCGGAGGAGGCGATGGCGCGCGGTGAACGCCTGTCGCCCGATTGTATCGCCGTCGACGGAGGGTCGACCGATTCCGGGCCCTATTATCTCGGAGCCGGCCGCTCCAAGATGACTCGACCCGCGACCAAGCGCGATCTCCGCCAGCTGATGCTGGCGCGAGATCGGCTGGGCGTTCCGTTGCTTGTCGGTTCCTGCGGCACCAGCGGCACCGATGCCGGTGTCGACTGGATGGCCGAGATTGCGGCCGAGATTGCGGCCGAGGAGGGGCTGACCGCGCGCGTGGCGCTCGTCTATTCCGAGCTGAGCGCCGAGGCTTTGCGGGCGCCGCTCGCGGCAGGGACCATCACCCCGCTCGCACCAGCCGGACCGCTCGATGCGGCGACGCTCGGCTCCTGCGATCACATCGTCGGCCTGCTCGGATATGAGCCACTGGCCAAGGCAATTGGCGAGGGCGCCGACATCGTGCTTTCCGGGCGTACGACGGATACGGCGGTGCTGGCCGCGGTACCCCTGATGCGCGGACTGCCCGCCGGGCCGAGTTGGCACGCGGCCAAGACCGCCGAGTGCGGCGGGCTGTGCACCACGCATAGCCGCCGCGGAGGCGTGATGCTGTCGATCGATGACCATGGCTTCGATATCGAGCCCCTGCACATCGACAATCAGTGCACGCCGTTCAGCGTGTCAGCTCACCTTCTTTACGAAAACGCCGACCCCTTTCGCCTGAAGGAGCCCGGCGTCACGCTCGATGCGACGTCGGCCACCTATCGCGCGCTCGACGAGCGCTGTGTGCGGGTCGAGGGTTCCGTTGCCGAGCCGAACGGTTACACGATGAAGCTCGAGGGCGCCGGCCCCGCCGGTTTCCGCACCATGGTGTTCAGCGCCATCGCCGATCCGCGCGTGCTGGCGCGAATAGGCATCTGGCTCGCCAACGTCGAACTGCATCTGCGCGGCGGCATTCGTGAGGTGCTCGGCGTCGCGGACGATGCCTACCGGCTCGAGCTTCGCCCCTACGGCTGGAACGCGCTCGATCCGCGCCCCGCGCCTGCGCCGCCGCCCCCCCTCGAGGTCGGGCTCATGACGCTGGTGACCGCGGATACGCAGGAACTCGCCACCGAAATCGCCAAATATTGCAATCCGGTCCTGCTGCACTTCCCGCTCGATCCGAACGACCCACTGCCGAGCTTTGCCTTTCCCTTTTCGCCCGCTGAGGTCGAGTTGGGCGCACAGTATGAGTTCCGGCTCAATCATGTCATCGCCCTCGATGATCCCCTGACGCTGGCCCGCTTCCGCTGGCTCAACCTGGGCGCGGAGGCCCCCGATGCCGCGGCTTGACGAGATCGCCGACTATGTCCGCTCGAAGAATGCCGGTCCCTTCTGGGTCACGATCGACATCTTCTGCGGGGACGCCGATCGATTTGACCGGCTGCGCGAGACGGCAGCGCTATCGCCCGAGGCGATCGGTGCGATCTACGGCGTCGATCCCGGCAAGGTGCTGCGCTTCGACGCGCCGCTCATCAATGTGATCAAGATCTCGTTTCCGCGACCGATAGCGCAGGGCGGCGCGGGCGACGTCGATTCGCATGCGGGGCAGATGTTCGTGGCGCTGCTGTCGGCCGAGATCGGATGACCATCGTGACGATGTCGCCCGCATTGCTGGGCTTCGCCATGGTCGGCGTCTTCACCGCGCTGGTGATGACCCGGCGCCTCGCTGCGGTTCCGGCGCTGATCATCGTGCCGATCGTCTTTTCGGTCTTGGCGGGCACCGGCGCGCGCACCGGTGCGATGATGCTGGCGGGCGTTGTCGAGGTCGCACCGACCGCCGTCATGCTGATCTTCGCCATCCTCTATTTCGGCCTGATGATCGACGCCGGGCTGTTCCAGCCCGTCGTCTCGCGCATCGTTCGATGGGTCGGCGATGATCCGGCGCGCGCAACGGTCGGCCATGCGGCGCTGGCGAGCGTCGTCGGCCTCGACGGTGACGGCACGACCACCGCGCTGGTCGGTGCCTCGTCGATGCTTCCGGTGTATCGCCGGCTCAGGATGAACGTCTTGATCTTCGCCGTCGTCGGGAGCCTGACCTTCATCATCATGAACATGAGCCCGTGGGGCGGTCCCGCCGCGCGCGTTGCCGCCGCGCTGCGCGTGAATCCGGTCGACCTGTTCGTTCCGATGTTGCCGGTCGCGGCGACAGGGCTTGGCTTCGTGTTCTTCCTCGCCTGGCGGTTCGGGCGCGCCGAGCGGCGGCGCCTGGCAACGTTGTCCTCGACCGCCGACCCGGCGTCGCCAGTCGTGACGTCCGATGCGGCCGTGCTGGCCGCGGCTTTCCACGCCGACCCGGGAGCCGCCCGGCCTCGCCTGCTCCCTATCAATCTTGCACTGACGCTGATGCTGATGACGGCGGTGATCGCGCGTGCGGCACCGCTGCCGATCTTGTTCATGGGCGGTGTCGCGCTGGCGCTGATGATCAACTATCCGCGCTTGGCAGATCAACGCGCGCGCATGGTGGCCCATTCCGGCAATTCGCTCAGCGTTGGCTTGATGGTCCTTGCCGCAGGCGCGTTCACCGGCGTGATGGCGGGCACCGGCATGGTCGACGGTATGGCGGCGGCGCTACTCGGCGTCCTGCCGCCGGCCGTCGGGCCGTATCTCGGCACCATCACCGCGCTGGTGAGCATTCCCGCCAATTTCCTTCTGTCGAGCGATGCCTTCTACTTCGGCGTGTTGCCCGTCATCGCGGAGGCGGCGTCGCACTATGGCATCAGCGCCGAGGAGATCGGGCGTGCCTCGCTGCTCGGGCAGCCAGTCCATTCGCTGAGTCCGTTGGTGGCGGCGGTGTATCTGAAGTGCGCCCTCATCGGCATCGAGCTCGCCGAGCTGCAGCGCTACGCGTGGAAATACTCGCTCGGGCTCTGCTTCGTCCTGATAGGTGCAGCCTTGCTATTCGGGGTCATCCCGCTGGCAGCATGAGAGGCGGCCCGCAATGCCGGGCCAGCATCCCCACTGCTGCCGCCGTCAGCCGGCGTTCGCGTCCGCCGCCATCTCGTGCAGCCAGGCGGCATGCCGCGGCGCACGCTTGGTCTGGTTCCATTCGTCGAGCATCAGCGGCGCGACGCGGCGCAGCTCGGCCATCTGCTCGTCGGTGCCGATGTCGCAGGCGAGCTCGATGCGGTGGCCGTTGGGGTCGAAGAAATAGATCGACTTGAAGATGCCGTGGTGCGTCGGGCCGAGCACCTCGACGTCGTTCGCCTCGAGATGCGCCTTGGCGGCGAGCAGCGCGTCCATGTCGGGGACGGCGAGCGCGATATGCTGCACCCACTGCGGGGTGTTGGGGTCGCGGCCCATCTCGGGCTGGTTGGGCAGCTCGAAGAAGGCGAGGATGTTGCCGCCGCCAGCGTCGAGGAAGATGTGCATATAGGGGTCGTAGGCCCCCGTCGACGGCACATGATCCTCGGCGAACGCGGTGGTGAACTCCATGCCCAGCATCTTCGCATACCAGTCCGCGGTCGCCTTGGCGTCGCGGCAACGGTAGGCGACGTGGTGGACGCCGTTGAGCGCGAAGGGGACGCTCATTCCGCCGCCTCCGCGCCGGTGTTGAGCGCGCCGCGGCGCAGCTGGTCGGCCTCGAGCGACTTGAACAGCGCGGTGAAATTGCCCTCGCCGAAGCCCTCGTCCTTCTTGCGCTGGATGAATTCGAAGAACACCGGACCGATGCGCGGCTCGGAGAAGATCTGGAGCAGCAGCCGCGGGTCGCCCTGCTCGGTCGAGCCGTCGAGCAGGATACCGCGCTTCTGCAGCTCGGCGACGGGCTCGCCATGGCCGGGGAGGCGGTCCTCGAGCATCTCGTAATAGGTCGCCGGCGGCGCGGCCATCAGCGGCGTTCCCGCCGCCTTGAGCTTGTCCCAGCTCTCGATGAGATTGTCGCTGGCGAAGGCGATGTGCTGGATACCCTCGCCGTTGTAGGCGCGCAGATATTCCTCGATCTGCCCGCCGCCCGACTTGCCTTCCTCGTTCAGCGGGATGCGGATCTTGCCGTCGGGCGCCGTCATCGCGCGCGAGGTCAGGCCGGTATATTCGCCCTTGATGTCAAAGTAGCGGATCTCGCGGAAGTTGAAGATGCGCTCGTAGAAGGCGCCCCAATGCGCCATGCGGCCGCCGTAGACGTTGTGCGTCAGGTGATCGATGATCTTGAAGCCGGCGCCGACGGGGTGGCGGTCGACGCCCGGCAGATAGTCGAAATCGATGTCCCAGATCGACAGATTCTCGCCGTAGCGGTCGACGAGATAGATGATCGCACCGCCGATGCCGCGGATCGCCGGCAGCCGCAGCTCCATCGGGCCGGTGCGCGTCTCGACCGGCTCGGCGCCGCGCTTGAGCGCCTCGTCATAGGCGATGCGCGCGTTGCGGACGCGAAAGCCCATGCCGCAGGCCGACGGGCCATGTTCGGCGGCGAAATAGGCGGCCGGGCTGCTGGGCTCGTAATTGGCGACGAGATTGATTTCGCCCTGGCGCCAGAGGTCGACATCCTTCGACCGATGGTGCGCGATGCGCGTGAACCCCATGCGTTCGAACACCGGCTCGAGCAGCCCCTTTTCGGGCGCGCAGAATTCGACGAACTCGAAACCGTCGAGGCCAAGCGGGTTTTCGAACAGATCGAACACGGCGAATCTCCCAAATAGTATCATCTGAAACTAAATGGCGTGGAAACTGGTGTCAAATGATACTAGTTTGACCGATGCAGCGACGCGCCCAAGCGAAGGACATCCGGTGAAGCCATCCGTCAGCCTCAGCCTCGACAATTTCGTCCCCTACCGGCTGTCGGTCGCGTCGAACCTGATGAGCGACGCCATCGCCAGCGCCTATCGCGCGCTGTTCGGGCTCAACATCGCCGAATGGCGGCTGATCGCGGTGCTCGCCGAACGCACCTCGAGCACGCAGAACGAGCTGTGCGCGGCGACGAAGATGGACAAGGTCACGATCAGCCGCGCCGCGATCGCGCTGGCCGATCGCGGGCTGGTGCAACGCGCGCCCAACCCCGACGACAAGCGCTCGCACCTGCTGACGCTGAGCCGCAGCGGACAGGATCTCTATGCGCAGGTCGTCCCCAAGGCGCTCGCGCTCGAGAAGGAGCTGCTCGCCGGCTTTTCGGCGACCGAGGTTGCCGATCTCGTCGCGATGCTGCGCCGGCTCGAGGCGATGGCCGAGCGGATGAGCGAGCCCGCCTGACGCGGCGGTCGCGATCCGCCTAGAACCAGGCGCGGATGCCCGCCACCAACGCCCAGCCGCCGACACGCTCGCCCGCCGCGCGCGCGAGGTCGGCGGTGTCGCCGACGCTTCGTTCATAGTCGACGCCGAGATAGGGCGCGAACTCGGGCACGAGCTCGTAGCGCAGCCGGACGCCCGCCTCGATCGACGACAGTCCGGCGCCGAGCCCGATCGACGGCACGTCCTGTGCCGCCAGCTCGATCTCGGCGCGCGGCTGGACGATGAGCCGGTTGGTGATCCGCTGGTCATACTCGGCCTCGAGCCGCGCGGTGAGATCGCCGCGGTCGGACAGGAAGGCGGCGACGTCGACCTCGAACCAGTAGGGCGCGAGCCCCTGAAGGCCGACCGCCAGATGCGCGCGGTCGGGGCGCGGCCGCAGGTCGTAGCGGATGCCGGTCTGCAGGTTGAACCAGGGATCGAGCGCATGGCTCCACAGCGCCTGCACTTCGGCCGATTCGAGCGCCGCGCCGAAGCCGCCTTCGCCTTCGGACTTGAGCCACAGGCGGTTGTAGTCGCCGCCGTACCAGCCCTCGCCCTCCCAGGCGTAGCCGTCGTGGCCGTCCTGCGCGCGATATTCGAAGCGGTCGATGAGCAGCTTGCCGCCGCGGAAGGTGCCGTGCTCGGCATAGACGGCACGGCGAACGGGGGCCATCGCCGCCGCGCCCCAGACCGCATCGGCGGCGTGCTCGGGGCCGCTGAGCGCGCCGGCCGATGGACCCGCCCGCGGCGGGGCCGCGGCGGACGTCGCCGCGCCGCCGGGCGCGGCCGGGGTGCAATGCCCCATGGCCGCATGCTCGGGCGGGCAGGCGGGATCGACGGGGGCCGGCGGCGGCGCCGGCGTCGAGGGGGTGCAATGCCCCATCGCGGCATGTTCGGGCGGACATTGCGGATCGACCGCCGCCGGCGGAGTCGCAGGGGCAACCGGCTGCGCTGCGGCAGGCGCGGCGCAGCCGAGCGCGATGGCGAGGGTGAGCGCGAGCCTCATGCCGCGTCTCCCGCATCGCCCATCGGGCGCACCTTGACGACGTTCATCATGCCCGCGTGCATGTGGAACAGCAGGTGGCAGTGGAAGGCCCAGTCACCGGGCGCGTCGGCGGTGAGGTCGAAGCTCGCCTTGCCGCCGGGCATCACGTTGACGGTGTGCTTGATCGGATGGCCGTGCGCCTGCCCGGTGACCAGCTCGAAGAAGTGCCCATGGATGTGGATCGGGTGGTTCATCATCGAATTGTTGATCAGGTTGACGCGTACGCGTTCGCCCCGCTCGAAGCGGATCGGCTCGGCGCCCTCGTTCATCTTGCGGCCGTCGAGCGACCACATGAAGCGCTCCATGTTGCCGGTCAGGTGGATGTCGACGCTGCGCGCCGGCGGCCGCTTGTCGGGGAAGGGCACCAGCGGCGCGAGGTCGTGGTAGGTGAGAACGCGGTGCGGCTCCTTCTCGAGCCCGAGCGGCCGGTCGCCGGTGCGGTCGACGGGCATCGGCGCGATCATGCCGACGCCGACGCCGACCTTGACGGTCGCCGGCACCAGCGATTTGTCGCGCATGCTGTGGTCCATCGCCGTCATCGGCGCGCCGGGCGTGCAATGCCCCATCGCCGCATGTTCGGGGGCGCAGGCGTCGCCGGCCCCCATGCCGCCCATCCCCATGTCGCGCATCGACAGCGTCGGCCGCTCACGCAGCGCCGGGACGGCGGCGACCATCCCCAGCCGCGGCGCCAGCGTCGCGCGCGCCATCCCCGACCGGTCGATCGCTTCGGCAACGAGCGTATAGGCCTGGTCGGCAGGCGGCGTGACGATGACGTCGTAGGTTTCGGCGACCGAGATCTGGAACTCGTCGGTCTCGACCGGGCGAACGGGCTGCCCGTCGGCCTCGACGACCGTCATCGGCAGCCCGGGGATGCGCAGGTTGAAGATCGTCATCGCCGAGGCGTTGATGATGCGCAGCCGCACGCGCTCGCCGGGCCGGAACAGCCCGGTCCAGTTCTCCGCCGGGCCATGGCCGTTGACGAGGAAGACGTAAGTCGATCCGTTGATGTCGGCGATGTCGGTCGGGTCCATCCGCATGGCGCCCCACATCGCGCGTTCCGCTGCGCTCATATCCCCGTCGGTGAGCGTCTGCTTCTGCCGGTTGAAATAGCCGCCCTTGGCCTTGACCTTGGCCATCAGCTGGTGCGGGTGGCTGAAGCTCCAGTCGGACAGCACGACGACATGTTCGCGGTCGTAGGGCGCCGGCTCGGCGCCCGCCGGGTCGATGACCAGCGGGCCGTAGTGGCCGAGCTGCTCCTGCAGCCCCGAATGCGAATGATACCAGTAGGTGCCCGCCTGCCTGATCGGGAACTCATAGGTGAAGGTCGTGCGCGGCTTGATGCCCGGAAAGCTGATCCCGGGGACGCCGTCCATGTGGAAGGGCAAGATCAGCCCGTGCCAGTGAATCGAGCTGTCCTCGTCGAGGCTGTTCTCGACATGCAGCCGGACGTTCTGTCCCTCGCGCAGCCGGATCAGCGGCGCCGGCAGCACGCCGTTGAGCGTGATGGCATGGCCGGTGCGACCGCCGACCGTGAACATGTCATGCGCGATGCGCAGCCTTATGTCCTCGCCCGACAAGGTCGCCATCTCGGGTCTCAAGCCGGCCGATCCGGTCCGCGCCCAGGCGGGCAGCGCGGCGTGCAGTCCGGCGCCGGCCAGGCCGAGCGCCCCGGCGCGCAGCAGGCTGCGGCGCCCCAACAAATGCGTCATCGTCAATTCCTGTCGCTGGTGGCGTCCGACGCGATCGCGACCGGCCGCGCGGCCGGTGTAAGAGCGCCGGACTTCGGCGGCGACCCGCGGTGGCGGTCGCCGTTCAGCTCAGGAAAGCCGCGGAGGCGGGGTGTCGCGCTCGAGCAGGATGCCATGCGGCGACAGGCTCGCCGGCAGCGGCGCCATCGGCGCGACCGCCCGCACCCGCGCGGCGAGCGGCGGGAGGCCGATCTCGACGGCGGCACAGGCGCTGAGGCAGCGAAGCGGCTTCGCCGGCGCATGCTGTTCGGCGTCGGCGGACGGCGCGCAGTGGCTCGATGTCTGGTCGAGGATCGGCGCCGGCGCGCGCGCGGCCGCCATCGTGACCGGCGCGAGAAGCATCCCGCAGATCAGCGCGCAGGTCAGGAGCCAGCGTCGGAGCATGGCGGCAAAATAGGCGCGTGCCGGAACCGACGCAAGGCGCGGTGGCGTCGCGGCGGCGGGCGGCGCGGTTGATTTGCTTGCCGTTCGGCAAGTAGGTTCGGCCATGGCAAGCGAAGGCAGCGGCACGAAGCGTTCGGCGACCGACCGGGCCCCGGCGAAGCGGTCGCGAACGCCGCAGGTCGAGCGGCGGGCGCTGTCGGAGGGGCGGATCATCGCCTCGGCGCTGCGCATCATCGCCGAGAAGGGCGTGCAGGGCATGACGCTTGCCGACGCGGGCGAACGCGCCGGCTACAGCCGCGGTCTGCCGGCGCACCTGTTCGGATCGCGCGCCGAACTGTTGCGGCAATGCGCGCTCTCGCTGTCCGAGCAGGTCTGGCAGGACAATATGCCGCTGGTCGCGGGCGACGGCGCCATCGATGGACTCGAACGCGCGATCAGGGCGTGGATCGAGCTGCTGCACGCCCGTCCGGCCTTCGCGCGCGCCTATTATCTGATGGCGGCGGAATCGTTCCGCGATACCGACGCGCCCGAGCCGTTCGCGCGGATCGTTCGCGACTTCTCGACGCGCGGCCAGGCGCGTTTCGCGGCGCTCATCGCCGACGGCATCCGCACCGGCGAGATCGCCGCCGACGTCGATGCGGATGCGCAGAGCCGGCTGATCCACGCGACGCTGCGCGGCCTCGGCATGCAATGGCTGCTGCGCGCCGACCTCGTCGATCTTCCGGCGCTGACCGAGGCGCTGATCGGCAACCTGCGGCGACAGCTGGCCGTCGTCCGCTGACCGCGGGCGGCCGGGCGCCGCGACCCTGCGGCTCAATTGCTTGCTAATTGACTAGCAAGTTGTAGGCTTCGCGGCGATGGGTCCGGCCACCACCAGCCACGACGGCTTCGCCGCCGCGCTGATGCGCGAGGGCGCGCCGTTCGCGCCGGCCAGCGATGGTCGCCGGTTCGCGACGGGGCCGCGCACGCTCGCTGACCTCCTCGCGAAAGCCGCGACACATGGCAACGCGGTCATGACGATCGACGGCGACCGGCGGCACAGTTTCGCCGCGGTGCTGGGACAGGCGGCGGCGCTCGCGCAGACGCTGTCCCGGGAGTTCGGGGTGTCGCGCGGCGAGCGGGCGGCGCTGGCGGTCGGCAACAGCGTCGAATGGATGGTCGGCTTCATCGCGATCGCCGCGCTCGGCGCAGTCCCGATCCTCGTCAACACCCGCTCGGCGCCCGATGAGCTCCGCCACGCGCTCGGCTCGACCGGCGTCGCCACGGCGATCATCGATGCCGAACGCCTCGCGCTGCTGCGGTCGGCGGGGTCCGACCTGCCGTGCCGGCTGGTGGTGGTGACCGGCAATCGCGGCGACCTGCGCCCGGCACTCGATGTCGCGTTCGGCGAGGCGGTGGCGACGCCGGCGCTGCTGCAGCCCGTCGCGATGGCGCCCGGGGACGGCGGCGCGGTGCTGTTCACCTCGGGCACGACCGGCCGTCCGAAGGGGGCGCTGCTCTCGCAACGCGCGCTCGCGCACGGCGTCATGCTCGGCAACCTCCTCGGCGCGATGAACGATGCGGCGTTCGAATCGGACAATGGACTCGCGCCGGGCGCGGCGGGCAGTTCGATCCGGTCGCCGACGATCATCGGCGGTCCGCTGTTCCACCTCGGCGGGGTCAACCCGTTCCTGCGCTGCCTCTACAATGGCACGCCCACGATCCTCCTGCGCAAATGGGACGCCGGGTCGGTGCTGGCGCTGATCGCGCGCGAGGGCGTGCGGCGCATCGCCATGGTGCCGACGATGTACTGGGATCTGCTGCGCGCGCCCGATCCCGCCGGGGCGCTCGGCACCATCCGCTTCATCTCGAGCGGCGCCGCGCCGATCCTGCCCGGGCTGGTCGCCGAACTGCGCCAGCGCATCCCGCAGCTGCTGCTCGGCAACACCTACGGCAGCACCGAGACGTCGGGCTATGTCGCCTCGAGCTACGGTCGCGACTTTCTCGATCACCCGACCTCGTGCGGCCATGTCCTGCCGACCGTCGAGGTCCGGCTGATCGGCGACGACGGCGCCGACGTCGCCGAGGGCGCGCCGGGCGAGATCTGCGTGCGAAGCGCCGCGGTGATGGACGGCTATCTCGACGATCCCGCGGCCACCGCCGATGCCTTCATCGACGGCGGCTGGTTCCGCACCGGCGACGTCGGGGTGATGAACGCCGCCGGCCTGCTGCATATCGTCGACCGCAAGAAGAACATGATCATCTCGGGCGGCGAGAACATCTATTGCGCCGAGGTCGAGCGCGTCCTGTCCGAACATGACGCGGTGCACGAGGTCGTGGCCTTCGGCCTGCCCGATCCGCGGCTCGGCGAGCGGCTGGCGGTCACGCTGTTCCTGGCGCCGGGAGCCGACCTCGACGCGGCGGCGGTCAAGGCCTACGTCGCCGGCCGCCTCGCCATCTACAAGGTGCCGCGCGACGTCATCTTCGCTGCCCAGCCGCTGCCGCGCACCGCCAGCGGCAAGCTCGATCGCACCGCCGTCGCCCGCGACGCCCAGACCCGCCGCTGACCGGAGAGAAGCGCATGCCGATGCCCAGAGACGTCCGCGCCATCGACCTCCAGATGAACGTGCCGACCAGCGAGCACAACAAGGAGGGCTACGACCTGTTCCGGCCGGTGCTGCGCGATCGCGAGAGCCTCGACGACTATGTCATGCCGGCGCAGCATCTGTTCAAAGCGCCGCCGACGCTCGGCACCGACGAGAGCCGCTACATCGAGGCGATGGTCGCCGAGATGGACAAGCATAGTATCGAATTTGGCTTCATCGGCGTGTCCGACAGCTTCCGGCATTTCGACAAGGTGAAGGGGGCCTATGCCGACCGCTTCATCCTCTCGACGCAGATCGATCCCAACAAGGGCGTCGACGAGCTGCGGCGCGTCCGCCGCTTCCATGCCGACCATGGCATCCGCGGCGTCACCTGCTTTCCTGCCGGCACCTTTCCCCAGGTCGCGATCAACGCGAAGGAGATGTATCCCTTCTACGCGCAATGCTGCGAGCTCGCCCTGCCGATCTTCATCAACGTCGGCGTGCCGGGGCCGCGGCTGCCGCTCGCCACGCAGAAGGTCGAGCTGATCGACGAGGTGTGCTGGTACTTCCCCGAGTTGAAGTTCGTCATGCGCCACGGCGCCGAGCCGTGGGTCGACCTCGCGGTCAAGCTGATGCTGAAATATCCCAACCTCTATTACAGCACGAGCGCCTTCGCGCCGAAGCATTACCCGAAGGCGATCATCGACTATGCGAACACGCGCGGCGCCGACAAGATCATGTACGCCGGCTATTTCCCGGCCGGGCTGACGCTCGACCGCATCTTCCGCGAGCTCGCCGACGTGCCGTTCAAGGACGAGGTCTGGCCGAAATTCCTGCGCGGCAACGCCGCCCGGCTGTTCGGGCTGCCGTCGTGAGCGCGGGCCCCGATGATCGGCGCGCCGGCGCCCATCTGCCGGTGCCGCTCGGCTGGTTCGCCGTGGCGCACAGCGACGAGATCGCCGCCGGCGAGGTCCGCACGCTGCGCTATTTCGCGACCGAGTTCGTGCTGTGGCGCGGGAAGAGCGGCGAGCTTGCGGCGACCGACGCCTATTGCCGCCATCTCGGCGCGCACATGGGCGCGGGCAAGGTCGTCGGCGAGCTGCTCGAATGCCCCTTCCACCACTGGCGCTACACCGGGCAGGGCGCGGTCGCCGAAATCCCCTACAGCCGCTCGATCCCGCCGCAGGTGCGACGACCGTGCATCAAGGTCTGGCCCGTCGCCGAGGCGAACGGGCTCGTCTACGTCTGGCACCACCCGCGGGGTGTCGATCCGCTGTGGCAGATCGAGACGCTGTTTCCCGACGGGGAAGAGTGGAAGCTGCACGCGCGCCACAGCTGGACCGTCAAGGTGCACATCCAGGAGATCAACGAGAACGGCGTCGACTATCCGCACTTCGTCTCGGTGCACGGCACCAAGTCGATGCCCGAGCCGCAATGGAAGATCGACGGCATCTACCGGCGCAGCGTCTCGACGGCGAAGATGCAGACGCCGCGCGGCATCGTCGACGGCACGATCGACAGCCGCGCGATCGGCCCCGGCCAGGCCTCGGTGCGCTTCACCGGAATCTCCGACGTCCTGCTGCTCAACTCGATGACGCCGATCGACCGCTTCACGACGCAGGCGCGCTTCGATTTCTATTATCCGGCGCGGCTCGAGGGCAGCGCGGAGCGCGTCGCCGCCGCGGTGGCGCGCGACGTCGTCGGCCAGTTCGATCAGGACATTCCGATCTGGGAGAGCAAGCGCTACGAGCCCGACCCCATCCTCTGCGCCGGCGACGGGCCGATCCTCCACTACCGCCGGCAATATGCCCAATATTATGTGGCCGACTGAGCCGCGATGGACTTCGCCTTCACCGACGAACAGCAGATGCTCCAGGACGCCGCGCGCGGCTTCTTCGCGCGGCACGCGCCGCCGGGCGCGGCGCGAGCGCGGCTGACCGACGCCGCCGGCTACGATCCGGCGACGTGGCGGGCGCTGGTCGAGATGGGCTGGCTCGGTCTCGATCTGCCCGAGGCGGCCGGCGGGCTCGGCCTCGGGCTCGTCGAGATGGCGATCATCCTCGAGCAGGCGGGCGAAAGCCTCTGCCCGCTGCCCTTCCTCGCGAGCGCCGGTTTGGCGGCGCGCGCCGTCCTCGCGACGGCGGAGGCGGATCGGGCGCGGCAGCTGCTCGCGCCGATCCTCTCGGGCGAGATCATCGCGACGCTCGCCGGCTGCGGGCGGGAAGGCGTGGCGCTGCAGCTCGACGCGACGCTGCGCCGTGACGGCGGCGGCTTCCGCCTCGACGGCGCGGCGGGCTTCGTGCCCTTCGGGCATGTCGCCGACATGCTGTTCATTGCGGCGCGCGATGCCGACGATCCGTCGGCGCTGTGCCTCCTGCACCTCGCCCCCGATGCGCCAGGGCTGACCATCGATCGGCCGGTGCAAATGGATCTGCTGCGGCCCGAAGCGCAGTTGCGATTCGATGCCGTCGCCGTCCCGCCCGCCGCCGTCCTCGGCGCCGGACCCGGCGTCGCGGCGGCGCTTCGTCGCGTCATCGATCGCGCGACGATCCTCACCACGGCCGAACAGGTCGGCGGCGCGCAGCGCTGCCTTGACCTGTCGCTCGACCATGCCCGCCAGCGCATCGCCTTCGGCCGGCCGATCGGCTCGTTCCAGGCGATCAAGCACCGGCTGGCCGACATGGCGATGCAGGTCGAAACCGCGCGCTCGGCGGCCTATTATGCCGCCTGTCTCGCGCAGGAGGGGGACGACCGCGCGCTGGCCTACGCAGCGACGATGGCGAAGGTCCATGGCTCCGACGCCTTCTCGCAATGCGCGGGCGATACGATCCAGATCCATGGCGGGATCGGCTTCACCTGGGAGCATGACGCGCATCTGCTGTTCAAGCAGGCGCATAGCGCGTCGCGGCTGTTCGGTTCGTCCGACGCCGCGTGCCAGCGCATGGCCGACCTGATGGAGCTGGCATGAGGCTCGGCGCTTCTCCCGCCGATGACGCCTTCCGCGCCGAGCTCGCCAGCTGGCTGGCCGCGCAGCTCGACGGCCGGTTCGCGCGGCTCCGCCAGCCTGATTTCAACCGCAACGAGTTCGCGCTGCTGCGCGCCTGGGAACGCGCGCTCGGCGAAGCCGGCTATGGCTGTATCGCCTGGCCGGCCGCCCTGGGCGGCCGCGACGCGAGCCTGACGCAGCGGGTGATCTTCGCCGAGGAATGGGCGCGCGCGGGGCTGACGCCGCGTCCCAACCACATCGGCATCGAGCTGCTCGGCGCGACGCTGCTGGCGCACGGCAGCGACGACCAGAAGGCGCGCTTCCTGCCGCCGCTGGCGGCGGGAACCGAATTCTGGGCGCAGGGCTTCTCCGAGCCCAACGCCGGCTCCGACCTATCGAACATCCAGACGCGCGCGCGGCTCGACGGAGACGCCTGGGTGCTCGACGGTCAGAAGGTCTGGACGAGCTGGGCGCACAATGCCGACTGGATGTTCGTCCTCGCCCGCACCACCCCCGGCAGCCGCGGCGCGAAAGGGCTGTCGTTCCTGCTGGTGCCGATGCGCCAGCCGGGCGTGATCATCCGGCCGATCCGGCAGATGACCGGCGACGAGGAGTTTAACGAGATCTTCCTCGACGGCGCGCGCACCGACGCGGCGAACATCGTCGGCGCGCCCGGCGACGGTTGGGCGGTGGCGATGGCAACGCTCACCTTCGAGCGCGGCGTGTCGACGCTCGGCCTGCAGACGCGCTACCGCCGCGAGCTCGACCAGCTGATCGCGGCGGCGAAGGCGAACGGGCGCGCGCGCGACCCGCTGCTCCGCCACCGGCTGGCGCGCGCCGAAATCGGTCTCTCGGTGATGCGCGCCAACTGCCTGCGCATGCTGGCCAATATCGACCGCGGCACGCCGGGTCGCGAAGGTGCGGTCAACAAGCTCTATTATGGCAGCTGGCACCAGCGCTTCGGCGAACTGGTGATGGACGTGCTCGGTCGCGCGGCGGAGATCGCGCCGGGGCCCGACTATGCCTACCAGGGACTGCCGAAGATCTTCCTGCAGTCGCGCGCCGACACGATCTACGCCGGGACCAACGAGATCCAGCGCAACATCATCGCCGAGCGCTGGCTCGGCCTGCCGCGCGAGCCGCGCGGATGAGCATCGGGGCCTAGGCGACACAGGGGGAAGCATGCCGATCGCGAAGCTGAACGACGTCGATCTCTATTATGAAATCGAAGGGGAGCAGGGGCCGTGGCTGGTGTTCGCGCACGGCGGCGGCGACAATCACCTTCACTGGTGGCGCCAGGTCGGTGCGCTTCGCGATCGCTACCGCTGCGTCACCTACGACGCGCGCTGGCACGGGCGGAGCGGCCAGGGATCGCTCCCGACACCGCCCGATGCGCAGTGGAAGGACCTGCTCGGCCTCATGGATGCCCTCGAGATCGACCGGGCGTTCCTCAATGGCCATTCGATGGGCGGCGCCGCCGTCTCGGGCGTCGCGATCAACCGGCCCGAGCGGGTGAAAGGCATCGTGATGACCTGCACCGCGCTCGGCTTCCGCACCGAGGCGCAGAAGCGCTGGGCCGCCAAGATGGTCGAGGAGGTGCCGAGGGGCCTCAACATCGAGAAGCTGCTGTTCGCGCCCGACTTCGCGACGCGCGAGCCGGCGCTCTTCTACCTCTGCGCCGCACTCCGCCGCCTGAACCCGGTGCGCCCGGTGCCGCGCGAATCGAAATCCTATGTCAGCGTCTACGAAGCGATGCGCGACCTGCCGGTCGACGACTACAGCGGCTTCGCCGTCCCGTCGCTGTTCGTGCTCGCCAACCAGGACGAGCTGCAATGGCCGTGGGTCGTCGAGGGAACGGCCAAGGCCGTCGCCGGCTCGACGCTGGTGCGCATCGAGGGATCGGGACACAATGCGCACGTCGAGCGCACGCCCGAATATAATGCCGCGCTCCTCGCGTTTCTGGCCGCGCATCATGACTAGGCTCCGGCTCACGCGGCGGCGGGCGCTCGCGGCGTTGCTCGGCGTACCCTTTCTCGCGCGTGTCGCGCCAGCAGCGGGTGTCGACGTCGCCGCGATGCGTGCCGCGGCGGCGTTCGCGATGCATTTTCCCTGACGGGGACGACGCCGCCGTCAGTCGACGCGGAGCCGCGCGAAGCCGATCTGGTCGGAGCCGGCGGGCAGGCTGAACATCATGCCGTCCTCGCCGACGGTTATCGCGCCGTCGAAGCGGCGGCGCGCGTCGCCGAGGAAGGCCGGATAGGCGCTTCGGAAGGGCAGCGGCGGCAGCACATGCGTGAACAGCAGATGGCGGACGCCCGCCGCCTGCGCCTGATCGGCGGCGGTCTCGGGCGAGGCATGATAGTCGAGGATGTCGCGGGTGATCTGTGCGATGCCCTGCAGGCCGCGCGCGGCCAGCGCGCGCGTCATCGGCTCGACGAGCCGCGGCTGCAGCGCCTCGTGCACCAGAAGGTCGGCGCCGCGCGCATTCGCGACGAGCGACGCGCTCGCCGCGGTGTCGCCGCTGATGACCACCGAGCGCCCCTTGTAGTCGAAGCGGTAGCCCACCGCCGGATCGACCGGTCCGTGATCGACGCGGAACGCCGTGACGCGCACGCCGTCCTTCTCGAGCACGGTCACCTGGCCGCTCGAGCCTCGCGGGGGCGGCGTGAAGACCTTGGCCGCGCCGCCGAACCCCGACGCCGGCGCGATCGCTTCGCCATGGTGCGCGGTGCGGTATCCGGCATCGAGCGTGTAGGCGGTGCGGAAGCCGGCGACGACGCGCTCGACGCCGGGCGGACCGTGGATCGGCAGCGGCTGCGTTGCCGCGGCACCGGTCCAGCGCATCAGCATGACCGGCCCGAGCCCGTCGATATGGTCCGAATGGAGATGCGTCAGGAACAGCGCCTCGACGCGTCCGGTGGGCAATCCCATCAGCGCGATGTTGCGCGCCGCGCCGTCGCCCGCGTCCACCACGAAGAGATGCCTGCCGGCGATGATCGCCGTGCAGGGGCCGGCGCGGCTCGGGTCGGGCAGCGGTGCCCCCGTGCCGCAGAGCGCGACATGCAGCCCGTCGGGCAGCTGCTGCGTGGTGTCGGTTCCCGCACGCGCGCCGAAGGCCCCCGCCATGATCGCCTTGCCGAGCCGCGGCTGCAGCGCGGCCACGCCGATGATCAGCGCCGCGCCCGCGGCGATCGCGATGACGGCTCCACGTCGCATGCGTCGTTCCTCCCGTCGCGATGATGTCGCCACATTATGGCATTGGCAATGTCAAATGTTGCGCGTCCCCGCGGAGATGCTAGGCTGCGCCAAACGGGGGAGGATGAAGATGCGAAATTCGATGCGCGCCATCGTCGGGCTGGTGGCGCTGTTCAACCTGGCGCTGGGGGTCGGCTTTCTGTTCGATCCGGCACAGATGGGGCTGAAATTCTTCCTCAGCTCGCTCGGCACGCAGGGGCTCGCGACGATGCGTGCCGACTTCACCGCCTTCTTCGTCACCGGCGGCGCCTTCGCGCTGCTCGGCGCCTGGCGCTGCCGGCGCGAGCCGCTGCTCGTGCCGCTGTCGCTGCTGACGATCGCGATCGTCGGGCGGGCGGTCAGCCTCGTCGCCGACGGGGCGCCCGAGACGGCGTTCCCGCCGATGGTCGCCGAGGCCGTGATGATCGCGATCCTGCTGCTCGGCTACCGCAGCTTCGGAACGTCGGCCGGCCGCTAGGCGCGACTGGTCTTCAGCCAGTCGTCGATCTTCGCTTCGAGCACCGCCAGCGGCAGCGCGCCGGTGTCGAGCACCTGCGCATGGAAATCGCGGACGTCGAAGCGCGCGCCAAGCGCGGCGGCGGCGCGCTCGCGCAGCGCCCGGATCTTCAGCTCGCCGATCTTGTAGGCGCAGGCCTGCCCCGGCCAGGAGATGTAGCGGTCGATCTCGACCGCCACGTCGCGCGGCGCCATCGAGGTATTGTCGAGCATATAGTCGATCGCCCGCTGGCGGCTCCAGCGCTGCGCGTGCAGCCCGGTGTCGACGACCAGCCGCACCGCGCGCAGCATCTCCATGTCGAGATGGCCGAACCATTGCATCGGATCGTCGAACATCCCCAGTTCGCGGCCGAGCGATTCCGCATAGAGGCCCCAGCCTTCGCCATAGGCGGTAGACGATCCGTAGCGCAGCAGCGGCGGCAGCGCCTCGTTCTCGCGCACCAGCGTGATCTGGAAATGATGCCCCGGGATGCCTTCGTGCAGCGTCAGCGTCTCGAGCGTCGGGATCGGCCGCGTGTTCAGCATCGACATGTTGAAGAACAGGATGCCGGGCGACACGCCGTCGGGCGGTCCGGCGCGGTAATAGCCGGTGCCGCGCTGGTCGCCGAGCGCGGGCAGCGGGCGAACCTCGAACGGTGCCCTGGGGCGGCGATGGAAGAGGCGCGGGATCGCCGGCCAGATCTTCGCTTCGATCGCCTCGAAGCGCGCGATCAGCGCGCCGGGGGTCGTGTAATAATAGTTCGGGTCGGTGCGGACGTGCTCGAAAAAGGCCTTGAGGTCGCCGGCGAAGCCGACCTCGGCGCGCACCTGCTCCATCTCGCCGCGAATGCGCGCCACCTCCGCCACCCCGGTACGATGGATCTCGTCGGCGGACATCGTCGTCGTCGTGTGCCGCGCCAGGTCGGCAGCGTAGAGCCGCGCGCCGTCCTTCATCGCCCAGCGCCCGGGCGCCTCGGTCGCGGCGGGCAGGTAGGTATCGCGCAGATAGGTCTGCCAGAGGCGATAGCCGGGGTAGATGCGCGTTTCGATCGCCTTGGCATAGGCGGCGGCCAGTCGCTGGCGATCCGCCGCGCCGATCGCCGCCGGCATCCTGGCGATCGCGGCATAGAAGGCGCTGTCTGCCGGCGCGATCTTCAGCGCGGCATCGACCTGCGCGAGGACGTTGGCGATGGTTACCCGCGGCTGGACATAGCCCTCGGCGCGCCCGCGCTTCAGCCAGTCGATGCTGTTGGTCAGATAGCCCGCGAAGCCGTCGAGCCGGGCCAGCCCCTGCTCATAGTCGGCGACGCTGTCGAAGCGCGCGCCGGCGCCCGACACGAAATCGGGAAACTCGACCTGCAGGCCGAACGAGGCGTTGAGCGGCGCCTTGCGCATCACGTCGAACAGCCCGCCGTCGATGAAATCGAGCGTCTGGCGCGTGCGATAGGCGAAGACGTCGTAGGCGATGCGATCGGCGGCCGGCAGCGCGGCGCGATCGATCGTCGCCAGCGTCGCCAGCTCGCGCCGCTTGTCGGCGAGCAGCGTCGACCGGTAGACGTCGCTCAGCGGGTCGACGAACGCCGGGCCGGCCGCCGCAGAACCCTTGCGCACTGCCGACAGGGGATCGAGCCGCGCCTCGGCGGCGTCGCTCGCCTCGAGCAGCGCACGCAGCCGCGCCGCGTCGTCGCCCTGCGCCATGGCCGGGAGCGCCGGGGCCAGCGCGGTCGCGGCCAGCAGGCCCACCGCATGCCGCCTCGAAATAGCCATCGCGCGTCCCCTCGCCGTCATCGCGGATCGAGTTGCGCGGCGCGCGGCCATCCCGCAAGAGCTTTCTGGCCGATTCCAGGGCCATGGCGCGGGGAATGCCACGTGATCGACCGTCGCTCCTTCATCCAGGGTGCCGCCGCCGCCGCGGTCGCGCCGGTCGGCGCGCTTCGTGCGCAGGCGGCCGGCGGCGATGCGCAGCTCGCCGCGATGCTTCAGCGCCACAGCGAAGCCTATCTCCGCCGCTCGCCCGAGGAGGCGAGTGGCGCCGGCTTCGATACCGGCGCCAATGTCGCGTTGCGGTCGCGCCTCGACGACCGTTCGCTCGCGGCGCGCGCCGGCGACCGGGCCGCGGTCAAGGCGGCGCTGCGCGAGCTCTCGACCATCGATCGCGCCGCGCTCGGCGCACGGGCCACACTCGACCGTGACGTCGCGCAGTTCGTCTACACGACGCTCGACGACCTGCTCGGCCGCTACGGCTATGTCGACGGCAACCTCCGTCCCAGCCCCTACGTCGTCAGCCAGATGAACGGCGCCTATTACTGGCTGCCCGGGGCGATCGGCGGGCGCCCGATCGCCGATGGCGCCGACGTCGAGGCCTGGCTGGCGCGGCTGGCGGCGCTTGGGACGGTGATCGACCAGGAGACCGCGCGGATCCGCCACGACGCCGCGCAGGGCGTCGTGCCCCCCGGCTTCGTCATTGCCCGGACGATCGCGCAGATCGAGGCGTTGCGCGACGAGCCGCCGCTCGGCAGCCGCCTCATCGCGCCGGCGCTGGCGCGCATCGCCGAGCGGCGGCTGGGCGATCACGCCGCGCGTGCCGAGGCGCTCTTCCGCACCCGGCTCGCGCCGGCGCTCGACCGCCAGATTGCCGTGCTTCGCGCCGTTGGCGTCGCCGCCCCCGACATCGCCGGCGTCTGGCGGCTGCCCGATGGCGAGGCCTATTATGCGGCGGCGCTGCGCGCCAACACCACCGCCGACGCCGGCGGTGGCGAGCTGCACGAACTCGGGCTCGCGCAATGCCGCGAGCTGGCGGACGAGCTCGACCGGTTGCTGAGGGCGCAGGGCCTGACCCGCGGGAGCGTCGGCGAACGGCTGGCGGCGCTCGACGACGACGCGCGTTTCCGCGTCTCCGACGACGATGCCGGACGCGGCCGGCTGCTCGCGCTTGCCGAGGATCGGCTGAACGCCGTCGCCGCACGGCTGCCGCAGGCGTTCGGGACGATCCCGACCGATCCGCTCGTCGTGCGCCGCATGGCGGTGTCGATGGAGGCGGGCTCGCCCGGCGCCTTCTACGGCGGGGGCGGCGCCGGCGGTCCGGGCACCATCCAGCTCAACCTGCGCCACCCGGCGGAGAACGCCACCTGGCGGCTGCCGACGCTCATCCATCACGAGGGGCTTCCGGGGCATCATTTCCAGGCGAGCGTGCGCGACCACAGCGCGGCGCTGCCGCTGTTCCGCCGGCTCGTGCGCTTCTCGGCCTATACCGAGGGCTGGGCGCTCTATGCCGAACAGGTTGCCGACGAGCTCGGCGTCTACGCCGACGATCCGTTCGGCCGCATCGGCTACCTGCAATCGCAGCTGTTCCGCGCCGCGCGCATCGTCGTCGATACCGGCCTCCATCACGCACGCTGGAGCCGGGCGCAGGCGATCGCCTGGATGGTCGAGAATGCCGGCGAGCCGCCGCTGGCGACCGAGCGCGAGGTCGACCGCTACAGCGTCTATCCGGGGCAGGCGTGCAGCTTCAAGGTCGGCGCCAACCGCATCGTCGCCGCGCGCGAAGCCGCGCGGGCTGCGATGGGGGCTCGCTTCGACGTGCGCGGCTTCCACGATCTCGTGCTGAAATCGGGGCCGGTGCCGATGGCCGTACTCGAGCAGAGCGTCGCGCAATGGGCCGCCGGCTAGGCGCTGCCTCGCCGCCGCGCTAAGCATCGACGATGCAGCCCCCCAAAGCGCCCTTCTGGAAGACGCTCTATTTTCAGGTTCTCGTCGGCATCGCGCTCGGCGTGCTCGTCGGCTGGCTGTGGCCGTCGTTCGGCGCGTCGCTGAAGCCGCTCGGCGACGGCTTCATAAAGCTGGTCAAGATGATCATCACGCCGGTGATCTTCCTCACCGTCGTCACCGGCATCGCCGGCATGGCCGATCTGAAGGCGTTCGGCCGCGTCGGCGGCAAGGCGATGGCCTATTTCCTGACCTTCTCGACGCTGGCGCTCGTCGTCGGGCTGGTGGTCGCCAACGTCGTGCGGCCGGGCGACGGCCTGAACGTCGACCCGGCGACGCTCGATACCAGCGCGGTCGCGAGCTACGTCAGCGCCGCCAAGGAGCAGACGGTCACCGAATTCGTGCTGCACATCATCCCCGACACCGCGTTCAGTGCCTTCACCTCGGGGCAGATCCTGCAGGTGCTGTTCGTCGCGATCCTGTTCGGCATCGCGCTGGCGCTGCTCGGGACGCGCGGCGAGAAGCTGCTCGGCACGCTGCGGACGCTCACCGCGGTGGTGTTCCGCATGGTGCATATCCTGATGTACGCCGCGCCGATCGGCGCGTTCGGCGCGATGGCCTTCACCATCGGCGAATATGGCATCGGCACGCTCGCCAATCTCGCGGCGCTGGTCGCGACCTTCTACGTCACCTCGCTGCTGTTCATCATCGTCGTACTCGGGCTGGTGGCGCGCGCCGCCGGCTTCTCGCTGCTCGGGCTGATCCGCTACATCAAGGACGAGCTGCTGCTGGTGCTCGGCACCTCGTCGTCGGAAAGCGCGATGCCGCTGCTGATGGAAAAGCTCGAACGCGCCGGCTGCCCCAAGCCGATCGTCGGCCTCGTCGTGCCGACCGGCTATTCGTTCAACCTCGACGGCACCAACATCTACATGGCGCTTGCCGCGCTGTTCATCGCGCAGGCGACCAACACCGAGCTGTCGATGGGCGACCAGATGGTGCTGATGGCGGTGGCGATCCTCAGCTCGAAGGGCGCCGCCGGCGTCACCGGTTCGGGCTTCATCGTGCTCGCCGCGACGCTGTCGGTGGTGCCGGCGGTGCCGGTCGCCGGCATGGCGCTGATCCTCGGCGTCGACCGCTTCATGAGCGAATGTCGCGCCATCACCAACTTCATCGGCAATGCGGTGGCGACGATCGTGGTGGCGCGCTGGGAGAAGGCGGTCGATCTCGACCAGCTGCGCGCCGCCTTCGCCGGCAAGGGCGGCGAGCTGACCGAGGCGGAGAGCGATGCGCTGCAGATCGAGGGCCGCAGCGACGTCGCTCCTTAGGGTTTGGCTATCGACACCAGTTCGACGTCGAAGATCAGATCGCTGTCCGGCGGCACGTCGCGCTTGAGCGTCGGTTCGGGCGGCTGGTGCCGCCGGCCGGGCGCGCCATAGGCGAGATAGGACGGCAGGAAGAAGCGCCACCGGTCGCCGGGGCGCATCAGCTGCACCAGCGCGCTGAAGCCCGGGACGACGCCTTTGACGGGAAAGTCGCTCGTGCCGCGGCCCTCGTCGGCCGAGGTGCTGAAGACGTCGCCGGTGGCAAGCCGCCCGACGTAGCGGATGCGGACCGTGTCGGCGCGCGTCGGATGCGCGCCGCTGGCGGGGCCCGCCTGCAGGATTTCATAGGCGGGGCCCGGCATGGCGACCCGTTGCGCCGGCTCCGCCGCCGCGGCGCCCGCCACCAGCAGGGCGGCCGCGGCACCCATCATCTTCAGCTTCGATCGCATTGCCGCATCTCCCTCTGGGGCGACGCTAGCCGCGCGCTAGCCGACGAGCAACGAATGGCGGGCGGCGACCAGCGCATCAAGCCAGTCGACGAAGGCGCGCACCCGCGCCAGCTTCGCCACGTCGCGGTGGACGACGCGCCAGAAGCTGCGCGTGATCGCCACCTCGCGGTCGAGCACGCGCTGCAGCGACGAATCCTGGTCGCCGATGAAGCAGGGCAGCACGCCGATGCCTGCCGAGGCGCGCACGAGGCCGTACTGGACGTTGATGCTCGAGCTGGCGAGCGCCGGCTCAAGCCCGTCGGCGATCTCGTCGAGGTAGCGAAGTTCCTCGGCGTAGATGAAGTCGGGGATGTAGCCGACGAGCACATGGCCGCCGAGATCGCGGCTGCGCGCCGGCAGGCCGTGTGCGGCCGCATAGTCGCGCGAGGCATAGAGCTTGAGCCGATAGTCGGTGAGCTTCCTCGCCAGCAGCGGGCCCTTGGCGGGGCGCGCCAGCATGATCGCCAGGTCGACCTCGCGCTTCGACGGGCTGAGAAAGCCGTTGGTCGCGACCAGCTCGACGCGGATCGCCGGGTTCGCGGCATGGAATTCGCTCAGGTGCCGCGCCACCAGCCAGGTGCCGAGTCCTTCGGCGATGCTGACGCGCACCGTGCCGGCGAGCAGCCCCCGCTCGCCGGCGATATCGGCCTTGGCGCCGGTCGCCGCCTGCTCGGCGCTCTCGGCATAGGCCAGCAGCCGCCGCCCGGGATCGGTGAGCACCTGCCCGCGCGGCCCGGGCTCGAACAAGGTGACGTCGAGATCGGTTTCGAGCCGCCGCAGCCGCCGCCCGACGGTGGTGGCGTCGACGCCGAGCCGCGCTGCGGCGGCCGCGAGCGACGGCGCCCGCGCCAGCGCGAGGAAGACGCGCAGGTCGTCCCAGTTCACGGAGCTGCGTTTTTGCAGGGCATGGCTGCACCGCTACGCCATTGCCTGCATGGACGCCAGCCGTCACACTGCGCCCAACCACCAGCCTTGGGGACTTGCTCATGACCGCCGTTCGCGCGATCCATCATCTCATTTCGGGTTCTGCCGTCGAGTCCGCCTCGGGCCGCTTCGGCGACGTCTTCGATCCCAACACCGGCCGCGTCCAGGCGCGGGTCGGCCTCGGCACCGCCGACGAGCTCGATCGGGCGGTCGCCGCCGCGGTCGCGGCGCAGGTCGGCTGGGCGCAGACCAACCCGCAGCGCCGCGCGCGCGTGATGTTCGAGTTCAAGCGGCTGCTCGAAGCCAATATGGACGAGCTGGCGCATCTGCTGTCGTCGGAGCACGGCAAGGTGATCGCCGACTCGAAGGGCGACATCCAGCGCGGGCTCGAGGTCATCGAGTTCGCCTGCGGCATCCCGCACCTGCTGAAGGGCGAGTATACGCAGGGCGCCGGCCCCGGCATCGACGTCTATTCGATGCGCCAGCCGCTCGGCGTCGTCGCCGGCATCACCCCGTTCAACTTCCCGGCGATGATCCCGATGTGGATGTTCGGCGTCGCCATCGCCTGCGGCAATGCCTTCATCCTCAAGCCGTCGGAGCGCGACCCGTCGGTGCCGGTGCGCCTCGCCGAGCTGATGCTCGAAGCCGGGCTGCCCGAGGGCGTCCTGAACGTCGTCCAGGGCGACAAGACCGTCGTCGACGCGATCCTCGATCACAAGGACATCAAAGCGGTGAGCTTCGTCGGCTCGTCCGACATCGCGCATTATGTCTACCAGCGCGGCGTCGCCGCCGGGAAGCGCGTCCAGGCGATGGGCGGCGCCAAGAACCACGGCATCGTGCTGCCCGATGCCGATCTCGACCAGACGGTTGCCGACCTGGTGGGAGCGGCCTTCGGCTCGGCGGGCGAACGCTGCATGGCACTGCCGGTGGTGGTGCCGGTCGGCGAGAAGACCGCGGTCGCCCTTCGTGAACGCCTGCTGCCCGAGATCGAGAAGCTGCGCCTCGGCGTCTCGACCGACGCCGACGCCCATTACGGCCCGGTGATCAACGCCGCGCACAAGGCGAAGATCGAAAGCTATATCGAGATGGGCGTCAAGGAAGGCGCCGAGCTCGTCGTCGACGGCCGCGGCTTCACGTTGCAGGGCCATGAGGACGGCTTCTTCGTCGGCCCGACGCTGTTCGACCACGTCAAGCCGAGCATGCAGTCGTACCAGGAGGAGATCTTCGGTCCCGTCCTGCAGATGGTGCGCGCCAACAGCCTCGAGGAGGCCGCCGCGCTGCCCAACAACCACCAGTACGGCAACGGCGTCGCGATCTTCACCCGCAATGGCGCCGCGGCGCGCGACTTCGCGGCGAATGTCGAGGTCGGCATGGTCGGCATCAACGTGCCGATCCCGGTGCCCGTCGCCTATCACAGCTTCGGCGGCTGGAAGCGCTCGGCGTTCGGCGACACCAACCAGCATGGCACCGAGGGCGTGAAGTTCTTCACCAAGGTCAAGACGGTGACGCAGCGCTGGCCCGCCGGCGGCCCGGTCACCGA
>JASBUR010000023.1 GCA_030147805.1 Sphingomonadaceae bacterium
ATGCCGGTGGTCGTATCGATGCTCAACAGCTATTCGGGCTGGGCCGCGGCGGCGATGGGCTTCACCCTGCACAACACCGCGATGATCATCACCGGCGCACTGGTCGGCAGCTCGGGCGCGATCCTCAGCTACATCATGTGCCGCGCGATGAACCGCAGCTTCATCTCGGTGATCGCCGGCGGTTTCGGCTCGGATGCGGGATCGGGCCCGGCGGGCGGCGCGGTCATCGACCGGCCGTACAAGCGCGGCTCGGCCGACGACGCGGCGTTCATCATGAAGAACGCGCAGAAGGTCATCATCGTCCCCGGCTACGGCATGGCGGTCAGCCAGGCGCAGCATACGCTGCGCGAGATGGGCGATCTCCTCAAGAAGGAGGGCGTCGAGGTGAAGTACGCCATCCATCCGGTCGCCGGCCGCATGCCCGGCCACATGAACGTGCTGCTTGCCGAGGCCAACGTCCCCTATGACGAGGTGTTCGAGCTCGAGGACATCAACAGCGAGTTCGCGCAGGCCGACGTCGCCTTCGTCATCGGCGCCAACGACGTGACCAATCCCGCGGCGAAGACCGACAAGACCTCGCCGATCTACGGCATGCCGATCCTCGACGTCGAGAAGGCCGGCACCGTGCTGTTCGTGAAGCGCTCGATGGGCGGCGCGGGCTATGCCGGCGTCGACAACGAGGTCTTCTACCGCGACAACACGATGATGCTGCTCGCCGACGCCAAGAAGATGGTCGAGGAGATCGTCAAGGGCCTCGCGCACTGAACCTTCTCCACGGTCGCCGCGTTTGCCTGCAAACGACAAGGGAGATGGGTCGGATGGACAAGTCAGTGATCACCGCAATCGTCGCCGCGCTGGCGCTCGGCGGGACCGTCAACGCGTGCAGCGCGGCGATGGATGCGCCGGCGGCGAGCGGCAGCGGGCAGGCGGCGATGACCGCGGGCAGCGCGCCGGTGGCGCAGGCCGAGCTTCGCGACAAGGACGGCGCGCTCAAGGGCCGCGCCACCGCGCGTCCGATGGGTGACGGCGTTCACGTCACCGGCAGCCTCGAGAACGTCGCTCCGGGCACCTATGCGATCCATGTCCACACCACGGGCATGTGCACGCCGCCCGACTTCACCTCGGCCGGCTCGCACTGGAATCCCGAGGGCAAGCAGCACGGCAAGGAGAATCCGGCCGGGCCGCACAAGGGCGATCTTCCCAACGTGACCGTCGGCGCCGACGGCCGGGCCACCGTCTCGCAGCATATCATGGGCGTGACGATGACCGGTGGCGACGCCGCGCTGCTCGACGGCGACGGTGCTGCGCTGGTGCTCCATGCCGGCGTCGACGACTATAAGACCGACCCGACCGGCAACGCCGGCGGCCGCATGGCCTGCGGCGTGTTCAAGGCGGGCCTATAGTATCCTTCCGTAAGCCTCCCGTCCCTCCGGCGGCAGCCGGAAGGACGGGGAGGGTGGCGCGCACGCCTCAGTAAGGCGTGCCGTCCTTCCGCGCGAAGCCGTCCGCCGTGACCACAAGGTCGTCGTCGGGGAACGCCACCGCGTCCCCCGGCGTCGGGGCGGTGATGTCGAGGTAGACGAGATCGACGGCGCCGCGGTTTTCGAGATGGTGCGCCCGCCCGGGCGCGAAGCCCGCGCACATTCCCGCCGACAGCGTCGATTCCGCGCCGCCGTCGCCGATCAGCACGGCTTCCCCCGCCAGCACGAAGACGAACTCCTCGCGCGTGCGGTGCGAATGGTGGAGGCCCGAACCATGCCCGGGGCGGATACGCGTAAGGCCGACGCCAAAGCTCTGGATCCCGAAGGGCGCGGTCAGCGCCCGTCGCTCCAGCCCGGCGAGCCGGGCTGCGAACGCCGGCGGAAAGGCGAAGGTGGAGCGCTGCATCGGCGCTTCGGCGGCGGTGATCGGGGGGCTGCTCATGCCGCCTTGTCGCGCCGGCAGGCCGGTGCTGCAAGCCGTCCGCCGCCGCCGCGGCCGCCCCGTCGACAGGTTCCGGACGAAGGAAGATGCGCGAACCGCTCGCTCGCCCCTTCACATCGCCGGTTCGCGCTGCCACATCAGCTCACAATGGCCGAGCTCGACACCATCATCGCCAAGGCGCCCTACGGCCAGGTCGAGCGGCTGAGCCCGCTGGTTCGCCGCGTGCTGGCGCGCAATCCCAGTCCTTTCAGCTATACCGGCACCGGCACCTACATCGTCGGCAACGGCACGGTGGCAGTCATCGATCCTGGTCCCGACGAGCCGGCGCATCTTCAGGCGCTGGTCGAGGCGTTGGGCGGCGAGACGGTCAGCCACATCGTCGTCACCCACACGCACCGCGATCACTCGCCCGCCGCCATCCCGCTGAAGGCGGCGGTCGGCGCGCCGATTGTCGGCTGCACGCCGCTCGCGCTCGCCGAACTCGGCCCCAAGGTCGAGGAGGGGTTCGACCCGACCTATGCGCCCGACCGCGTGCTCGCCGATGGCGACAGCGTGTCGGGGCCCGGCTGGACGCTGACCGCGCTCCACACGCCGGGCCATACGTCGAATCATCTCTGCTATGCGCTTCCCGAGGAACGGGCGCTGTTCAGCGGCGATCACGTCATGGGCTGGTCGACGAGCGTGGTGACGCCCCCCGACGGCAGCATGACCGCCTATGTCGAGTCGCTGCGCAAGCTGCTCGATCGCGACGACGCGCGCTACTATCCGACGCACGGCGCCGCCGTCGAGGACCCCAAGCGGCTGGTGCGCGGCCTGATCACGCATCGCAAGCAGCGCGAGGGGCAGATCCTCAAGCTGCTGGCGCAGGGGGCCAAGCCGATCCCGGCACTGGTCGCGGTGATGTACGCCAATGTCGCGCCGGTGCTGCATCCCGCGGCCGGCCGCTCGGTGCTCGCGCATCTGATCGACTTGCACGCCCGCGGCCTCGTCGACGTCGACGGCGAGAGATGGCGGCTCGCGGCATGAGGCGGACGCTCCTCCTGATGCTGGCGCTCGTCGTGGGGCTCGCCCTCGGCGGTCTCGCGGTGCTCAACTGGCGCCAGACGCCGGTGTACGACATCAGCAGCATCGCGCAGTCGAGCCTGCAGGCCGTGCAGGCGCAGAACCGGCTGACGGCGTTCGCCGCGCGCTTTACCGTCGCGGTGACCTCCGAGGCGCAGCGGCTGGGCCTGTCGGCGCGCAAGACGATGATCGTGCCGGGCCTCGTGCGCTACGAACTCGACTGGTCGAAGGTGCAGCCCTCCGACCTGAGCTGGGACGCCGAAGCGCGCCGGCTGTCGGTCACCTTGCCGCCGATCGAGATTTCCGAGCCGGCGGTCGAGTTGTCGCAGATCCAGGAATATGAGGACGGCCGGCTGCTGATGGCGCTCGGCAACGCCGAAAAAACGCTCGACGCCGCGAACCGCGCCAAGCTTCGCGAGGCGCTGCTGAAGGAGGCGCGTGCCCCTACATTGGTGAAGCTGGCGCGCGATGCGACGCGCGCCGCCGTGGAGCGGACTTTCGAACTGCCGCTCGGCGCCGCGGGTGTCGACGCCGACGTCGTCGTGCGTTTCCGCGACGAAGCCGGGCAGGCCATGTGAGGAGTACAGGGATTTGGACGCACGCCTGAACATGCTCGACGGGGGACGCGAGAGCCTCGCCGGCCTCGACCTCAAGGCCGAGATCAACCGGCTGCGCAAGGAGCGCAACGCCGTCATCCTTGCCCATTATTATCAGGAGCCGGCGCTCCAGGACATCGCCGACTTCGTCGGCGACAGCCTCGACCTGTCGAAGAAGGCGGCGGCGACCGACGCCGACGTCATCGCCTTCTGCGGCGTGCGCTTCATGGCCGAGGTCGCCAAGATTCTCAGCCCCGAAAAGACCGTCGTGCTGCCCGACATGGCCGCCGGCTGCAGCCTCGAGGACAGCTGTCCGCCCGAGGAGTTCGGCGCCTTCCGCGCTGCGCATCCCGATCATATCTCGCTGACCTACATCAACTGCTCGGCGGCGGTGAAGGCGCACAGCGACATCATCGTTACCTCGAGCTCGGCCGAGAAGATCATCAGCCAGCTGCCGCGCGACCAGAAGATCATCTTCGCGCCCGACCGGCACCTCGGCGCCTATCTCAGCCGCAAGACCGGCCGCGACATGCTGCTCTGGCAGGGCAGCTGCATCGTCCACGAGGCCTTTTCGGAGAAGGAGCTGATCAAGCTCAAGGCGCAGCATCCGGAGGCGCCCGTGGCGGCGCATCCCAAATGCCCGGCGCATATCCTCGACCACGCCGACCATGTCGGCTCGACGAGCAGCATCCTCGCCTATGTGCTGGCCTCGCCGTCCGAGACGATCATCGTCGCCACCGAGCCGCGCATCATCCACCAGATGGAAAAGGCGGCGCCGCACAAGCGCTTCATCGGCGCACCCGGCGCCGACGGCAATTGCAATTGCAACATCTGCCCGTACATGGCCTTGAATTCGATGGAAAAACTCTATCTCGCGCTCCGCGACCTCAAGCCCGAGATCATCGTGCCCGAGGACATCCGCCTCGCCGCCAAGAAGCCGCTCGACCGCATGCTGGCAATGGCTGGGGCGACGGTCGGGGCGGGTGATCTGTCGAACGTCAGGGTGACGGGCGACTGACGCCTTTTCGGGACCGCCATCCCGACGAAAGTCGGGATGACGGCGCGGGTGGCCGCAAATCCTGCGAGATCGCGACTTTCGTCGGGATGACGGCATGGGCTAGAAGTCCGCGAAACAATATCCGGGGAGATTCTCTTTGCCCAAGCTCGCCTTGCTCGCTGCCGGCGTCCTGTCGCTGACCGGCATCGCCGCCGTCGCCCAGACCGTCGAGGACCCCTATCTCTGGCTCGAGGAGATCGAGAGCGCGCGGGCGCTCGACCAGGTCAAGGCGTGGAACAAGGCGACCGAGGAGCTGCTGGCCACCGATCCGAAGCTGGCCAGCTACGAAAGCCGCGCCCGTGCCATCCTCGACGACGAGCAGCAGATTGCCGCGCCCGACAGCGTGATGGGCGATCTGGTCGCCAACCTGTGGCGCGACGCGAACCACAAGCGCGGCATCTGGCGGGTATCGCCGCTTGCCGCCTATCGCGCCGGCGCGCCCGAATGGCGCACCGTCATCGACGTCGATGCGCTCGGCAAGGCCGAGGGCAAGAGCTGGGTGTGGCATGGCGCCGACTGCCTGGCGCCGGCGTACACGCGCTGTCTCGTTTCGCTGAGCCCCGGCGGCACCGACGCCGACGTGGTGCGCGAGTTCGACCTCGGCACCGGCACGTTCGTCGACGGCGGCTTCACCATCCCCGAATCGAAGAACAGCGTCGCCTGGGTCGATGCCGATACGCTGCTGGTCGTCGGCGACTTCGGTCCCGACTCGCTGACAGCGTCGGGCTACGGCCGCATCGCCAAGCTGTGGAAGCGCGGCACGTCGCTCGCCAGCGCGCCGACGGTGCTCGAAGGCGTCAAGACCGACGTCGCGGTCAATCCCTACGCGCGGCAGGACGGCGACCGGCGCTGGACCTTCCTCGACCGCGGCAAGGACTTCTACACCAGCGAAGTGTCGCTGCTCGCCGCCAACGGTACGGTCGTCCGCACGCCGCTGCCCGAGGATGCGAGCTTCGAGGACGTGATCGGTGGCCGGCTGATCGCCAAGCTGCAGAGCCCGCTCGGCACGATCCCCGAAGGCTCGGTCGTCGCCTACAGCCTCGCCGACATCGAGGCCGGCCGCCCCGCGGCGCCCGAGCTGGTGATGGCGCCGTCGAAGAGCCAGGCGATCGAGGAGGTCGCGGCGTCGGACAACGTGCTGTGGGTGAAGGCGCTCGACGACGTCTCGGGCAAGCTGTTCGCGCTGCGCCGTGGCGCCGACGGCACATGGGCGCAGACCGCGATCCCGCTGGCCGCCAACAGCACGGTGCATCTGCTCGAAACCGCGGGCGCGACCGACACGGCGTTCGTAACGGTCGAGGGCATGCTGATGCCGCCGGCGCTCTATGCCGTGACGCCGACGGGAGCGCCGACGCTGGTCCAGAGCCTGCCGGCGAAATTCGACGCGGCGACGATGACCGTCGATCAGCGCTTCGCGACCTCGAAGGACGGCACGCGCATTCCCTATTTCCTCGTCCGCAAGAAGGGCGTCAGCGGGGCGGTGCCGACGCTCATCCACGCCTATGGCGGCTTCCGTGCCGCGCAGACGCCGACCTATCTGACCGGCCAGCCTTACCGCGCCGGCCCGCTCGGTATGTTCCTCGTCGAGGAGGGCAACGCCTATGTCCTCGCCAACATCCGCGGCGGCGGTGAATATGGCCCCGAGTGGCACAAGTCGGTGCTGCGCGAGAACCGGCAGAAGAGCTTCGACGACCTCCATGCCGTCGCCGAGGATCTGATCCGCACCGGCGTCACCGCAAGGGGCAAGGTGGGCATCTCGGGCCGCTCGAACGGTGGCGTGCTCGTCGGCGCCGCGCTGACGCAGCGGCCGGACCTCTATTCGGCGGTGATCTCGGGCTCGCCGCTCCACGACATGAAGCGCTATTCGCAGCTGCTCGCCGGCGCCTCCTGGGTCGCCGAATATGGCGATCCCGACGTACCCGCCGACTGGGCGTTCCTGTCGAAATATTCGCCGTACCAGCAGCTGAAACCCGGCGTGAAATATCCGGCGGTGTTCTTCTACAGCTCGACCAAGGACGACCGTGTTCATCCTGGCCATGCCCGCAAGATGGCGGCGCGGCTGGACGAATATGGCAACCGCTTCTACTTCCACGAATATCTCGAGGGCGGCCATTCGGTGGGCGCCGACCATGCCGAGGACGCGCACCGCGCCGCGCTGCTGATGGCCTATCTCAAGCGCGAACTGGGAGCGTCGAAATGATCCGTCACCTGTTGCTCGGCACCGCCTGCCTCGCGCTGGTCGCCTGCACCGCTCCGGACGGCGTGGCGCCGTCCGCCGCTTCCGCCGCGCCGTCGAGCGCCCCCGCGACGGACGCGGTCAATCCGTCGGAAGCCTTGAAGCGGCTGTTCGCGCAAAGCGACGAAGCCAATCTGCAGCGCAATCCGCTCGGCGCGCTCTTCCGCGGCGACATGCGCTACGCCGACCGGCTGGGCGATTATATCACCGACGAATATTATGCGTCCGAGCGCGCGGCGGCGGAGGCCGACCTGGCGGCGCTGGCGCGCATCGACCGGGCCGCGCTGTCGGCCGACGAGCAGGTCTCCTACGACAGTTTCAAATGGCAGCGGACGATCGACCTGCGCGGGCTGCAGCCCGACCTGCTGGCGCTGACCGCCGTGCGCCCGATCGACCATATGAACGGCTTCCACACCTTCTTCGCGCAGATCAGCGCCGGCGACAGCGTCGCGCCCTACAAGACGGTGGCCGATTATGAGAACGGGCTGAAGCGCAACGCCGACTTCGTCCGCTACACCGACAATGCCATCGGCCGCATGCGCGAAGGCATGGCGTCGGGCGTCGTGCAGCCGCGGCTGGTGATGGAGAATGTCCTTCAGCAGCTCGACATGATGATCGGCGATGGCGTCGAGGGCAGTTCTTTCTATCGGCCGGTCGCCAACTTCCCCGCCGAGGTGCCCGCCGCCGACCAGGCGCGGCTGCGCACCGCCTATGCGCAGAGCATCCGCAGCGAGCTGTTGCCGGCGCTGACCCGCCTGCGCGACTTCATTCGTAACGACTATCTGCCGAGGACCCGCACCAGCGTCGGGCTTTCGGAGATGAAAGGCGGCCCGGCGCTCTATCGCTATCTGGTTGAGCAGCAGACCACGACGACGATGAGCCCCGACGAGATCCATGCGATCGGGCTGCGGCAGGTCGAGATGTTCCACGCCGAGATGGAAAAGGTGAAGGCGCAGGTCGGCTTCAAGGGCACGCTCGGCGAGTTCTTCGAGCACATCCGGACCGATCCGAAGTTCAAGCCGAAGTCGCGCGAATGGCTGCAGCAGGAATATGTCGCGATCGGCAAACGAGTCGACGCCAACATCGGCAAGCTGTTCGCGACCACGCCGAAGACGGCGCTCGAGATTCGTCCGGTGCCGGCGCTGACCGAGAAGGGGGCGGCGCGCGGCTCGTACAACAGCGGCACCCCCGACGGCTCGCGCCCGGGAATCTTCTACTTCAACGCCTATGATCTGCCGTCGCGCACCACGCCGTCGATGGTGACGCTCTATCTGCACGAGGGCGCGCCGGGGCATCATTTCCAGATCAGCCTCGCGCAGGAGAATGCCGACCTGCCCAACTTCCAGCGCTTCGGCGGCAACAATGCCTATGTCGAGGGCTGGGGCCTCTATTCGGAGACGCTCGGCAAGGAGCTCGGCGTCCTCGAGGACCCGTACCAATATTTCGGCTTCCTCGATTCGCAGCTGTTCCGCGCGATCCGGCTCGTCGTCGATACCGGCATCCACACCAAGGGTTGGACGCGCGACCAGTCGATCCAGTACATCCTCGACAACAGCTCGCGCGGCCGCGCCAACGCTACCGCCGAGACCGAGCGCTACATCGCCAACCCCGGCCAGGCGCTGGGCTACATGATCGGCAATCTCAAGATCACCGAGTTGCGGCGCCGCGCCGAGGCGGCGCTCGGCGACCGCTTCGACCCGCGCGAATTCCACGCGCAGGTACTCAACACCGGCGCGCTGCCGCTCGCGGTGCTCGAGGCCAAGATCGACGCCTGGATCGCGGCGAAGCAGGCGTGACGCTCGACAATTTCGATCTCGACGCCTTCGTCCGCGCGACGCTGGCGGAAGACATGGGCGAGGGCGGCGACCGCACGTCGGCGGCGGTCATTCCCGCCGACGCCGAGCTGACCGCGGTGATGGACAGCCGCGACGCCGTCGTCGTTGCGGGCCTGGCGCTCGCCGAGGCCTTCTTCCGGGCGCTCGATCCCGAGGTGCGCATCGAGCGGCTGGTCGAGGACGGCGCGCGCGTCGGCCCCGGTACCGACCTGATGCGGTTGTGCGGCAATGCGCGGGCGCTGCTGACCGCCGAGCGGTCGGCGCTCAACACCGTTCAGCACCTGACCGGCATCGCAACGATGACGCGCGACTATGTCGACGCGATCGCCGGCACCGGCTGCATCCTGCTCGATACGCGCAAGACACTGCCGGGACTGCGCGTGCTCGAGAAATATGCGACGCGAATGGGCGGGGCCACCAACCATCGCCTGCGCCTCGACGACGGGGTGATGATCAAGGACAACCACATCGCCGTCGCCGGCGGCGTCGTGCCGGCGGTGCGCGCCGCCAAGGCGGCGGGGCTCGAGGATATCGTCGTCGAGGTCGACCGCCTCGACCAGATCGAGCCGGCGATCGCTGCCGGCGCCGACCGGCTGCTGCTCGACAATATGCGGCCCGCGACGCTGCGCGAGGCGGTGGCGCTGGTGGCGGGGCGCGTCCCCACCGAGGCGTCGGGCGGCGTGCGGCTCGAGACGATTCGCGCGATCGCCGAGACCGGCGTGACCTATGTCTCGGTCGGCCGGATCACGCAGAGCGCGCCGGCCGCCGATATCGGGCTCGACTTCGCCTAGACGCTAGCGGAGCCGCTCCGCCTCCAGCGTCACCGTACCCGGGTGATACTTGTCGAGATGTGCCTTGATGATGCGCAGGTTCTTGCTGTTCGACTTGAAGACGAAGTCGAACAGGTCGCCGGCGAAGGGCACCATGCCGACGAGCGTGTCGAACGCCACGTTGCCGCTCATCCGCGCCAGCTGCCATTTCGACATGCCGAGGTTGCGCGCTTCCCAGATCAGATAGGCCGACATCGCGCCGGTGATCCAGTCGCCGACGACGGGCACCAGGCCGACGATCGCATCGAGGCCGATCTTCATCTGCGTTCCCGGCACGGTGAACGCGCGCTCGAGCACCTGCTCGAGCGCCACGACGCGCTGCCGCACCGCCTGCGGATTGCGGTCGAGACCGGCGAGCGCGCCGCTCATCTGGTCGAAAATCTTCTGGTTCGCTGCCATGCCGTCTCCAACCCGTAAAGCTACGGGACCGTTCCGAACCAATGTCGGAACGGCGGCGACGCCTTTCAACGACTACTTCATCAACACCAGTTCTTCGGCCATCGTCGGGTGGATCGCGACAGTGGCGTCGAGCTGCTGCTTGGTGAGTCCGGCCTTCACGCAGATCGCCAGCGCCTGCATGATCTCGGCGGCGTCGGGGCCGATGATGTGCGCGCCGACGACGCGGTCGGTGGCGGCGTCGCAGACCAGCTTGTAGAGTGCGCGCTCGTTGCGGTCGGCGAGCACGTTCTTCATCGCGCGGAAGTCGGAGGTGTAGACCTTGACCTGGCCGAGCTTGTTGCGCGCCTCGCTCTCGGTCATGCCGACGCTGGCGATCGGCGGGTGGCTGAACACCGCGGAGGGGATGCAGTCATAGTCGACCGTCCACGGCTTGCCGCCGAAGACGCTGTCGGCAAAGGCATGACCCTCGCGGATCGCGACGGGGGTGAGCTGGACGCGGTTGGTGACGTCGCCGACGGCGTAGATGTTGTCGACGCTGGTGCGGCTGTTCTCGTCGACGACGACCGCGCCGAGCTGGTCGACCTTGACGCCGACGGTGTCGAGCCCGAGTCCTTCAGAATTGGGCGGGCGGCCGATGGCATAGAGCAGCATGTCGGCGTCGAGCGGGTCGCCCTTGTCGGTGACGTGGATGCGCACGCCGGTCTCGGTCTTCTCGATCCGTTCGAAGCCGGCGTTGAAGCGGAAGTTGATCCCCTTGACCTGCGAGATCAGGTGGAGCCGCTCGCGCAAGGACTGGTCGTAGCCGCGCAGCAACGTGTCGCCGCGCAGCAGCAGGGTCACCTTGGTCCCGAACTCGTTGAAGATCCCGGCGAACTCATTGGCGATATAGCCGCCGCCGGCGATGACGATGTTCTTGGGCAGATGGTCGAGGTGGAAGACCTCGTTCGAGGTGATGCCATGCTCGGCACCGGGGACGTCGGGGACGGCGGGGCGGGCGCCGGTGGCGATCAGGATCTTGTCGGCGGTGACCTTCCGGCCGCCGACGTCGAGCGTGTGCGCGTCGAGAAGCACGGCGCGGCCGAGGATGACCTCGACCTTGGCGTTGCCGAGGTTCTGCGTATAGATCGAATTGAGCCGCGCGACCTCAGACAGCACATTGTCGCGCAGCGTCGGCCAGTTGAACGTGGGTTCGCCGACTTCCCAGCCGAAGCGACGCGCATCCTCGAGATCCTCGGCGAAATGTGCGCCGTAGACGAGCAGCTTCTTGGGCACGCAGCCGCGGATGACGCAGGTGCCGCCGACCTGATGCTCCTCGGCGATCGCGACGCGCGCGCCGTGGCCCGCGGCGATGCGCGCCGCGCGCACGCCGCCCGAGCCGGCGCCGATGACGAAAAGGTCGTAGTCGTAGTCAGCCATTCGCGATCTCCGTTCGACTGCCGACCTAATGCGCCCTCCGGGCAATTCCAAACGCGAAGATGCGATCGCTGTGATCGACGGTCCCGATAAGGGGTGGCGCGACACCGGCGCCGCTTGGCAGCGGCCGGCCGATTGGAGAAGATGCCCGCATGACGAACAGACTTCTCGACCGTCGCCACCTGCTCGCCGGGCTGGCCGCGCTGGCCGTCGCGCGCCCGGCCGCTGCGGTGCCCGCCCGCGCCATCACCGTGCACAAGGACGCGAACTGCGGCTGCTGCAGCGGCTGGGCGAGACGCATGGCGGAAACCGGCCGCTATGCGCCGCGGCTGGTCGACCAGCCCGACATGGTCGCGGTGAAGACGCGGTTGCGCGTTCCGCCCGAGCTGCTGTCGTGCCACACCACGGAGGTCGGCACCTATGTCGTCGAAGGCCATGTGCCGCCGGCGGCGGTCGACCGGCTGCTGCGCGAGCGCCCCGCCGGGGTGATCGGGCTCGCCGTCCCCGGCATGCCCGCCGGGTCGCCGGGCATGGAAATGCCCGACGGGCGCCGCGAACCCTACGTCGTCTACGCCTTCACCGCCGACGGGCGCAGCCGGGTCTTCATGCGGATCGGCTAGTCGCCGAGCGCGGCGCGCGCCGCTTCCCAGTTGCGGCCGTCGTAGGGCGTGACCGTCACCGCGAGCGTCGAGATATCGTCGAGCGCGCGCAGGTTGACGCTGTAGGCGTCGGGGTGCGAGCGCGGCACATAGAAGCTCTTGATGCCGCAGCGGCTGCAGAACAGGTGCCGCGCCGTGCCGCTGTTGAAGCGATAGTCCGAAAGCGCCGCCGCGTCGGTCAGCAGCCGGAAATCGGGCTTCTCGACGATGAGATGCAGATAGCCGGTCTTCGCGCACATCGAGCAGTTGCAGTCGAGGACCTCGACTGCGGTGGGCACGTCGATGTCGAAGCGGACGGCGCCGCAGTGGCAGCCGCCGGCGAGGGTGTGTCGATCGGTCATGCGCGTCCGATAGCCTGATTTGCGGCGATCCCCAAGGCGCCCGACCGGCCTGTCCAGACGACCGAAGCCGCAAAACCGCTTTTCATTCATTCATGACTAAATTAGTAGCGCGCCAGCTTGGTGGCCCGCCGCATGCGGCGGGCGTTGGGGGAGAGGCGCGCCGTCATGGGCAGGGATAGTGTCGCACTGAGTTCGATCCTGGCGTACCATGCGCATCGATCGCCCGGGCGCGCGGCGCTGATCGTCGATGGCGCCGCCGTCAGCTATGCCGAGCTCGACGCGCGTTCGAACCGGCGCGCGCGCAAGCTCGCCGCGCAGGGCGTCGGCGCCGGCGATTTCGTCACCGTCGCGCTTCCCAATGGCGGGCGCTTCTACGAGACGGTCTTCGCGATCTGGAAGCTCGGCGCGGTCCCCAACGTCGTGGCGGCGAAGCTTCCCGCCCCCGAGATGCAGGCGATCCTCGATCTCGCCCGGCCCGTGCTGTACGTCGGCACGCCCCCGGCAGGCGTCGTTTCGGCCCCGGTCGAGGACGAGGGCGATCTCGACGGCTACGCCGCCGACCCGCTTCCCGAAGCCGTGTCGCCGCACTGGAAGGCGATGACCAGCGGCGGTTCGACCGGACGTCCCAAGGTGATCGTCGATGCGATGCCGGCCCGGTGGAATCCGCTCGAGGGATTCCTCGGCCAGCAGCCCGGCGACGTGATCCTCAATCCGGGGCCGCTCTATCACAACGCGCCGTTCCACTGCATCCACATGGGGCTGTTCGTCGGCGCGACGATCGTCGAGATGGGCAGCTTCGACGCGTTGCGCTCGCTCGAGCTGATCGAGCGCCACGGCGTGAACTGGGTGACGATGGTGCCGACGATGATGCACCGCATCTGGCGGCTCGGACCCGAGCAGCTGGCGCGCTTCACGCTGCCCAGCCTGCGCATGATGCTCCACATGGCCGCGCCCTGCGCGCCGTGGCTCAAGGAGGCGTGGATCGGCTGGCTCGGCGGCGAGCGCGTCTGGGAATATTATGGGACGACCGAAGGCATCGGCTCGACGATGATCTCGGGGACCGACTGGCTCGCGCATCGCGGCTCGGTCGGGCGGGTGCGCGATGGCTACCAGCTCGCGATCCTCGACGCGGATGGGCGGCCGCGCCCGACCGGCGAGGTCGGCGAGGTGTTCTTCCGCCCCGCCGGCGGCGCCGGATCGACCTATCATTATCTTGGCAGCGACTCGCGACGCGTCGGCGAATGGGAGTCGACGGGCGACCTCGGGCATGTCGACGCCGACGGCTACCTCTATCTCTCCGACCGCCGCAACGACCTGATCATCTCGGGCGGCGCCAACATCTACCCGGCCGAGGTCGAAGCGGCGATCGATGCGCATCCGGCGGTGCGCAGCTGCGCGGTCATCGGATTGCCCGACGAGGAGTGGGGCGCGCGGGTCCATGCGATCGTCCAGACCGCCGTGGACGCCGACGTGACCGAGGCCGAGCTGCTCGACTTCGCGGCGGCACGCCTCGCGCGCTACAAGCTGCCGAAGAGCTTCGAGCTCACCACCGAGCCGCTGCGCGACGAAGCCGGCAAGGTTCGCCGGGTGGCGCTGCGCGCGGCGCGGCTCGGTACGGCCTAGGACGCCGCCGCCTTGCGGTGGCGATAGAGCGCATCGAAGCCGCCGGCCATGAAGGTGACGAAGCGTTCGCGCACCGCCTCGAAGTCGTCCGATGCGCAGAGGTTGCCCGACAGCCGGTCGATGCGGCCGGTGCGCGACAGGATCAGCGAGTAGGCGCCCGAGGTGAACTGGAAGCTCCAGAACAGATCCTCGGCCTGCGCGTCGGGCAGCGCCTTCTGCAGCAGCCCGATGAGCCGCAGCACCAGCGGGTCGAAATAGGTGTCCATCTTCTCCGCGCCATAGCCCGGGGCGTTGTTCACCTGCGCGAAGATGCGGCCGAAGTTGCGCCAGCCCTCGTCGCCGTTGATGTAGACGTCGAACGCCCCGTCATAATAGGCGCGCAGCGCGCCCTCGACCGTGACCTGGTCGCCGCATTCGGCTTCATAGGCGTCGAGCCCCGCGGTGCGCGTCGTCACCGCATAGTCGACACGACGCTGGAACACGGCATCGAACAGCGCCGGCTTGCCGTCGAAATAATAATGGATGAGCGCCGGATGGATTCCCATGCGGTCGGCGACGTCTTTGATCGTCACGCCGAAATAGCCGAGCTGCGCGAACAGCTCCTCGCTCGTGTCGAGGATCAGCTTGACCGTCGACGCCCGCTGCTCAGCGCGCGTGCGGCGGCCCGCGGGTTTGGGCGCTGCTGCCATATCCTCCGGCCTTCGTGATCGGCGCGCGTCCGGGAAGACGCCGACGACCCGATCAATCACGCTGAACGTTTGCGGCGGCGCTGCAACCGGGTCAAGGGACCGACGCGCCGCTCAACGATTTCATTTAGCGCTAAATGAATGAACTTGACAGCGGCGAGCGGCGAGCGTTAACCCGACCCAACGGAAAACGGCGCGCGCCGGCACCGCGGAAAGCGGGCGGGGCGCTGGCCCAGAAGCGTGGGGGGAAGGTGCCAGACAGGCTGATTCTGACCGCCGCGCTGGCGTTGGTCGCTGCGACGCCGCTCGTGGCCGCTCCTGCGCCTGCTACACCTTCCACGACGGTTGCCACCGCGTCGGCTGAGTCGGCTCGTCGACTATCGCGCGTGCAGTCGCTGCTCGACCGCTATGTTGCCGAGGGTCGGGCGCCGGGCCTCGTCGTGGCGCTGGGGCAGGGCGACGAGGCGCCGCGTTTCGCCGCCGCCGGACGCCTCTCCGACGCCGCCGGCGCCCCGGCGGCGGGGGCCGACAGCCTCTGGCGCATCTATTCGATGACCAAGCCGATCACCGCGATCGCGGTGATGATGCTCGTCGAGGACGGCCGGATCGACCTCGACCAGCCCGTCGCCGACGTCATCCCGGCCTTCGCGCACATGCGCGTGCTCGACGCGCCGCAGGCCTCGCTCGCCAGCCATCCCGCGCGTCGGCCGGTCACGATCCGCCACCTGCTCACCCACAGCGGCGGCCTTGCCTATCAGTTTCTCGGCACCAGCCCGCTGCATCGCGAATATCGGCGCCTCGGCCTGCTCGGCGGACGCGCCGATGCCGAAGCGAGTCGGTCGCAGCCGGCGACGCTCGCCGCGTTCGCGGAGCGCGCCGCACGTCTGCCGCTGCTCGCCGAGCCGGGGACCGAGTGGCATTATTCGATCGGCACCGACGTGCTCGGGCGCCTGATCGAGGTCGTCTCGGGCCTGCCGTTCGACCGCTTCGTCGCGACGCGGCTGCTCGAACCGCTCGGGATGAACTCGACCTTCTGGACCGTCCCCGGGACGGCGGCGGGCCGGCTGGCGACGAGCTATGCCTGGGTCGACGAGCGGCGGGTCGCCGTCGATCCGGGCAGGGGGTCGGCCTGGCTGCAGCCGCCCCGGCTCCATTACGGCGGATCGGGGCTCGTTTCCTCGGCGCGCGACTATGACCGCTTTCTCCAGATGCTCGCCGGCGGCGGCAGCATCGGCGGCGTCCGCCTCCTCAAGCCCGAGACCGTCCGGCTGTCGATGTCGAACCTGCTGCCCGCCGGCGTCCGTGTCGTCGGCGACGGAGCCCCCCACACGGCGCGGGCCGAAGGCTTTGGCGCCGGCGGATGGGTGTACCTCGCCGATGTCCCCGGTGGCGTCGGCGCCGGCACCTACGGCTGGTTCGGCGCCGCCGGAACCGTCGCCTTCATCGACCCCAAGCACGGCCTGCGGGTCACGCTGATGGCCAATTATTTCCCGGCGAACAAATGGCCGCTGCACGGCGACCTCGTGAGGGCGGTCTATTCGCCGGCGACCTGAAAGACAGCTCCACGATCACCGACGACGAACAGAAATATCTACACCTAGGGGAGGCAGTGATGGCACGGGATTGGATGGGTAAGAAGCAGATCGCGCTATCGGGTACGTCGATGCTCGCAGCGATGCTCGTCGCGGCGGGGCCCGGCTGGGCGCAGACCGCCGACGCCGCGGCACCCGGCACCGGCGGCGATCCGGCATCCGAGGCGCCGATCGCGCAGTCGGCGGTCGACGATCGCGCGGGCGATGCGTCCGACGAGGCGCCCGAGATCATCGTTACCGGGTCGAGCATCCGCGGCGTCCCGCCGACCGGCTCGAACCTGATCAGCGTCACGCGCGACGACATCAAGACGATCGGCGCGGTCACGACGCCCGACCTCGTCGCCAGCGTGCCGCAGCTCAACAGCTTCAACACCGCACCGCGCGCCAACAACGGCGGCGCCGGCTCGTTCGCGCCCGGACTGCGCAGCCTGCCGACCAGCGCGACGCTCGTGCTGATGAACGGCCACCGGCTGGTCGCCGGCGGCGCCAACGAGACCAATCCCGACTATCCGCTGATTCCCGATCTGGCGATCGAGCGCGTCGAGATCGTCGGCGACGGCGCCTCCTCGGTCTACGGATCGGATGCCATCGCCGGCGTCGTCAACTTCATCACGCGCAAGAGCTATTCGGGGGTCCAGGCCTCGGTCCGCTACGGCATGGCCGACGACTATCATTCGTTCAGCGCCAGCGCGCTTGCCGGCCAGAGCTGGGAAACCGGGTCGGTGCTCGCCGCCTACCAATATAGCGAGAACGGCAACATCACCGGCGGCGACCGCGCGTATCGGCAGCTCGACTTCCGCGCCGCCGGCGGCGTCGACACCCGCGCAACGGGCTGTCCCTCGCCCAACGTGACGATTCCGGCAACCGGCGCGGTACCCTATGCGGCCCCGGCGCTCGCCCCGAACACGCGCAACTTCTGCGACAATGGCGCGGTCGCCGATCTCTTCCCGGCGTCGCAGCTGCACAGCGCCTTCGTGACGGCGCGCCAGGAGCTCGGCGAGCGGGTCACGCTCTGGGGCGATCTGCTCTATTCGGACCGCGACGACACGGTGCGCGCGACGCCGCCGACGCAGACGGTGACGATCCGCAGCACCAATCCCTTCTTCCGCGCCCCGCCCGGCACCGGCGCGACGCAGGAGACGGTGCTGTTCCGTCCCGACAACCTCGTCGGCGCCGACCATTTCGACAACAGCTTCCGCACCAACGTCGGCAATTCGTCCGCCGGCATCGATGCGCGGGTGTTCGGCGACCTCAACCTCAGCGTCTACGGCACCTACGACTGGGCGAAGAACGTCGCCTTCCTGCCGCAGATCAACCCCGTCGCGATCGCGGTGGCGGCGGCGGGCACGACGCCGGCGACCGCGCTCGATCCGTTCGGGCAGGGAACGTCGCCCGCGGTCGTCGCGGCGATCACCGACTTCTCGACCAGCGTCACCATCCGCCAGCGCACCAAGCTGGGTGCGATCAAGCTCGACGGGCCGGTCGCCAGCCTGCCCGGCGGCGAGCTCAAGATCGCCGCCGGCGCCGAATATCGCCGCGAAACCTTCGCGCAGCGCGGATTCGTCGGGACGACCCCGGTACCCGAGAATCTCGGCCGCAACATCCGGTCGGTGTTTGGCGAGGTCTTCGTTCCGATCGTCGGCGACGACAATCAGGCGCCCTTGATTCACCGCCTCTCGCTATCGCTGTCGGGGCGGCATGACGACTACAGCGACTTCGGCACGACGACCAATCCCAAGGTCGGGGTCAACTGGGATCCCGCCGACGGCGTGACGCTACGCGGCACCTACGGCCGCTCGTTCAGGGCGCCGGGCCTGCGCGACGTCGGCGCGACGGTCGGCGCCTATTTCTTCGATGCGCCGACCGCGGCGGTGCTGGCGCGCGATCCGACGCGCGGCGCCAACCAGGTGAACACGCTCTATCTGCTCGGCGGCAACCGCGACCTGCAGCCCGAAAAGGCGCGCACCTTCTCGTTCGGAGTCGATCTGCAGCCGCGCTTCCTGCCCAATTTCCGGGCGAGCGCGACCTTCTACGACATCCGCTTCACTGAGGTGATCGGCACGCCGCCGACGGCGCTGATCTTCACCGATCCCACCTTCGCGTCGGTGGTCTACCGTAATCCGTCGCCGGCGCAGCTCGCCAGCCTGCTTGCGATCGCGGTGCCGGTGAACCTGCCGACGCCGCTGCCCGCGATAGGCAACGCGCTCGACCAGCGCCGCGGCAACTTCGGCGTCCGCGAAACCAACGGGCTCGACTTCGACCTGAGCTACCGCCATCCGACCGACTTCGGCGCGGTGTTCGCCGGGCTGGCCGGTAATTATATCCTGAAGTTCGACACGCAGCTGTCGCCGACCGCGGCGGCGTCCAACTCGCTGCGTCTCGGGGTGCCGCGCGCGACGCTGCGCGCGACCGCGGGGCTGACCGCAGGGCCGGTCAACTTCGTGAGCTTCGTCAACTATCGCGACGGCGTGACCAACATCTTCGCCACGCCGACCGGGACCGGCGAGTTCAGCGCCGACCCCTATACGACGGTCGATCTGCGGCTGTCGGTCACGCTGCCCGATACCGGCCTCGCGTCGGGCACCGAGCTGGCGCTGCAGGTCAACGACCTGTTCGACAAGAAGCCGCCGTTCTTCCCCGGCACCGACGGGATCGGCGGCAACTACAACCCGATCGGGCGCTTCGTGGCGGTCAATTTGCGCAAGACCTTCTGACCGACCACCGAACCGGCGCGGCTCCGCCGCGCCATTGCCTACCGCAGGAGAGCGCGACACCGCGTCGCCCCTCCTGCGGCTGTCCAACAGCGTCCGCCGCGCCGCCGGAGTGCCCGAATTCCATGACCAGCAACGCCACCGTCCGCGCGCACGGCTTCGATCCGGCCAAGCTCGCACGCGTGCGAACCACGCTCGAGGCCTTCGTCGAGGCCGGCGAGCTCGCGGGGATCGTCACGCTCACCTCGCGACGCGGCGAGATCGTCCAGGCCGACGCGATCGGCTGGAGCGACATCGAGAGCCGCACGCCGATGCGCGCCGACAATCTGTTCCGCATCGCCTCGATGACCAAGCCGCTAACGTCGGTCGCGGCGCTGATGCTCGTCGAGGAAGGCCGCCTCGATCTTTCCGACCCGATCTCGCGCTGGGTCCCCGAGCTCGCCGCGCCGCGCGTCCTGCGCGACGCCGCCGGCCCGCTCGACGACAGCGAGCCGGCCCGCCGAGCGATCACCATCGAGGATCTGCTCACCCACCGCGCCGGCATCTCCTACGCCTTCTTCTCCGAGGGACCGCTCAAGCAGGCCTATGCCGAGACGCTCGGCGATCCGGCGATGAACCGTTCGACCCCCGACGAATGGCTGCACGCGCTCGGCACGCTGCCGCTCGCCTATCAGCCGGGCGAGCGTTTCCACTACGGGCATTCGACCGACGTGCTCGGCTTCCTCATCGGTCGGGTCGAAGGGAAGCCGTTTCGCCAGGTGCTGCAGGAACGCATTCTCGGGCCGCTCGGCATGGGCGATACCGACTTCTGGCTTCCCGCCGACAAGCGACATCGGCTGGCCAGCCTCTACGAATATGACGAAGGGGCGGGGGGGCTCGCCAGGGTCGAGCCCGAGATGTACGACGCGCCGCCCGCCTATACCCCGGGCGGCGGCGGGCTGATCTCGTCGGCGGCCGACTATCATCGCTTCGCGCGCATGCTGCTCGGCGACGGCGCGGTCGACGGCGTCCGCCTGCTGCGCCCCGAGACGGTGCGGCTCATGCGCACCAACCGGCTTACCGCCGCGCAACGGCGCGTTCCCTTCGCCGGCATGCCGCTGTGGCAGAAGAACGGTTTCGGGCTCGGCGTCTCGATCGCCGAGGATCCGGTCGACAACGTCTATGCCTGCGGTGCGCCGGGGTCGATCACCTGGCCGGGGATTTTCGGGACCTGGTGGCAGGCCGACCCGGTCAATGACCTCGTCATGATTTACCTGATCCAGCATCAGGTGCCGGTCTCGGCGGGGCTCGGGGCGACGATCGCCACCGGCCGCGGCGCGGCCGGCCGGCGCGCGCTGCCGGCGTTCCAGCACGGCATCTATGGCGCGCTGGCGCGCGAAGACGATTTCGTCGGGCAGGAGTCGCGGTCGTGAGGGGCGCGCGCGCGACCGACGCGCCCGAGGGGACGGCGCTACGCAGCACGCCGCTGACGCGGCGCTTCAAGCTCGGCTATGGCGCCGGCGCGATGGCCGACGGCATCGTCAACGCCGGTTTCGGCTTCTTTCTGCTGTTCTACCTGACCGCGGTGTGCGGCATGTCGGGGACGCTCGCGGGCAGCGCCAAGATGATCTCGCTGCTCGTCGATGCCGTCGCCGATCCCGCGATCGGCCTCGCGAGCGACCGCATACGCTCGCGGTTCGGGCGCCGGCTGCCGTTCATGATCGGCGGGCTGCTGCCCTTCGCGCTCGCCTTCGGGCTGCTGTTCTCGGTGCCGGAATCGCTGACCGGCGCCGCGCTGTTCCTCTACGTCACCGGCTGCCTCGTCGTGCTGCGGCTGTCGCTGTCGTTCTTCGTGCTCCCCTTCACCGCAGTCGGCGCCGAGGTGACCGACGACTATCGCGAACGTGCCAGCATCGTCTCCTTCCGGCTGTCGTTCCAGAATGCCGGCATCCTGTGCGGCGTGGTGCTCGGCCTCGGCCTGTTCATGGCGGGCGATACCGGACTGCTCGAGCGCGAGAATTATGTGCGCTATGCCTGGGCCTGCGCTGCGGTGATCGTCGTCGCGGGCCTGATCTCCATCGCGTCGGTCCGTCGGGTGCTGCCGCGCCTGCACGGGCCTTCCTCGGAGGGCGGCGCCTTCCTCGCGGGATTCGCCCGCGAGATGGTCGAGCTGTCGCGCAACCGCTCGTTCCTGCTGCTGTTCGGTACGGTGCTGGTCTATTTCCTCGCCTATTCGACCTCGGTCTCGCTCGCGCTCCATGCCTGCCGCTATTTCTGGAAGCTCGACGCCTTCGCGATCCAGCTGGTGCTGCTGAGCACGACGCTCGGGCCGCTGCTCGGCGCCCCGATCAGCGCCTTCGCGCTCCGTCGCATCGAGAAGCGGACGCTTTCGATCGGTGCCTTCCTGGCGATCGCGCTCTTCCAGCTCTGGCCGCCGCTGCTCCAGCTCTACGGACCGTTCACGATCACGCCCGGGGCGGCGACGGTGATGCTCGTCGTCAACGGCCTGCTCGTCGGCACCGCGATCATGATCGGCGGGATCGGCTTCCAATCGATGCTCGCCGATACCGCCGACGAGCATGAATGGCTGTTCGGGGTCCGGCGCGAGGGCCTGTTCTTCTCCGGCCTGACGCTCGCCTACAAGGCGGCTGCCGCGCTGGGCGGCCTGATTGCGGGGCTGGCGCTCGACGCCATCGCCTTCCCGACCGACCTCGCGTCGCGCGGCGCGGGCGTCGTCATTCCAGACGCGGTCCTCGCGCAATTGGGGCTGATCGCCGGCCCGCTGCCGGCGATCTTCGTGGCCGTCGCGCCGCTGTTCCTGATCGGCTACGGCCTGACGCGCCGCCGCCACGCCGAGATCATCGCGGCGCTCGACGCCCGCCACGCCGGAGCACCGCCCCCGCGCTGATCCGCCGGCGAGGACCGCGCCAGCCGGAGGGCGTCACTCGACGGTGACCGACTTGGCGAGGTTGCGCGGCTGGTCGACGTCGGTGCCCTTGGCGACCGCGACATGATAGGCGAGCAGCTGCACCGGCACCGCATAGACCAGCGGCGCGATCAGCGGATGCACCTTGGGCATCTCGATCGTCGCGAGACAGCCTTCGCCGGCTTCGGCGAGCCCCTCGGCATCGGAGATCAGCACGATCTTGCCGCCGCGGGCGCGCACCTCCTGCATGTTCGACACGGTCTTCTCGAACAGCGGGCCCGAGGGGGCGAGAACGATGACCGGCACCGCCTCGTCGATGAGCGCGATCGGGCCGTGCTTCATCTCGCCCGAGGCATAGCCTTCGGCATGGATGTAGCTGATTTCTTTCAGCTTCAGCGCGCCTTCCAGCGCGAGCGGATAGTCGGGCCCGCGTCCGAGGTAGAGCACGTCGCGCGCTGGGGCGATGAGATGCGCCATTCCCGCAATGTCGGCGTCGTGCGCGAGCGCGGCGTTGAGCGCGGCCGGCGCCTCGATGAGGTGACGCACGATCTCCTGCTCCGCCTCGCGCGTCAGCTTGCCCTTCTTGGCCGCCAGGTGCGCGGCGAGCGCGGCGAGCACCGCCAGCTGGCAGGTGAAGGCCTTGGTCGAGGCGACGCCGCTCTCGTGGCCGGCGCGGTTCGGCAGCAGCAGGTCGGCTTCGCGCGCCATCGAACTGGTGGGGACGTTGACCACCACCGCGATCTTCTGTCCGTTCGCCTTGCAGTGGCGGAGCGCGGCGAGCGTGTCGGCGGTCTCGCCCGACTGCGAGATGAACAGCGCCAGGCCGCCCGGCTGGAGCACGGGGTCGCGATAGCGGAATTCCGAGGCGACATCGATATCGACGGGCACGCGCGCGAAGGTCTCGAACCAATATTTGGCGACCATGCCGGCATAGAAGCTCGTACCGCAGGCGACGATGGTGATGCGCTCGACGCCGGCGAGGTCGATGTCCATCTGCGGCAGCGCCACCTGCTGCTCGATCGGCCGGATGTAGCTCTGCAGCGTCTGCGCGACGACGGTCGGCTGCTCGAAGATCTCCTTGAGCATGAAGTGGCGGTATGGACCCTTCTCGACCGCGGCGGCGGTGACGCCCGAGGTGGTGATCTCGCGCTCGACCGGCTGGTCGTCGCGGTCGAAGATCTTCGCGCCGTCGCGCGTGATGATCACCCAGTCGCCCTCCTCGAGATAGGCGATCTGCTGGGTGAGCGGCGCCAGCGCCAGCGCGTCCGAGCCGAGATAGGTTTCGCCATCGCCGTAACCGACGACGAGCGGCGAGCCGAGCCGCGCGCCGATCAGCAGGTCGGGATGCTGGCGGAAGGCGATCGCCAGCGCGAACGCGCCGCGCAGTTCGGGGAGGACCGCCTTCACCGCATCGGCGGGGCTGAGGCCGGCCTCGACCTTCTCCGAAACGAGGTGAGCGACGACCTCGGTATCGGTCTCGCTTTCGAAGCGACGGCCGCGCGCGGTCAGCGCCTCGCGCAGCGACTTGAAGTTCTCGATGATGCCGTTGTGGACGAGCGCGACTTCGCCCGTCGCGTGCGGGTGTGCGTTGCTGGTCGTCGGCGCACCGTGCGTCGCCCAGCGGGTGTGGGCGATGCCGATGACGCCCGGGGCGGGGTGGCGGGCGAGTTCCTTGACCAGGTTGCCGAGCTTGCCTTCGGCGCGGCGGCGCACGAGTTCGCCCCCCTGAACGGTGCAGATTCCCGCCGAATCATAGCCGCGGTATTCCATGCGCTTGAGCCCGTCGACGAGCCGGTCCGCGACGTCTTCCTTGCCGACGATGCCGATGATTCCACACATGGGCGTCTGCCTTCTTCAGAGGGTATAGGGAATGCGGACGCCCGGCATGCGTGCCGGGAAATCCGTCGTGTTGCGCGTCACCAGGATGGAGCCATGCGTCTGCGCGGTCGCAAGAATCATCGCGTCCGATAGCTTCATCCGCGTCCGGTGGCAAAGGTCGGCTGCCGTAGCGGCGATTCGTGCGTCGAGTTCGACCACGTCGAACGGTGCCAGCAGATTCTGCACCGCGTCGCGCGTTTCCAGCGGCTCTCCCGCCAGCACCTCCATCCAGCTGATCCGGCTGATGCGATGGCGCGGATAGCGCGACAGCTCACGCTCGGCTTGCGGCAACCCGCGCAGCCAGTCGACCAGAATATTGGTATCGAAGACCGGGTCCGCCACGCTCAGTCGGCACGCAGGCGGCGCTGATAGGCGACGCCGTCGCCGATGTCGGCGCGGTCACGCCAGAAGCCGGCGCCCCGGTTGATCCAGTCGGTGCCCGATCGATGGCGCAGATGCTGGCCGATCGCCTCCCGCACCTCCGCCGCCCGCGAGCGACCATGCTGACGCGCCAGCGAATCCAGCTCCGCCAGATCGTCATCGGGTATGTCGATCAACACTCGCATGATATACTGATATCATATCAGTATATCATTTCAACCGCCGTTCTTTCGCGCGTTCATCGCGGCGCGGAATTTGGTCGCCCACCCGACCTTCTCGGTCTGTTCGGGGCGCACCAGCGCCAGCGCATCGGCGGTCACGTCGCGGGTCACCACGCTGCCGGCGGCGACGATCGCCCCCGCGCCGATGGTCACCGGCGCGACCAGCGACGAGTTCGACCCGATGAAGGCGCCTTCGCCTACCACCGTCCGATATTTGAAGAAGCCGTCGTAATTGCAGGTGATCGTGCCGGCACCGACGTTGGCGCTCGCGCCGATGTCGGCGTCGCCGATGTAGGTCAGATGGTTGACCTTCGCACCGGTGCCAAGCGTCGCCTTCTTCACCTCGACGAAATTGCCGACCTTCGACTTTTCGCCGAGCTTTGCACCGGGACGCAGGCGGGCATAGGGACCGACCTCGGCTTTCGGGCCGACGGTCGCGCCTTCCAGATGGCTGAACGCCCGGATGGTGGCGGCGTCCCCGACGGTAACTCCGGGGCCGAAAAACACGCCCGGCTCGATGACGACGTCGCGGCCGACCTGCGTGTCGTGCGCGAACCACACCATCGACGGATCGATCAGCGACACGCCGGCCGCCATCATCTCCTGGCGCTTTGCCGCCTGCCAGCTGGCTTCGACGGCCGCCAGTTCGGCGCGCGAGTTGATGCCGGCGACCTCGTCGGCATCGGTCTCGACGACGACCGACCGCCGTCCGTCCGCCGTGGCGAGGGTCACGACGTCGGGAAGATAATATTCGCCGGCCGCATTGTCGTTGCCGACGCGCGCCAACAGCGGCCAGAGGTCGCGCGAGCGCACCGCGAGCAGGCCCGAATTGCACAAGGTCACTGCCCGTTCGGCGGCGCTCGCATCCTTGAACTCGACCATCTTCTCGATCACCCCGTCGGGCCGGGCGATGATGCGGCCATAGGCGGCGGCGTCGTCGGGGCGGAAGCCGAGCACGGCGCAGGCGACATCGGCATCGTCGAGCGCGGCGAGCATCGCGCGCATCGTCTCGGTCTTCACCAGCGGCACGTCACCGAACATCACCAGCACGTCGCCGTCGAACCCGGCGAGCGCGGCTTTGGCCTGCAGCACGGCGTGGGCGGTGCCGAGCTGCGGTTCCTGCGTCACCACCGACGCCCCGGTCTCGGCAACGGCGGCCTCGACCTGTTCGCGGCGCGCGCCCACCACGACCACCTTGGCGGCAGGCGCCAGCGCATCGACGCTCGCCAGCAGGTGCATCAGCATCGGCCGGCCGGCAATCGGATGGAGGACCTTGTGCAGGTCCGATTTCATGCGGGTGCCCATGCCCGCGGCAAGGACGACGGCAGCGACCGGTCGGGTCATCGATACTCCCTATCTGTGCGGCGCCGCTTGCCACAGCCGGCTTGCCTTTTCCAGTTCAGCCGCCACAAGGCGCGCATGAACAGCGTTGCCCGCCTTCCGCGTACCGTCGTCTTCGATCTCGACGGCACCCTCGTCGATACCGGTCCCGACCTGACCGCCGCGCTCAACCATGCGCTCGGCGTGCTGGGGCGGCGCGAGGTCGACGAGGAATCGGTCAAGGAAATGGTCGGGCTGGGCGCGCGCAAGCTGCTCGAGCGGGGGCTCGAGGCGACCGGAGTCATGACCGACGAGCTGATCGACGCCGGGGTCCCGCCCTTCCTCGACTATTACGCCGCCAACATCTGTGTGGGATCGAAGCCGTATGAGGGCCTGGCGGCGGCGATGGACGAACTGGCCGCCGATGGCGTGACGATGGCGGTCTGTACCAACAAGCCGCAACGGCTGAGCGAACTGCTGATCGACGCCATCGGCTGGAACGGGCGCTTCGCCGCGATCCTTGGCGCCGACCGGGTGCCGCAGCGCAAGCCGCATCCGGCGCACCTTCTGTCGACGATCGAGGCGGCGGGCGGCGATCCGCGCTCGGCGGCCTTCGTCGGCGATTCGATCGTCGACGTCACCGCCGCCCGCGCCGCCGAGGTGCCCGTCGTCGCGGTGAGCTTCGGCTTCCCCGACCGACCCGCGGCGACGCTCGGCGCCGACGCGGTGATCGACAGCTATGCCGAGCTCATCCCTGCGCTTCGGCGGCTCGGCGCATCCGCCACTTGGTGAACAGGTGCCGCGCCAGCATGGCGGGCGGCATTCGCAGCCAGTGGCTGCGCACGTAGAGCGCCTGGCGGGTCAGCGGCGCGGTCGGCATGCCGTGGCGGTCGCGGGCCAGCAGGCGGCGCCGGATCAGCGCGTCGAGCGGCGTGGCGCTGCCGGCGAGCGCAGGATCGATCTCGGTGCCGAACAGATTGCGGGTGGTGCGGAGCGCCCGCGCGAGCGGCGCCGCGAGCTGGTGAAGCCGCGCGCGCTCGCGCAGCGCTGGCCAGAAGTCCGGCGCGGCGAAATGCGTCGTCAGCCGGTGGATGTCCCACAGATTGCGCAGCCCGCCCTCGAAATCGCCATCGTAGAAGAGGTGCGCGATGCTGTGCAGCAGCATGTCGGGCGGGCTCATCACCGACAGGCCGCCGCCGACGGGCACCGCCGCGGCGATCAGCGCGTCGGCATCGGGCCGCAGCCGCGCCGTCAGCGGCAGGATCGTGTGATGGACGTCGATCACCGAGCCGCGCTCGCCGTGCGCGAGCGGCGGCAGTTCGTGCATCCATTCGCGGTAATAGGCGTCGTCGTAGGAATCCTCCTTGAGCGGCTCCCAGCCGTTGGCGCGCAGCACGGCTTCGGCATCGCCCAGCGCCGCACGCGGGACGAGGATGTCGAGATCGCCGACGGTACGGCCCTGCGCCGGTGGCAGCCCGGCGACAACATAGGCGGTGCCCTTCATCAGCACGACCGGATAGCCGCGCCCGCCCAGCAGCCGCGCCGCCTCGCGCGCCTCCCAGCGCGCGGCGCGCTGGCTCGCTTCGACTCCGATCATCGCATCGTCGAGAATCAACCGCGCGCGCGGCGGCGGCGAGACCCCGGCGTCGCCGACGATCGTCGCGAGCTGGCCGATCAGCGCTTCCTTGCGCGCCAGGCGGATCAGCGTCGCCCAGGTCGGGGCGTCGGCCGCTGCCAGGCGCGCGGGCTCGCGCAGATGCTCGACGAGGCGCGCCAGCTCAGCCATGCGTGCGCCACAGCTCGTCGATCAGCGCCTCGGCATCGGCAGTCGACCCATAGCCGATCTCATAGGCCGGCGCGGTCTCGACCAGCTGCCAGACGGCCGCGAAGGCGCGTTCGCCGATCAACCGATAGTTGGTCGAGGCCTGGCTGAGGTGGAAGAAGCTTTCGGCGCGGCTGATGCGGCGGATCGTCGGCTCCGAGCCCGCGACGAACGACGGCATGACGATCAGCCGCGCCGGGACCGCCGCGTCCATCGCCGCGATTGCGTCAACGGGCGGCGCCAGATGCTGGACGCTGCCCTTGATCGTTCCGTCGAAGCGCGGGCCGAAGCGATCGGCGGGGGCGACGTCGCGCAGCAGGTCGATCGAGGCGTTCTTGAGCGAGATCGGGCGCGGAAAGGGCTGGAAGCGCCCGTCGGCGGGGTCGAGCAGCGCAAACTCGTCGCCGAGGAAGCGCCAGCCGCGGTGGCCGAGCATCGCGGCGAGCGTGCTCTTGCCCGCGCCCGACTCGCCCGTCATCACCAGCGCGCCGCCGTCGCGTGCCACCGCTCCGGCGTGAATGAGCACGAAGCGGTGCATGCCGGCGGCGAGCTGGAGATTCATGCCCATCTCGAGCGCCAGCAGGCCGTGCGCCCGCGGTACCGGCGCCATGAACGGCACCTCGACGTCGCAGGCGAGGACGAGGTTGGGTCGGATCCAACGCCGCATCGCGCTGGGGGGGAGCACCGCCACGCAGTAGTCGGCGATGCCGTCGGCGGCGTCGGCCGGATAGTCGCGGTAGAGGCGGCGGGCGGCGGCGATCACCTCGGGCAGCGGCGAACGCAGCTCGAAGGCGAAGGGACCGACGCGTACCGTTTGCGAAGCCCAGTCCGCGCTCACGAGGTCCGCTCCGCGAGGCCCAGCGCGGTCAGCTCCTCGAGACGTGCAGCGACCACTGCCAGCGGGGCGTCGCCCTCGGTCTCGAGGTCGTGCGCCGCGGCGAGGCGCGCGAGCACCTCGGGGGCGGTGGAAGGCCGCGTATCGATCGCAGCGAGGATGGCGAAGAGATCAGGCGCGAGCACGTGCGTTTCGCCCGAAGGGCGATGATAGAGCAGGTGGAGGTCGTCGGTATCGCGCCAGACCGAATCGCGGGTCAGCGCCGAGACGTAACGATCGGCGAGCGTCAGATTCCCGCCCGGCGCCCGGCGATCGACGCCCAGCAGGTGAAGCCGGCGGTGCCGCGCTGCATCTTCTTGATATATTCGACGTGCGCGTTGAACGCCTGCTGCGTCAGCGTCTGGTTGTTGGTCATCTTGATGTTGGGCTTCTGCAGGTTGAGGATTTCCTCACCGATGTAGGGCCGGCTGGGCGGCGGGTAGGCGCCGCTGCTGTTCGCCGCCTTGACCTTGCCCTGCGAGTCGACCCAGTTGGTGATCGGAATCTGGCAGTTCATCACCGAGGTGACCGCGGCGTAGGCGGGCTTGAGGGTAACCACGGCAGGAATGGCGATGGCGCCAAGGCGCAGCACCGTGCGGCGCGAGGCCGCGCCGGCCCTGGCTGCGTCGGTCATTTCTTCGCTCATGATCGCTCGTGTCCCGAAATTGTCGCTTGCAGACCAGAATAGCCGTTCCCAAGCTCACCGCAAACCGCAATTCGTCGCGGTTGCATGCGCGGGGGCGCGGCGTAAGGATGTAGTTACGTATGAAGGCGACGGCGGGATGACCGAAAGCGGAAGCCGCGTGACCGCAGCGATGGTCGCCGCCGGCGCTGCGCTGGCGGCGACGTTGGCGTGGTGGGGGACCGGCGAGGTCGTGGTCGTCCTGGCCGTTGCGGCGGTCGCGGCGGCGACCGCCTTCACCCTGCCGACTCCTGTGCAACCGCCGCGCAGCGAACCGCCGATCCAGCCGGCGGTCGCGGCCGATGACAGCGTCAGCATCGAATCGCTCGCGGATCCGGCGCTGCTCGTCGACGGCGCCTCGTCGATCCTGGCTGCGAATGCGGCGGCGCGGGCATTGATCGGCGAACGGGCGGTGGGCGAGGGGCTCGCGGTCGCGCTCCGCCATCCTGCCGCGCTCGATGCCGTGCGGCTGGTGCGCGAGCATGGTACGCCGGTCACGCGCGAAATCGCCGGCGTCGGCCGCAACGACGGCCTCTATCGGCTTCGCGTCACGGCGCTCGGCCGCGACCGCCTGTTCCTGCTGCTGAGCGATATCAGTGCCGCCCGCCTCGCCGAGCGCATGCGCGTCGATTTCGTGGCCAACGCCAGCCATGAGTTGCGCACCCCGCTCGCGACGATCATGGGGTTCGTCGAGACGCTGCAGGGCCCGGCAGTCGAGGATGAGCCGGCGCGCCGCCGCTTTCTCGACATCATGGCGCGCGAGGCCAGTCGCATGACGCGGCTGATCGACGATCTGCTGTCGCTCTCGCGGATCGAGCTCGACAAATATGTTCGCCCGACGACGCCGATTGCGCTGGCGCCCCTGCTCGCCGACGTCGGCCGGACGCTGGCGATGCGCCTCGAAGCCGACCAGCGCGTGCTGGCGATCGAAGCGCCCGATGACCTTCCCAAGGTGATCGGCGACCGCGACCAGATCCTGCAGGTCCTGCACAATCTCGTGTCGAACGCCCTGAAATATGGGCGCACCGGCACGCCGATCCTGTTGCGTGCCGAACGCGTCGCCCGGCCGCAGCCGGTCGTGCGGGTGTCGGTGGTCGATCAGGGCGACGGCATCGCGCTCGAGCACCTTCCGCGGCTGACCGAGCGCTTCTATCGCGTCGACAACAGCCGGTCGCGCACGCTCGGCGGCACCGGGCTTGGCCTGGCGATCGTCAAGCACATCGTCGAGCGGCATCGCGGCGAGCTGACGATCGACAGCCGCGAGGGGGTCGGAACCACGGTGGCGTTCACCGTACCGCAAGCCGATCCGGAACCATTGTCACATAACTGAAACCTAACTGTCATACCCGCGGCATCGCCGGGCCTTAGCGCGGACAAGCAGACTGGATCGAACGGTGGAAGGGGCAGCGGGTTGACGCGATCATGACGTTGTCGGCCATCACCCTCCTCATTCTGGGTCTGGGGATCGTCGCCTATATCGCGGCGCGGACCCGTGCCGCCGCTTTTGCGACCACCCATCGTGCCGGGTCGCGCGAGATCGGGCAGGTCCATTCGCGTCCCAACCAGCACGGCTGGTTCGTGGCGCTGTGGGCGCTGACGCCGGCGCTGCTGCTGGTGGCGATATGGAGCGTCGTCGACCAGGGGGTGATCGATGCCCGCGCGATCGAATCGGTCCCTGCGGCGCAGCGGCCGACCACCGATCTCGACCGCCAGGCCTTCCTCAACGAGGTGCGCGGCGTCGCCACCGGCGAGCTTCAGGCGGCGTTCGATCCCAACGCCGAGCGCGCCGCGGTCGTGTGGCGCGGCGCGAAGAACTTCTCCAATCTCGTCGTGCTGGGGCTCGCCGCGGCGCTGGCGCTCGCGGGTGCGGCCTACGGCCTGACGCGCGTCCGTCCCGACTTCCGCGCCCGCCCGCGCGTCGAACGATTCGTCATGGCGCTGCTCGTTCTGGCGTCGCTCGTCGCGATCGCCACCACCATCGGAATCGTCGGCTCGCTGCTGTTCGAAAGCTGGCGCTTCTTCACCATGGTCTCGCCGGTCGAGTTTCTCACCGGGACGGTCTGGTCGCCGCAGACGGCGATCCGCGCCGACCAGATCGGCTCGTCGGGAGCCTTCGGCGCCGTGCCGCTGTTCTGGGGCACGATCTTCATCGGCGCGATCATCGCCATGATCGTCGCGATCCCGCTCGGCCTCATGTCGGCGATCTATCTGACGCAATATGCGCGACCGAACACGCGGCGCACGATGAAGCCGCTGCTCGAGGTGCTCGCCGGCGTTCCGACCGTCGTCTACGGCTATTTCGCCGCGCTGACCGTCGCGCCCGCGGTACGCGATTTCGCGCTGTCGATCGGTATCGAGAACGCCTCGTCGGAAAGCGCACTCGCGGCCGGGCTCGTCATGGGCATCATGATCATTCCCTTCGTCTCCTCGATGGCCGACGATTCGATCAACGCGGTGCCGCAGGCGATGCGCGACGGCAGCCTGGCGATGGGTGCCACCACCTCGGAAACGATCCGCCGCGTCCTGATCCCAGCGGCGCTCCCCGGCATCGTCGGCGGCGTGCTGCTCGCCGTCAGCCGCGCGATCGGCGAGACGATGATCGTCGTGATGGCGGCCGGCCTCGCCGCCAATCTGACCGCCAATCCGTTCGAGAGCGTGACCACGGTGACGACGCAGATCGTCCAGCTGCTCACCGGCGACCAGGAATTCGATTCGCCCAAGACGCTGTCGGCGTTCGCGCTGGGGCTGGTGCTCTTCGTGGTGACGCTGATCCTCAACATCTACGCGCTCCGCGTCGTGAAGCGCTATCGCGAGGCTTATGAGTAGCGCCACAGCCCCCTTGCGGGCGCCGACCGACTGGAACTCGGCGGCGATGCAGGCCCGCATTCGCAACCGCTACCGCTCGGAGCGGCTGTTCCGCTTGGCCGGCCTGGCGGCGCTGGCGCTCGCCGGACTGTTTCTCGCGTTTCTGCTCGTCAGCATCGGCTCGAAGGGGCTGACCGGATTCCAGCGCACCGACGTCAAGCTGACCGTCGCCTTCGATCCCGCCGTGCTCGGTGTCCCCGCGGGGACCCGCCAGCCGGCGGTGCTGCAGTCCGCCAATTATCAGCAGCTGCTCGACGCAGCCGTCGCGGCGAGCATCGGCCCCGATGCCGACGGCATCGTCAGCGAAGGGGCGTGGCTGAAGCTGCGCGATGCGCTGACCGAGAATCCCGCCCTGCTGGGCATGCGCGCCGACCTGTGGGTGCCGGCGACCAGCGACGTCGACCTGCTCGCCAAGGGGATCGTCGATCGCGAGGCGGAGATGCGCTCGGTCAGCGACCGGGTCATCCGCGAATATGACCGGTTGCAGGCGGCGGGTGTGCTGCGCACCGGACTCAATACCACCTTCCTGTCGATGGCCGATTCGACCGATCCGGAGCTCGCGGGCATCTGGGGCGCGGCAAAGGGGTCGCTGCTGACGCTGTTCGTCACCTTGCTGATCAGCTTCCCGGTCGGGGTGCTCGCGGCGATCTATCTCGAGGAATATGCGACGCGGAATCGCTTTACCGACATCATCGAGGTGAGCATCAACAATCTCGCCGCGGTGCCGTCGATCATCTTCGGACTGCTCGGGCTCGCGGTGTTTCTCAACTTCTTCGGCATGTCGCGGTCGGCGCCGCTGGTCGGCGGCCTGACGCTGGCGCTGATGACGCTGCCGGTCATCGTCATTTCGGGACGGATTGCGATCAAGTCGGTGCCGCCGTCGATCCGCGATGCGGCGCTCGGCGTCGGCGCGTCGCCGGTGCAGGTGGTGTTCCACCATGTGCTGCCGCTGGCGTTGCCGGGCATCCTGACCGGTACGATCATCGGCATGGCGCGCGCGCTCGGCGAGACCGCGCCGCTGCTGATGATCGGCATGCGCGCCTTCGTCGCCGACGTCCCGTCGGGGCTGGCCAATCCGGCGACGGTGCTGCCGGTGCAGATCTTCCTGTGGTCCGACGACGTCCAGCGTGGCTTCGTCGAGAAGACCTCCGCCGCGATCATCGTGCTGCTGGTGTTTTTGATGTTGATGAACGGCATTGCCATCTATCTTCGCAACAAGTTCGAGAGACGCTGGTGAACGACATGGCCCTATCCGCGCCGGTATCGGCGGCGAGTTCGCAGCACGCGACGCCCGACGCGACCGTCAAGATGACGGCGCGCAACGTCAACGTGTTCTACAGCGGCAAACAGGCGGTGAAGGACGTCTCGATCGACATCGGCCAGGAGAATGTCACCGCGTTCATCGGCCCGTCGGGCTGCGGCAAGTCGACCTTCCTGCGCTGCCTCAACCGGATGAACGATACGATCGACGGCGCCAAGGTCACCGGCGACATCGCGATCGACGGTGAGGACATCTACGGCGCGCAGATGGACGTGGTGCAGCTGCGCGCGCGCGTCGGCATGGTTTTCCAGAAGCCCAACCCGTTCCCCAAGTCGATCTACGAGAATGTTGCCTACGGTCCGCGCATCCACGGGCTGGCCCGGTCGAAGGTGGATCTCGACGAGATCGTCACCACCTCGCTGCAGCGCGCCGGGCTGTGGGATGAGGTCAAGGACCGGCTCGCCGACAGCGGCACCGCGCTGTCGGGCGGCCAGCAGCAGCGGCTGTGCATCGCCCGCGCCATCGCGGTCGATCCCGAGGTCGTGCTCATGGACGAGCCGGCTTCGGCGCTCGACCCGATCGCCACTGCGCGCATCGAGGAACTGATCGACGACCTGCGCGGCCGCTACGCGATCGTCATCGTCACGCACAACATGCAGCAGGCGGCGCGCGTCAGCCAGAAGACCGCCTTCTTCCACCTCGGCACGCTCGTCGAATATGGCGACACGTCGGACATCTTCACCAATCCGCGCGAAACGCGGACGAAAGACTATATTACGGGCCGGTATGGCTGAGGAGAATTGGCGCATGGCGGAAAACCAGAGCCACACGGTCAAGTCGTTCGACGACGACCTCCGGCAGCTGCGCGCGCTGATCAGCGAAATGGGGGGGCTCGCCGAGCAGCAGATCATCGCCGCGATCGACGCGCTGGCGCGCCGCGACAGCGAAAGCGCCGCCAAGATCGTCGCGCAGGACAAGGCGATCGACGCGATCGAGGCCGAGGTCGAGCGGTTCGCGGTGCGCATCATCGCGCTGCGGGCGCCGATGGCCGACGACCTGCGCGAGGTCATCGCGGCGCTCAAGATCAGTTCGGTGCTCGAGCGGATCGGCGACTATGCCAAGAACATCTCGAAGCGCACCCCGGTACTCGCCGAGAACAGCCTGATTCAGCCTGTCAGCATCCTGCCCGAGATGGGGCGGATCGTGGCGCGGATGGTGCGCGACGTGCTCGATGCCTTCGTCAACCGCGACGCCGAGCTGGCGGTCGACGTGTGCCAGCGCGACAAGCAGGTCGATGATTTCTACAACAGCCTGTTCCGGGCGCTCCTCACCTACATGATGGAGAATCCGCACCACATCACCGCCTGCGCGCACCTGCTGTTCATCGCCAAGAACCTCGAACGTATCGGCGATCATGCGACCAACGTCGCCGAGATGGTGCATTTCAGCGTGACCGGCGAACATATCGGCGAACGCCCCAAGGGCGATGCCACGCCCTATGTGAACATCGCGCCGGGGGATGCGACGTCATGAACAAGCCGCGCATCCTGCTCGTCGAGGACGACGAGAGCCTCGTCGAGCTCATCCGCTACAATCTCGGCGCCGCCGGCTTCGAGGTGACCTCCACCCCCGACGGCGAGGATGCGCTGATGCTCGCCGCCGAGGAAGCGCCCGACGTCGTCATCCTCGACTGGATGGTGGAGGGCGTTTCGGGGATCGAGGTCTGCCGCCGCCTGCGCCGCGCCGCCGCGACCGCCAACGTGCCGATCCTGATGCTCACCGCGCGCGCCGAAGAGGCCGACCGCATCCGCGGGCTCGAGACCGGTGCCGACGACTATCTCACCAAGCCCTTCAGCCCGCGCGAACTGATTGCCCGGATCAGGGCAGTGCTGCGCCGGCTGCGCCCGGCGTTGACCGGCGGCACGCTCGACTATGCCGGCCTCAGCATGGACACCTCGACGCACAAGGTGAGCCGCGACGGCAAGGCGCTCGCCATCGGCCCGACCGAGTTCCGGCTGCTCCGCCACCTGCTCGAACATCCCGAGCGGGTGTTCTCGCGCGAACAGCTCATGGATGCGGTGTGGGGCCGCGATGGCGACGTCGAGACGCGCACCGTCGACGTCCATATCCGCCGCCTGCGCCGTGCGGTGAACCGCGACGACACGCTGCCCGACATGATCCGCACCGTGCGGTCGGCGGGCTACGCGCTGCAGATCGATCCGGCGCAGAGCCTCGCGAGCTGAGATGCGCATCTGACCGCCCTCAGCAGCTGCGACTTGACGGCCATCTGTATTAGTTCAATATATCGCTAATACATAGGCGGTCGAGGGAATGACGGTGACGATCTACGCTGCCGCGCTGTTCGTCCATATTGCGCTCGCGTCGATCGCGCTGGCGTCAGGCTTCGCGGCCCTGCTGTCGCCCAAGGGGGGGCGCATTCACGCGGCGGCGGGCCAGATCTTTCTGCCGGCGATGCTCGTCATGACGACGAGCGCGCTTGCGCTGGTGGTCATCCGCGATGCCCCGATCTCGATCGTCCCGTCGATGCTGACCTTCTATCTGGTCGTTACCGGCTGGCGCACCGTCGCGCGCAAGCGGCCCGCGGGCGACCCCGCCGACATCGCGCTGCTGCTGATGGCGCTCGGGGCGGGCGTCATCGGGCTGATCCTCGGCGCGGGGGTCGCGCAAGGTGCGACCGGCGTCGATAAGGATGGTTTTCCGGCTGCGGCCTATTTCATCTTCGGCGGCGTGGCGCTCATCGCCGCGGCGTTCGACGTCCGGATGATCGCAGCGCGTGGCGTGCGAGGCGCCCACCGCCTCGCGCGACACTTGTGGCGCATGGGCCTGGCGCTGCTCATCGCGACGACCTCCTTCTTCCAGGGCCAGGAGAAGCTGTTTCCGGAGGCGCTTCAGGGGACGCTGCTCCTGCGGACGCCGGCGTTGATCGTCCTCGGGATGATGGCCTATTGGCTGTTGCGCCTGATGATCGGCAGCCTGCGACGGCGCCGCCGACCGTTGCCGGCACCGCTCACCTGACGGTCGGACGGCGGCCTAGCCTGCCCGCGCGTCGAGGGCGCTGCGGCCGCGCTTCACCATCAGCTTGTTGAGCGCATTGGCATAGGCGCGCGCCGAGGCGATCAGCGTGTCGACGTCGGCGCCGACGCCGCGCACCGAACGCCCGTCCTCGCGCAGCACGACGCTGACCTCGGCCTGCGCATCGGTGCCCTCGGACACCGCGTGAACCTCGTAGAGATGGAGCACGCCGCGGTCGTGCGGCACCAGTTCGTGGATGGCGTTGAACAGCGCGTCGACCGGGCCGTTGCCGCGCGCGGTCGCCGTACGCGTCTCGTCGTCGATCGACAGCGTGAGCACGGCGCGCGCCGGCGTGTGCGACCCGCTGTAGATTTCGACCTCGACGACGCGGATGCGGTCATGGCCGCGCAGCACCTCGTCGTCGACGAGCGCGACGATATCCTCGTCGAAGACCTGCTTCTTGGCGTCGGCGAGGTCCTTGAAGCGCTTGAACGCGTCCTGGAACTCGTTGTCGGCGAGTGCATAGCCGAGGTCGGCGAGCTTCTGGCGGAAGGCGGCGCGCCCCGAATGCTTGCCGAGCACGAGGTTCGATTCGGCGAGACCCACCGATTCGGGCGTCATGATCTCGTAGGTCGATGCATCCTTGAGCATGCCGTCCTGATGGATGCCGCTTTCGTGCGCGAAGGCATTGGCGCCGACGATCGCCTTGTTGGGCTGAACCTGGAAGCCGCTGATGCCCGACACCATGCGGCTCGACCGGGTGATCTCGGTCGATACCACGTTGGTCCGGTAGGGCATGACATCGTGGCGGACCTTGAGCGCCATCGCGATCTCCTCGATCGCGGCGTTGCCGGCCCGTTCGCCGATGCCGTTGACGGTCGATTCAACCTGGCGGGCACCGGCCATCACCGCAGCCAGCGAATTGGCGACCGCCAGGCCCAGATCGTTGTGGCAGTGCGTCGAGAAGATCGCCGCATCGGCATTGGGAACGCGGTTGATCATGTCGCGGAACATCGCACCATAGGTCTCGGGGGTCGCATAGCCGACCGTGTCGGGCAGGTTGATCGTCCGGGCGCCGGCGCGGATCGCGGTCTCGATCGCGCGGGCGAGGAAGTCGGGCTCCGATCGCGTCGCATCCTCGGCGGACCATTCGACGTCGGGGCAGAGGTTGCGCGCATGGCTGACGCTCATGCGGATCGCCTCGAGCACCTCCTCGGGCTCCTTCGCGAGCTTGACGCGCATGTGCAGCGGCGAGGTGGCGATGAAGGTATGAATCCGTGGGCGCGCGGCATGGCGGACGGCGGCCCAGGCCCGGTCGATGTCGGCGGCCGCGGCGCGGGCGAGGCTGGCGACGGTCGCGCGCTTGCACTGGCGCGCCACCTCGGTCACCGCCTCGAAATCGCCCTCGGAGGCGATGGCGAAGCCGGCCTCGATGATGTCGACGCCGAGCGCCTCGAGCTGGGCGGCGACGCGCAGCTTCTCCTCGAGGTTCATCGAACAGCCGGGCGATTGCTCGCCATCGCGCAGCGTGGTGTCGAATACGTAGATGGTGTCGGTCATGGCAATCGCGCCTTCATCCGGATTGAAACCTGGTTCGGATGTCCCTTAGGCGGCGATGCAACGGCTCCGTGCGGGGAGCAGCCTGACCGGCGCGCCTAAGGGCGCGTAAGTCGAAGGAGGTGGGGCGTCGGGGCCGTCATCGTGTGACTGTCTGCCGTTGTTGCTTCCGGTTGTCCAGAGGGCATGATCGGTTACTTTACTGCCCAACGCGACCTGCGCTCGACACATCGTTATCCGCACGGCGCGTTTAGAGATTGTTGAGGCCGCTCGTATAGCGATGTCGCCAGAAGGCGATAGGGGGCCGTCGGGCCATCGCGCAGGGGAGTCGGAGAACTTTACACCACGCAGCGATGGCGCAGGAAAAGAGACATGATATCAATAAATTAGTGTTTGGCATCTTTATTGCTTCGTTACGGGTGTGAATTTCGTGCTATAGTATTTGAGTAACCAAGGGGCTGAATCGTGATCCGCTATTCTCTCGCTGCGCTGATGCTGCTGGCCGGGACGTCCGCCGTCGCCGGCCCGCTCGGCATCGCGGGCGACTATAACGAGTTCGTCATCGGCAACTCGAACCGCCAGTATGTCGATACGCACGGCAAGGTCGCCGTCGGCGGCAACCTGCAGCTCAACGGCGTGGCGATCGCCAGCCAGATGCCGACCGGCAGCACGACCAATCTCGTCGTCGGCGGCAACCTGACCGCCTCGAACGGTACGATCAACGGCAGCACGATCGTCGGCGGCAACGTCAACTACAACAACCCGACGATCAACGGGAACCTCAGCGCCGGCGGCTCGGTGACGTTCAACCCGAACGGTGGCGGGTCGGTCAACAACGGCGGCACGATCACCTACGGCACGAGCTTCATCAAGCCGAACTGGATGAACCCGCCCTCGATGCAGGGCTCGGTCACGCAGCCGATCGACTTCGCCGCCGCCGCGGCGACGCTGACCGCGCTGTCGCAGGCGCAGGTCGGCACCAACGATCCGACCGCGACCTTCCAGTGGTCGCAGCTGTTCTTCACCGGCGGCGCCGGGCTCAACGTCTACGGGATCACCGAGGCGATGCTCGAAGGCGCCAGCGGCGGTTTCAACATCAACGCCCCGTCGGGCGCGACGGTGATCATCAACGTCGCGGGGCAGGACCTGTCGCTGCTCAACACCGGCATGAACCTGACCGGCGGCATCACGCTCGATCGCATCCTGTGGAATTTCTACGAGGCGACCTCGCTGACCTTCGCCGGAAGCTGGAACGGCTCGGTGCTCGCCACGCAGGCGTCGGCCTATGCCAACTACGGCGGCATGAACGGCAATCTCATCGTCGCGGCGCTGCACGGCTATGGCGGCCCCGCTACGGCGTCGAGCCTCGAGACGCACACCAACTTCAACGGCCAGCCGACCTATTTCACCGGCGAGATGCGCCCGGTCGGCCCCACGCCGGTCCCCGAGCCTGGCACGCTGGCGCTGTTCGGCCTCGGCGCGATGCTCGCCGGTCTGTCGCGCCGCCGCCGCAAGGTCGAAGCCTAAGCGTCGCGACGCTCACGCAACTGCCAGAGGGCCGGTGCGGTGCACCGGCCCTTTTTCGATGGGCGCGCTCCGCGTCTTGACCCTGTAGCGGTTACGGGGTGCATCACATGCGCCGACGCCATCTGTCGGAGGATCGCATGCCCCTCACCACACCCCGCCTGCTGCTCTGCTATTTCCTGTTCTCGTTTGCGGTGGCGTTCGCCTGGCCGACCTGGCGGCTATGGCGGCGCGAGCGCGTCAACGCCCTGGTGCTGCCGCGCGACGACAGGGTGCGTGGCGTCGTCGCCGCCTGGTTGCGCGGCGTGATCGCGGCGACGCTGCTGCTGCTCGTCGCGCTGTCGGCGGGGGTACCGCTTTCGACGACCGGGCCGCTGCCCTGGCTCGCGGCGGAGGGCGTCGCCATCGCCGGCTGGGCGTTGCTCGGCGCTTCGCTCGTCTGGATCGTCGCCGCGCAGGCCCAGATGGGGCGATCGTGGCGCATCGGTATCGATGACGCCACGCGCCCCCCGCTCGTGCAAACCGGCCTGTTCGGTCGCAGCCGCAACCCGATTTTCTCGGGATGCGCTTCAACCTCGCCGGTCTGTTCTTGGCGCTGCCCAACGCAGCGACGCTGGCGCTGCTGCTGGTCGGCGAGGCGATGATGCAGCTGCAGGTGCGCCTCGAGGAAGCGCACCTGTCAGTCGTGTTCGGAGCGGACTACGACGCCTATCGAGACGCCGTGCCGCGCTGGCTCTAGTTCTTCGCCTTGTCGACCAGCTTGTTCTTGCCGATCCACGGCATCATCGCGCGCAGCTTGCCGCCGACCTCCTCGATCGGATGCTGGGCCTGCAGCTTGCGCGCCGCCTTGAGCTCGGGATTGCCGACGCGGTTGTCGAGCATGAAGTCGCGTACGAAGCGGCCCTGCTGGATGTCGGCGAGGACGCGGCGCATCTCGGCCTTGGTCTCGTCGGTGATGATGCGCGGGCCGGTCTTGTAGTCGCCATACTCGGCGGTGTTCGAGATCGAGTAGCGCATGTTGGCGATGCCGCCCTCGTACATCAGGTCGACGATGAGCTTCACCTCGTGGAGGCATTCGAAATAGGCCATCTCGGGGGCATAGCCCGCCTCGACGAGCGTCTCGAAGCCCGCCATCACCAGGTTGGTGAGGCCGCCGCACAGCACGACCTGCTCGCCGAACAGATCGGTCTCGCATTCCTCGCGGAAGGTCGTCTCGATGACGCCCGAGCGGCCGCCGCCGATCGCCGACGCGTACGACAGCGCGATGTCATGCGCATTGCCGCTCGAATCCTGCGCGATCGCGACGAGGCAGGGGACGCCGCCGCCCTTCTGATATTCGCTGCGCACCGTGTGGCCCGGGCCCTTGGGCGCGATCATGAACACGTCGATGTCGGCGCGCGGCTCGATGAGCCCGAAATGGACGTTGAGGCCATGCGCGAAGGCGAGGCCGGCGCCCGGCTTCATGTTGGGCTTGAGGTCCTGCTCGTAGATCGCCGCCTGATGCTCGTCGGGCGCCAGCATCATGATGACGTCGGCCCATGTCGCCGCTTCGGCGTTCGACATCAGCTTGAAGCCCGCATCGGTCGCCTTGCCGGCGGTCGCCGAGCCTTCGCGCAGCGCGACCGCAACCTCGACGACGCCCGAATCACGCAGGTTGGCGGCATGCGCGTGGCCCTGGCTGCCGTAGCCGATAACGGCGACCTTTTTGCCCTTGATCAGCCCGACGTCGGCATCCCGGTCATAATAAACGCGCATAGCAGCAGCCCTTTCGCCCCGAATTCGCTCAGTGAGTGGATTATAATGCTTCGCGGCCGCGCGCGATGGCGACGACGCCGGTGCGCACGACCTCGACGAGTCCGACCTCGCGCATCAGCACCACGAAGGTGTCGATCTTCTCGCTCGATCCGGTGACCTCGAACACGAACGACCCCGTCGTCGCGTCGACGACGCGCGCGCGGTAGACGTCGGCCATGCGCAGCGCCTCGTCGCGCGCCTGGCCGCTGCCCGCGACCTTGACCAGCGCCATTTCGCGCTCGACGTGCGGGCCGAGCGCGGTGAGGTCGATGACCTTGTGCACCGGCACCAGCCGGTCGAGCTGCGCGATGATCTGTTCGAGCACATGCGCCGTGCCGGTGGTCACGACGGTGATGCGCGACACCGCATGGTCGGCGCTGACGTCGGCGACGGTAAGGCTTTCGATATTGTAGCCGCGCGACGAGAACAGCCCGACGATGCGCGCCAGCACGCCCGCCTCGTTGTCGACGACGACCGACAGCGTGTGCCGCTCGATGACCTCGATCTTCTTCGCCATCAGACCAGCGCCTGACCGGCACTGCTCGCCTGGCCGGCCACCTCGGCGGCGTGCAGCATCATCTCGGTATGCGCCGCGCCGCTCGGAATCATCGGGAAACAATTGGCGAGCTTGGCGACACGGCAGTCGACCATCACCGGCCCCGGCGCGGCGATCATCGCGGCAATGCCGTCGTCGAGCTCCTCGGGCTTCTCGATGCGCATGCCGGTCCAGCCATAGGCCTCGGCGAGCTTCACGAAGTCGGGCAGCGCCTCGGAATAGCTTTCCGAATAGCGCCCGCCATGGTTCAGCTCCTGCCATTGGCGGACCATCCCCATATATTCGTTGTTGAGGATGAAGATCTTGACCGGCAGCCGGTACTGTTTGGCGGTCGACATCTCCTGAATGTTCATCAGGATCGACGCCTCGCCGGCGATGTCGATCACCAGCCGGTCGGGATGGCCGAGCTGCGCGCCGATCGCCGCGGGCAGGCCATAGCCCATCGTCCCGAGGCCGCCCGAGGTCAGCCAGCGGTTGGGTGCCTCGAAGCCGAAATGCTGCGCCGCCCACATCTGGTGCTGGCCGACCTCGGTCGAGATGATCGGGTCGAGATGGCGCGTCGCCTCGTACAGCCGCTTGATCGCCTGCTGCGGCAGGATCTCCTCGCCCTTCTGCTCGAAGGCGAGGCAGTCGCGCGCGCGCCATCCGGCGAGGCGCGCATTCCATTCCTGGAGGTCGGCGCCGCGGTGGCCGCGGCGCTTCCATTCGGCGATCATGTCCTCGATCACCGAGCCGACGTCGCCGACGATGCCGAGGTCGACGCGCACGTTCTTGTTGATCGACGAACGGTCGATGTCGACGTGGATCTTGCGGCTGCCCGGCGAAAAGGCGTCGAGGCGGCCGGTGACGCGGTCGTCGAAGCGCGCGCCAAGGCACAGCATCAGGTCGCACTGGTTCATCGCCAGATTGGCCTCGTAGGTGCCGTGCATCCCGAGCATGCCGAGCCACTGCGGGTCGGTCGAGGGGAAGGCGCCGAGGCCCATCAGCGTGCTGGTCACCGGCGCGCCCGTCAGCTTCGCCAGCTCGCGCAGCGCCGCGCTCGCCGCGGGCCCCGAATTGATGACCCCGCCGCCGGTATAGAGGATCGGCCGTTCGGCGGCCGCCAGCATGTCGACCGCCGCCGCGATCAGCGCCGCGTCGCCGGTCACCTGCGGGCGATAGGTCTTGTGCTCGATCGCCGGCGTCGGCGCATAGCGGGCACGGGTGATCTGTACGTCCTTGGGGATGTCGATGACCACCGGGCCGGGACGCCCCGAGGTGGCGATGTGGAACGCCTCGTGGATCGTCGAACCCAGCCGATCGGCATCCTTCACCAGGTAGTTATGCTTCGAACAGTGGCGCGTGATGCCGACCGTATCGCATTCCTGGAAGGCGTCGGTGCCGATCAGGTGCGAGGGCACCTGCCCGGTGATGACGACGATCGGGATCGAATCGAGCATCGCGTCGGCGATTCCGGTGACCGCGTTGGTCGCGCCGGGGCCCGAGGTCACCAGCACGACGCCGGGCTTGCCCGTCGCGCGCGCATAGCCCTCGGCGGCATGGACGGCGCCGCCCTCCTGCCGGACGAGAATGTGACGGATGCCGCTCTGCTGGAAGATCGCGTCGTAGATCGGCAGCACCGCGCCGCCCGGATAGCCGAAGATGACCTCGACGCCGAGATCGCTCAGCGCCTGGACGATGATCTCCGCTCCGGTCCTGCTCGGCCCAGC
>JASBUR010000024.1 GCA_030147805.1 Sphingomonadaceae bacterium
CTTCTACACGCTCGCCGCCGACCGCCTACCCGGCGGACGCGGCTTTGGCGAGCCGATCCGGCTGATGGTCGACATGGAGTCGACCGCCGAGATCGTCGCGCTGTTCGCGCATCAGCAGGCCGCAAAGCTGCTGCTCGCCGCCTCGGACGGCAAGGGCTTCATCGTGGCCGCCGCGGATACCGTTGCGGAGACGAAAAAGGGCCGTCAGGTCATGGCGCCGCGACCCGGCGCCAAGCTCAAGGTCGTGCGCGCCCTCCCCGCCGGCGCCGATCACATCGCCGCGGTCGGCGACAACCGCAAGCTGCTGGTCTTCCCGCTCGCGCAGGTGGTCGAGATGAGCCGTGGCCAGGGCGTCACCCTGCAGAAATACAAGGACGGCGGCCTCTCCGACGCGATCGCCTTCACGCTGGCCGACGGACTGTCGTGGCAGATGGGCGGCAAGGGCGACCGGATGCGCACCGAGAGCGTACTCACCGACTGGCTGGGCGACCGCGCCCAGGCGGGACGGCTGCCGCCCAACGGCTTCCCGCGCGACAATCGCTTCAGCTGATCGCCACCAGCGAGCCGATCAGCACCGCGACGAGCACCATCGAAACGAGCGGGACGTTATCGCAGAGCCATTCTCCGAAGCGGTTCATCGCTAGCCTCCCCTCGTCCGACGTTACGCAGCCGACATCATCGCTCCCCCGCATGTCAGTTCTTCCGCACGGTGGCGCGGGCCACCCGCGCCATCTCGGCATCGACGCCGTGGATGCGCATGTTGACGAGTTGCTCGGGCGTGAGACCGCGATAGCCCGCCTCGGCCATCTGCCGCACATAGTCGGGGGAAACGCCGTGGATCGCCATCGCCACGATCTGCGCGCGGCCGAGATCGCGATAGCCGGCCTGCGCATAGGCGCGAAGCCGGGCGGGCGACACGTCGTGGATGCGCATCTCGACGAGCGCCTCGACCGGCAGCTTGCGATAGGCGGGGCCGATCGCCGCGAGGTCGCGGATATAGTCCGGCGTGACGCCGTGGATCTTCATCTGGACGAGCTGTTGCACCGAACCGACGCGGTAGCCCGCGGCGTCGAGCGCCCTGAGGAAGGGCACGTCGATGGCAAACACGCCGGTTTCGACGAGCTGAGCGACCGTCGGTCGCGCATAACCCTGCCGCGCCAGTTCGTCGACGACGGCTAGCTTCGTGCCATGCATGGCGAGGCGAAACTGCTCGTCGGATGTCGGACGGCCGATGCCACGCTTCGCCAGCGCGTCGGCAAAGGCCCGATCCGCGGCAAAGCGGCAGTCGCCGCTGCCGCGGCCGTTGCGAAACATTCCGTCGCAGTCGAGCACGCCGGCGTCGCGGGCGATGCGGAAGCGGGCGGGCCCGCCGGCCGACGCGGCCAGCTGCGCCGCGGTGAGCCCTTGCAGGTCGGCAAGCGCGACCGGCCGCGAATGGCGGCTGCGGCTGTCCGGTGTGCGATAGCTGAGCTGGAGCTGCACGGCCCCCGGCCTCTTCTGTGCCGGCGTGACGGTGAAGTCGATCCGGTCGGGGACCTCGGCGCCGGAAGGTGCGGCGAGGAAGAACGCCGTCGTGGCGATGAGCAGCTTCTTCATCATGTCCGTCTCCTTGGTACCGCGAGGGCGGCAGCGTTCGGGTCGCGAGGGACCGGTCGGCGCTTCGAGGTCGAAGGCCGGGTCGTCCCGCGGGGGATGTCGTCTGGCGGCGCGAGCCGCCGGGGGGCTAGATCTTCCCGCGCAGCTTCATGTCGACGAGCTCCTCGGCTGTGGGGCGCCGGCCCTGCGCGGCGGCCCGGCGCGCGCTATCGGCAGAGACACCGTGAATGCGCATCGCGACCAGATCGTCGGCGCTCATCCGCGGGTATCCCGCCGCCGCCATCTCGCGGATGAAGGCCGGCGTCACACCGTGGATGCGCATCGCCATCAGGTCGTCGATCGCCGTCGCGCCATGTCCGGCGTCGGCGAACTCGCGCAACCGCGCCGGCGTGAGGCCGTGCATCTTGGTCGCGACGATCTCCTGCGCCGACAATCGGATCCGCGGCGCCAGCGCCGCCAGCTCGCGCAGATAGCGGGCGTCGACGCCCTGCATCTTCATCGCCACGAGCTCCTCAACGCTCAGCGGGCCGGTCTGCGTGCGGTCCGCCGCGCGGTTCGACACGGCGATATCGGTGCGCCGGACGGTCCGGACCGCCTGCGTCGCGGCGATGCGGGCCTCGATGCGCGCCTGTTCCGCCTCAATCCGCGCCTGATCGGCTTCGGCGCGCGTCCGATCGGCCTCGGCGCGCGCCTGATCGGCTTTGGAGCGAACCCGTCCGGCCTCGATCCGCGCCTGATCGGCTTCGGCGCGCGCCGCCTCTGCCTCTTCCCGTGCCGACTCCGCGTCCGCGATTGCTTCGGCGCGCGCCGCCTCTGCTTCGGCGATCGCCTCGGCGCGCTCGACGGCGGCGTCGGCCGCGGCCTCGGCCGCCTCCTGGATCGCCTCGATCTGCTCTTCCGACAGCTCGACAGCCGCCATCGCTCGATCGACCGCGTCGGTGATATCCGCATCATCGACCCAGGCCGCCGGCGCCGCCGGCGCCGCGGGTGCCGCCGGCGTCCGCGGGGCGGGCGGCGCGGGCGGAGCAACGGGTGCGGCAGGCGGCGTCGGCGCCTGCGGCGAGACCAGCTCGATTGCTGCGATCGGTGCCGAGACGGCGATGCACAGCAGCATCGCCAGCCCGGTCCACCCCGAGCCCGACGGCGTGCCGCGCCGCTTCTCGTCGAGAACCGCCCGAACGCGGCGCGCGAGCCCCTGGCGCGCAATGCTGTTCGCCGGAACCAGTCGACCGCCGGCCTGCGACCCGCAGGCGACGAGCGTGCGCGCATAGCTGACCGGCTCGACGCCGCTCAGCGCGCGCAGGTCGGCCGCTTCCTCGGCCTGCTGGACGAGCGCGCGCTCGAGCAGCCAGACCAGCGGATTGAACCAGAACAGCGCCACCGCCAGCCGCGACAGCATCAGCATCGCCCAGTCGCGGCGGACGACATGCGCCAGCTCGTGCGCGAGCACGGCATCGGCGTCCTCGGCCCGGTCGAGCGTGTCGTAATCGATCAGGATCACCGGCGCGCGCAGGCCCCAGCTCAGCGGCGACGGCACGTCCGCCGACGCGAGCAGCGTCACCGGCCGGGCGAGGCCCGAGCGCGTCCGCGCGCGCCGCAGCGACGCGGCCCAGTCGGGGCTGCGCACCGGCTCGGCCGCCGCCGTCCAGCGGCGCAGCGTCCACAGGCCCGCGACGAGGCGCAGCGCGAGCAGCAGGACGCCGGCTGCATAGACCATCGTCAGCATCAGCCCGGTCGGCAGCTTCTTCTTCGGGGGGAGCGGCGCGGCGGTGACGGGCGCCGGATCGGAGGGCAGCGCGACGTCGGTCGTGGTATCGACCGGCGCTGCGACCGGCGCCTCCGCGGCGGGCGGCGGCGGCGGCGGCGCGACCTTGGCGGTCTCGATCGCGGCGACGGGCTTTTCGACCTGCAGCGCCGGCAGCGCGAGCGAAATGACCGGCAGCGCGAGCAGCAGCATGACGGCGAGCCGAACGACCGCCGCGCGGTCGGCCGCCGAGCGCGCGCGGAGCAGCGTCAGCGCGACCAGCGCGACGCCGGCGATCGCGGCCGACTTCCACGCCATTTCGAGGAAGAAATCGGGACTGGTAGCGAGTTCGAGGATCATGAGCGGCGCTCCCGGGCTTCGTCGATCGCCTTCTGCAGCGCGTCGAGCTCGTCGGGCTTCAGATTGCGCGACAGGCCGAGCAGCGCGGTTGCGGCGCTTGCCGCAGAGCCGTCGAAGAAGCTCTTCACCATCTGGCGAAGCGCCGATTCCTGGACCTTCTCGGCCTGCGGGACGCTGCGGTAGACATAGGCCTGGTCGACGACCCGGTGGCTGATCAGCCCCTTGGCGGCGAGCCGCGACAGCATCGTGCGCACCGCCGAATAGCTCGGCGGATCGACCATGCGCTCGCGCAGGTCGGCGGCGGTCGCCTCGCCGGCGCTGCACAGGATCTCGAAGAGCTCGCGCTCACGTCGCGGAAGATTGCCGATCACCCGATTCGCTCCTTGCTACATATGTAGCATGCCACAAACGTAGCAGGTGGCAAGGGGAAATCTGACGGGCAAGAAAAAGGGCGCCGGCAGAGGGGGTCGCCGGCGCCCTTCCTTCGGGCCTTTCTGGGGGGTCGGGCCCGGTAAGCCGATCAATAGCAGCGCCGTCCGCCGCGGCCGTCGTGATCGATGCGGTTGCCGATGACGCCGCCGACGCCGGCGCCGATCACCGTGCCGAGCGCCTTGTCGCCCTGCTGCGCGATGACGTTGCCGAGCACGCCGCCGGCGATCGCGCCGAGCACGGTGCCGTTGGTGTCCGAATCGCGGCGGCAGCGATTGTAGTCGTTGCCGTAATAGCGACCGTTGCGCCCGTACCAGCCGCCCGGCGCGCCGCGGCGATCGCCGCGATAGCCAGCGTAATAGGGGCCGGCATGATAGGGATTGCCGCCGTAATAGGCCGGCGCCGCATAATAGCCGCCGCGGTAGGCGTCGCCGCGATAGGCGCGCTGCAGGTCGCGACGATCCTGGCGCAGCTCGCGCTGCGCATCGCGATACTCGCGGCGCTCTTCGCGGACGTCACGGCGCTCGCCATGGCGCAGCGCCTGCCGATATTCGCGCCGCTCCTCGCGAACGTCCTGGCGGTCGCGCCGGATCTCGCCGCGGCTGACGCGGTCGCGGTCGCCTGCCAGCGCCGGCGTCGCCGCGACGGTGGCGCCGAGCATCGACAGCGCCGACAAGGCCAAGAGGGTCCTGTTCATCACTCGTCTCCCGAACGACGGACCCCAACATCGGCCGCCGACGAAAGCGAGAGTTACGCGCGGCGTCTGAACCGCTTCTGAACGCTTATGCTGGCGTGGTCGCCAGCGCCGGCGGCGGCGTCGTGCGGAGCCGGAACGCCAGCAGCACGCCGACGATCGCGAGCCCGACCATGCCGAGATAGCCGAGCGCGCCGAAACTGTCGTAGAGCGGCCCGGCGAGCAGGCTGGCGAGCGCCGCTTCGGGCGCCGCCGCGAAGCTCTGGTACATCATCTGCGCGGTCGGCGCGCGGTCATTGCCGTACCAGCCCTGGATAAGCCGCATCGTCCCGAGATAGGTCGCGGCGAAGCTCAGGCCGTGCAGCGCCTGCAGCGGGATCAGCCACATCAGGTCGGGCTGCTGGCTGAGGATGATCCAGCGGATCACCGCGGCGATGCCGCCGGCAAGCACCAGTCCCGAGGCATGGTAGCGTTCGGACCAGCGACCGAGCAGCACGAGGAACGCCACCTCGACCGCGACGCCGATGCTGTAGAGCGCGCCGACCCAGCTCCCCGAAATGCCCTGGTTGAGCCAGACGAGGCCGCCGAACACATTGTAGAAGGCGTGGCTCGCCTGGACGAAGCCGGCACCGAAGATCAGCAGGAAGAAGGCCGGGTGCTTCACCAGCCCCAGCCCTTCGCGCAGGCGGACACCGATCGGCGGCTCGGCGTCGCGGTCGACCCGTTCGGGCGTCAGCAGCCAGGCGCCCGCGGCGAGGATCGCGCAGAGGATGACGACGGTGGCGAGCGCCGAGGGCGGGCCGAATTCGTCGATCGCGAAGCCGAGGCCGAGGCTGCCCGCGACGAACGCCGCCGAGCCCAGCCCGCGCGCGCGCGAATAGTCGAGTGTCGCCTTGGGGTCGCACAGCCGCATCAGCCCCGATTCGATATAGCCGACGATGAGCCAGTAGCCGGTGATGCCGACCAGCGCCGCCGCGAGGATGGTGAGATAGCTCGGCGCCACGCCGAGCAGCAGGAAGGCGCCGACCACCACCAGACCGAGCAGCTTCAACGGCGCATGGCGGTCGCGCTTGCCGTCCGCCCAGGCGGCGGCGAGCGGGCCCGCCAGCATTCGGCCGAAGCCGGCGCAGGCCATGATGATGCCGATCTCCGCCCCCGACAGGCCGCGCGCCTTTTCGAACCAGACGGGAAGGAACAGCAAAACGCCGGCGAGGCCGGCGAAATAGACGATGTTGTAGAGCGTCATGCGAACGGCGGGAGACATGCGCGCAACGTGGCAGATGGCGTGAGGGCCGTCACGCCAAACCTTCGTCGCTTCATGCACGCCCCGCCGCCAACTGTGGGAGGTGGACAGCCGTGGCCGCCACCGGCAATCTCGCGGCAAAGCGGGGAAGTTGGATATGCGCGTACTTCGCTGGATCGGCTTTGCGCTCGCGGTCGCGCTGCTGGCGCTCGCCGTCGTGATGGGGATCAACACGGCGCGTTTCGGCGGCGACGCGCCCGAGCGCGCCGCCGCTGCCCCGCCCGCGCCCGCGCTCGACGCCGCCGCGATCGAGCGGCTGGCCGGCGCGGTCCGCTTTCCGACCATCTCCTACGAAGGCGGCCGCTACGATGCCGGGGCGTTCGAGAACCTTGCCGCCTATCTGGTCGCGAGCTTCCCGCGGACGCATGCCGCGCTGGCGCGCGAAACCGTCGCCGGTCACAGCCTGCTCTATCGCTGGGCGGGCAGCGATCCTGCGGCAAAGCCGATCCTGCTCGCCGCGCACCTCGACGTCGTGCCGGTCGAGGCCGGTACCGAGGCGAAGTGGACGCACCCGCCGTTCGCCGGGGTGGCCGCGGACGGCTATGTCTGGGGGCGCGGCGCCTGGGACGACAAATCGGCGGTGATCGCCATCCTCGAGGCGGTCGAGCGCAAGCTCGCCGCCGGCTGGACTCCCGAGCGCACCGTTTACCTTGCTTTCGGCCACGACGAAGAGGTCGGCGGCGGCGGCGCGCAGGCGATCGCGGCGCTGCTAAAGGCGCGCGGAATCGCGCTCGACCTCGTGCTCGACGAGGGATCGATGGTGCTCGAGGGCGTCGTCCCGGGCGTCGCACCGCCGGTGGCACTGATCGGCGTCGCCGAAAAGGGCTTCGCCTCGGTCGAACTGGTCGCCACGGCCGAGGGCGGCCATTCGTCGATGCCGGCGACGGACAATGCGATCGGCCGCCTGGCCGAGGGCGTCGGGCGACTGACCGCCGACCCCTTTCCAGCGCGGCTGATCGGCCCGATGGCGGGGACGCTCGATCGTACCGGGCCGGCGATGGGGCTGCCGATGCGGATCGTCCTCGCCAACCGCTGGCTCACCGAGCCGCTGGTGCTGCGCACGATGGCGGCTTCGCCCTCGGGATCGGCGTCGGTCCGCACGACGACGGCGGTGACGATGTTCAACGCCGGCACCAAGGCCAATGTCCTGCCGCAGGCGGCGCGCGCGGTCGTCAATCACCGGCTGCTCCCCGGCGATACCGTCGATAGCGTCGTCGCACGCGACCGCGCGGTGATCGACGACCGCCGTATTGCCGTCCGCGCGATCGACGGCGGCCGCAACCCGTCGCTGGTGTCCCCCGCCGAGGGTCCGCCCTATGCGGCGGTCGAACGGGCGGCGAGCCGGGTGTTCCCCGATGCAATCGTCGCGCCCGGGCTGGTGATCGCGGGAACCGATGCCCGTCACTATGAGCCGGTCGCCCGGGCGATCTATCGCTTCCTCCCGGTCCGCACCGGTCCTGCGGAGCTGAAGCGCTTTCACGGCACCGACGAACGCATCGCCATCGCCGACTATGCCCGCGCCATCGCCTTTTACGACGCGATGCTCGACGAAGCGGCGCGACGGGCCGCCCCGGGGGTCCGCTAGATTCACGATCGGTCAGGAACGGCGGTGGCGCGCGACCGTTGAACGGTCTGACGCCACCACAGGGACACCGATCATGACCACCGACAAGGATATCGCCACGCTCAATTCGCTGATCGCGACGACGATCGATTCGGCCGACGGCTATGAGCAGGCGGCGGAGACCGACAACGCCGGCGAACTGGCGCAGACCTTCCGCCAATATGCCGCGGAGCGGCGATCGATCGTCGCCGATCTGCGCGGTCACGTCGTCCGCCTCGGCGGCAATCCCGAGGACGACGGCACGCTGCTCGCCGCCGCGCACCGCCAGTTCCTCAACCTGCGCGCCGCCTTCGACAACGACGTGCGGACCGCGGTCAACGAGGTCGAGCGCGGCGAGGACGTCATCAAGGGCAAATATGAGGCTGCGCTCGACGTCGAACTGTCGCCCGAGGTACGCCAGGCGGTGCAGCGCGCCTATGAATCGGTGCGCGCCGGTCACGACACCTTCTCGGCGATGAAGAAGCGCTACGCCGCCTGATCCCGACCGCACATCGATGAGGCCAGAGGGCCGGCGGCAACGCCGGCCCTTTGTTTACGCGACTTTAAGGGCTGCGATGGCAACGTGCGCAACCTTGAAGGTCGCGCGCCGTGGCCTTCGCCGACGAGAGGCCGAGCCGGTGGCGACGAACGCCGCAAAGACTCGCATGTCCGCCGCGCCCGCGCGGACCGTCGTCGTGCGCGAAGAACCGCAGGCCATTCTCGATGCGCTGCCGCTGGGCGCGGCGATCCTCCAAGCGGGACATGGAGGCGCGATCTGCCGCATCGCCAACCGCATTCTCGAGACCTGGGCCGGCGTGCCGCGGCTGGCGGCGATCGGCCTGCCCGTCGCCGCACTTTCCCCATTTGCCGGGGCCGACGCGCTGTTCGCCGCGATCGACGAGATTCTCGCCGGCGCGGGGCCCCGCGACGTCAACTGGACCGGGCCGGTCGCCGGTCGCGAGCGCCATCTGTCCGCGCACGTCTGCCGCCTCGCCGACGATCCGCCGCGCGTCATGATGACGGTGCGCGACCGCAGCCCGGAAATGCAGGCCGAACGCAGCCTGCGCCAGACGATGCTGCACGACGCCCTCACCGGCCTGCCCAACCGCGTGATGTTCATCGAGGAGACCGAAGCGGCGATCGAGGTGGCGGCGAAGGCCGCCGCCGGCGCCAAGCAGCATGCCGCAGTGCTGGCGCTCGACATCAATCGCTTCAAGGCGGTCAACGAAGGCATGGGCCATCTCGCCGGCGACGAGCTGCTGATCTCGTTCGCGCGGCGGCTGCTGCCCTGTGTTCGCGGCGGTGACGTGCTCGCCCGCTTGTCGGGCGACGAATTCGCCGTACTGGTGCGCGGGATCGACGGCGCCGACGAGGCGGTCCAGGTCGCGCAACGCATCCACGAGACGCTGGCGACGCCCTTCGCGATCACCGAGCGCGAGCTGTTCATCGGCGCCAGCATCGGCATCGCCACGACGATGACTTCCGGCAGCTTCGCCGAGGATTTGCTGCGCGACGCCGAATTCGCGCTCAATCGCGCCAAGGCGGCCGGTGTGGCGCGCACCGAGATCTACCAGCTCAACGCACACGACCAGGCGAAAAGCCGCTTCGAGCTCGAAACCGACCTGCGCCACGCCCTCGAGCGCGACGAACTGCGGCTCTACTACCAGCCGCTGATCGACCTGCGCAGCGGCCGCATCGCCGGCTTCGAGGCGCTGGCGCGCTGGCAGCATCCCGACCGCGGCATCGTGCCTCCCAACGACTTCATTCCGCTCGCCGAGGAAACCGGGCTGATCGTGCCGATCGGCCGCTGGGCGCTCGACACCGCCTGCCGCCAGCTCGCCGACTGGCGCCGCCGGCTGGGACGCGACGACCTGATCGTCGCCGTCAACATGTCGGGCGGACAGCTGGTGCGCGACGACGTCGTCGACGCCGTGACGCAGGCGCTCGCCGCGTCCGGGCTGCCAGGCAACCGGCTCAAGATCGAGCTGACCGAAAGCGTCATCATCGACAATCCCAAGCGCGCCGGCGCGATCCTCGAACGGCTCAAGGCGCTCGACGTCAGCATCGCGATGGACGATTTCGGCACGGGCTATTCTTCGCTGGCCTATCTGCAAAAGCTGCCGATCGACGTGCTCAAGATCGATCGTTCGTTCGTCAGCAACATGTTCGAGACGGAGGACAGCTACAATATCGTCATCGCCATCCTCGGGCTGGCCGCGAGCCTCGGCATGGAGACGGTGGCGGAAGGCATCGAAACGATTGCGCAGGCCGACCGGCTGACCGACCTCGCCTGCCAGACCGGGCAGGGCTTCCTCTACGCCCGGCCGCTCCCGGTCGACGCGGCCGAAGCCTATCTGCTCGCCGACGCCAGCGCCTGACGCGCGAGCGCCAGCACCGCGTCGCGATCGGGCGGGAAACCGGCCTCGACCCAGTCATCCTCGACCTTCAGCAGCAGCCGGCTGACCGCCGGGCCCATCGGCACGCCCAGCGCGATGAGATCGCGGCCCGAGATCGGCAGCCGCGGCTCCCGCCAGTCGCGCAGCACGGCGAGCGGCGCCGCCACCGCCGCCGGTGCGTCGGCGGCGAGCAGCAGCAGGTCGGCCGCGGTGTCGGCGCCGGCGCGATAGGCGAGCGCCACGGGCGCCGCCGGGATCGCCGCCAGGCGATCGGCGGTCGCCACCAGCCGCTTGCGCTCGAGGTTCGACAGCCGCAGCCGCGCCGCGACGTCACCCAGCAGCGCCGCCTCGGCGGGCAGCAGCGTCGCCAGCCGGCGCAGCGGCTCGCAGGGCACCGCGAGCGCGCCTTCGATCGCGACCAGCCGTTCGAGCGCGCCGAGCCGGTCCGGCTTCACCTCGGGGAATACCGGCGCGAGAATGCCGCGGTCGAGCATCAGCCGCAACGTCGGCAGCGGGTCGGCGACGCACAGCAGCTTGAGCAGCTCGTCGCGAATGCGCTCGCGCGACAGCGCCATCAGATCGTTGGCGCGCGCGGCGCAGGCGTCGAGGCTGGGCGGATGCGGGGCGCCGCCGAACCGCGCGTGGAAGCGGAAGAAGCGCAGGATGCGGAGATGATCCTCGGCGATGCGCTGCAGCGGGTCGCCGATGAAGCGGACGCAACGCGCCGCGAGATCGTCCAGACCGCCGAAATAGTCGAAGATCTCGCCGCTGGCGGGGTCGGCGTAGAGCGCGTTGATCGTGAAGTCGCGGCGGCCGGCGTCTTCGCGCCAGTCCTCGCTGAACGCGACTTCGGCGTGCCGCCCGTCGGTGGCAACGTCACGGCGCAGCGTCGTCACCTCGATGACGCTGTCCTCGGCAATCGCCGTCACCGTCCCGTGCGCGATTCCGGTCGGGACCGCCTTGATGTCGGCGGCCTCGAGCCGGTGGATGACCTCGTCGGGCCGCAGCCGTGTCGCCAGGTCGACGTCGGCAACCGCCAGCCCGAGCAGCCCGTCGCGCACCGCGCCGCCGACGATCCGCGTGTCGCCGTCGAGCGCGGCGAGGATGCGCCGCGCCCCCGCGCGCGCCATCCACGGCTGCGGCGGCAGCTTCACGCCGTCTCGCGCGCCAGCCGGCGCGCCAGGTTGACGATGATGCCCGCGGTGGCGCCCCAGATGTGCTGCGTCCCCCAGTCGATGGCGTAATAGCGCCGCATCCGCCCGTTGAGCTCGGCCTCGCGCAGCTGGTGGTTGGCCGGATCGATCAGATGCGCGAGCGGCACCTCGAACAGCGCCGCCACCTCGGCCTCGCAGGGCACCAGCGGCAGGTCGGGCGGGACGATCCCGACCACCGGCGTGATGCTGTAGCCGGTTCCCGTTTCGTAGCGGCCGGCGGTGCCGATCACCTCGACCCGGTGCGGTTCGAGCGCGACCTCCTCATGCGCCTCGCGCAACGCGGTCTCGATCGGCCCGCTGTCTTCGGGGTCGGCGCGCCCACCGGGAAAGGCGATCTGGCCGGCGTGACGGCGCAGCGTGTCGGTGCGCCGCGTCAGCATCACCGTCGGCTCGGCGCGATCGACGATCGGAATCAGCACCGCGGCCGGCGTCAGCGCGCCGGCGAAGCGCCCGACGCCATCGAGAAAGTCCCAGTCGCCGCGCAGCCCCTCCGCGTCGGGCAGCCCGAGCGCCTCGCGCAGGCGGTCGATGAGCATCAGGTCGTCCCCGCGCCGAAATCGAAGAACGCGCCGTCGCTCCACAACCCGACGCGGGCGCCGCCATCGGCGAGCGCCAGCTCGGCCAGCTCATAGAACACCGGACGCGCGATCAGCGCCTCCAGCCCGGCGCGAACGTGGACATAGGGCCGCGGCGCGCCGTCCGCGCCGCTTTCGACGCGGATGGCATGCGCGGGACCGGCGAGGACATAGTCGTCGGTGTTGAGGCGGAAGCCGATTCGCCGGTCGCGGCCGTCACCCTCGACCGTTGCCTCGACTGCGACGAATGGCGCATCCTCGACCTCGATATCGAGCTTCTCGGCCGGCGTCACCAGCACGTGGCGGCCATCGGGCTCGCGGCGCAGGATCGTCGAGAACAGCCTGACCAGCGCCGGCCGCGGGATCGGCCGCCCCTCGTGAAACCAGCTGCCGTCGGCAGCGATGCGCATGCGGCTGTCGCCCGTCTGGGCGGGCTGCCAGCTGTCCACCGGCGGCAGTTTCTTCTCGGCGAGCAGGCGCGCCGCATCGGCGAGCGAATGCCCGAGGCTGTCGATAGGCGTGTTTTGCGCGTTGCGGTCGGGCATGTCCTGCTCACATATAGGTCGGTGCGTAGCCCCTGTAACCGTTGGCGATGATGCTCGACCCCGACATGACCTCTTCCTCGTCGATTGCCGCCGCGAGCCCCGCCGAGGCGGAAGCGGCGTTCGACCGTCTTGCCGCCCGCTTCGCCGCGGCGCGCGACGGCGTCGAGCGCGTCGTCATCGGCCAGCGCGGCGTCGTCGACCTGGCGCTGATCGCGCTGCTCGCCGGCGGCCACGCCCTGATCATCGGGCTCCCCGGCCTCGCCAAGACCCGGCTGGTCAAGTCGCTCGGCGCCGTCATGGGGCTCGATACGCGGCGCATCCAGTTCACCCCCGATCTGGTGCCGTCCGACATCCTGGGCGCCGAGGTGCTGGAGACCGGCGCCGACGGCAGCCGCGCCTTCCGCTTCGTTCCCGGCCCGGTCTTCGGCCAGCTGCTGATGGCCGACGAGATCAACCGCGCCTCGCCGCGCACCCAGTCGGCGCTGCTCGAGGCGATGCAGGAGCGGCAGGTCACCGTCGCCGGCGATAGCCGGCCGCTCCCCGCCCCTTTCCACGTGCTGGCGACGCAGAACCCGATCGAACAGGACGGCACCTACCCGCTGCCCGAGGCGCAGCTCGATCGCTTCCTGTTCCAGATCGACGTCACCTACCCGAGCCTCGACGACGAGCGCGAGATCCTGCTGTCGACGACCGGACCCGCCGACGCGATGCCCGAAGCCGTTCTCGCGCCGGCGGACCTGCTGGCGGCGCAGGCACTGCTGCCGCGCATGCCCGTGCCCGAAGGCGTGGTCGAGGCCATCCTGCGCGCGGTGCGCGGGGCCCGCCCCGGGAGCGACAATCCCGACATTCTGTGGGGTCCAGGCCCGCGCGGCGCGCAGGCGCTGCTGATGGGCGCTCGGGCACGGGCTTTCCTCGACGGGCGCTCGGCGCCGATCCTCGAGGACGTCGCCGCGCTGCTGGCGCCGGCACTCAGCCACCGGCTGGCGCTGACCTACGGCGCGCGCGCCGGCGGCCGCGGCATCCCCGAGCTGATCGCGCGGCTGGAAGAGCGGCTGGCGTGACCCTCGACGCCGCGGCAGGCGCGGCGGCGGGGCTCGGACCGCTCAGCCTCGGCCGCGCCCGCGCCCGGGCGCGCGGCGTCCACGGCAGCCATGCGCGCCGCGTCGCCGGCGCGGGCAGCGAATTCTGGCAGTATCGCGAACTTCAGCCCGGCGAAGCGATCGACCGCGTCGACTGGCGACGCTCGGGCCGTTCCGACCATCTCTACGTCCGCGAGCGCGAGCGCGAGGACCCGGTGCGGCTGTGGCTGTGGGTCGACGCCTCGCCGTCGATGGACTTCGCGTCGGCGCCCGCGGCCCCGACGAAGCTGGCCCGGGCGCGCCAGATCGCCGGCGCGCTGGCGCTCGCGGCGGTCGCGGGCGGCGAGCGCATCGCCGACCTGATGCGCCCGGGCGAGCGCAGCGCGGCGCAGGAACTGCTGGCGACGATCGGCGCCGTCGACGGCGCGCTTCCCGCCGAGGCGCTGCACAGCGGCGATGCGGTGCTGCTGGTCGGCGATTTCCTCGACGGCGCCCCCGCCGCCTGGGTCGACGCGGCGGCCGCCGCGGGCGCGGTCGGCGCGCTCATCGCCGTCGCTGACCCCGCCGAGGCCGACTTCCCCTTCGCCGGGCGCACGCGCTTCGAGGCGATCGAGGCGTCGGACGAGCCCCGCGAATTCGCCCGCGCCGAAGCGATTCGCGACGACTATCTCGCTGCCTGGGCCGCGCACCGGGCCCGGCTCGACGCCATCGGCACGATCGCGGGCTGGACCAGCCTGGCGCACCGCACCGACGCCGACCCCGCCGCAACGCTCGCCGCGGCGGCTGCCTGGTTGCGCGGCTGATGGGCTCGCTGGTGTTCGCGACGCCCTGGCTTCTCGGCGCCGCCCTGCTGCTGCCCGCGCTCTACCTGCTGCTGCGGCTGACGCCGCCGGCGCCGCGCCATGTCCGGCTGCCATCGCTCCGCCTGCTCGGGCAGCGCGACGAACCGCCGCTGCCCGCCAGCCGCCCGCCCTGGTGGCTGCTGCTGCTGCGGCTCGGCACGGTCGCGCTGCTGCTGGTCGGGCTCGCCGGGCCGACCTGGAAACCCGCCGGTACCGATGCCGCCCCTGCCCGGCTGGTGCTCGTGGTCGACAACGGCTGGATCGCCGGTGCCGCCTGGCCGCGCGTCCGCGCCGCCGCGCTCGATCGACTCGACGCGCTCCGGCTGGGCGGAACGCGGGTCGCGGTCGTGGCCACCGCCGCGCCGCCGGGCGGATGGAGCGGCGGTCGCCCGCCCGACCCGCGCTTCGTCGACGTTGCCACGGCGCGCGCCACCATCAAGGCGCTGCGTCCGTGGCCGTGGCCGACCGACCGCGCCGCGGTCGCCGGCACGCTTCCCGATGCGCCGACGCTGTGGATCGCCGACGGCGTTGAGGACGCCGGCGCCCGCGCGCTGCGCGCCGCGCTCGACGATGCGACGGTCGAGGTGATCGCGCCGCAGCGCGCCGCGCTCCGCCTCGCCGGGCGTGCCGCCGGCGGCTGGGCGGCGCAGGCGGTGCGCCCCGAAGGCGCTCCCGACGCGGGCGAACTGGGCGCCCGCGACTCGCGCGGCGCCGCGCTCGGCCGCGCGCGCTTCGGCTTCGACGGCGCAACCGCGACGGTCCGCCTGGCGCTCGATGCCGGCGACCGCGGACGCGTCGCGCGCGTTGAACTCGACGACGCCGGTGCCGGCGCGGTGGTCCTCGCCGACGCCGCCGCCGCGCGGCCGCGCATCGCGCTCGTCGACGGCGAGCGCGAGGGCGACGCCGCGCCGCTCGAATCGGGCGCTTTCTACATCCGGCGCGCGCTCGAACCGCATGCTGAGATCGCCGCGCTGGCGCTCGAGCCGGCGCTACGCGACCCGGCCAATCTGATCCTGCTGGTCGATACGCCGGTCCCGCCCGGCGCCGCCGCCGCGGCGCTGCTCGACCGGGTGCGCGCCGGCGCCGTCGCGGTCAGCTTCGCCGGCCCGCGCATCGCCGAGAACGGCACGACCGCCAGCCCGGTGCCGCTGCGCGCCGGCGCTCGCGCGCTCGGCGGCGTGTTCTCGTGGCAGGCGCCGCAGCGCATCGGCGGCTATGCGGCGGATGGGCCGCTCGCGCGTCTTCCGCACCCGCCCGAGGCGACGGTATCGCGGCAGATCCTGGGGCGCGACGAGGGCGCCGGCGTCATGCGCTGGGCCTGGCTCGCCGACGGCACGCCGCTGGTCACCGCGCGCCGCGAAGGCAGCGGGCTGCTGGTGATGGTGCACACCAGCGCCGCACCCGGCTGGTCGGCACTGCCGCTGACCGGGCTGTTCGAAGCGCTGCTGCGCCGCCTGCTGCCGCTCGCCGCCAACCCGGCGGCGCTCGACGTCGCCGCCGACCGGCCGCTGACGCTCGAGCGCATGCTCGACGCCGAGGGCGAGCTGGTGCCGGCCCCGATCCGCGCGCGGATCGCCCCGGCCGACTGGGAGCGCGCCGTCGCCTCGCCGCAGACCCCGCCGGGCCTCTACCGCGCGGGCGACGTCGCGCGTCCGCTCAACCTCGGGCTCGGCCCCGCCTTCGCCTTCACGCCGCTGCGGCTCGACGGCATGCGCGTCGCCGCGGCGGCCGACGAGCCGGTCGATCTCGGCCGCTGGCTGCTGCTTGCGGCGCTGCTGCTCGTCGTCGCCGACGGCTTCATCGCGCTCGGGCTCCGCGGCGCGCTGCCGCGTGTGGCGGCGTTGCTGCTGCTGGCGGTCGCACCGGCGCCGGTCGACGCGGCGCCGGCGCAGGTCCAGTTCGGCTACGTCCGCACCGGTGATCCGGCGCGCGACCGAATCAGCGCCGACGGGCTCGCCTCGCTGTCGCGCGTGATGCGGCAGCGCACCGCCGTCGCCGCGGGGCCGCCGCAGGCGGTCGACCCGGCGCGCGATTCGCTCGGCCGCTATCCGATGCTCTATTGGCCGGTGGCGAGCGCGCGGCCGCTCGCGCCCGCGGTCAACGCGCGCGTCCGCGCCTATCTCGACCGCGGCGGGCTGATCCTCTTCGATTTCGTCGGTGACAACGCCGGCGGCGCGACCGCACGCGCGGTGCTCGGCCCGCTGGGCCTGCCGCAGCTCGCCGAGCTCGACGACGCGCATGTACTGTCACGCAGCTTCTATCTCCTTCGCCGCCTGCCGCCCGGCACCTGGACCGAAGCCGGCACGACGGGCGACACCGGGCGCGTCGCCGGGGTCGTCATCGGCAGCGCCGACTGGGCAAGCGCCTGGTCGGAGCGGTCCGGGGTGCCGCTGGCGCGCCGCGAGGAAGCGTGGCGCTTCGGCATCAACGTCGCGATGTACGCGCTGACCGGGACCTACAAGGCCGACCAGGTGCACACCCGCACGCTGCTCGACCGCATCGGCACCGACGAGCGGCGATGATCGTCTTCGATCCCTGGCTGCCGCTGTGGGCGATGGCGCTGCTGGCGCTCGGCCTGTTCGGCTCGGCGGCGCTGGCGGCAGCGCGGGCCCGCCGCCTCGCGCCGTTTCGCGCCGCGCTGGCGATCGCCGCATTGCTGTTGGTCGCCAACCCGGTGCGCCGGATCGAGGAGCGCGAACGGCAGCGCGACGTCGCGGTCGCCGTCGTCGACCGGTCGCGCAGCATGAGCGTCAACGGCGGCGAGGCGCAGGCCGACGCTGCGCTCGCCGCGTTGCGCCGCGAGGCGCCCGGCCTCGACTGGCGCGTCGTCGAGGCCCGCCCCGAGCCCGGCCAGCCGACGCGGCTGCTGCCGACGCTCGACCGCGCGCTGCGCGACGTCCCCGCCGAACGGCTCGCCGGGGCGCTGCTGATCACCGACGGCATGGTGCGCGACACCGCCGATCCGGCGCTGCTGCCGCCCGGCCGGCCGCTCCACCTGTTGCTCGCCGGCGATCCCGAGGTGCGCGATCGGCGACTGATCGCGACGCGCGTGCCGCCGTACAGCGTCGTCGGGCGGCCCGCGGCGATCAGCCTGCGCATCGACGACGGTGCCGACGCCGCGGGCACCGCGCGGCTCGACTGGCTGGTCAACGGCGTGGCGCAACCGGCGCGCGAGGTAAGCGTCGGCGAGACGGTGACGCTGCCGGTGCCGATCGAGCGCCGCGGCGACGTCGAAGTGGCGCTGTCGGTGGCGCCGATGGCCGGCGGCGAGGCCACGCTCGTCAACAACCGCGCGCTGGTCCGGCTCAACGGCGTTCGCGACCGGCTGCGCGTCCTGCTGGTGTCGGGCGTGCCCTATCCCGGCGGGCGCGTGTGGCGCGACACGCTCAAGTCCGATCCCAACATCGACCTCGTCCACTTCACCATCCTGCGCCTCCCCGACAGCTATGACCCGACGCCGACCGAGGAGCTCGCGCTGATCCCGTTCCCGGTGGAGGAGCTGTTCGAGGAGCAGCTGCCGCGCTTCGACCTCGTCATCCTCGACCGCTTCGGGCTGACCGAGCTGCTGTCGCCGGGCTATTTCGGGCGCCTGTCCGCCTATGTCCGCGACGGCGGCGGCATGCTGGTGGTGGCGGGCGACGAATATGCCGAGCCCGGCGGCCTGCCCGACACCTTGCTGCGCGAGATCCTGCCCGCGTTGCCGGCCGGACCGGTGATCACGCGCAATTTCACCCCCGCGCTGAGCGACGTGGGACGCCGCCATCCCGTCACCGCCACGCTGCGCGGCCCCTGGGGCGCCTGGGGCGAGCAGGCCGACGTCCGCGCCTCGCGCGCGCAGGTGCTGATGACCGGCATCGACGGCCGGCCGCTGCTGATGCTCGACCGCCAGGGCAAGGGCCGCATCGGGCTGCTCGCCTCGACCAACACCTGGTGGTGGGCGCGTGCGGTCGAGGGCGACGGGCCGCGCGACGAGCTGCTGCGCCGAACCGTCCACTGGCTGATGCAGGAGCCCGATCTCGCCGAGGATCGGCTCGACGTGAGCGCGCGCGATCGCCGGCTCGATATCGTCGCGCGGGGCGTCAACCCGCCCGCCGCCGTCGAGCTCACCAACCCCGACGGCGCAACGCGCACCGTGCTGCTGACGCCGCGCGGCGACGTCAGGGCGGCGCAGGTGACGGTCGCCGCCGATGGCCTCTACCGCGCCGATGCCGGCGGGCTGCGCCGCTTCGTGCTGGCGGGCGACGTCGCCGAATTGTCGGAAATCCGGCCGCGCGAGGCGCCGCTGAATGCGCTGGCGAAGAACGCGGGCGGCGGCAGCTATCGGCTGATCGATTCCACGCCCGACGTCCGCCGCACCCGCGTCGGCGATCGCCAGCAGGGCGGCGGCTGGCTCGGACTGGTCCGCAACGACAGCGGCCGGCTGATCGGCGTGCGCGAGGAGCCGCTGCTGCCGCCCTGGGCGGCGTGGGGGTTGCTCACCGCGCTGCTCGCCGCCGCCTGGTGGCGCGAGCGGGCGTGAACGCAGCAAATCGAACCGTCATCCTGAACGTCAGGATCTCCCAAGACGGCGATAGATCCTGACGTTCGTCAGGATCACGGACTGCGAGACTGGGAGCGCCCGCCTCGTCGCTAGATGACGTGCGGCTGCTTCTGGTTGACCTCCCAGGTCTGGCCCTTGCGGATCAGCGCGTTGAGATCGGCGGTCTTGCCCTCGGACAGCTTGCGGTTCTGCTCGACGACGGCGCTCTCGAAGGTCGGCGCCGGGTCGGCGTAGATCACGCCCATCGCCACCGGGAATTCGGGGAACGGCATGTCGACGAGCATCTGCGCGATCGACTTGTTGGTCTGGTCGTGGACGATGACCTTCGACAGGTCGCCATCGACGACGTCGACCACCTCGAGCCGCAGCGTGTCGCGGTTGAGCGCGATGCCGCGGGTACCGCCGGCGAACAGCATCGGCTGGCCGTGCTCGAGCCAGAGCTGGGTGTTCGCCGAGTTCTTCTTCTCGGTGAAATTCTCGAACACGCCGTCGTTGTAGACGATGCAGTTCTGGTAGATTTCGACGAAGCTCGTGCCCTTGTTGTAGTAGGCGGCCTTGAGCACCGCCGGCAGGTTCTTGTGCGTGTCGATGGCGCGCGCGATGAAGCGGCCGCCGGCGCCGATCGCGAAGGCGCACGGGTTGGCCGGCCGGTCGACCGAGCCGAACGGCGTCGACGGCGAGCGCGTGCCGACGCGGCTG
>JASBUR010000032.1 GCA_030147805.1 Sphingomonadaceae bacterium
CCTGCGCAAGGCCGACGAGCGAACCATCCACGACACATGGCGACGCATCGGCGATCTTCTCGATCGCTTCTCACCAACCGAGTGCGCAAACTATCTTCGCCACGCCGGGTACGCGTGCAACTAAACCAAACGCGCTCTAGAAGGCGAAGCTCGCGGTGAGCTTGGCGCCCTGGTCGGCCCAGTCGCTGGTGGCCGAGATCATGTAGGAGGCGCCGAGGCGGAAGGCGCTGCCGATGCCGATCTCGACGCCGCCGTCGACGTCGATGCCGCTGCGGCCCAGCCCGATGCCGCCGACGGTGAAGCCGGTCGGCGCGCCCGCGAAGGCGGCGGTGCTGGTGGCAGCGCGATCACCCCAGTTCTGGCGATAGGCGATGCTGAAGCGCGGCAGCAGCGTGGCGCTGGCGCCGAGCGGCGCCTCGCCGCCGATGCGCAGGCCGAAGCGGCCGACGGTCGCCTCCCGGCGCTGGCCGGCCACCGTCAGCGCCGCCGCCGTGCCGGTCTCGGCAAAGCCGTCGGTCTTGCTGCTGACGTTCGCGACGCCGATGAAGGGCGACAGCGCGAACTCGCCGGTCATCAACGCGTAGCTCAGCTCGCCGAACACCTGCCGGCTGCTGCCGTCGAAGCCCGCGGTCTGCGCGCCGGCCAGACCCGCGGTGCCGACGGTGCGGCTGGCGTCGATGTCGTGCCACTCGTAGCTGCCGCCGACGGTCGCCGTCAGCCCGCCGAAGCCGACGCGGCCATAGACGCCCGCCAGCTTGGTCTCGAGGTCGGCGCTGCTGGCGCGCGCGGCGACGTCGATGTCGCCGTCGATCAGGCCCGCCACCGCGCCGATGCGCAAGGTCTCGGTACCGACGTCGGCGCCGGCGATGATGCCGCGGCGGTCGGCATCGACCTCCGCCACGCCGCGACGGCCATTGCCCTCGGCCGAGGTGTCGAACGCCTGGCCCCAGATGCCGATGCCTTCGATGCCGGTCGCCGCCGAGCGCTCGAGCATCGCGCCGCGCACCAGGCGGCTCTGGTCGAGGAGCGCGGTGGGCACGCTGGCGTAGAGCTCGCCCGACAGCGCGTCGAACGACGCCTGTCCGGCCTCGATCGTCGGCAGGCTGATCACCGCGTTGAACAGCGCATTGCCGGGATTGAGCGCGTCCGCCGCGTTGGCGACCGCCAGCTGGTTGGCGTTGGTCGCGATCGCCCCAAAGCTCAGGTCACGGCGCGCCACCGTCAGGTTCACGCCCGTCGTCGTGTAGCCGAGCACCGGCACGAACACCGTCGACGCGGTGGTAGCGCCGGCGAACTGGCCGGTGACCGCCGAGGCGGTGAGGATGGTGTAGGTCGTCGTCTTGGCGAAGCTGCCGGCTTCCGGGATCACGGTGACGGTGCCGCCGGCGAGCGTCGCCGGCCCCGTCGCGATGACCCGGTCCGAACGGCCGTCGGCGTTGATCTCGACCTCGTAGATCGAATCCGCTGCGAAGCTCACCGGGCCGGCGACGTTCAGCGTGCCGATCGAATTGCCCGGCGTCATCCGCCCGGCACGACCGATCGTTGCCGAGGCGACCCGGCCGGTGCCGGCGAGGCTGCCGCCGGCGTTGACCGTCACCGCCGAGGCGACGCTGCCGTTGACGGCGAGCGTGCCGCCGTTGACCGCGGTCGGGCCGGTGTAGCTGTTGGTGCCGGTCAGGTTGAGCGTGCCGGTGCCGGTCTTGGTCAGGCTGCCCGCGCCGGTCAGGTCGCCGGCGAAGCTGCTGTTCGTCGCCTGGTTCACGTTGAGCGAACCGCCGGCGACGTTGACGCTGGCTTGGCTGCTGGTGCCCGACAGTTCGGCGACGACCTGCTGCGTGCCCGACAGATCGAGCTGGCCGCTGCCCTCGACCGCCAGTTCGGTGGTCGCGGAAACCGGGGTCGACAGGCGGATCGAACCGCCCTGGATCATCGTCGTGCCGGTGAAGGCATAGCCGGTGCCGAAGGTCAGCTTGCCGGCGCCCTGCTTGACGATCGAGCCGCTGCCGGTCAGCGCGCCGGCGAAAGTGTAGTCGTCCGACCGCGCCACGACGAGCGTGCCGTTGTCGACGAGGCCGCCGGTGAAGTCGCCCGTCGTGCCGTTGTTGCCGATCTGGAAGGTCCCGCCGGCGTTGGTGACGACATTGCCGCCCTGCGTGCCGGTAAGCAGCGCGGTGGTGCCGCCCTCGATGGCAATCGTGCCGCTATTGGCGAGGCTGTTGCTGCCATCCAGCGTGACGGTGCCCGCGCCGGTCAGCAGAACGTTGCCGGTGCCGGTGACGACCGTGCTGCCGAAGGTCGATCCGGTGCCCGCCGAAGTGCTGCGCACCACCAGCGTGCCATTGTCGGTGATCGACGGCGTGCTGAGGCCGAGACCGGCGCCGGCGTTCGCCAGCTCCAGCGTCGCGCCGGCAGCCACCGTCGCGCGGTTGAACGCGCTGCTGGCGGCCGGCGCCGCGGTCCAGTAGCCGCTCGCGACGTCGATGCTGTCGAAGCCGGTGAAGCGCGCGATGGTTTGGGTCGGCGTCGCGGTGGTTGCAGTCCCGGCCAGCGTCGCGCTGTCGGTGCCGCCGCCGCCGGCGATGGCGCCGCTGACCGACGAGCCGGTGCCGAGCGTCACCGCATCGTTGGTGGCGCCGAGCTGGACGGCAATGCCGCCCGAGCCGCCGGTGATCGTGCCGCGGTTGGCGAGCGTCGTCGTGCCCGAGGCGAGGATCGCGGCGCCCGTGCCGGTCGAGGCGACGGTGCCGAGGTTGGTGATGCTGTTGGTCGCGCCGACGGTGCTGATGCCATTGACGCTGCCACGTGCGCTGCCATTGGCCGCGACGTTGATCGCCACCGCCGACGGCGGATCGATGAACAGGCCGGTGCCGCTGGCGGCCGACAGCGCGCCGTTGACAGCCACGGTGATCGGCCCGCTCGCCGAAATGAGGCGCACGGCGTCGGAGGTCGCCCCGAGAGTGGCGACGTTGCCGGTGATGACGGTTAGCGCGCCGGTGCCGCCGCTGACGTCGATGCCGACCGCGTTGGCGCCCGACGTCGTGACGTTGCTGCTCGCCAGCGTCACCGCATTATTGTCTGCCGACACGCTGATGCCGGCCGACCCGCTGCCCGTCGTAGCGACGGTGCCGTTGTTGGTGACGCTGATCGCGGCCGTGCTCACCTCGGTGCCTGCGACGCCAAACGTGGTGCGCGCGCGCCCCGCCTCGACGTTGATGCCGGTGGCGTTGACGCCAGCGGTCGAGATCGTGCCGCCGCTGGTGACGCTGATGGCGCCGGTGTTGCTCAACGCGTCGATGCCGTCGGCGTAGCGCTGGTTTTCGAGCGCGGTGCTGCCGCCCGCCGCCCGCGTCGTCCCGGTGGTGGTGATGTCGCCGGTGCTGACGATGCTGAGCGCGCCCGAGGTCGTCGAGCCGAGGATGCCGTAGCCGCCGTTGCCGACGACCGCGACCGAGCCGCTGGTGATGTCGAGCGCACCGCCGCCCACCGCCTGGGCAGAAATTCCGATCGAGTTGCCGGTGCCGGTATAGACGATCGAGCCGCTCTTGATCGTCGTCGCACCGGCGCCCCGGGCAATCGACGAGATGCCGGTGCCCTGCAGCGAGTTCGCGCTTGCGGAAGTCGTCGGCAAGGTCGCGGTTTGGACGATCGAGCCGCTGTCGATGGCGACGACCCCCTGCGAGGTGACGGCGATACCGCCGCCGGTGCCGGTGATCGCCGTGCTGGAAACGGTGGCGGCGGGCGTCGCGGTGCCCGTCGCGTTCTGCGCGGTGATGGCGACGCCCCCGGCACTCTCAAGTTTGTTGCTGGTGACGTTGATGACGGCCGCCCCGCCTTCGACCGAAATGCGTCCGCCGGTGAGGACGTCGCTCTTGACGGTCGCCGCGCCCGAAGACGCGACGATGATGCTCCCCCCCGCAAGCTTGCCCGAGTCGATGCCGATGCCGGCGCCGTTCACCGCGGTCCAGTTGATGCCGGTGGCCCCCATCCCGGCAAGCGTCATGGTGCCGGACCTGACCGTCGAATTGCCACCCGCGACGCCGCGGATACCGACGCCGTTCGCGGCGGCGATGGTGATGGCCGTCGAATCGATGGCGACCCCGCCACCCGCATTCGGCGCGATGAAATCCATGCCGACCGAGTTGGCGCCGTTGAGCGTTATGGTGCCGCTCTTGACGGCGACCCCCGCGGTGCTCGACGCACCGAGGAGCGCCGCGATGGCGGTAGCGCTTTGCGCGGCGGTGACCGTGCCCGACTCGATGCTCGAGGTGCCGGTGTTGGCGTTGATCTGGATGCCCGCCTGGTTGAGACCGGCGAGGTTCACCGCGCCCGACTTGACCGTCGAGGTCGCCGAATTGGTGAAGATCGCCGCGCCGCCGGTGCCGTTGGCGGCGGTGTTCGAAGCCGTGCCGCTGGTGATGCTGACGATGCTGCCCTGGCCGACGATCGCATTGGCCTGCGACACGCCGTTCGCGGTCGCTGTGGTGCTGGTGATGGTCGCCGCCCCGCCGGCGCTGGTGAAGATGCCGCGCTGGCCGCCGTTGGTCTCGCCGGCGGTGATGCTGATGGCGCCGCCGGTTAGCGCGTAGATGCCGCGGCTCAACGGGTCGGCGTTGCCCGTCGTCGTGCCGGCGTTGATGCTGATGTTGCCGGTCGTCGAGCGCGTGTCGATCGTATAGACGCCGCTGCCCGTCGCGCTCGCGGTGTCGCTGGTGACCGCGATGTTGCCGGCATTGCTGGTGACCCCGATCGCGCTCGCCGCGATGCCGGTGGTGCTGCTGTTCTTGCTGGCGAGGGTGACGGCATTGTTGTCCGCCGCAATGCGGATCGCGGTCGAGAAGGCGCCCGTCGTGGTGACGCTGCCGCTGTTGGTCACCGAGATCGCCGCGGTGCTCGGCGTGGTGGCCGCCGTCCCGAAGTTGGTCTGCGCGCGGCCGGCCTCGACGTTGATGCCGCGCGCCGTGGCGCCGGCGGTCGACACGGTGCCGCCGCTCGTCACGGTGATCGCGCCGCTCTGGCTGATCGCGTCGATGCCGTCGGCATAGCGCTGGTTCGCCGGCGCGGTGCTGCCGCCCGCGGCGCGCGTCGTGCCGGTGGTGGTGACGTTGCCGGTGCTGTTAATCGTCAGCGCGCCCGAGGTGCTGAAGCCGAGGATGCCGTAGCCGCCGTTGCCGACCACCGACACCGAGCCGCTGTCGATCATGGCCGCGCCGCCCCCGACCGCTTGCACCTGAATGCCGAAGCTGTTGCCATCACCGGTGAAGGCGACGCTGCGGCTCTTGACGGTCGCCGCGCCGGTGCCGCTGGCGATGACCGAGATGCCCTGCCCCTGGAGCGAGTTGGCGCTGGCGGGGGTGGTGAGCGTCACTGTCTTAGCGAGCGAACCGCTATCGACGTTGATCGCGCCTTGCGAGCTCGCCGAGATCATCGGGCTGGATGTCAGCCCTTCGATCTTGTTGCTCACGATGCTGATCGCGCCGGTCGTCGATTGAGCCTGTAGGCTGCCGCGGGTCACGGTATCGCTCTTGAGCGAAATATCGCCGGCCGCGGTCTGCAGACTGACGGAGCCGCCGTCGCTGTTCGTCGACTCGAGCGCGATCTTGCCGTTTCCCGTGGCGATCCATTCGACACCCGTCCCACCGGTGAGGTGCGAAATCGTACCGCTCTTGATCGTCGCGTCGCCGGCGCTTTCGCCGCGAATGCCGACGGTGCCGAAGCCGCCGAGCCTGAGAGTGCCTGAATCGATGCTGATCGGGCCGGTGGCGGTGGAGGTCCATTGGATCGCGGTAGAGCCGTTACCGCCCAACGTGATCTCGCTGCTCTTGATCGTTGCGGTCGCGGTGTTGGCGCCGGCCGGCGACGCCGTAACGCTGCCGCGAATGCCGATCGTGTTGTTCGCCCCTGCGTTCGCATTGATCGCACCCGACTCGATGGCGATCGCGCCCGTTGTATTCGACGACAGGTCGATGCCAAGCGAGCCAGCACCGTTGAACGACATGGTGCCGCTCTTCACGGTCGACCCGGCGGTGGTCGCACCCGATGACGGCACGGCCGTGGTCATGCGGATGCCGGTCGCGCTCCGCACGGCGGTAATCGTCCCCGAATCGATGCTCGACGTGCCGACGCCGGCGTTGACCTGGATTCCGGCCTGATTGAGGCCGGCGAGGCTTACGGCGGTCGATTTAATCGTCGAGGTATTCGAGTTGGTGAAGATCGCAGCGCCGCTCGTACCGCTGTTGCTGGTCGTCGACGCGGTGCCACTGGTGATGTTGACGATGGTACCCTGCCCAACGATAGCGTTGGGCGCGTTGGTTCCGTTGGCCGAGGCGGTCGTGCTGGTGATATTCACCGCGCCGCCGGCGCTGGTGAAAATGCCGCGCTGGCCGCCGCTGGTGGTGCCCGCGGCGATGGTGATCGGACCATTGCCGATCGCTTGAATGCCACGGCTGCTCGGATCGGCATTTGAGGTCGTGCTGCCGGCGGTGATGGAGATGGCGCCGGACTGGCCCCGGGCTTCGATCCCGAACAGGGCGCCGGTGCCGGTTGCATTCAGCGTGCCGCTGTTGATCGCGATCGTCCCGGTGCCGCCGGTCTGGGCAAACAGGCCCGATCCCGTGCCGCCGCCGGTGGTGACGTTGATGCCCGAGAAGTTGAGATTGAGATTGCCTGCGGTCGACCGCACGTCCACGACGGGGTTGCTGTCGGTCAGCGTGTCGGTCCGCGTCGCCGAAAAGTCGCCGGTGCCGTTGAAGATCACCTTCTCGGCCTGCGCCGGCGTCGCCAGCGAGCAGCCGAGCGCGGTGCCGACCAGGACCACCGACCGGAACGAAGACGCACGACGACCCGCGCCGCGAACGCGACTTACCGACATGGACATTGCAGAGAACCCCTCGAGAATACAGGCCCTTAGCCGTAAGGCCAATCAGGTGCCGAGGCAAATTCTCATTTTATTTCAGCATATTCCCGCTGCGGAGACGCGCGGAAACGGCGGAAATCCGCCATTTCCGCATCGCATGATCGCTCGCGCGAGCTTTCGCCTGACATCGCGAATCAGCATGCGCTAGGCTTGCCCGCGCATGTCCGCCACCGACCTCGCCTTCGCGCTCATCCTCGTCTCGGGCGCGATCCATGCCGTCGTCAACGCCATCCTCAAATCGGGCCGGGACAAGATGGCCGGCCGCGCGCTGATCGACGGGTCGAGCGCGATCTTCGCGCTGCCGATCGCGCTGCTGGCGCCGCTGCCGCACGGCGCCTGGGGCTGGCTGATCGGCTCGGCGGCGATCCACCTCGTCTATCTCTACGCGCTGGTCAGCGCCTTCCAGGTCGCCGACTTCTCCGCCGCCTATCCGATCGCCCGCGGCACCGCGCCGGCGCTGACCGCGCTGCTGGCGGTGGCGTTGATGGATGAGATGCCGGCGCCGCTCGAACTCGCCGGCATCGCCGCCATTTCGGCCGGCGTCCTGGCGATGAGCCTCGGCCGGCACATCGGCCGCGCCGCGCTCGGCTGGTCGTTGCTCACCGGTGCGTGCATCGCCGCCTACACCGTGGTCGACGCGAACGGCGTGCGCGCCGCGCCGTCGGCGCTGAGCTACATCGGCTGGTCGTTCCTGCTGCTCGGCGCCGCCATCGCGTCGATGTTCGCCTGGCTGAGCGGGCCGGGCTTCCTCGCGACGGTGCGCGGCCAGTGGCAGCCCGGAGTGATCGCCGGCGGCCTGTCGCTGGTCAGCTACGGCTGTGCCTTGAGCGCCTACCGCCTCGGTTCGACCGCGCCGCTTGCAGCGCTGCGCGAGACCAGCATCCTGTTCGCGACGCTGATCGCTGTCGTCTGGCTGAAGGAGACGGTAACGCCGTTGCGCGGCGCGGCGGCGATCGGAATCGCCGCCGGCGCGATGCTGATCCTAGCGAGCTGACCGCACCTCGATCGGCAGGCCGAGCGTCTTCAGTTCGGCCTCGATCTTCGCGCGGTCACCGACCACCACCCACACCAGCTGGTCGGGATCGATATATTGCTTGATCGCCGCGTCGAACTGCGCGGCGGTCTGGGCGCGGTAGCGGTCGGACAATTTCTCCTGATAATCGTCGGGGCGCCCGTAGATCTTGTTGCGTTCGAGCGAGCCGAGCACCGCGGCGGCGGTCTCGTAGCTGCTCGGCAGGCTGCGGACATTGCCCTGGATGACGCGGTTCAGCTCCTCGGGGGTCGTCAGCCGCGGGCCGCGATAGGCGCGCAGCTCGGCGACGATATCCTTGATCGAGTCGGCGGTCTTGTCGGTCTGCACCGGCGCCTGGATCATGAACGGCATCTGCTCCACCGCCCCGCGGACGCTGGTATAGGCGCCGTAGGACCAGCCCTTGGTCTCGCGCAGATTGCTGTTGATGCGCGCCAGGAACGAGCCGCCGAGCACCTCGTTCGCCGCGAACAGCGTCAGCGGATCGTCGCGGCCCGTCACCGGCAGCGGCGCGCCGCCGAGGATGAACGACTGCGGCGAACCCGGGCGGTCGATGAGCACGATACGGCTCGCTGGCGGGGCGGCGGCGGTGGTGAAGCGCTTGCTGCCCTTGGGCGACGCCGGCGCGCGCCAGTCGCCGAACGCTTCTTCGAGCAGCGGCGTCACCTCGGCAAGGCTGGTGTCGCCGACGACGAAGATCGTCGCATTGTCGGGGCGCAGCCAGGTGGCGTGATAGGCGGCGAGGTCGTCGCGCGTCGCGGCGCGCACGCCCTCTGGGGTGCCCGATCCGGTCAGCGGCACGCCATAGGGATGGCCGGTGCCGTAGAGCAGCGGCGGCAGCACGCGCAGCGCCAGCGCCTGCGGCTGGTCGAGCTCGTTGTCGATCCGCGCCAGCGTGATGCCGCGCAGCCGCTCGATCTCGGCCGGCTGGAAGGCCGGGTTGCGGACGATGTCGGCCCACAGATCGATCGACGGCGCAAGGTTGGCCTTCAACGCCGACATCGCGACGCGCGAACTGTCGACGTCGCTGCCCATGCCGATCGAGGCGCCCAGCCGCTCGGCTTCCTCGGCGATCTCGAGCGCGCTGCGCTTGGCGGTACCCTCGTCGAGCAGCGACATGGTGAGGTTGCCGACGCCGGGCTTAGCGCGGCTGTCGGCGGCGATGCCGGCGTCGAAGCTGACCGACAGATTGACCACCGGCACCGTCGCGCGGCGCGCGAACACCACCGGGATGCCGTTCGACAATTGCGCGCGCTCGACCTCGGGGAAGTCGAGATCCTTGCCCGCGGTCACCACCGGCAGCTTCGACCGGTCGGCGCCCGTCGCCGCAGCCTGCGGCGATCCATAGGGCAGCACCGTCAGCGCATAGGCGCCGTCGTTGATCCAGCGGCGCGACGCGGCGAGCACGCCCGCCGGCGTGGCGGCGGCATAGCGCCCCAGCTCGACCTTGTAGAAGCCGGGATCGCCGGCGTAGAGCGCGCCTTCGGCGAGCGTCGCCGCCTTGCCGCCGAAGCCGCCGACCTGCTCGAGGCCGCGGATCGTCCCCGACACCGCGCGCGTCGCGACGCGCGCCACCTCGTCGGCGGTCGGGCCCTCGGCGAGGAACTGGTCGACCAGCGCGTCGACGCGCGCATCGACCAGCTTGGGGTCGACGCCCGGCGCGACGTCGGCCTCGAGCTGGAAGAAGCTCGCCGATTCATGCGCCTGGACATAGCCGCGCACGCCCGTCGCCAGCTTCTTGTCGCGAACGAGATCGTTGTAGAAGCGCGAGCTGTTGCCGCCGGCGAGGATCGCCGCGGCGACGTCGAGCGACGGGGTGACCGCGTCGGTCCGCCCCGGCACCGCCCAGACGCGGTAGATGCGCGCCTGCGCGACGCGGTCCTGCATGATCTGCCGCCGGACATTCTCATGCTCGGGGACGTTGGCCTTCATCCGGTTGACCGGCGGGCCGGCCGGAATGTCGCCGAAATATTTCTCGACCAGCGGCTTTGCCGTCGCGACGTCGATGTCGCCGGCGAGCACCAGCACGGCGTTGTTGGGCGTGTTCCAGGTCTTGAACCATTCCTTGACGTCGTCGAGGCTGGCGGCGGTCAGATCCGCCATCGAACCGATCGTCGAGTGGCGATAGCCATGGCCTTCGGGAAACAGCGCCTTCAGCAGCTCATATTCGACCATGCCATAGGGCTCGTTGTCGCCCTGGCGCTTCTCGTTCTGGACGACGCCGCGCTGCTGGTCGAGGCTCTCCTTGTTGAGCGTGCCGAGCAGATGCCCCATGCGGTCCGATTCGAGGAACAGCACGAGGTCGAGCGCGCCGGTCGGCACCGTCTGGACATAGTTGGTACGGTCGAACCAGGTCGAGCCGTTCATGCCGGTGGCGCCGGCATCCTCCAATGGCTTGTCGTAGTCCTTCACATGCTCCGAGCCCTCGAACATGAAATGCTCGAACAGATGCGCGAAGCCGGTCTTGCCCTCGGGCTCGTCCTTCGAGCCGACATGATACCAGAGCGAGGTGGCGACGATCGGCACCTTGCGGTCGGTGTGGACGACGACGCGCAGGCCGTTCGCCAGCGTGAACTGCTCGTAGGGAATGTCGACCGAGGCGACGAGTTCGGGGCTCGGGCCGGCGGTGGCAACGGCGCGCTTGTCCTTCTTCGCGGCGATCGCGGCGCTGCCGCTCGCCAGCATCGTCCCCGCCACCAGAATCGCCAGCCACGTTCGTGCCATTCGCAAACTCCCTGATCTCGCAGCCGCCTTCATGCCAGATGGCACCCGCCGCCGCTACGGACGGTATTCGCTTGCGACGTGCGGCCGCAAGTCGTCCGCTTCGAACCATACCGGCTTATATTGCTGGCGCACGAACAGCGGCACCTGATCGGCATAATGTTTCGACTGCGGCCGCGTGCTCGCCGCGCCGAACTGGTGGATGCTGCGCGACGCGAGCCGGCCGCCGGCGAGCCATTCGACGTTCATGATGTAGCTGTCGCCGGTATAGCCGGCGAGCCGGCCGGTTTCGTCGTCGCGGTGCCAGTAGATGGCGCGCAGCGCGTCGGGGCCGCCGGCGACGGGCAGGCTGAGATCGCCGCGCTCGACGCGCAGCAGCGCCGACAGCGGCGGATCGAGCCGGCCGTGGTGCCGGCTGACGAAGTCGACGATGTCGGCGAGCTTCTCGGCCGGGTCGGGCATCGCCTGCATCCGGTAGGCGGTGCGCGCGCCGGCGGCGACGGCGAGCGCGGCGAGGCTGTCCGCCTCGCCGCGCCCGTCGAGGGTCCAGTCCCACGTCCGCAGCAGCGCCTGCACGTCGGCGAATTGCGGGCCCTTCACCGCGAGCAGCGACGCCATCCACGGCCCGACCCAGGAGTCGCGGCTGTAGCCCTTGTCCATCTTGATCGCCTCGAGCTCGTCGCGGCTGATCGCGCCGTCGGCCTCGAACAGCTCGATCATCCGCACCGCGCGGTTGGTCATGTTGTGCTCGATGCCGAACCGCGGCGGATAGGCCTCGCGCTTCAGGTCGGCGGTGGGCGAGGTGGCGACGAAGGGCGTGTTGTTGGCGTTGGCGACATAGCCCGGCGCCGGGTTGACGAGGTGCGGCCCGGCGTCGAACGGCTCATAGGCTGTCCACAGCGCCGCCGACGTGTCGCCCGGCAGCACGCCCTGCCAGTCGAAGCCGGCGCGGCGCTTCGGGAAGCGCGCATTGTAGAACATCGCGATATTGCCGTCGGCATCGGCGTAGACGAAATTGGTCGAGGCGACGCCCTGGCGGCGCATGACCGCGCGCCACTCGTCGAGGTTCTTCGCCTTGTTGAGCCGGTAATATTGCTCGACGTTCGAGGCGTCGCCGATCCCGGCGTAGCGGATGGCGAAGGCGCCGCGGTCGTTGACGATCACCGGGCCGTGTACCGAGCGATGGAGCGTGCGCGGCACCGGCAAGGTGAACGGCCCCATCTTGACGCCCAGCCAGACGCGGCGGCGCTGCAGCGGCACCCATTTGCCGTCGAACCGGTAGCTGTTGCCGTCGTCCGACAGCACCAGCTTGTAGACGTCGACGAGGTCGGGCCGGTTGACGGTATTGCCCCAGCCGAGCGTCTTGTTGTGGCCGAGCAGCGGATAGGGCGCGCCGGGAAAATTGGCGCCGGCGAAGTCCCAGCCCTGCTCGCTGTGCACGACGAGTTCGTACCAGGCGACGCCGCCCTCCCAGGGCTGGTGCGAGTTGATGACCAGCCGCGTCGCGCCGTCGGCCGAGCGCGACCGCGCGCCGGCGAAGGCGGTCGAGCCGCGCTCGCCGACGTCGGGCGCATCGCGGTCGGGCAGCCGCCCCTCGACCAGCGCGCCGATGACGTTGTCGAGCCCGTAGAAGAAGGGCGCGCGCAGCGCGAAGCCGGCGACGACGTCCTCGGCGGTCATCGGGAACAGCCGGGCGAGCTTTACCTCCTCGGGGTGCTTCTCGGCATAGCGGTTGAACCCGGCGGCATAGCCGACGAGCAGCGCGCGGGTATCGGGCGCAAGCTTCGGCATCTGCCGCTTCGCGACCGCGCGCGCATCGGTCAGCTCGAGCGCGAAGTCGATCTTGGCGCCCTCCTCGCCGACCAGCGCGCCGCCGCGGCCGCGTACCGCGGCGAACACCTCCTGCAAGGTCGCGAAATCATCCTCGGCGTGCGCATAGCCGATGCCATAGGCGACGTCGGCGTCGGTCTTGCCGAAGATGTGCGGCACGCCCCAGCTGTCGCGGACGATGCGCACGTCGTAGCGGCGGGCGGCGTCGGGCGCCGGTGGTTCGGCGAGGGCGCGCTCCCAGGTGGCGAGGCCGACGAGAATGACGACGATCAGCGCCAGCAGCCCCAACGCGATCTTCTTCCGGCGCTTCATCCCCGCCCCGCCTCTCTCTTGTTGTATTTTTGTCGCGCCGCTGCCGCTACTTCCGCGTCACCCGCAGCACCCGCCCCTTGTCGTCGTCGACCGTCAGCCAGATCGCGCCGTCGGGCGCCACGCGCACGTCGCGGATGCGCGCGGTCAGCTCGGGGAACAGCCGCGCCTGTCCCGCCACCTTGCCACCCGCGATATCGACTCGCCGGACCTGCTGATGCGCCAGCGCGCCGACGATCAGGTCGCCGTTCCATTCGGGGAACATCGCACCGCGATAGACGGCGAGCCCCGACGGCGCGATCGACGGCGTCCAGACGAGCTGCGCGTCGACCATGCCCTTGTAGCTCTTGAACGGGCTGATGCCCGCGCCCGAATAGTCGCGGCCGTGCGTGGCGATCGGCCAGCCGTAATTGGCGCCGCGGCGGATGAGGTTGACCTCGTCGCCGCCGCGCGGGCCATGTTCGTGCGACCACAGCGCGCCGGTCGCCGGGTCGAGCGCCAGGCCCTGCGGGTTGCGGTGGCCGAGACTCCAGATCTCGGGCCGCGCGCCCCGCTCGCCGACCAACGGATTGTCCGCCGGGATCGACCCGTCGGGGCGGATGCGGATGATCTTGCCGAGCAGCGTGCCCTTGCGCTGCGCGTCCTCGCGATAGTCGAAGCCGTCGCCGGTGGTCATCGCCAGGCTGCCGTCGCGAAGCCACGCCATCCGCCCGCCATAATGGACCGGCGTGTCCTTCGTCGGCGCCACCTCGAAGATCACCTTGAGGCCGGTGAGCCGCTCGCCGTCGAGCCGGGCGCGGGCGATGCGCGTCGCGTTGGCGCCCGGGGTGCCGGCGGCGTAGGACAGGAACAGCAGCCGGTTGGTCGCGAAGTCGGGGTGCGGCAGCACGTCGAACAGCCCGCCCTGGCTGTGCGCGTAGACGGCGGGTACGCCGGCGATCGCCGCCGCCTGCAGCTTGCCGTCGGCGATGACGCGCAGCCGTCCCGCCCGCTCGGTCACCAGCACGCGGCCGTCGGGCAGGAAGGCGACGCTCCACGGATGGTCGAGGCCGGTCGCGATCGTGGCGATGCGGTGCGCCGGCGGCGCGGCCGGCGGCGCGGGCTGGGCCGCCGCCGCCATCGGCAGCGGCAGCATCGTCGCAGCCGCCAGAATGCGCTTGATCACCCTCGCCTCCCCCCTCGTTTCGCGGCACTATCGCGTGACGCCGGTCCGGCTGTAAAGCGGAGGCGCGAGGCGGGAGAGGCGAATGGGCAAGGGACGGATCATCGGCGGCTATGTCGCGGCGGTACTGGCGACGCTGGTCGCGGCGAGCCTGGTGCACACGCATTTCACGCTTCACGGCCTGCGCGCACTCGGCGCGGTGATCTCCGCCGCCGATGCCTGGGCGCTGGCGCGCGGCGATCTCGCCGGGCTCGGGCCGGCGTTCGGCGCCGTCATCGCGCTGGCGCTCCTGGTCGGCTTTCTCGTCGCCGGGCTGGTGCGCCGCTTCCTGCCCTGGCCGCGGCCGCTTGCCTACGGGCTGGGGGGCGGCGCGGCGCTGCTCACCGCGCTCTGGCTGATGCACTGGTCGTTCGAGATCACGCCGATCGGCAGCGCGCGCAGCTGGGCGGGATTGCTGTCGCTCGGCCTCGCCGGCGCGCTCGGCGGCGTGATCTTCGCGCTGATCTCGCGCCCGCGGACCGCCTGACATGGCGAAGCGCCGGCTGTTTTACCGTTTCCACATCTGGCTGAGCTGGATCGTCGGCCTGCAGATCGTCATCTGGGTCGCCACCGGGCTGTTCATGGCGTTGTCGCCGATCGAAACGGTGCGCGGCGAGCATCTGGCCCGGAAGCCCGAGACGATCGACCTGCGCAGCACCGCGGTCCAGCTGCCCGGCACGATCGCGGCGCGCGAAAAGCAGCCGGTCGAGCGCATGCTGCTCAAGACCTGGCTCGGCCGCCCGACCTACGAGATCCACTATGCCGACGGCCGCGCCGCGCTCGTCGACGCGGTCTCGGGCAAGCGGCTGAGCCCGCTGACCGGCACCGCCGCCGAGATGGCGGCGCGCGCGGTCTATGCCGGCGGCGAGCCGATGGCGGAGGCGACGCGCGTCGATCCCAAGGCGATCCCGCTCGACTTCCGCCGCGACGAGCCCGCCTGGGCGGTGCGCTTCCACAATGCGGTGATCTCGACCGGCGGCACGATCTTCTACGTCAGCGCCGAGACGGGCGAGGTGCTGGCACGCCGCACCGACCGCTGGCGGCTCTACGATCTGATGTGGGGGCTGCACATCATGGACTATGGCGGCCGCACCAACTTCAACACGCCGTGGCTGGCGGTGATCAGCGCGCTGTCGCTGATCTCGGTGCTCGCCGGCGGCGCGCTGCTGTTCCTGCGCCGGCGCTGGGGACCGTGATGGTTCGAGGACGCGATATCCTCCCCGGCTCGGGGAGGGGGACCCGGCGCAGCAGGGTGGAGGGGTCTCGGCGCCGGCGCCCCCTCCACCGCCTGCGGCGGTCCCCCTCCCCGTGCCGGGGAGGATTTGATTCCCCCCTCTTGTGGTGCGAGGGGCGGCGATGACGGAGGCGAAGGCCGTCTGGTCGGGCCGATATATCCAGGCGATCGTCGAGGGCCGCTGGGAATATGTAAAGCGCGCGCGCGGCATCACGGCGGCGGTGATCCTGGCGCTGACCGACGACGACGAGGTGGTGCTCGTCGAGCAGCCGCGCGTGCCGCTCGGGCGGCGCTGCCTCGAGCTTCCGGCCGGCCTCGTCGGCGACGAGAGCGCGGGCGAGGCGGCGGCGGTGTCGGCCGAGCGCGAGCTCGAGGAAGAGACCGGCTTCGCAGCGCGCCACTGGGAGGAGCTCGGCGAGTTCGCCTCGTCGCCCGGCATGGTCGGCGAGACCTTCCGGCTGTTCCGCGCCACCGGCCTGACGCGCGTCGGCGACGGCGGCGGCGTCGGCCACGAGGAGATCGTCACGCACGTCGTCAAACTCGCCGAGCTGCCCGCGTTCGTCGCCGCGCGGCGCGCCGACGGCTGCGCGATCGACGTCAAGCTGCTCGCGCTGCTGCCATATGCGCAGCGCCCGCGATCATGATATGGCGCGTCGCATGACTTCGATGTCGCGACCCCTCGGCGCCGCCAACGCGCTGGCGCTGCTCGGCCCCTCGGGGCTGCTCGGCGGCGCGCTCGCCTTCCAATATTGGGGCGGGCTGGCGCCCTGCGAGATGTGCTACTGGCAGCGCTGGCCGCATCTCGCGGCGATCGCGCTCGGCCTCGTCGCGCTGCTGCTGCGCCGGCACCCGCAGCGTCGCGGCGTCGTGTGGCTCGCCGGGCTCGCCATCCTCGTCGCCGCAGCGATCGGGCTGTTCCATGCCGGCGTCGAGCAGCGCTGGTGGCAGGGACCGACCGCCTGCACCGCCGCCCCGGCGGCGGGCGGCGACATCTTCGCCGGCATGCTGACCGCGCCGGTCGTTCGCTGCGATGCGATTCCCTGGGAACTGTTCGGCCTGTCGCTCGCTGGCTGGAATGCGCTGCTTTCGGCGCTGATCGCAGGAGGCGTGCTATGGCTGGCCACCCGCCGCTGACCCGTCCGGCACACATGCCGGGCGACGCCGCGGCCGACAGCGACGCGATGATCCGCGTCGACCAGGCGGGCGAATATGGCGCGACGCGCATCTATGCCGGCCAGCTCGCGGTGCTCGGCAACCGCCATCCCTTCGCGCGCGAGATCGCGCGGATGGCCGAACAGGAACAGCGCCACCTCGACGTCTTCAACCGGCTCGTCGCCGAACGCCGCGTGCGGCCGACCGCGCTGCAGCCGATCTGGCATGTCGCCGGCTTCGCGCTCGGCGCCGCCACCGCGCTGATCGGCCCGCGCGCCGCGATGGCCTGCACCGTCGCGGTCGAGACCGAGATCCACCGCCACTACAGCGAGCAGCGCGCCGCGCTCGCCGGGGGCGGCGACCCCGAGCTCGCGGCGCATGTCGCCGATTTCCAGGCCGAGGAACTCGAGCACCGCGACACCGCGCTCGAACATGAGGCGGAGAAGGCGCCGCTCTATCCGCTGCTGTCGTTCGGCGTGCGCGCCGCCTGCCGGCTGGCGATTGCCGCGTCGAAGCGGATCTAGGAAAGCCAGCCGGCGTCGCGGAGCGTCGGCACGGCGTTGCGCGCGACCGGGGCGGCGAGGCCGTTCCGCAGCCTGAGGCGGAGGTTCCGCCCATCGGCCTCGCTCGATTCGACCGCCGCGCGCGCCACCCACCAGCTCCGGTGCACCTGCCGCCCGTCGACGCCGGCCAGCTCGGCGATGGCGTCGCGCAGCCGCAGCAGGATCAGCGCGCTGCCGGCGGCGGTGTGGACGCGCAGATAATGATCCTCCATCTCGAGCGCGATCATCTCCCGCCCGAGATGGGGCGGCAGCCGCGCAAAGAAGCGCTCGCCGGGTTCGGCGGCCGGCGGAGTCGGGGGCGGGGGCGGCGTGGCGGCCGCAGCATCGACCGGCGGCGCGATCGGCCCCGCGGCGGCGCGGCGCTCGAGCAGGGAGAACAGCAGCGTGACGATCGCGCCGATCGCGGCGATCTGCAGATAGAGCTGAAACCAGCCGTCGGCGGTGGGCAGGCGGCCGAATTCATTGCCGTTCAGCCACAGGATGAAGAAGCTCATCGGCAGCGCGCCGACGAACACCCCCGCGGCCAGCGCCGGCCCGCGGGGCAGGTGCAGCGCATCCGCGGCAATCGCCGCGACGATGACGAAGGGGCGCACGATCAGATAGCCGCCGAACGCTGCCGGCATCCAATAGGCCAGCCGGTGGGCGAACGAGCCGTCGGCAAAGCTGCCGAAGGGGCCGATGATTGCGAGCGTTGCGCCCACGGCGACCATCACCGCGATCTCGATGACCAGCCCGCGCAGCGTCGGCACATGCGTTCTCATCGCCGCAGTCTATCGTGCCCACTCGCGCTTCGTGAACGGGAAAACGACGGGCGCGACGCACGTTTCGCGAAGCCGGCGTCGCCGTAACGAAGCCGCGCTTGCCGGCGAACGGCGCTGCGCCACGCTCCCGATGTCAGCCACTCAGGCCATCGAGGGATCCATCATGACCACCGCCCCCACGCTCCCCGCCCCGACCGCGTTCGACCTGTCGCCCGCGGCGCGCACTGCACTGATGCTGGCCGGGGGCGGGCTCTCCCTGCTCGTGCTCTACGCGGCGGGCCGCGCCGCGCTCGGCCTCGCCCCGGCGACGCCGTGGGTGCGCGACGTCGCGCTGACGATCCATCTCGCCACCGTCGTTCCCGCGCTGCCGCTGGGGCTCTACATCTTCCTGACGCGCAAGGGCGGCGCCCGGCATCGGGCGCTCGGCAAGACCTGGCTGCTGCTGATGGGCGTCACCGCCGTCTCGACGCTGTTCATCCGCAACGTCGGCGACGGCGCCTTCAGCTTCATCCACCTGTTCTCGGTGCTGACGCTGGTCGGCATCCCCAAGGTCATCGCCACCGCGCGCCGCGGCGACATCGCCGCGCACCGCGCGCACCTGCTGCGGCTGTTCGTCGGCGCGATGCTCATCGCCGGCGGCTTCAGCTTCCTGCCCGGCCGCACGATGGCGCAATGGGCCTTCGGCTAATGCTTGTGCGCCGCCGCGGCCCGGCTGGTCAGGCTGGTGTGGATCGTCCGCACCAGCACATCGGGCTTGATGAAGCCGGAACCCCATTTGGCGTCATGGGCCGCCGTCGGCCTGGCCGCGACGATCTGCTCGACGCTCTGCTTGGCCGCGATGCCGGCGCGCACCCTGCCGACGATGTCGGCGATCATCGCGCGATAGGCGGCGAGCTCGGCCTTGCCGGTCACCGGGCCGTGGCCGGGGATGTAGCGCGTCGCGTCGTCGCCCATCTCGATCGCCCGCGCGAGCGTTACCAGCAGCCCGTCGAAGCTGCCGCCCGACGACAGGTCGACATAGGGATAGCCGGCCGAGAAATAGGTATCGCCCATGTGGATGACGTTGGCCGTGGTGAACTGCACCAGGCTGTCGCCGTCGGTATGGGCGTGGCCGACATGGACGGCGCGGATCGTGTCGCCGTTGATGTGGAAGCTGGTGCGGCTGTCGAAGGTGACGACCGGCAGTGCCGCCGCGGGCGACGCCGGCACCTTGCGCTGCATCGAGGCGATGAACTGCTCCGACGACATCCGCACCCGGACGTTGTCGTGCGCGACGATCAGCGCGCCCGCCTTGCCGAGATTCTCGTTCCCGCCGGTGTGATCGCCGTGCCAGTGCGTGTTGAGCACGAAGCGCACCGGCGTATCGGACAGCGTCGCCAGCGCGGCCTGGATCTTCGGCGTCAGCGGCGCATATTGATCGTCGATGATGAACGTGCCGTCGGGGCCGGTCGACACGCCGATATTGCCGCCGGCGCCGAACAGCACATGGACGCCGGGCACGACCTGCTCGGTCCTGATCTCGACGGTCGAGAAATCCTGCTGCGCCGCCGCCGGCGCGCCGGCGCACAACAGCAGCGCGATGAGCTTCTTCATGGCTGGTCCCTCCCCATGGGTTCGAGGCGATCGTTGATGAGCCGCCCGTCGCGCGTCAACCGCGCGCGCATCTGCATCGGCCCGGCGCGCAGCTGCGCCTCGAGCCGCGGCGCGCGCGCCTCCGAGACGAAGATCCGGCTCATCGCGAGCAGCGGCTGGCCGTCGGCGCCGAATTCGGGCGCATAGGTGAGCGCGATGCGGCTGGCGACGGGGTCGATCCGCGCCGGGCAGCTGTCGCCTTTCGGCAGCACGCGCACGTGCCGGCCTTCGTCCTCGAGGCACAGGTCGCAGCCGGCGTCGCGGCAGAGATGCGCCGGGCCCGACACGCGCCACTGATAGCGGAAGGTGACGAAGCGGCCGCGCAGCGGGTCGCGCGGGTCGTAGCCGGCAACCGGGATGCGCCATGTGCTGGCGCCCCGCGCGCCGGTCTCCTGCAGCGCGACGCCGGCGGCGAGACCGGCGAGCGGCAGCAGCAGCGCCGCGGCGAGGAGCGCGCGCTTCACGACGCGGCCTTCTGACGCCGCATGATCTTCGCCCAGACCCAGGTCAGGCCGATGAGCAGCAAGCCGCCGACGATCAGCCCGATGCCGGTATAGGCGAGCCCGCCGAACAGCTCGACGTAGACGATGAACAGCCGCACCGCGATCATGCCGATGGCAATGCCGAACAGCACGCGCCAGCCGCCGTCGTGCGCCGCCTTGGCGACCGCGCCCCACATCGCGAAGAAGGCGAAGGCGCCGAACAGCCGGGCGGCGAGCGTGTCGCCATGCGGGATGGCGGCGGCGAGCAGCGTCGCCAGCGCCGCGGCGGCCAGCGCGGTGCGCACAACGCGCGCCGGTCCGCGCCCCAGCCGCCCGGCCAGCGCCACCGCCGCCGCCGTCACCAGCAGCGCCAGCGGCAGCCGGATCGCCAGCGAGCCGGCGTCGGTCGGCGACACCTCGACCGCCCAGGCGAAATGCGCCAGGCTCGCGCCGCCGAGCAGCAGCGCCATGCCGGCCTCGCGCACGCCGCCGGCGAAGGCGGCGCTGCCGAACCGCAGCGAGGCGAGGACCAGCGCCGGCGGCAGCGCGGCGGGCAGATTGTCGGCGGCGATCGCCAGCATCTGGTTCGACAGGCCGCTGTCGGCGGCAAAGGCCAGCGCCAGCACCGCGAGCAGCCCCGCCCAGCCATAAGCGGTAAGGCGGGTACGGCCGGCGATCAGTATCGCCGGACTGACGAACAGCGCCCACCAGGCGAGCGCCTCCCACACCGGCGACGTCACTTGATAGATCTGCCCCTGCAGCGCGATGCCGGCGAGCACCAGCGCGGCGAGCAGGAACAGCGCCGCCTCGCTCAGCCACAGCCGCCCCTGCCGCTGCGCCTGCCAGACCGCCGCGGCGGCAGCGGCGGTCATCGCCAGATGGACGCCGAGCTTGACGCCGGCGGGGATCATGTCCCAGCCGGCGGCGACGACGAGGATGAGGCCGAGCGCCAGCGCGAACAGCCCGATGCCGACCGTCGCCCACAGCGCGATCGGCCGCGACGCCGCCGCCTCGTGCGCGCGGATCGCCTCGGCGGTACCGGCGTCGATCAGGCCGGCGGCCTGCCATTCGTCGAGCTTTCGGTCGAGCGCCATCAGCGGCTTATCGGCGGTCGGGGCGGGAGGGGCAAGGGTGGGGAGAGGAACATGCACCGCCGAAGCGAGCTACCGTCCGGCAGACACCCTCACCCTCCCAGCTTCGCTGGGCCCCTCCCTCTCCCGCAAGCGGGCGAGGGGAAGACCTTCTACTCGGTCAGCTCGTCCCAGGCGTTCTTGAGCTTGGTGAAGAAGCCGCGCGACTTGGGGCAGTTGTTCTCGCTGCCTTCCAGATGCTGGAATTCCTCGAGCAGTTCGCGCTGGCGCGCCGACAGCCGCACCGGGGTCTCGACCTCGATCTGGACGACGAGGTCGCCGTGGCCGCCGTGGTTGAGCGCCGGCATGCCCTTGCCGCGGACGCGGAACTGCTTGCCCGACTGCGTGCCGGCCGGAATCTTGATCGTGCAGCCCTTGCGGTCGAGGCAGGGCACGTCGATCTCGCCGCCGAGCGCGGCGGTGGTGATCGAGATCGGCGCCTGCGCGTAGAGCGTCGTGCCGTCGCGCTTGAACAGCTCGTGCGCGCGCAGGTGGACGAAGATGTAGAGGTCGCCGGCGGGGCCGTTGCGGAAGCCCGCCTCGCCCTCGCCCGACACGCGGATGCGCGTGCCCTCGTCGACGCCCGCCGGCACCTTGACCTGAAGCGTCTTGCGCCGCTCCACGCGGCCGGTGCCGAGGCAGGGCTCGCACGGGTCGGCGATGATCTGGCCGACGCCGCGGCAGGCCGGGCAGGTGCGTTCGACGACGAAGAAGCCCTGCTGCATGCGCACCTGGCCGGCGCCGTGGCAGGTGCCGCAGGTCTGCACCTGCGCACCGGGCTCGGCGCCGGTGCCGGCGCATTTCTCGCAGCCGGACGACACGTCGATCTCGAGGTCCGCGGTCTTGCCGGTGAAGGCTTCCTCGAGGCTCAGCTCGAGATCGTAGCGCAGGTCGGCGCCGCGCATCGCCGCCGAGCGCTGCTGCTGGCCGCGGCCGCGGCCGGTGAACTCGCCGAAGATATTGTCGAAGATGTCGGAGAAGGCGCCGAAGTCGCCCGGCCCGGGGCCGCCGGCGCCGCCGTTCTGGAACGCCGCCTTGCCGTAACGGTCGTAGGCGGCGCGCTTCTGCGGGTCCTTCAGGCAGTCATAGGCCTCGTTGATCGCCTTGAACTTGGCCTCCGACTCGCCGCAGCCGGGGTTGCGGTCGGGATGGAATTTCATCGCCAGGCTGCGATAGGCGGTCTTGATCGTCCGGTCGTCGGCGCCCTTCTGGACGCCCAGCAGCTCGTAATAATCCGCCTCGATCATGCGCCGGCCCCCGGTACGCCCGTCAACAGAAGAAGGCGCGGCCCTCGAATCACGACGGCCGCGCCCATCGGCTTACTTCTTGTCGTTCTCGTCGACTTCCGAGAATTCGGCGTCGACCACGTCGTCGTTGGCGGTGCCCGTCGGGGCGCCGTCGGTCGCGCCCGCGGCCTCGCCGCCGGTCGCCGACGCCTGCTCGGCCTTGTAGATCTCCTCGCCGAGCTTCATCGCCACCATGCCGAGCGCCTGCGTCTTGGCCTGCAGCTGCGCGACGTCGCCGCTGTCGAGCACGCCCTTGAGCTCGCCGACCGCTGCCTCGATCTCGTTCTTCAGGTCGCCCGAGATCTTGTCGCCATGCTCGGCGAGCTGGCGCTCGGTCGAATGGACGAGGCTGTCGGCCTGGTTGCGCGCCTCGGCGACTTCGCGGCGCTTCTTATCCTCGCCGGCGAACGCCTCGGCGTCCTTGACCATCTTCTCGATGTCGGCGTCGGACAGGCCGCCCGACGCCTGGATGCGGATCTGCTGCTCCTTGCCGGTGCCCTTGTCCTTCGCCGAGACGTTGACGATGCCGTTGGCGTCGATGTCGAAGGTGACCTCGATCTGCGGCACGCCGCGCGGCGCCGGCGGGATGCCGAGCAGGTCGAACTGGCCGAGCATCTTGTTGTCGGCCGCCATCTCGCGCTCGCCCTGGAAGACCCGGATGGTGACCGCGTTCTGGTTGTCGTCGGCGGTCGAATAGACCTGGCTCTTCTTGGTCGGGATCGTGGTGTTGCGATCGATCATCCGCGTGAACACGCCGCCCAGCGTCTCGATGCCGAGCGACAGCGGCGTCACGTCGAGCAGCAGCACGTCCTTGACGTCGCCCTGGAGCACGCCGCCCTGGATCGCCGCACCCATCGCCACCACCTCGTCGGGGTTGACGCTGGTGTTCGGCTCCTTGCCGCCGAAGATTTCCTTCACGAACTGGCGGACGCGCGGCATGCGGCTCATGCCGCCGACGAGGATGACCTCGTCGATCTGGTCGGCCTTGGTGCCCGCCTCGTTCATCGCGTCGATGCACGGCTTGCGGGTGCGCTCGATGAGGTCGATGACCAGCTTCTCGAGATCGGCGCGGCTGATCGTCTTGACGAGGTGCTTCGGCCCCGTCGCGTCGGCGGTGATGAACGGCAGGTTGACCTCGGTCGACGCCGACGACGACAGCTCGATCTTCGCCTTCTCGGCGGCTTCCTTGAGCCGCTGCAGCGCGAGGCGGTCCTTCCTGAGGTCGATGCCTTCGGCCTTGCGGAAGTCCTCGGCCAGGAATTCGACGACCTTGGCGTCGAAATCCTCGCCGCCGAGGAAGGTATCGCCCGAGGTCGACTTCACCTCGAACACGCCGTCGCCGAGCTCGAGGATCGACACGTCGAAGGTGCCGCCGCCGAGGTCATAGACCGCGATCGTGCTGCCGGCCTTCTTGTCGAGGCCGTAGGCGAGCGCCGCCGCCGTCGGCTCGTTGATGATGCGGAGCACCTCGAGGCCGGCGATCTTGCCGGCGTCCTTGGTCGCCTGGCGCTGCGCGTCGTTGAAATAGGCGGGCACGGTGATCACCGCCTGCGTGACGGTCTCGCCGAGATAGGCCTCGGCGGTTTCCTTCATCTTCTGCAGGATGAACGCCGAGATCTGCGAGGGCGAATAGGAGTCGCCGCCGGCCTCGACCCAGGCGTCGCCGTTGCCGCCCTTGACGATCTTGTAGGGGACGAGGCCCATGTCCTTCTGGGTCAGCGGGTCGTCGAAACGGCGCCCGATCAGGCGCTTGACCGCGAACACCGTATTCTCCGGATTGGTCACCGCCTGGCGCTTGGCCGGCTGGCCGACGAGGCGCTCGCCGTCCTTGGTGAACGCCACCATCGACGGCGTGGTGCGCGCACCCTCCGCGTTCTCGATGACCTTGGGGGTGCTGCCTTCCATCACGGCGACGCACGAGTTGGTGGTGCCGAGGTCGATGCCGATGACCTTTGCCATGCTATCCTCTTCGTAACCTAATAAGAATCGTTTCAACGACTTCTGCGCAGCGAACGTCTTGCTGAAGCCCATCCGCTGTGCGGCTGGCGAGGATGTAAGAAAGCCATTCGGGCGCCGCAAGGGCAGCATGTCACAGGACCGGTCGCCGGCTTGATCGTTGCAGTTGCGCCACAGGCGTCAGCACGCCGCATCGGAGGCGCCGCCGGCGCTCGCTAGACCTGCCGCATCGGGACCCCAGCGAAGGGAGCGCGCGTGAGCAAGGCCAGGAATATCGGCGTCGTGGCCGTGGCGATCGCCATATTGCTGCTCGCCGTCGCGCTGGTCAGCGGCCGCCTGGCGCATTCGGCGCCGGCGCAGCTCGCCGTCAGCGACGCCGTCATCCGTCTCGGCGTCGTCCCCGGCCGCCCCGCCGCCGGCTATTTCACGCTCAGCGGCGGCGCGCAGCCCGACCGGCTGCTCGGCGTCGCGAGTTCGGTGGCGCGAGTCGAGATGCACGAGACGATCCTGGCCAATGGCCGGATGCGGATGACGCCGATGAAGACGGTCGACGTCCCAGCCGGCCGGCGGATCGCCTTCGCGCCGGGCGGCAAGCATCTGATGATCTTCGGCCTTCCCGCGAGCGTGCGACCCGGCGACGACGTGCGACTCGTCCTGACCTTCGAAAAGGCGGGCGCGGTGCCGGTGACGGCGATCGCACGTTCGGCTACCGATGCTGCGAAGGATGATCCGCACGCCGGCCACTAAGATCAGAAGCGTTACCCCCGGCGAACGCGCGCTGATCGCCTCGGTCTTCGGCGACTCGCTCGATCCCGCGGCCGTCACCTTCCGCCACGCCAAATGGTGGTTTCTGCAGCCGCGCCGCGTGGTGATGGCGCCCGATGGCCATATCTGGTTCCATCCCGAGAGCGCCGCCTGGCGCGAGGATTTCGCCGACGCGCCGCTGCCGATGCGCGCCTTCGTCGTCCACGAGCTGGTGCATGTCTGGCAGCGCCAGCGCGGGATCAACCTGCTGCTGCGGCGCCACCCCTTCTCGACCTATCGCTACCTGCCGCTCACGCCGGGCAAGCCGTTCGACGCCTATGGCATCGAGCAGCAGGCCGAGATCGTGCGCCATGCCTATCTGCTGCGCGAAGGCGCTACCGTTCCCGGCGCGCCGCCGCTCGCCGCCTATGCGGCGATCCTGCCGTTCGGCCGCTGGGAGCCGCCGGCGCTGCTGGCCTGAGTTCGGCCGCGCAGGGTCGCCCCCTCGCGAACGTCGGCACGGCTTACAAAAAGAACTCTCCGCCGTTGCGATGCGGGCGGAAGAAGCCCGCAAATCGGCCAGATTCGCGGCACTGGCATGTGCCTTGCTTTGCGCGGCCCGTTCAGGGGGATACCACATGAAGCTCATCGCCGTTCTTGCCAGCGCGCTCGCGCTCGTCGCTGCGCCGTCGGCCGCTGCACCGATCGCCTGGCAGTCGCCGGTGGCGATCACCACCGCCGATGCGGCGCTGAACCTCGGCGGCACCATCGAATATGCGGTATCGTGGAATGGCCAGGGGCCGGTGTCGGTCACGCTCGACGACAGCAGCGTCGTCGAGTTCCAGAGCGGCAGCATCGACGGCAACGGCCTCGCGCAGGTCAGCGGCGCCTACGGCATTTGCGGTACCAACTGCGCCCAGTTCTACGGGACCTCGAACAGCGCCTTCAACAACGCGGTCGGCGGCTTCGCCTATGACGGCGTCCAGGACGTCACGCTGACCAACCTCACCGTCGGCCGCGAATATTCGGTGCAGATCTTCTCGCTCGACAACCGCGGCTGCTGTGGCCACCAGGTGCAATATTGGGCGGACATGGTCGGCAACTCGACCGCCGGCTTCGCGCATAATCTGGCGATCTACACGATCGGCACCTTCGTCGCCGATGCGGCGATGCAGAGCTTCCGCGGCTATACCAACGCCAGCTCCCAGTGCAGCGCACAGCAGTGTACCAACCTCAATGCGCTCGTCCTTCGCTCGGCCGACGCGGCGGACGTCCCCGAGCCGGCGGCGCTGGCGCTGCTCGGCTTGGGCGTGGTCGGCCTGGCCATGCGCCGCCGCCGCGCCTGAGTCGGTTCTCGGAACGGCGGCGCCGGATTTCGGAGCCTTCATGACGCTGCAGCTCTTCGGCCACCCTTTCTCCTCCTATTGCCAGAAGGCGCTGATCGCCTTCTACGAGAATGGCGTCGAGCACGACTTCCGCCTGCTCGATTCAGACCCGGCGACCTTTGCCGAGTTCGCCGGCCTGTGGCCGATCGGCAAGTTCCCGATGCTCGTCGACGACGGCCGGGTGATCTTCGAGGCGACGGGCATCATCGAGCATCTGGCGGTGCACCACCCCGGCCCGGTGGCGCTGATTCCCGCCAACCCGGCCGCCGCGGTCGAGGTACGGATGCTCGACCGCTTCTTCGACAATTATGTCATGAACGCGATGCAGCCGATCGTCGCCAACGCGCTGCGCCCCGAAGGCGAGCGCGATCCGCGCGCGATCCCCGACGCGCAGGCGATGCTCGACAAGAGCTATGCCTGGCTCGAGGCGCGGATGGCGGAGCGCGAATGGGCGACCGACGCCGGTTTCAGCCTCGCCGACGCCGCGGCGGCGCCGTCGCTGTTCTACGCCGACTGGGCCTATCCGCTCGACGACCGCTATCCTTCGGTCACCGCGTACAGGCAACGGCTGCTGGCGCGTCCGTCGTTCGCGCGCGCCGTCGACGAGGCGCGGCGCTATCGCCATTATTTCCCGCTCGGCGCGCCTGATCGCGACTAGCGGCTAGGCGAAGGTGCGGGGCGCGAAGGTCAGCTCGAACTCGTCCCAGCCGGCCTGGTAGAGCTCGCGCGGCAGGTCGAGCGGCGAACAGCGCACCACCGCGAGCATCGCCGCCTCGGCCATCGCCGCGGCGTGCGCGCGGTTGGCATCGGTCACCCCCGCCTGCGCGACGAGCACCGGCACGCTCGCGAGCTGCCCGTCGGGCGCATAATAGACGCGCAGCCGCGTGGTGATCTGCCGCGCGCTCCTGGCGATCTTCGGCGAGCGGTAGCAGCGCTTGACCTGTCCCGCCGCGCTCTCGGTAAGCTGCGCGACGATGCGCGGATCGGGGCGCGGATCGAGCCGCACCGTCGACGGCGTCGCGGTGGGGACCGCGCAGCCCGCGAGCAGCAGCGCCGGCACCGCGGCGGCGGGCAGTCGTCCGAGGAATCGCGCGCTGGTCATCGTCGTCTGGAGATTACGAAAGCCGCCGTCATTTCGATGCAGCAGTATATCGATGCCGCGGGCGCCGCACAGCGATGAAATCGCCGCAGCGCGCCGCCTTGCCGCCGCGTCCGCTCCCGGCCTAGGCTCGTCCGATGAGTCAGCCGCCCGACCGAGACCGCGACGAAGCCGACATCCGCCGCCTCGCCTGCCGCTATGCGCAGGCCTTCGACGAGAACGACGGCGATCTGCTGGCGTCGCTCTTCACCGCCGATGGCGCGATCGAGGCGCCCAACGGCCGCTTCACCGGCACCGAGGCGCTGCGCGGCGCGCCGGCGATCGTCGCGGCGCGCTATCTCAAGACCTTCCACGCGGTGCTCAACCAGAATGTCGAGATCGACGGCGACCGTGCGACGGCGCTCACCTACGGCATCGCCCGCCACCTGCTGGCGGCCGACGACGGCGGCTTCTTCTGCCGCGAGATGACCTTGCGCTATGCCGACGACTGCGTGCGCACCGGCGACGGCTGGCGCCTGGCGCGGCGGCGGCTGCTGCTCGACTGGACGCATGAATACCCGGTCACGCCGGCCACGCTCCCGGCCTAGCGGAGCGCGCTGACGCGCAATCTGGCCTGCGCGGTCTCGGGCAAGGTCAGCAGCACCGGCAGCACGCAGACCGCCACCACCGCGATCATCGCGCCGGGCGCCATCGCCCAGCCGGTCTCCGCCATCAGCCAATGCGCCAGCCAGGGGGTGACGCCGCCGAACACCGCGGTCGCGGTGGTCGCGCCGAACGCCAGCCCGCTCAGCCGCCCCTCGCCGGGGAATTGCTCGGCGGTGGCGACGGCGCCGACCGCGCTCACCGCGCCGCCCAATCCGGCGAGCGCCAGCGCGCCGAGCAGCGCCGCGCCGAAGCCGCCGGTCATCAGGTGAAACAGCGTCAGCGGCAGCAGCGCCGCGCCCGCCGCCAGCCCGATCAGCACCGGCCGCCGCCCGACCCGGTCGGACAGCGCGCCGGTCAGCGGCGTGACGAGGATCACCACCACCGCGGCGATCGTCGCCAGCCACAGCGAATCGCTCTCGCGCAAGGTACCGGCGGTGGTCAGGAACGCCGGCACATAGGTGATGCCGACATAATAGGTGATCGAGCCGAGCGCCGAGATCGCGAACCCCCGACCGATCGCGGCGCGATGGTTGGCGAGGCTGTGCGCCAGCGGCCGGCGCGGCACCGTGCCCTGCGCGCGCTGCCGCTCGAAATCGGGCGATTCCTGCATCGAGGCGCGGGCGACCCACACCAGCGCCGCCATCGCCGCGCCGACGAAGAAGGGAATGCGCCACCCCCAGCTGTCGAGATCGGGCGTCGGCATCGACGACACGGTGATCGCCGCGATCCCGACCGCGAGCAGCGCGCCGACCTCGCTCGCCGCCGACGCCGACGAGGTGATCAGCCCGCGCCGGTGCGGCGGCGCGCCCTCGAGCAGATAGGCGACGACGCCGGTATATTCGCCGCCCACCGCGAAGGCCATGACGCAGCGCAGGCCGAGCAGCGCCGCCCCCGCCCAGGCGCCGACCTGCGCCTGCGTCGGCAGCAGCGCCGTCGCCAGCATCGCCGCGCTCATGACCGCCATCGACAGCAGCATCGTGTGCCGCCGCCCGTGCCGGTCGCCGATATGCCCGAACACGATCGCGCCGAGCGGCCGCATCAGATAGGCGATGGCGAAGCCCGCCAGCGTGAAGCCGAGCGCGTCCGCGCCGCCGCCGAAGAACACCCGCGACAGCACGGTGACCAGATAGAGGTAGAGCGTGAAATCATACCATTCGACGACCGTCGAGAAGGCGGCGACCGCCATCGAGCGGCGGGTGATCGGGCGGTGCGGATGGTGGGGCGTCATCTCGATCGAAGCTCCGGCAGAGGCCCGGAGGGCCGAGAAGGTGAGGCGGCCCGCGCATCGGAGGACGGGTATGCGCCCTCCCGCTTGCTGCGCCGGTAGCTTAGCGCCTCTGCCTCGGCATAGGCATCCCCCGCTCAGCAAGACCCCCAATGACGTCTTCGGGGGCGGGGACGCGGCGACGCTCGCCGCGCTATCTCCGGTCGGCCCGGTATCGGATGGGTCGAGCTCCCATGGCGCGTCGGAACGCTTCCTCGAATTGCGACACGCTGCGGAAGCCGCATTGCCGTGCGATGTCCGCGACGGAGAGGCTCGACGAACGCAGCAGATCCTTGGACCGCCCGATCCTGCGTTCCAACAGAAACTGATAGGGAGTCTGCGAGGTCGTCGCCTTGAATATCCGCGAAAAATGGAAGCGGCTCAGTCCCAGCACCTTTGCGAGGTCCTCGACGGAGAGATCATCCCCCAGATTCGCCTCGACAAACTCGAGGAGACGGTCGAGCTGCGGTTCGCTCAGTCGCTGGCCCGAACTCACGGCGCGCATCTGCAGCAGTTCACCGACCGCCACGAGGCACAGCGATTCCAGGTAGGCGGCCCCCGCGCCGACGGTAACGGCGCTGCCCAGCTTTTCGAGGGTCACCTGAAGCGACAGGTCGACGGCATAGAGGAAGGGGCGCGGACTGCTCGCCGTGAAGCCGGTGCGATACTCCTCGACCAGCGTCGTGGCGTCGAAGTACAGCGCCGTGAAATAATTCCTGCGCATCTTCGGCACGGACCAGCCGGCGACCTGACATCCGGCCGGAACGAAGGTCAGCCGGTCGGCGAGGGAGCGGCGGCGAGAGCCTGTGCCGTCTGCGAGTTCGACCTCGCCGTCCTGCAACTCGATGTCGTGAAGGGCGAGATAATGGCTGTTGCCCACGACCTTGTACTCGAACCGTTCGTCAGGGAGCCGCACATGCTCGATGCTCAGCCCCGAAAGCTGGCGCAACGGACGATGTGGCGGTCGGACCCCCGCCGTTGCGAACTCCAGTTCACGTTCCGGGTTGATCAATCGAGCAGGCGGCATTCTGGTTTCCTGCTTCGATCTCAGGTTTTATGCTGCTAAGGTCGCATCGCCGACCTCCTCCTAGGACGACCAGATGGACGACCATGCTACCCCCATAGCATCGCCGCGATCCTACCCGCATGCACGGCCGGATGCCATCTCGAAGACGCACGCGCAATCGGCTCTGGCGGCGGAATGAGAACGCGGGCTTCACCCCATTTCCTGCTCGAGTTCAGCGACCGCTTGCGCGAGATCGCCGCTCCGCGCGCGATAATGATGGCTGCTGCCGAGCTGTTGGGCCGGCACCTCGACGCCATGCGCGTCGGCTATTCGGAGATGGAGAGGGACGGGGTCCACCTCCATATTGAGGACGACTGGCGGGCCGAAGGGGTGGACTCGGTCGCGGGACGTCACAATCTCGAAGGCTACGGCCCGGAGATCGCTGCCGCCTACCGGTCCGGCCAGCTGGTCGCTATCGACGATTTCGATGCCGACGCTCGCACCGCCGGCAAGCCTGCGGCCGACGCGCACCACGCACTCGGCGTGCGCGGCCAACTTGCGGTACCGCTGGTCAAGGCAGGCCGATTGATTGCGCTGCTGTTCGTGCATTCGGGCGAGCCGCGTCGCTGGCGCGAGGAGGACATCGCGCTCGTGGCGGAGGTGGCCGAGCGCACCTGGGCGGCCGTCGAGCGGGCGCGTGCCGAGGAGGCGCTGCGGGTCAGCGAGGCGAGGTTCCGCACCGCGCTGGAGATCGGGACGGTCGGTGCGATCTATTTCGATATGGACGGGTTGCTCACCGACGCCAACGACGCGTTCCTGCAAATGGGCGGCTACAGCCGGGAGGATTTGGAGTCGGGGCGCCTGACCTGGCAGCGTCTCACCCCTGCCGAGTGGATGCCCGATTCCGAGCGCGCTTTCGCCGAATTGAAGGAGAAGGGCCACACCACGCCCTACGAAAAGGAGTATCTCCGCAAGGACGGCTCCCGGTGGTGCGCGCTGTTCGCCGCCAAGCTGCTGCCCGACGGCACCGGCTTCGAATTCGTGCTCGACATTACCGACCGAAAGCGCACCGAGGAGCGCCTGCGCGACACGACGCGCCGGCTGAACGCGGTGCTCGACAATGCCTCCGTCGCGGTGTTCGTGATGGATGCACAGCAGCACTGCATCTACATGAACCCGGCGGCCGAGGTGCTGACCGGCTATACGCTGGCGGAAACGCGAGGGCGGCCGCTGCACGGCGTCGTTCACCACACCTATCCCGACGGTCGCCCCTTCCCGATCGAGGAATGCGCCATCGACCGCGCTTTCCCTAAGAACAACAAGGAACAGGGGGAGGAAGTGTTCGTCCACAAGGACGGCAGCTTCTATCCGATCGCCTTCACCGCGAGCCCGATCCGCGACGAGGACGCACAATCCGTCGGGACCATCATCGAGGTGCGCGACATCTCGAGCGAGAAGGCGGCGAAGGAGCGTCAGGCGCTGCTGATCGGCGAGCTGCATCACCGGGTCAAGAACACCTTGGCCACGGTCCAATCGGTAATGACCTTCACGCTGCGCACCTCGGACAGCATGGAAGCATTTCAGCAGGGAATGACCGGCCGGCTCGCCTCGCTGGCCCGCAGCCATACGCTGCTGACGGACAACGAATGGGACGGTGCCGACCTCGAGCAGATCATCCGCGCCGAACTGGAACCCTATGATGACGGCAAACGGCTGACGCTCGACGGGACGATCTTCCATCTGCCCGTCAGCGTCGCGGTCCCGTTCGCCATGGCCGTGCACGAACTGACCACGAACGCCGTGAAATATGGCGCCCTGTCGGTTCCGAATGGACGATTGAGCGTCGGCTGGACGACGGAGCCGACCGAGAGCGGCACGAGGCTCCATCTCGAATGGACCGAAAGCGATGGTCCGCCCGTCACGCCGCCGACCCGCCGCGGCTTCGGCTCGACCCTGCTCGAGCGGGTGCTGGCCGGGCAACTCGGCGGCACCGTGGACGCGAACTATCCGCCCGAGGGGGCGTGCGTGCGCATCAAGGCGGTGATCCCGCAGGCCTAAATGGTCCAAACGGCAGAGAAGGGGCGCGAGCGACCTTCAGTTGACCGGCGCCCGCCGCCGATAGCTCAGCGCCTCGGCCACATGTACCCGCCCCACCGTCTCGCTCCCCGCCAGATCGGCGAGCGTCCGCGACACCCGCAGCACCCGGTGATAGCCGCGCGCCGACAGCCGCATCGCCTCGGCGGCTTGCGCCAGCAGCTTGCGGCCCGCCTCGTCGGGGGTGGCGACGGCTTCGAGCAGCTTGCCGTCGGCCTCGGCATTGGTGCGCACCCCCGGATGCTCGGCGTAGCGTGCATCCTGCACCGCGCGGGCGGCCGCGACCCGCGCCGCGACGTCGGCCGAGGTCTCGGCGGGCGGCGGCAGCGTCAGGTCGGCGGCCGAGACCGGCTGGACGTCGACATGCAGGTCGATGCGGTCGAGCAGCGGGCCGGAGACGCGCGCCTGATAGTCGGCGGCGCAGCGCGGGGCGCGCGAGCAGGCGAGCGCCGCGTCGCCGAGATGGCCGCATTTGCAGGGGTTCATCGCGGCGATCAGCTGGATACGTGACGGATAGCTCACATGCGCATTGGCACGCGCGACGACGATGCTACCGGTTTCGAGCGGCTGGCGCAGCGAATCGAGCACCGGCCGCTGGAATTCGGGCAGTTCGTCGAGGAACAGCACGCCCAAGTGCGCGAGGCTGACCTCGCCGGGCTTGGCCTTGACGCCGCCGCCGACCAGCGCCGGCATCGACGCCGAATGATGCGGCGCCCGGTAGGGGCGCTTGCGCAGCAGCCGCCCGCCCTCCAATTGCCCGGCGACCGAGGCGACCATCGACACTTCGAGCGCCTCCTGCGGCGTCAGGTCGGGGAGGATGCCGGGCAGGCAGGCGGCAAGCAGCGACTTGCCGGCCCCCGGCGGCCCGACCATCAGCAGATTGTGCCCGCCGGCGGCGGCGATCTCGAGCGCGCGCTTCGCCGTCTCCTGCCCCTTCACCTCGGCGAGGTCGGGGCCGTGCCAGCCGGCATCGGCGACGGCGCGCTCGGGGGGGCTGAGCAGTTGCACGCCCTTCAGATGGTTGAGCAACGACAGGATGTCGGGCGCCGCCAGCACCTCGATCCGCCCCGCCCACGCCGCCTCGCCGCCTTGCGCGGCGGGACAGATCAACCCGAGGTCGTTCTCCGAGGCGTGCAGCGCGGCGAGCAGCACGCCGGGCACCGCCGCCAGCCGCCCGTCGAGGCTCAGCTCGCCGATGACGACGAACTGGCTCAGCGCCTCGGCGTCGACGACGCCCATCGCCGCGAGCAGCCCCATGGCGATCGCCAGGTCGAAATGGCTGCCCTCCTTGGGCAGGTCGGCGGGCGAGAGGTTGACGGTAATGCGCTGGAAGGGGAGCGCGAGGCCGATCGCCGACAGCGCGGCGCGCACCCGCTCCTTCGATTCGTTGACCGCCTTGTCGGGCAGCCCGACGACGTTGAAGGCGTTGACCCCGCCCTTGGCGATCTGCACCTGCACGTCGACGCTGCGCGCCTCGAGGCCGAGATAGGCAACGGTGGTGACGTGCGCGACCATCGACCCCCCTTTGTTCTGCGGCGCAGCTTAGGCGGTGTTTCGCGAAAGTCGATTCCCGATCGGCTCAATCGGGGTCGGCGCCGCGCGCGTCGCGGTCGAAATCGAGGAGGTCGCCCGGCTTGCAGTCGAGCACGTCGCACAGCTTGGCGAGCGTCTCGAAGCGTACCCCCTTCACCTTGCCCGACCGGAAGAGCGACAGATGCGTCTCGCTGACGCCGATCCGCGCTGCGACCTCCTTCGCGCGCAGCCCGCGCCGCACCAGGACCGCATCCAGCGTGACGCGCACCGGCATCGTCAGAACATCTCGTCGAGTTCGGCTTCGATCACGCCGGCGCGTTGGAGCAGCCGCGCGACGAAGGCCAGCGCCAGTCCCAGGACCGCGACGACGAGTGTGGCGACGTCGAAGTCGATCGACCGCGGATAGGCGCTGCCGAGCAAGCGGTAGAGCGCCGGGATCACGAAAAGACTGGTCAGCGCCCCCACCACGAGCAGGAGTCCGACACGCCGCAATGCCGATGCGAGGCTTGGGCCGAAAAGCCGGCCCGCCCCGACCGCGACGACGCCGCGTCGCAGCTCCCACAAGGCAGCGAGATAGGCGACGGCCGGCAGCGCCAGCAACAGCTGCTCGCGCCAGGCGGCGTGCGTCGCCGCCGCCCTATACAGGCCGGCATAGCCCGCCCGTTCGGCGACGACGATGAAGGCGAGCGCGACGAAGGCCAGCGCAAGCCCGCGGCCCAGGCGTTGCGCGCGCCGGGCCAAACACCTGTTCGCTTTGTCCATAAATTTAACCTTTACTTAAATTTTCACCAGCTTTCTTTATGTGCGAGTTAAATCAGCTGGAGTCGGCAAATGCAATGGGCGATCGAAACCCGCGCGCTGGCGCGCCATTTCGGCGGCCGGCCGGCAGTCGCAGGGATCGACCTGCGGGTGCCCGCCGGCAGCCTCTTCGGCTTCCTCGGGCCGAACGGCGCGGGCAAGACGACGACGATCCGCCTGCTGCTCGGGCTGATGCGCGCCTCGGCCGGCACGGCCGTCGTGCTCGGCCGGCCGATGCCCGCCGCCCGCCTGTCGATCGCACGCGAGGTCGGCGCCATCATCGAGACACCGGCGCACTATGACCATCTGACCGGCATCGAAAATCTCGACATCACGCGGCGCCTGCTGCGTCTTCCGGCCGCCGAGATCACCCGCGTGCTCGATATCGTCGAGCTGGCGCGCGACGCCGGGCGCCGCGTCGGCGGCTTTTCGCTCGGCATGCGGCAGCGGCTCGGCATCGCCCGGGCGCTGCTCGGCCGGCCGAAGCTGCTCATCCTCGACGAGCCGACCAACGGACTCGATCCCGACGGCATCCGCGAGATCCGCGCGCTGCTGCGCCGGCTGCCGGCCGAGGGCGTGACGGTCTTCGTCTCCAGCCACCTGCTGGCCGAGGTCGAGCAGGTGGTGAGCCACGTAGCGATCATGAGCGGCGGACGCTTGCTGGCGCAGGGGCCGCTGCACGAAACGCTGGCCGCCGCCGCGCCGTCGCTCGAGCTCGCCGTTGACCGGCGCGAGGAAGCGGTGGCGCTGCTCGCCGCGGCAGGGCTTCGCATCAAGCCGGGCGCGGCGGGCCGGCTCGACGTGCACGGCGACGCCGATCCGGCGGCGGTCAACTTCATGCTCCACGCCGCCGGAATCGAGGTGGCGCACCTCGCGCGGCGCGCCGCGTCGCTCGAGGACCGCTACCTCGCGCTGACCCATGCAGCGGCGGTCGAAGGGGCCTTGTCGTGATCGCCGTTCTGATCACGGAAGGCGTGAAACTGCGCCGCTCGCTCGTCGCGATGCTGGTGCTCGCCGCGCCGCTCTGCGTCACGGCGTTTGCCGCGATGGCGCTCGTCACCCGCACGGGCGTGGTGCGTTGGGAGCGCTTCCTCGACGAAGGACTGGCGATGTGGTCCTTCTTCATGCTGCCGATGTCGGTGACCGCGCTCTGCATCCTGCTCGCCCAGCTCGAACATGGCCCGCGCATGTGGAATCACCTGCTGGTGCTGCCGATCCGCCGCGCGCAGCTGTTCCTCGCCAAGTTCGTCGTCGCCGGGCTGCTGCTGCTGTCGATGCAGGCGATCGTCTATCTCGGCCTCTATGCGGTCGGCTTCGCGATCGATGCCGCGCAGGGCGGCGGCAAGCTTGTCGGCGACGTGCAGATGGACGACATGGCGGTGGGGCTCGCCGCGATGGCGGTGGGGGCGCTGCCGATGCTGGTCGTCCAGCTCTGGGTGGCGATCCGCTGGCGCAGCTTCGTCGCACCGCTGGTCGTCGGCATTCTCGGCACCTTCTTCGCGCTGGTGCTCACCGCGTCGGGCACCGACGTCTACATCCCGTGGCTGCTGCAGATCTACGCGACGATGTGGCCTAAGCCGCAAGGCGTGATCGGGCTATGGGCCGGGCTGATCGGCGGCGGGGTGGCGCTCGCGGCGATGCTGGCGTCGCTGGGCCGGCGGGAGCTGGCATAGCTCAGCCTGCCACCTCGACCGTCGCCGCGATCGACACCGCCGCGCCGCGCGACATCGCCTTCACGCCGATCGCCGATCGCGTCGACCGCCCGATGTCGGCGCCGAGCACCTCGATCAGCACCGCGGTCGCGCCGTTCATCACGCCGGCCTGGTCGTAGAAGCCGTCGGCCGAGGCGACATAGCCGATCATGTTGAGTATCTGAGTCACCGGCGCGAGCGTGCCGCCGAGATGGTTGTACACCGTCTCGAGCATCGCCAGCGCCGCGGCGCGCGCCGCCTGCTGCCCCTGCGCGAGCGTCAGCCCGGCGCCGAGCGCGCCGCGGAAGTCGGGCTGGCCGTCGGTGCGCGCGGTGGTGGTCGACAGGTAGAGGATGCGCCCCGAGCGGCGCACCGGGACATAGTCGCCGATCGGCTGCGCCGGCCGCGGCGCCCGGCCGAGCGCCGCGAGGAAGCGCTGGTCGACCGCGGGGGCGGCGGCGAAGGCGGCGCGCGGCGCGAACGCGACGAGCGTGCCGGCGGCGAGCAGCGTGCGGCGGCTAAGCCGGCTGTCCATCATTTCGTCCCCGCCGGGCGCAACTCGTTCCAGCGCGCGATGAACTTCACCGCGGCGTCGACGCGGCGGGTGATGTTGGCCTTGCCGCGTGCCGCGGTGGCGCCGGCGAAGTCGGCGACGCCCCAGACGCCGGTCTCGGTCATCTCGCGCGTCGAGGTGCGCTTGCCGGTCTCCTTGGCCTTCAGCCCCTCGGCGAGGAAGACGAGCTTCGCCGTCGGATCGTCGGCCACCACCTCGGGCAGCATCTTTTCCATGTGCGGCGGCAGCGTCAGCTGCGCGGTCTTCGCCTTCGACATGTCGACGAGGTTGGGTGTGAGATAGAGCGACGAGCTGGTCTCGGGCGTGCCGCCGTGGCGGTCGAACAGCGGCGGCGCCGGGGCCGTGACGGCGGGCGGGGCGGCGGACCGCGGCTCAGCCTGGCGCGCCGCGGCGAGAAAGGGCTGTATCGCCTCGCCGAAGTCGACGGCGATGCCGGGCGTCTCCTGGTTGATGCGGTCGACGATGAAGCGCGTCGTCGCGGCGTTGCCGCCATGGCCGTTGACGAAGATGAAGCGCTTGAAGCCATGGCGGATGAGGCTCTGCGTCGCCTCGAAATAGACCTTCTGGATCGTCTCGGCGGGCAGGCTGATCGTGCCGGGAAAGCCCATGTGATAGGGCGAATTGCCGGGCAGCAGGATCGGCGCCACCAGCACGTCGGCTTGCTGCGCGATGAGCTTGGCCTCCTCGACGCTGTTGAGGAAGTCGGTGCCGATCGGCCCGTGCAGCCCATGTTCCTCGAGCGAGGCGACCGGGATGATGACGATGTCGCTGCGCGTCAGCAGGTCGGCGACCTCGGGCCAGCTCATGTGCGGCAGGTAATTCTTTACCTTCTGCTCGTGCCAGAGCGGGTTGGTCGCCGGCGCGGCCGGCGGATCGGCGGCCATGGCCGGCGCCGCGAGCGCGGCCAGCCCCGCCGCCGCGGTCATTCTGATGAGCGAGCCCGCCATGTCGCCGTTCCCTTCGCTGGTTCGACGAACAGCTTAGGGCGTCCGACGGGCGGAAGCCAAGCAGCCTTACGCCGGTCACAGACGTTATCCATATCGCATGACGATGAGCCTTTCCCCGTCCCTCGCGCTCTGGCTGCGCCGCCCCGCGATGCGGACGGCGCAGCTCGTCGCCGGCGCGCTGCTGATGACGATCGGGCCGCTGATCGGCGGGCCCCTGCCCGGGCCGTTCGGCATCGTCAGCTTCGCCGCCGGGCTGACGCTGGTGCTGCGCAACTCGGCCTGGGCGCGGCGGCGCTACGCGATGTTCAAGCGGCGGCATCCGCGCTGGGGGCATTGGGCCGACCGGGCGCTGCGGCGTCGGCCGGCGCACGCGCGCGCCGACATAAGTTCGCCGCATCGCCGCGTATCTATGCGCGACGATGTCCCGGACGACGCCCTTTCGCCGCTTCATGCGCAGCCCGCCGATGCGGATGCTGCAGGTCGGCGTGGGCGCGCTGCTGGCGATCTTCGGGCCGCTGCTCCTCGGGCCGACGACGCCGGGGCCGTTCGGCACGCTGGCCTTCGCCGCGGGCCTGGTGCTGATGCTGCGCAACTCGGGCTGGGCGCGGCGCCGCTACGTGATTCTGAAGCGCCGGCATCCGAAGTTCGGCCACTATGCGGAGATCGCGCTCCGGCGCCGCCGCAAGCCGGGCCCGGCCGCCCCGGTGGGCTGAGCCCGGCGATGCGCGACCGCCGTTTACGCCGCGTTTGACTTTCCGGGGCGCCGCCGCTATCTCGCGCCCTCTGTTTTCGGCCGCCGTCCAGCGCGGCCCTTTCGACGTTTTAAGGACGTAAGATGAAGCGCACCTATCAACCGAGCCGCCTGGTCCGCAAGCGCCGCCACGGCTTCCGCAGCCGCATGGCAACCGTCGGCGGCCGCAAGGTGATCGCTGCGCGTCGCGCCAAGGGCCGCAAGGTCCTCTCGGCCTAGCCTGAGCTCGCTCGACACGCTGACGCGGCGGCGCGATTTCCTGGCCGCCAACCGCGGCCGACGCATCGCTACGCCGGGCTTCGTGCTGCTCGTCCATCCGCGCGGCGATTCGGATCCCGCCAAGCGCGTCGGCTTCACCGTCACCAAGAAGATCGGCAATTCGGTGGTGCGCAACCGCTGCAAGCGCCGGCTGCGCGCGCTGGCCCGCGAGGTCCTGGCGGCACGCGGAATCGCCGGGGCCGATCATGTGCTGATCGGCCGCGACGCGACGCCGGACCGCGATTACGCCGCGATGCGCACCGACCTGGAGGCCGCGCTGGAGCGGATCGCCCGGTGATCGGCCGGCTGGCCACCCGCCTGCTGATCGGCATCGCGCGGCTCTGGCAGCTGACATTTTCCGCGGTGCTGCCGCCGACCTGCCGCTACCAGCCGTCATGTTCGGCCTATAGCATCGAGGCGCTGCGGCGCTTCGGAGCCTTGAAGGGCGGCGGCTTGGCGGTTAGGCGGATCGCGCGCTGTCACCCGTGGGGCGGTTCGGGGTACGATCCGGTGCCACCCGAAGCCTGAGTCCCAAGATCTGAGGTCGCTACGTGAACGAACAGAAGAATTTGATCCTCGCGATCGTCCTGTCGGCGATCGTGCTGTTCGGCTGGAGCGCGATCTCGGAACGCTTCTTCCCGACCGCCAACCCGCCGGTGACCAGGGTCGCCGACGGCAAGGAGATCGTCATCCCCAAGCCCGGCGCCGACCCGGCCGCCGATACGCCGGTGGCGATCCGCGACCGCCAGCAGGTCATCGGCGAGACGCCGCGCGTCGCGATCCGCACGCCGCGGCTGACGGGCTCGATCAACCTGAAGGGCGCACGCATCGACGACCTCGTGCTTGCCAACTACCGCGAGACGATCAAGGCCGGCTCGCCCAACATCCGCCTGCTGTCGCCCTCGGGCGCGCCCAACGCCTATTTCGCCGGCTTCGGCTGGTCGGGCGCCGCCGGCCTCCCCGGCCCCGACACCGTCTGGCAGGCGCCGCAGGGCGCGGTGCTCGGCATCGGCAAGCCGGTGACGCTGACCGCCGCCAACGCCGCCGGCCAGCGCTTCGCGATCACCATCGCCATCGATGAGAATTACATGTTCACGGTGACGCAGCGCGTCGCCAACCGCGGCGCGCAGGCGCTCGTCGCGCGGCCCTACGGCCTCATCTCGCGCGCCGGCGAATCGATCGACCCCGACAGCTGGACCGCGCACGTCGGCCCGATGGGCGTGTTCGACGACCGGGTGAACGACGTCAACTGGGACGACGTCCGCGACGATGACGACCGCACGCTCGACTTCACCAGCCGCGGCGGCTGGCTGGGCTTCTCCGACAAATATTGGCTGACCGCGCTCGTCCCCGACCAGAAGGCGGCGGTCGAGGCGACCTTCCGCCAGGCGAGCGGCGACCGCTTCCAGGCCGACCTGGCGGCCAAGCCGGTGATCGTCGGTCCCGGGCAGCAGGCGGCGACGACGCTGCGGCTGTTCGCCGGCGCCAAGGAAGTCCAGCTGCTCGACGGCTACAAGGAGCGCCTCGGCGTGCCGCAGTTCGACAAGGCGATCGACTGGGGCTGGTTCTACTTCCTCACCAAGCCGATCTTCTACCTGCTCGACTGGCTGTTCCGGATGTTCGGCAACTTCGGCGTGGCGATCATCGGCCTCACCGTCATCGTGCGCATCCTGATGTTCCCGATCGCCAACAAGCAGTTCGCGTCGATGGCGCGGATGCGGCAACTCCAGCCCAAGATGAAGGAGCTGCAGGAGCGGCACAAGGAAGACAAGCTGCGGCTGCAGCAGGAGATGATGGCGCTCTATTCGAAGGAGAAGGTCAACCCGATGGCGGGCTGCCTGCCGATCCTGCTGCAGATCCCCGTCTTCTACGCGCTCTACAAGGTGCTGCTGCTCACCATCGAGATGCGCCACCAGCCGTTCGCGCTGTGGATCCGCGACCTGTCGGCGCCCGATCCGCTCACCCCGCTCAACCTGTTCGGGCTGCTGCCCTTCACCCCGCCGCAGTTCATCGCGATCGGCGTGCTGCCGATCCTGCTCGGCATCACCATGTGGCTGCAGCAGAAGCTCAATCCGCAGCCGATGGACGAGATCCAGGCCAAGGTGTTCGGCATCATGCCGTGGATCTTCATGTTCATCATGGCGCCCTTCGCCGCCGGGCTTCAGCTCTACTGGACGATCAACAACATCATCTCGATCGGCCAGCAGTGGTTCCTTATCCGCAAGCATCCGGCGCCGCCGGCATCGACCGCGGTCGTCGAGGCGACGGCGACACCCGCCCCGGCGAAACGGAAGTGACTCCGGACCAGGCCGAGGCCGCCGAGCGCCTCGAGGCGGCGCGCAAGCTGTTCGCCGGGCCGATCGCCTTTCTCAAGTCGGCGCCGGGGCTGCAGTTCCTGCCCGATCCCGACGTGCCCGAGGTGGCGTTCGCCGGCCGCTCGAACGTCGGCAAGTCGTCGCTGCTGAACGCGCTCACCGGGCGCAACAGCCTGGCGCGCACCTCGAACACGCCGGGGCGCACGCAGGAGCTGAACCTGTTCGACGTCGGCGAGCCGATCGTCTTCCGGCTGGTCGACATGCCCGGCTACGGCTTCGCCGAGGCACCCAAGGACATCGTTCGCAAGTGGAAGCATTTGGTGAACGACTATCTGCGCGGCCGCGCCACCCTGAAGCGCGTCCTGCTGCTGATCGACGCGCGCCACGGGCTGAAGCCCGTCGACGGCGAGATCATGGAGCTGCTCGACAAGGCGGCGGTCAGCTACCAGCTCGTCCTCACCAAGGGCGACAAGATCAAGCCGACCGAGCTCGAGGCGACGCGGCTGAAGGTCGCCGAGGGCGCGCGCACGCATCCCGCCGCCTATCCCGAGGTGCTGGCGACCAGCGCCGAGAAGGGCACCGGCATCCCCGAGCTTCGCGCCGCGGTAGTCGCCGCCATCTGAGAGAGGAACCGCCCGTGCTGAAGATCATCGTCGGCAACAAGCGCTATTCCTCCTGGTCGCTCCGCGGCTGGCTGGCCGTCAAGCAGTCGGGCCTGCCGCACGCCGAGCGGATGATCCCGATGTGGACGGCGGAATATGACGCGGCGAAGGCCGACGGCACGCTGCCGTCGGGCAAGGTGCCGACCTGGTGGGACGGCGACATCTGCGTCTGGGACAGCCTCGCCATCACCGACTATCTCGCCGACAAGGTCGGCGCCGACCGCTTCTGGCCCGCCGACCCGGCGGCGCGCGCGCTCGCCCGCTCGATCGCCGCCGAGATGCATTCGGGCTTCACCGCGCTGCGCCAGCAGTGCGGGATGAACATCCGCCGCCGCTATCCGGGCTTCGCGGTCAGCGCCGAGACGCAGGCCGACATCGACCGCATCGTCGCGCTGTGGACGGAGGCGCGCACCCGCTTCGGCGCCGGCGGCGACTATCTCTTCGGCAGCTTCGGCACCGCCGACATCATGTACGCGCCGGTGGTGACGCGCTTCGTCACCTACGACATCCAGCTGCCGCCGGTCGCGCAGGCCTATGTCGCGGCGATGGTCGCGCACCCCTTCATGCGCGAATGGCAGGCCGGGGCGGACGCCGAGGACATCGTGCTGGAGAAGTACGAGCTGTAGCGCGGGAGCGGCGGCGCGCGCCCGCGATTTCGTCATCCGCGCGAAGGCGGGGACCCACTCTCGACCAAGCCCGACCCTCCGCGCTCGACCCGGAGCTTGTCGAAGGGCGAGCTTGCACCGGCGCCTCAGCGCGCCAACCCTGCTTCGACAAGCTCAGCATGCGCGCTTGGGGGTGTTCCGGGGGTGGATCCCCGCCTGCGCGGAGATGACGATATGTTTGGGGCGGGGTCCCGTCCTACTTCAGCAGCGCCGCCACCTCGGGCTGGTCCCACTCCAGCGGGCCGTTGACCCGCCAGACTTCCTTGCCCTCGGCATCGTACAGGATGCTCACCGGCAGCCCCTTGGCGCCGACCGCCAGCGCCCAGTCGGTCGGCTGGTCGAGATAGGGCGTCAGCGCCGGGAATTTGCCGGGCGCGAAGAATTTGTCGACGGCGCGCCAGCCTTCCATGTCCTGGCTCAAGGGCAGCACGACGAGCTTGCCCTGCTCGCGCGCCGCCAGCCGGTCAAGCGCCGGCATCTCGGCGAGGCAGGGGGCGCACCAGGTCGCCCACAGGTTGACGAGCACCGGCGTGCCCTTGAAGGCGGCGAGCGTCACCGGCTTTTCGGCGCGGTCGACGAAGGCGGCGGCGGGGAACGGCGTGCCGGCCTGGCTGCGGTCGATCTTCGCTGCGGCGGCCTGCGGCGCAGCGGCTGGCGCCGTCGCCGTGGCGGCGGGTTGCGGGGGTTCGGCCTTTTGCGTATCGGCTGGGGCCGCCCCGTCGCACGCGGCGAGGCCCAGCAGGAGCGCTCCGATCAACGATCGCACGTCTAATTCCCATGCCATGTGGGGCGGTCGCTTCGCCGACGGCCCCTCTGCGGTGATGCGCGAGATTAACGCCTCGATCCCATTCGACAAGCGATTGTGGCGGCAGGATCTCGCCGGATCGAAGGCGCACGCCCGCATGCTGAAGGCGCAGGGCATCATCGCCGCCGACGATGCCGACGCCATCCTCGCCGGGCTCGATGCGATCGAGCGCGACTATGCCGCAGGCGGCCTCGTCGAGGACATGGCGCTCGAGGACATCCACATGCATGTCGAGGCGCGGCTGGCGGAAATCGTCGGCCCCGCCGCCGGGCGCCTCCACACCGCGCGCTCGCGCAACGACCAGGTGGCGACCGATTTCCGGCTGTGGGTGCGCGATTCGATCGACGCGATCGACGAAGGCTTGCGCGCCTTCCAGCAGGCGCTGCTGGCGCGTGCCGACGACCATGCCGCGACGATCATGCCCGGCTTCACCCACCTGCAGGTGGCGCAGCCGGTGACGCTCGGCCATCACCTCATGGCCTATTACGAAATGGCCAAGCGCGACCGCAGCCGTTTCGCCGATGCGCGGGCGCGGATGAACGAATGCCCGCTCGGCGCAGCGGCGCTCGCCGGCACCTCCTTCCCGCTCGACCGCGAGGCGACGGCGAAGGCGCTCGGCTTCGACCGCCCGACCGCCAATTCGCTCGACAGCGTCTCCGACCGCGACTTCGCGCTGGAGTTCCTGTCGGCGGCGGCGATGACCGGGCTGCACCTGTCGCGGCTCGCCGAGGAGATCATCATCTGGGCGAGCCAGCCCTATGGCTTCGTGTCGCTGCCCGACGCCTTCTCGACCGGCAGCTCGATCATGCCGCAGAAGCGCAACCCCGACGCCGCCGAGCTGGTGCGCGGCCATTCGGGGCGGCTGCTCGGCGCCTTCCAGGCGCTCGCGGTCACGATGAAGGGGCTGCCGCTCGCCTATTCGAAGGACATGCAGGACGACAAGGAGCCGGCGTTCCAGGCCTATGACACGCTGGCGCTCTGCCTCGCGGCGATGACCGGCATGGTGTCGACGCTCAGCTTCAACGCCGATCGCATGCGCGCCGCCGCGGCCGGCGGCTTCTCGACCGCCACCGACCTTGCCGACTGGCTCGTCCGCGTCGCCGGCGTGCCGTTCCGCGAGGCGCACCACATCACCGGCCGCGCGGTGAAGGCCGCCGAGGCGGCCGGCACCGGCCTCGCCGAGCTGCCGATCGCCAGCCTGCGGGCGATCGATGCGCGCATCGACGCGCGCGTCTACGACGTGCTGTCGGTCGAGGCCTCGGTCGCCAGCCGCACCAGCCACGGCGGCACCGCGCCCGACGGCGTGCGCGCGCGCATCGCCGCAGCGCGCGACGAGCTGGAGCGCGGCCGGTGATCGTCGACCGCGCCGTGCGAATGATGCTGATCGTGGCGGCCGTCGGCATCGCCGGCTGCGGCCGCAAGGCCGACCTCCAGCCGGCCGACGGCACCTTGCCGCCGGCGCCCTATGGCGCGCCGGCGACGCCGACCGTCGAGGCGATGCTCGAGCCGCCGCCGCAGGCCGCCCCCGAGCGCGTCGACGATCCGATCAAACGGTCCGAGGAGCGCCGCGAGGACCGCTTCGAGCTGCCGCCGCAGTAGAAAGCCAGAATCGTGGACCATTTCGATTATCGCGGCGGCGTGATGCATGCCGAGGACGTCAATCTCGAGGCGCTCGCAGCCGAGGTCGGCACGCCCTTCTATTGCTATTCGTCGGCAACGATCGAACGCCACTACCGCGTGTTCGCCGAAGCGCTGTCGGCGCTCGACGATCCGCTGATCGCCTATGCGGTCAAGGCCAACCCCAACCAGAGCGTTATCGCGACGCTCGCCCGGCTCGGCGCCGGCGCCGACGTCGTGTCGATCGGCGAGGTGAAGCGCGCGCTCGCCGCCGGCGTGCCGCCGTCGCGCATCGTCTTCTCGGGCGTCGGCAAGACGCGCGACGAGATGGCGGCGGCGCTCGCCGACGACATCTACCAGTTCAACGTCGAATCCGAAGGCGAGATCGAGGCGCTGTCGGCGGTCGCCAGCGCGCTCGGCAAGACCGCCGCGGTCGCCTTCCGCCTCAATCCCGACGTCGACGCCGGCACGCACGCCAAGATCTCGACCGGCAAGGCCGAGAACAAGTTCGGCATCCCGATGGAACGCGCCGGCGCCGCCTATGCGCTCGCCGCCGGCCTGCCCGGCGTCGAGGCGCGCGGCGTCGCGGTGCATATCGGCAGCCAGCTGACCTCGCTCGCGCCGCTCGAGCGCGCCTTCGAGCGCGTCGGCAGCTTCATCGCCGAGCTGCGCGCCGCCGGCCATCCGATCGAGCGCGCCGATCTCGGCGGCGGCCTCGGCGTCCCCTACGACCCGAGCCTGCCCGAGCCGCCGAGCCCCGCCGACTATGGCGCGATGGTCGCGCGCATCACGCGCGACTGGGGGGTCCGGCTGATCTTCGAGCCCGGGCGCCTCATCGTCGGCAACGCCGGCATCCTCGTCACGCGCGTCGTGAGGCTGAAGCGCGGCGGCGCCACCTGCTTCGTCGTCGTCGACGCGGCGATGAACGACCTGCTGCGCCCGAGCCTCTATGACGCCTATCATTCGATCCAGGCGGTGCGCCCGCGCAACGACCGCATCACCGCGACCGTCGTCGGCCCGGTCTGCGAGACCGGCGATACCTTCGCCGAGGGCCGCGAGCTCGACAGCGTCGAGGCAGGCGACCTGCTGACCTTCATGACTGCCGGCGCCTATGGCGCGACGATGGCGTCGACCTATAATTCGCGCGCGCTGACTCCCGAGGTGATGGTGCGCGGCAGCCAATGGGCGTCGATCCGCCCGCGCCAGTCGATCGAGGCGCTGCTGGCGCTCGATCAGCCGGCGCCCTGGCTGGTCGTCGACTGACGCATGGACGCGGGCCTGCCGATCCCTCGCCTGCCCGCGAGCGCCGAACGCCTGCTGCTGCCCGCCGCCGCGCTGCTGTGGCTCGAACGCGCCTGGGCGCGGCACCTCAAATGGGTGGCGGTGGGCGCAACCGTCTGGCTGGCGCTGTCGCTGATGGGGCTCGCCGCGGCAATCCCCGGCGAGCTGCGCGTCAGCCTGCTGTTCGCCCTCGGGCTCGGCAGCGTCGGCGCGATGGTGCTGAGTTTCCGCGACGTCGCGCTGCCCGGCCGCGCCGAGGCGCTGCGACGGCTCGAACAGGCGAGCGGGTCGCGCCGCGGCGCGCTGTCGCTGCTCGACGAGCGCGCGATCGATCTCAGCGACCCGACGACGGCGCGGCTGTGGGCGCGCGCGCGCGCCGAGGCCACGCTGGCGCGGCTGCGGCTCGGCCGCCCGCGGCTCGCGCTCGACGAGGCCGAACGCTACGGGCTGCTACCGCTGCTGGCGACCGGGCTGCTGATCGGCGCGCTGATCGCCAAGGGCGACGCCCCCGCCCGCATCGCCGCGGGTTTCTCGCCCTATGCCGTCAGCCTCGCCGACCTGCGCGTCACCGCGACGATCGCGCCGCCGCCCTATGCGAGCGCAGCCGCCCGGACGCTGAGCTTCGGCCCGGGTGACCAGGCGATCACCGCGCTGAAGGGCAGCCGGCTGACGCTTCGGCTGGCGGCGCCGGCGGGCGACTGGCAGCTCGTCGGCCCGGCGGGCGCGCAGCCCGTGAAGGACGGCCGCGTCGCGGTGACGCTCGCCGCCGAGGGGCGCTACGTCCTGCAGTTCGGCAAGCGGCAGGCGGTCCGGCTCGACGCCAGCTTCGCCGGCGACGCGGTGCCGTCGATCGACTTCGACGGCATTCCGCAGGCCGCGCCGACCGGCGCGCTCCGCATCGGCTGGATGGCGCGCGACGACCATGGCGCGATGGCGGTGTCGCTCGAGATGCGCCGCGGCGGCGCGCTGCGGCGCCTCGCGCTCGATGGCGCGGCGGGCAGCGGCAAGGGGGCGGCGTTCGCCGACCTGACCGCCGACCCCTTCGCCGGCGAGGTCGTGACGCTGCGGCTGCTGGCGCGCGACGGCGGCGGACAGACCGGCCAGTCGCCGGTTCTGCGGCTGCGGCTGCCCGAACGGCGCTTCCTCCATCCGGTGGCGCAGGCGCTCATCGCGGTGCGCAAATCGCTGATCCGCGATCCCGGCGCGCGCGCGGCGGTGGGCGAGCGGCTCACCGACATCGCCGCCGAGCCGGGGCGCTACGCCGGCGACCTCGCGGTGTTCGCCGGGCTGCGCTCGGCCGCGATGCGGCTCGCCTATGATACCGACGACGCGCGTGCGCTGTCGGTGGTCCGGCTGCTGTGGGACATTGCCGTCGATCTCGAGGACCGCGGTGCCAGCCGGGCGATGGCCGACATGCGCGCGGCGATGGACGCGCTGGCGCAGCGCATGGGATCGGCCAGCGATACCGACATGGCGGCAATGCTCGACCGGCTGACCGCCGGCATGGGCGATTATCTGCGCCGGCAGGTCGAGGCGATGCAGGCGCAGCCCGGGGCGCCGGGTACAGGCGCCGGCGCCACGCTCGATCTCTCGTTCCTCGACGCGATGATGCAGGATCTGCGCGACCGGCTGGCGGCGGGCGACACCGTCGGCGCCCAGGCGGCGCTCGCCAATCTGCGCCGGCTGATGGAGAGCCTGCAGTTCGGCGGCAGCGGCGATCCGGCGCTGGCGAAGCAGGCGCAGGCGGCGGCGCAGGCCGCCGAGACCGCCCGCGACATCGAGGCACGCGAACGCGATTTGCAGGCCGGCACCATCGCCGAAAGCGTCCGCCGCGCCGTCGCGGGCCGGGCGGGGCCGATGGACGAACAGGCGCGGTCGCAACGCGACATCGAGGCGGCGCTGCAGGCGCTGCAGCGTCAGGCGCGCGACGCCGGCCTCGAGCCGCCGGCGGGGCTGGCGCGCGCCGCGCAGGCGATGGAAGCGTCACGCGAAGCGTTGGGCCGCGGCGAGCCGGGCGACGCGATGCTCGCGCAGCAGCAGGCAGTCGAGGCGCTCGGCGAGGCCGCCGGCGCGCTCGAAGGCCAGGCGCAGGCGATGCGCCGCGCCGCCGGCGGTGCGATGGCGGCACAGCCCGGGACGCCGGGATCGGGCGTCGACCCGCTCGGCCGTCCGGGCAGCGGCTTCGGCCAGGGCCTCGTCGAGCTTCCCGACGAGGAGCGCATGCGCCGCGTCCAGCAGATCCGCCGCCTGCTCGAGGAACGCGCCGCCGATCCGCGGCGTTCGGAGGACGAGCGCGCCTATTATTTACGGCTGCTCAAGCGTTTCTGAGCTACCATCCGAAAGTCGACCCAGGAGAAACCATCGCAATGGCGTTGAAACCCGTGCGCAAGGCTGTCTTTCCGGTGGGCGGCATGGGGACGCGTTTCCTGCCCGCCACCAAGGCGGTGCCCAAGGAAATGCTTCCCGTCGTCGACAAGCCGCTGATCCAATATGCCGTGGACGAGGCGCTCGCCGCCGGCATCGAGCAGCTGATCTTCATCACCGCACGCGGCAAGAACCCGCTCGAGGATTATTTCGACATCGCCGGCGAACTCGTCGCCGAGCTGACGGCGCGCGGCAAGCAGGCGCAGCTGGCAGCGCTCGACGGCACCCAGCTGACCCCCGGCAACATCGCCTATGTCCGCCAGCAGGCGCCGCTCGGCCTCGGCCATGCGGTCTGGTGCGCGCGCCACATCGTCGGCGACGAGCCGTTCGCCGTGCTGCTGCCCGACGAGCTGCTGTGGTCGCCCGAGGCGCCCTGCCTCAGGCAGATGGTCGAGGCCTATGGCAAGGTCGGCGGCAACATCCTTGCGGTGATGGAATGCCTGCCCGAGCATACCGACCGCTACGGCATCATCACGCCGGGCAAGGCCGATGGCCTGCTCACCGAAATGACCGGCATGGTCGAAAAGCCCAGGCCTGCCGATGCGCCGTCGCGGCTCGCCGCGGTTGGCCGCTACATCCTCCAGCCCGAGGTGATGGGCGTGCTGTCGGCGCACAAGCGCGGCGCCGGCGGCGAGGTGCAATTGACCGACTCGATGGCCGAGCTGATCGGCGTGCAGCCGTTCCACGGCTTCACCTACACCGGGCGCCGCTTCGACTGCGGCGACAAGGCGGGGCATATCAACGCCAACATCGCGCTGGCGCTCGAGCGGCCCGATATCGCGGCCGAAGTTCGCGCCTTCATTGCGACCCTCGGCTAGGAAGAGGAGCGGCCGATGGCAAGCGCGACAGTCCGCATCGAACCGCCGTCGACGCCGCGGCTGCTCGCCGAATTGCGCGCCGTTCCCGAATTCTTGCGCTATGGTGCCGAGCGGCGGGCGCTTGGGCGCCTGCCCGGCGGCGACGGTCACCCGGTGATGGTGTTTCCCGGCCTCGGGGCCAGTGACCGGCTGACGTCACCGCTGCGCCGGAGCATCGCGGCGGTCGGCTATCCGGTGACCGGCTGGGAGATGGGGCGCAACCTCGGGCTGCGGCATGGCGTGCTCGACGCGATGCTCGCGCGCTTGCGCGGCTGGCATGACAAGCATGGCCGCCCAGTGTCGATGATCGGCTGGAGCCTCGGCGGCCTCTATGCGCGCGAACTGGCGAAGATGGAGCCGGCACGCGTGCGCCAGGTGATCACACTCGGCACGCCAAGCGTCGGCGACCTGCGCGCCAACAATGCCTGGCGCCTGTACGAATGGCTCAGCGACCAGAAGGTCGATGCGGTGCCGATCGACACGATGCTGCACGTCTGCCCGCCAGTGCCGACCACTTCGATCTACAGCCCCGACGAGGGCATCGTTCCACCCGACGCCGCGCGAATCCCCGAGGGTGCGCAGTGCGAGAATATCGCCGTCGACGGCAGCCACCTCGGGCTGCCGTGGAACCCCGACGTCATCCGCCTCGTGCTCGAACGCCTGGCGCAGCCCGAGGGCGAGTGGCGCCCGCTGGGGCGCTAGGCCAGAACCTCGGCGAGGAACGCCTCGACCGACGCCCATGACCGCGCCGCCGCTTTGGCGTCATAGGCCATGCCGCGCTCGGGGAAGGCGGCATTGGGGTTAGTGAAGCTGTGCATGGCATGGCCATAGGCGTGGAGCTGCCAGTCCGCCTTCGCCGCGGTCAGTTCCTCGGCGAGCCTCAGCACGTCCTGGGGCGGCGCCAGCGGGTCGTCCCAGCCGTGCAGCACCAGCACGCTCGGCTCGATCTCGGGCTGCGAGCCGAGATTCGGCGCCGCGAAAATGCCGTGCAGGCTGACGACGCCGCGAACGCCGGGCGCGTTGGCGCGCGCGACGTCGAGCGCGCACAGCCCGCCGAAGCAATAGCCGATGACCGCGATACGCTCCGGATCGACGGCGTCATGCGCCCGCGCCGCCGCGACCGCCGCGAGCAGCCGCGCGCGCAGCGCCGCCCGGTCCGCCATGAACGGCCCCATCAGATGGCCATTGTCGCCCGTGCGGTCGCCGCGCCTGCCCTTGCCGTACACGTCGATCGCGATGCCGACATAGCCGAGCGCCGCCAGCCGGTCGGCCGCCTCGCGCTCGGGGGGCTGCTGCCCCGACCATTGGTGCGCGACCAGCACCGCGGGACGCTTCGTGCCCGCCGGGCCACCCTGCGCGACATAGGCTTCGCAAATCGTGTCGCCGTCGCGATAGTCGAGATAGCTGGTCGTCGGCATCGCTTCTCCGGATCCGCTCGCCATGTCGATGCGGCAAGCCGCAGATGGCGCAAGCCCCAGCACGATGTCCAGCCCACGCGATACGCCTAGGTGCGCCGACCGTCGCGGCGTATCATGGCGGGCGATCGACGGCCTCGGGCTGCCGCAGAGCGGGGGACACGCCGTGCTCATCACGATTTTCGCGCCGGGAAAAGTTCATCTGCTCGAAATCGCCGGCGTGCGCGATGCGCTGTTCGAGGCGAACTGCAAGATCGAGTCGGGGCGGCCCTATCGGGTGCGGCTGGTTACCGAGGACGGCGCACCGGCACACTCGGCATCGGGCGTGATATATCTCCCCGACGCGAGCATTCACGACGCGGCCGAGCCGTCCGACACGCTGATCGTCGCCGGCCCCTACGGCGTGCCCGAGCGGCCCAGCGAAGATACGATGCGCTGGCTGCGCGATCAGGCCGCGCACGCGCGGCGCTACGGCTCGACCTGTACCGGCGCCTTCCTGCTGGCCGAAGCGGGGCTTCTCGCCGGCCGAACCGTCACGACCCACTGGGAATATGCCGGCCGTCTGGCTGCCGACTATCCCGACCTCCGGGTCGAGGCCGACCGCATCTTCGTTCGCGACGGGCCCGTGTTCAGTTCGGCCGGGGTGACGGCCGCCATCGACCTTGCCTTCTCGCTCATCGAGGAGGACCATGGGCGAGCGCTGGCGCTGTGGGTCGCCCGGCGGCTCGTCGTCTTTCTGAAGCGGCCCGGCGGCCAGTCGCAGTTCAGTGCCGCACTGACCGCCCAGGGTGTCGTCGCCAGTCCCATCGACAGGATCCGCCTCCACATCCTCGAAAACCCGCGCGCCGATCTGGGCCTCGCGGCGCTGGCGCGAACGGCCGGCGTGAGCCCGCGCCATCTGTCGCGGCTCTTTCGCGACGAACTGGGCATGAGCCCGGCCGCCTATGTCGAACTGACCCGGATCGATATCGCGCGCCGCCTGCTCGAGGACGGCAGCGCGCCGATCAAGGCGATCGCCTATGCCGCCGGCTTCGGGTCGACGACGACGCTGAGACGAGCCTTTCTTCGCAGGATCGACGTGACGCCGCTCGAATATCGGCTGCGCTTTCGCACCACCCGGTCCGACGACGCGGGCGCTGACGAGAGTGGCGCCGATTCGTCCTGAACTGCCGCCTCCCCGACGTTGAAGCGATGGCACCGGTCCCGCAATTTGGCACCTGAAGGCGATCTGCGGGCCTTCGCCATCTCCAACCGGCAGGAGCCAACGCAATGGCGCGTCACCAAGCGGCCGATCGATCGGTCGACGCCGCGGCGTCGGAGCCGGCACGATGGTCGCCGCGCGGCTGGTGGGCACGGCGGCCGGCCATCCCGCCCGAGGCGGCGGCGCGCGCGCTCGCGCAGGTGAGCGACGGCGTCCTGATCGCCGACATGCGCCAGCAAGGGCACCCGATCGTCGAGGTGAACCCCGCGTTCGAGGTGATCACCGGTTATCCCGCGGCCGAGGCGATCGGCAAGAACTGCCGCTATCTGCAGGGCAGCGATCGGCTCCAGCCCGAAATCGCCGAAGTGCGCGCCGCCTTGCAGGAGGGGCGCGGCTGTTCGGTGACGCTGCGCAACTATCGGCGCGACGGCACGCTGTTTCGCAACGCCTTGCGGCTCGTGCCGCTGCGCAACAAGGCGGGCCGGGCGACGCATTTCATGGGGCTGATTCGCGACGTCACCCATGCTGCGGGCATCGACCGCCTGACCGGCCTGCTCGACCGCTACGGCCTGCTCGACCGCCTCGCCGCGATCGGCGCCGGAGCGCCGGCGTCGCTGCTGCTGATCAAGCTCGACATCGTCCGCTTCCACGACGTCAACAGCGGCTTCGGCTATGATGCCGGCGATGCGCTGCTTCGCGCCGCCGCCTCGCGCCTCGCCGCGCTTCCGGCGCTTGCGGTAGCGCGCGTGGACACCAACAGCTTCGCGCTCGCGTTCGAGCTCGACGATCCCGACGGTGCCGCAGGCACGGTCGATGAGGTGCTCGACATCCTGCGGCCCCGCTTCCTGCTGCCCGGCGCCTCGTTGGCGGTGAAGTTCGCGGCCGGCTTCGCCGTCGGTGCCACCGACGCCGATCCGCTCCAGCTCGTCCGGCAGGCCGGCGCCGCGCTGCAGCGATCGAAGGCACAGGCCGGGCACGCGCCGCACGCCTTCGCCGCCGCCGACGAGCGCGAGGCCCGCAACCGCATCCGGCTAGCGAGCGAGCTGCAAACCGCCGTCGCCAACCAGGAGCTGTTCTTCCATTATCAGCCGCAGGTCGACCTCGCTTCGGGCGATCTCGTCGGCGCGGAGGCGCTGCTGCGGTGGGATCACGGGGCGTTCGGCCTTCAGCCCCCCGACCGCTTCATCGGCGTCGCGGAGGAGACCGGCGCGATCCTCGAGATCGGCGCCTGGGGCCTGCGAACGGTCGCCGCCTATGCGGCGCGGAGCAACCGCAACCGTCACGTGCCGATCCGCTTCGCCTTCAACGTGTCGGCGCTCGAATTCACGCGACGCGACATGCTCGCCTTCGTCGACCGGGTGCTCGACGAAACCGGGTGCCGGGCCGAGTGGCTGACGCTCGAGCTCACCGAGAATCTGATGCTCCCCGAGCCGGGGCCGGTTCGCCGCGCGTTCGCCGACCTGCGTCAGCGGGGGGTCGAACTCTCCATCGACGACTTCGGCACCGGCTATTCCAATCTACGGTATCTCGAGAGCTTCCCGCTCAGCGAGATCAAGGTCGATCGCAGCTTCGTTCGTGACGTCGCCGACAGCCCGGCCAAGCGCGTGATCGCCGAGAGCATCGTCAAGCTCGGGGCGGCGCTCGATATCCGCGTCGTCGCCGAAGGGATCGAGACCGAGGCCGAACGCGCCATCATGCGGACGCTGGGCTGCAGCGTGGGACAAGGCTTTCTTTTTGCGAAGCCCCTGGACGAGGCGCAGTTCCAGACGTGGCTCGACCGAAGCTGAAGGGCGCGGGCTCCGCCAGCGGCGACAGTCATGGGAGGCGCCGCGTCGCCGACGTAAAAAGTTCGCTCGACATCGCCGCGCGCGCTGGCATGCTCGCACGATGGACCGGCTGTTCCTGCTCCCGACGGCGATGCAGCGCGACCCGCGCGTCGAGGCCTGGTTCGACGCGGACGACAATCCGCTGCGTCGCGCCGCGCGGACCTGGTTCGACCTGATGCGCAGCTGCGGCGACGACGTTCGCGAGCTGATCCACGACGGCCAGCCGACCGCCTGCGTCGGCGATGCCGCCTTTGCCTATGTCAACGCCTTCACCGCGCATGTGAACGTCGGATTCTTCCATGGCGCAGCGCTCGACGATCCGGCCGGCCTGCTCGAAGGCAGCGGCAAGCGCATGCGGCACGTCAAATTGCGCGGCGGACAGCCGGCCGATGCGGCGGCGCTGGGTGCGCTGATCGCCACCGCCTACCGCGACATGCGGGGCCGGCTCGCCGCCGGCTAGACGCGCCGGTAGCGGAAGTACCAGACCTCGTGGCCGATGCGCCGTGCCTTGGCCTCGTAGCGCGTCTCGGGCCAGTCGGCGGGGCGCACCTGCCAGTCGCCGGGGCCGGCCACCAGCCAGTCGAAGTCGCGGCGCCGGTTCATCTGCATCATCGCCCAGCGGCAATAGACGGGATGGTCGGTGCCGAAGCGGAATTCGCCGCCCGGCTTGAGCTTGGCGGCGAGGACGTCGAGCGGCCCCGGGTTCATGAAGCGGCGCTTGGCGTGGCGCGCCTTGGGCCAGGGGTCGGGGTGCAACAGGAAAAGGCGATCGAGACTGGCGTCTGGAAGGCGTTCGAGCACGCCGAGCGCATCGCCCATGTGCAGCCGGACGTTGGCGAGCCCGCCGCGCTCGATATGGCCGAGCGCGCCGACGACACCGTTGAGGAAGGGTTCGCACCCGATCAGCCCGACATCGGGGTTCGCCGCGGCCTGGCCGGCGAGATGCTCGCCGGCGCCGAACCCGATCTCGAGCCACAGCGGGCGCTCGTCGCCGAACAGCGCCCGCGAATCGAGCGGCCCCTCGGGCACGCTGACGCGCGGCAGCAGCTCGTCGACCAGCCCCTGCTGCCCCTGACGCAGTGCATGGCCCTGACGGCGGCCGTAGAGGCGGCGGAGGGTGGTGGGATCGCCCGACATCGAGGCTGCCTATCGCCTGAAACACGAAACGTCACCCCCGCGCGTGGCGGGGATGACGTTCGTCGAGGTTGGCGTTGGGCTTAGACCGCGGCGCGGAGCTGCTCGACGAGGTCGAGCTTTTCCCACGAGAAGCCGCCATCGCTGTCGGGCGTGCGGCCGAAATGGCCGTAGGCGGCGGTGCGCTGGTAGATCGGCTTGTTGAGGCCGAGGTGCGTGCGGATGCCCTTGGGCGTCAGCCGCACCAGCTCGGGCAGCACGCGCTCGAGCAGGTCGTCACCGACGGTGCCGGTGCCATGCGTGTCGACGTAGAAGCTCAGCGGTTCGGCGACGCCGATCGCATAGGCCAGCTGGATCGTGCAGCGCTTGGCGAGCTTGGCGCCGACCACCTGCTTGGCGAGGTAGCGCGCGATATAGGCGGCCGAGCGGTCGACCTTGGTCGGGTCCTTGCCCGAGAAGGCGCCGCCGCCGTGCGGCGCCGCGCCGCCATAGGTGTCGACGATGATCTTGCGGCCGGTGATGCCGGCGTCGCCGTCGGGGCCGCCGATCTCGAACAGGCCCGTCGGGTTGACGAAGATCGCGTCCTCGTCGTTGGGCATCCAGCCCTGCGGCAGCGTGTCGTTCATCACGCCCTTCACATAGTCGCGCAGCTTGGCCTGGTCGCAACCGCCGGCATGCTGCGTCGACACGACGACCTTGGTGGCGCGCACCGGGCGGCCGTTCTCATAGGCGAGCGTCACCTGGCTCTTGGCGTCGGGCTCGAGGAAGTCGACGACCTTGCCGTGGCGGTCGGCAGCGAGCTTCTCGAGGATACGATGCGAATAATAGAGCGTCGCCGGCATCAGGTCGGGGGTCTCGTCGCAGGCGAAGCCGAACATGATGCCCTGGTCGCCGGCGCCCTCGTCCTTGTTGCCCGATTCGTCGACGCCCTGCGCGATATGTGCCGACTGGCCATGCAGGTGGCAGGCGAAGTCGGCATATTGCCAGTGGAAGCCGTGCTGCTCGTAGCCGATGCGCTTCACCGTATCGCGCGCGGCCTGCTCGATCTCGGCGAGGCTGACGTCCTGCGCGCAGCGGACTTCACCGGCGAGCACGATGCGGTTGGTGGTGACCAGCGTCTCGCAGGCGACGCGCGCGACCGGATCCTTCGACACGAACAGGTCGACGATCGCGTCCGAAATCTGGTCGGCGACCTTGTCGGGATGGCCTTCGGACACCGATTCCGAAGTGAAGAGATACGAGCTGCGCATGGATTCCCCGCATTGTGAAGGACGGAATATGCGCCGCCTGTAGCGGGCCGGGGACGCCGCGGCAAGGGCGTATAAAGATATGTTTATATCTTTGTCTGCGTCTTTCGATGCGCAACGAGCAGCGCGCCGGCGAGCAGCAGCAGCGCCAGCAGCAGCGGGATGACCGAGCCGGCGCGCGCGAAGGGCGTCGGCGGCAGCGGCGACGGAATCTCGGCGCTGAGCACGCCGGCGCGGCCGCGCCCGATCGTCGCCAGCAGCCGCCCGCGCGCGTCGATCATCGCCGACACGCCCGTCGGCGTCGCGCGCGCGATCGGCAGCCCCTCCTCGATCGCGCGCAGCCGCGCCTGTTCGAGATGCATCCAGGCGCCGGCGTCGCTGAACCAGGCGTCGTTCGAGGCATTGAGCAGCCATTGGGGTCGGTCGGCGGGATCGACGACATGTCCAGGCCGCACGATCTCGTAGCAGATCAGCGGTCCGACGGCGGGAAAGCCGGCGAGCCGCAGCGTCTGCGGCCCCGGACCGGGCCAGAAGTCGAGCGATCCCGGCGCCAGCCGGGCGACGCCGATCGCCTCCATCAGGCCGCGCAGCGGCAGATATTCGCCGAACGGCACCAGCGCATTCTTGTCGTAGCGCCCGTCGATGCGGCCGCCGGCGCCGATGACGAACAGGCTGTTGTGCGCGGCGATCGCCCGGCCCTGCGCGTTGCGCAGCGCCTTGACGCCGCCGGTCAGCAGCAGGTCGCCCGGGCCGAGCACGCGCGCCAGGCGCCGCCGCACCCAGGGCTCCTCGTCGAGCAGCCCCATCACCGCCGCCTCGGGCCAGAGCAGCAGCCCCGGCCGGCCGTCGAGCCGCGCCTCGGCGCTGAGCGCCAGGTAACGGCGCAGGTTGCGCTCCTCGGCGTCCTCGCGCCATTTTTCGGACTGGCCAATATTGGCCTGGACGATGAGCACGCGCGTCCCGCTCGATCGCGCCGGCGCGCCGAGGTCGATCGCCCCGAAACCTGCCGCGAGCGCGACACATGCCGCCACCGCCGCCGCGAACCGCCAGGCGCGGTCGGTGACGAGCAGCGCCAGGGCGCCCGCCGCCAGCAGCACCAGCCCCGACAGCCCGAGGCCGCCGATCGCGCTCGCCGCCTGCGCCACCGGCAGCATCGGCATCAGCACGATGCCGAGCGGATTCCAGGGAAAGCCGCCGAACAGATAGCCGCGCAGCCATTCGGCGAGCATCCAGGCGCCGGCAAAGGCGAGCGCGCGCGCCGGCGCCGCGGCGAAGCGCGACGCGATGCCCGTCGCCACGGCCGGGTAGATCGCCATGAGCGCCGACAGCAGCACGACCGCCACCCAGCCGAGCCAGGCCGGCATATTGTCCTGGAAGTTGAAGGCCTGCGCGATCCAGTAGAGCCCGGCGAGCATGTGGCCGAAGCCGAACCACCAGCCGAGCGCCAGCGCGTTGCGCACCCCTGTCGTCGACGGAACGAGCAACAGCAGCAGCGCGAGGCCGAGCAGCGTCAGCGGCCAGGCGTCGATCGGTGCGAAACCCAGCGCGCTCGCCACGCCCGCCGCGAAGCCGAGCGCGGCGCGCTGTCGGACCGAGCGGTGCGCCAACCAGTCGAGCGCGGCGGGAGGATTCACTCCGCGGCAGCCTCGCGGCTGAAGCCTTCGGGCGGGTGGATTCGAACGCGCTCGATATGGCGCGCGTCGCCGGCGATCACCTCGAAGCGCCAGCCGCTCTGGTGTACGATCGTCTCGCCGACGCGCGGAACGCGGCCGGCGAGCATGAACACCATGCCACCGACGGTGTCGATCTCGTCTTCGTCGTCGGGATCGGCAAGGTCGAGCCCGAGCGTCGCCTGCAATTCGCTGAGCTCGATCCGCGCATCGGCCTCGTACATGTCGTCGCCGAGCGCCTTCAGCCCCTCCTCGGCCTCGTCGTGCTCGTCCTCGATGTCGCCGACGATCTCCTCGACGAGATCCTCGATGGTGACGATGCCGTCGGTGCCGCCGAATTCATCGATGACGATCGCCATGTGGGTGCGCGCATGGCGCATCCGCGCCAGCAGGTCGAGCACCCCCATCGAGGCGGGGACGAACAGCACCGGCCGGAGCAGCGATTCGGGCTCGACGACGGCGCTGCGGCCGTCCTCGGCGAGCCGCGCATAGACGTCCTTGATGTGGATCATGCCGATGACGTCGTCGAGGTTGTTGCGGAATACTGGCACGCGGCTGTGGCCCGCTTCGCGGAACAGCTCGACGAGGTCCTGGAAGCTGCCCGAGGCCTCGAACGCCACCATGTCGGCACGCGGTACCGCGACGTCGTCGACCTCGCGCTCGCCGAAATGCAGCAGGTTTCGGAGCATCATCCGCTCGGCGGCGCTCAGGTCGTCCTCGTTCTCGGCCTCGCCCTCGCGGCCGTCGATCGCTTCCTCGATCTGCTCGCGCAGCGAGGCCTCGTCGGCGCGGCCGGTAACGAGCAGCCGCAGGAAGCGCCAGACGCGCTGGCCGAGTTCGTCGCTACTGGAGGGGTCAGCCACGGTCAGGCCTCATCGTCCAGGCCATAGGGATCGGGCAGGCCGAGCCGGGCCAGCGCATCGCGTTCGATGGCCTCCATCCGCTCGGCGTCGTCATCGGTTCCATGGTCATAGCCTAGCAGGTGCAGCGTGCCGTGGACAATCAGATGGGTGGCATGCGCCTCGACGCCGATGCGCTTGGCCGCCGCTTCGGCCGCCACCGTCTCGGCGGCCAGCACGATGTCGCCGAGCAGCGCCTCGCCGTCGTCGCCGTTCGACAGCGCGTCGAGCAGGTCGGGCTGCACCATCGGGAACGACAGCACGTTGGTCGGCTTGTCCTTGTGCCGGTAGGCGGCGTTGAGCTGCCACACCTCGGCGTCGTCGCTGAACCGCACCGAGATCTCGGTGGCGAAGTCGCCGCCGGCGAGGCAGGCGTGCGCGGTGAGCGACAGCGCGGTCTCGGCCGCGCGGGCGGCGAGCGCCGCCCAGCCTATGTCGGGATCCCAGTCGCCGGCGACCACCTCGGCTTCGACGATCAGCGGCATGGCGGCTGCGCCCCGTGCATTCCCACGATGGATGGTAACGTCGCGCTAGCGTCCCGCATCGAGCGGTCCGTCATAGGCGTCGACGATGCGGCCGACGATCGGATGACGCACCACTTCGGAGGTGGCGAAGCGCAAGGTGGCGATACCCTGCACGCCCTCGAGCTTCTCGACCGCGTCGGCGAGACCCGAGCGCGTCTGCGGCGGCAGGTCGACCTGGTTGGGGTCGCCGCAGATCACCATCCGCGAACCCTGGCCGAAGCGCGTCAGGAACATCTTCATCTGCAGCGGCGTGGTGTTCTGCGCCTCGTCGAGGATGACGAAGGCCGACGCCAGCGTGCGGCCGCGCATGAACGCCAGCGGCGCGATTTCGATCTCGCCGCTCGAAATGCGTCGCTCGACCTGCTCCGACGGCAGCATGTCGTAGAGCGCGTCGTACAGGGGGCGCAGATAGGGATCGACCTTCTCGCGCATGTCGCCCGGCAGGAAGCCCAGCCGCTCGCCGGCCTCGACGGCGGGGCGCGACAGGATCAGCCGGTCGACCGAGCCGGCGACCAGCTGCTGCACCGCCTGCGCCACCGCCAGATAGGTCTTGCCGGTCCCCGCCGGCCCCAGCGCGAAGATGATGTCGTCGCGGTTGAGCGCTTCCATGTAGCGCACCTGCGTCGGCGAGCGCGGCACGATGGTCTTGCGGCGGGTGCGGATGACGACCGGCGTCGGCGCGTCGCCGCCGGCACGCACCAGGCCTTCGAGCGACGGCTCGTTCGACAGCGCGATGGCGCCCTCGACGTCGCCGATGTCGATCGCCTGCCCCTGCAGCAGCCGGTTGTAGAGGCCGGTCATGACGTCGCGCGCGCGCGCCGCGCTTTCCGCCTCGCCCTCGATCGACAGCCGGTTGCCGCGCGCGGCGATGTAAACGCCGAGCCGGTTCTCGATGGCGATGAGATTCTGGTCATATTGCCCGAACAAGGCGCCGAGCAGTTGCGGCTTGTCGAACTCGATCTCGAGACGGGCACGCTCGTCGGCGCGCGGCGCGGGAGCGCTGGGCTTCTTGGCCACTAGGCCGCGGCTTTCTGGATCAACTTGCCCTCCAGGCTGTTGGGACCGGCCGACACGAGCTCGACCTCGACGAGGTCGCCGATGGCGAGACCGGGCGCCATCACATGAACCGATTGCAGATAGGGCGACTTGCCGATCAGCTGTCCCGGCTTGCGGCCATGGCGCTCGATCAGCACCTCGACGCGACGGCCGACCGTCGCGCGGTTGAAGGCGAGCTGCTGCTCGAGAATCAGCGCCTGCAGCCGGGCGAGCCGCTCCGACTTCACCGCTTCGTCGAGGTGGCCGTCCATGCCCGCCGCCGGCGTGCCCGGGCGCGACGAATATTTGAACGAATAGGCCTGCGCGTACCCGACCGCGCGCACGATCGACAGCGTGTCCTCGAAGTCGGCCTCGGTCTCGCCCGGGAAGCCGACGATGAAGTCGCCCGACAGCGCGATGTCGGGACGCGCGGCGCGAAGCCGATCGATCGTCGCGAGATAGGATTCGGCGGTATGCGCGCGGTTCATGCGCTTGAGGATGCGGCTCGATCCCGACTGCACCGGCAGGTGCAGATAGGGCATCAGCTCGGGCACCTCGGCATGCACCGCGATCAGCTCGTCGGTCATGTCGCGCGGGTGCGACGTGGTGTAGCGCAGGCGCGCCAGCCCGGGGATGGCCGCGATCTCGCGGATCAGCTGCGCGAAGCCGATGCCCAAGCCGTCGTCGGCATAGGCGTTGACGTTCTGACCGAGCAAGGTCAGCTCGCAGGCGCCGCCGTCGACCAGCGCGCGCGCTTCGCCGACCACGTCCGCCGCCGGCCGCGAGACCTCGCCGCCGCGCGTATAGGGCACGACGCAGAAGGTGCAGAATTTGTCGCAGCCTTCCTGCACCGTCAGGAACGCCGACGCGCCCGTCGGCCGGGCGCGCTTCGGCAGCAGGTCGAATTTCGACTCGATCGGCATGTCGGTATCGACCGACTTGCCGTTCGCGGCGGCGGCGATCATCGCCGGCAGGCGGTGATAGGCCTGCGGCCCGACCACCAGATCGACCATCGGCGCCCGGCGGACGATCTCCTCGCCCTCGGCCTGCGCGACGCAGCCGGCCACCGCGACCATCGGCTTCACGCCGCTCGGCCGCTTCGACGCCTTCAGCCGCCCGATGTCCGAATAGACCTTCTCGGCCGCCCGCTCGCGGATGTGGCAGGTATTGAGCACGACGAGATCGGCGTCGTCGCTGTTGTCGACCGCGCGCAGGCCGTCGGCGGCGAGCAGCTCGCTCATCCGCTCCGAATCATAGACGTTCATCTGGCAGCCGAACGTCTTCACGAAATAGGTCTGGGGCTTGGTCACGCAATACTCATGGCCGGGAACCCGCCCGATATAGGCGAAGGCCGGTCACAAGGGAACATCGTCGCTCGCGGGTCGCGGCACATCGCCACCGCGCATCAGCGCCGCATAGCCGTCGGCGACCGCCGCCTGGCAGTGGCGCGCCAGCGCCTTGCGGTCGGCGAAGTCGCCGGGGCGGACGCCGGGGTGGCAGAGGATTTCGGCGGTCACCTGGCCGAGCCGCAGGAAATCGCCCGCATGTTCGCCGATGCCGACCTCGCCGAGCCACACCACGTCCCACAGGCGGCGACGGGTGATCGGCATGCCGCGGATGCGCGTATAGGCCAGGCTCACCGGCTGGACGATCGCGTCGTCGAGCCCCTCGACCGCCGCGAACAGCGATGAGTTGAACGGCAGCACGTCGATGCCGTCGCCCGTCGTGCCCTCGGGAAACAGGATGACGTTGGCGCCCGCCGCCAGCCGCTCGGCGACCGCGTTGCGCTGCGCGCCGGTCGTGCGCTTGCGATCGCGGTCGACGTAGATCGTTCGCTGGAGGCCGGCGAACCAGCCGACCGGCCCCATCTGCGCCACTTCGGCCTTGGCGACGAACTGGCCGAGCAGCTGCGAGCCAAGGACCGGGATGTCGGCCCACGACAGGTGGTTGGCGACCAGCAGCACGCCCCGCGCGCGCGCCGGCGCGCCATGCAGCCGGACGTCGATGCCGAGCCCGCGCAGCAGCAGCCGGTGGAACTGGCGCGGCAGATAGGGCGGCAGCCCGGGGTTGACGCGCCGCAGCAGAAGTTCGGCCGGGACCAGCGCGGCGGCGCCGGCGGCGACCGCGAGGGCGCCCTTGACCATGCCCCAGCGGGGCGGCGCGGAAGCGGTGGGTCCGGGCGCCGTCAACCGCCGCGCGAGGACTGGAGCGGCAACGCGTAGAGCTCCATCCGATGATCGACGAGCCGATAGCCGAGGCGCGCGGCGATCCGCTGCTGCAGTTCCTCGATGTCGGGGTCGTGGAACTCGATGACCTTGCCGGTCTCGAGGTCGATCAGATGATCATGATGCTCGTCGGGCACCGTCTCGTAGCGCGAACGGCCGTCGCGGAAGTCGTGCCGCTCGAGGATCCCCGCCTCCTCGAACAGCCGCACCGTCCGGTAGACGGTGGCGATCGAGATATGCGGGTCGATGGCGACCGAGCGGCGGTGCAGCTCCTCGACGTCGGGGTGGTCGACCGAATCCGACAGGACACGCGCGATGACGCGCCGCTGCTCGGTGATGCGGAGGCCCTTTTCGGCGCAAAGCGCCTCGAGATCGATGCGAGCGGTCATCGCGCGAATCTAGGTGCGCGCCGCGCCAAATGCCAGAGCATCCGGCGCGGCGCGCGCGAGTTTGGCCGATGTGTGGCGAATGCGTCCTAGCGCTTGCCCGCCGTACGCTTCGTGCCGAGACCGATCTTCTTGGCGAGCGTCCGGCGCTGCGCCGCATAGTTCGGCGCCACCATCGGATAGTCGGCCGGAAGATTCCACTTCGCGCGATATTCGTCGGGCGTCATGTTGTAGTGCGTCATCAGATGCCGCTTCAGCATCTTGAGCTTCTTACCGTCCTCGAGGCAGACGATATAGTCGGGCTTGATCGACGCGCGCACCGAAACCGCCGGCTCCTGCTTCGGCGCCTCGGGCTTCGCATTGATCCCGAGCCGCGACAGCGTCGAAAAGACGTTGTCGATGAGGTTGGGAAGATCCGAAACCGCGACCGTATTGTTCGCAACGTGCGACGACACGATCTCGGTGGTCAGCGTCAGCAGCTCGTTGTGCGCGGAAATACGGTCGTCCATGTTTCTTCTCCCGAATGCGAGTTCGATCTCGACTTGATCGCGCAGCGAATAGTCTTGCCGCCATCGGCTTGGCAAGTCCGGGCAGAATAAAAAAGCCGGAAAGCGCGAGATCAGGCCAAGTCGCGGCGCATGGTGATCGCGTCGAACCGCTCACCTGCGGCGCCATTGTAATAATTCTGACGGCGTCCGGCGATCGAAAAGCCCAAGCTCTCATAGAGACCAAGCGCCGTCGCGTTGCCGTCGCGCACTTCGAGGAAGATCTTGTGCGCGCCGCGCTGGCGGGCCTTTTGCATCGCCCCCTCGACCAGACGGCGGCCCAGGCCGCGGCCGCGCTCGCGCGGCAGGACCGCGACGAGCATCAGTTCCGCCTCGTCGATCACGCGCCGGGTCAGCGAAAAACCGTAGGGATCGTCGTCTTCCAGCCCGATCTGTCCCCAGGTGTCGGCGATCGCCATCGCGCCGCCGAGCTGAACGCTGTTCCATGCCTCGCCGAAGCGCGGGTCGAACGCCGCCTCCATGATCTGGCCCATGCGCGGCACGTCGCGCGGACCGGCGAGCGCGAGACGGAAGGTCACGCCGGCACCTTGGCATCGGGCGGCCGGACGTAGAGCGGCCGCGCGGCGGGCCGCCGCGCGCCGAGCAGCCGCACGTCGGCGGCGCGCGGCCAGCGATGGTCGACGACGGCGAGCGACGCATCGACGGCGGAGAGCAGCGCGGTTCCCGACCCCGCCACGGTCCAGCCGCGTGCGGCGACGGCGGCCTGCTCGGGCGGCAGCGCCGCGAGGTCGCCCGCCGCGCCCGCCCGGTCGAAGCGCTGCGCATAGACCTCGCCGCGCGAGGCGTCGAAGGCGACGTAGACGCCGTCGAGATCGGCTCGCGCCGCGAGCACCGCGGCCGCCACCAGCTCGGTCGAGGTGCAGCCGGCGACCGGCGCCCCCCAGGCGAGCCCGAAGGCCTTGGCGGCGGCGAGGCCGACGCGGATGCCGGTGAAGCTGCCGGGCCCGACGTCGACCGTCACCGCGTCGGCGCGCGATACGCCGGCCTCGGCCAGCAGCTCGCCGATCAGCGGCACCAGCCGTTCGGCATGACCGCGCGCAATGATCTCGTGACGTTCGGCGACGATCTGTCCGCCGTCGATGAGCGCGGCCGAGCAGGCATGGAGCGCGGTTTCGATCGCCAGCTCCATCAGGCGATTACGCAGGCCTCCTCGAAGGGGAGGCGAGGCAGGCGCGGAAACAGCTTCTCCTCGGTGCCGTGCCCGATCGAGCAGATGAAGTTCGTCTCGACACTGGTGCCGGCAAAGAAGGCGGCGTCGACCTTGGGCTTGTCGAAGCCCGACATCGGCCCGCAGTCGAGCCCGACGGCGCGCGCCGCCAGCATCAGATAGGCGCCCTGCAGCGTCGAGTTGCGGAAGGCGGTGTCGCGCACCGTCGCCTCGTTGCCCTCGAACCAGCTGCGCGCCGTCTGATCGTGCGGAAACAGTTCGGGGAGCCGGGTGTAGAATTGCATGTCCATGCCGATGATCACCGTCACCGGCGCCTGCAGCACCTTCGGGCGATTGCCGTCGCTGACGCAGGCGGCGAGCCTGGCCTTGGCCGCATCGGTCTCGCACCAGACGAATCGCGCCGGCGAGGCGTTGGCCGAGGTCGGCCCCATGCGCGCCAGATCGTAGATCGCGTGCATCTGCACGCGCGTCACCGGCGTGTCGGCCCAGCTGTAATAGGTGCGGGCGCTGCGGAAGATGGTGTCGAGGTCGAGATCGGACAGGATATGGGCGGACATCAGACGGCGCGTACCTCGCTGACTTCGGGGACATAATGTTTGAGCAGATTCTCGATGCCGTTCTTGAGCGTCGCGGTCGAGGATGGGCAGCCCGAGCAGGCGCCCTGCATACGCAGGTAGACGATCCCCTTGTCGAAGCCGCGATAGACGATGTCGCCGCCGTCGTTGGCGACCGCTGGCCTGACGCGCGTGTCGATCAGCTCGCGGATCTGCGTGACGATGTCGGCGTCGGCCGGGTCGTCGTGCAGCGCTTCCTCGGCATCGACCTCGTTGACGAACAAGGGCGCGCCCGCGGCGAAATGATCGACGATGATGCCGAGCACCTGCGGCTTGAGGCTCGCCCAGTCGGCGGAGCCCTCGGCCTTGGTCACCGACACGAAGTCCGAGCCGAAGAACACCCCCTCGATGTCGCCGAGCGAGAACAGCGCCGCGGCGAGCGGCGAATCCTGCGCGGTCTCGGGGTCGGGGAAGTCGGCGGTGCCGCTCGCCATGACCGCGCGGCCCGGCAGGAACTTCAGCGTCGCCGGATTGGGCGTTCGTTCGGTTTCGATGAACATGGGAGACCTCTTGTACGCGTGGCCCCGCATGTGGCGCGTAGCGCGGCGAAGATCAAGCGAGGTGCCTCACACCAGCCGGGCGATCGCATCCTCGTCGAGCCCGCCCGGAACGATCAGCACCGGGCAGGGAAGCTGCCCGGCCGCCTCGCCCGAGAAGAAGGCGACGAGCGGCCCGGGCGCGCCGTTCGGCGCGGCGCCGAGCACGAGCAACTGGAGATCGCCGTCGGCAGTCACCGCCTTCAGCACCTCGTCGGCCGGCTTGCCGTGTCGCACGCTGAACGACGGGCGGACGCCCGTCTCGGCGCCTACTTCCTCGGCGACGGCGCTCAGCAGCGCCTCGGCCTTTTCCTGCGCCTCGGCCTCGATCACCTCCTGAACGCCGCCCCACTGGATGAAGTCGGTCGGCGGGATGACGTGAAGCAGCGATACGCGGCCGTCGTTCTTCGCCGCGCGCCGCGCCGCGAAGCGCAGCGCCACGCGGCTTTCGGGTGTGTCGTCGACGACGACGAGGTAGGAACGCGGGCGATCGGGCATCGCGCTCACATGAAAACGCCGGCGGAACGCATCCGCCGGCGTGTCTTGGTGGGCCCCGAGTCCATGGCGCCAGCGTACCGCAGACCGCGGCCGCTGGCAAAGCGGCTCAGCGTTGCTTGTCGAGCGGAACGTTTACGCGCACCCGCTCGCCCGAGCGGCCGGGGAAATTGGTGAACATCGCGGTGACGAGGTTGGGCACCAGCCGCGTCAGGTCGTCGCTGCGGGTGTTCGCCTCGGCGCGCCCCTCGAACACGCTCTCATTGGTGCCGGTGCGCGCGATCTTCATGTCCACGAAGCTGTTGAACACCGTGTAGGAATAGACTTCGGGCGCATCGAAGGCGCTGCCCCAGAACGGATCGTAGAACGACCCGTAGAAGGCGGGGCGCCCGTAGAAGCCGCGGCCATAATAGGGATAGGCATAGGGAAAGCCGTAATAGCCGCGGCCGTAGCCGGTCCCGAAGCCCGGCCGGGTGGCGACGCGCTCGCGGCCGTTCGACACGCCATAGTCGAGCGTGACGACCAGCGTCGCCGCCTGCGCGCTCGCCGCGGCCTGATAGCCCTGCGCCAGCAGGCGGTCGCGGACGATGTTGGCATAGGTGGCGAACTCGAGGCTGCCCGACTTTGCGGTGTCGCGCGGCTGGATCACGAAGCTCTGGCCCGTCGGCGCCGGCATCGCCTGGAAGCGCTTCACGCTGGCCGGAAGCGTCGCGGTGCATGCCGCGAGGACGGTCAGCAGCAGGATCGGAAGCAGACGGAAGGCGCGCATCACGCACATACCCTTGTTATGATTCTTGTTCGGCTCGGACAGTAGGTTAACACAACTGAACAGGCCGTGAACAGCGAAGGGTCACCGGGGCAGAAAGCCAACAGTTTCGTAGACTTCCGCCAGCACCGGACCTGCGACCGCGCGCGCGCTCTCGGCGCCGGCGCGCAGGCGCGAATCGAGGTAGGCCGCATCGTCGCGCAGTTCGTTGTAGCGCGCGGTAATCGGCGCGATCTTGGCGACGGTGAGCTCGGCGAGCGCCGGCTTGAACGCGCCAAAGCCCTTACCCTCATATTGCGCGAGCACCTGCGCCTCGGTGAGGTCGGCGAGCGCGGCGTAGATGGCGACGAGGTTCTTCGCTTCGGGCCGCGGCTCGAGCAGCGCCATGTCGCCGGGCAGCACGTCGGCGTCGGTCTTCGCCTTGCGGATCTTCGCGGCGATGGTGTCGGCATCGTCGGTGAGGTTGATGCGGCTCATGTCCGACGGATCGGACTTCGACATCTTGGCGCTGCCGTCGCGCAGGCTCATGATCCGCGCCGCGCGGCCGAGGATGTAGGGCTCGGGCAGCGGAAAGACCTCGCGCTCATAATCGGTGTTGAATTTCTGCGCGATGTCGCGTGCCAGCTCGAGATGCTGCTTCTGGTCGTCGCCGACCGGCACGTGCGTCGCCTTGTAGACCAGCACGTCGGCCGCCTGGAGCACCGGATAGGCGAACAACCCGATCGAGGCGCCCTCGCGGTCCTTGCCCGACTTCTCCTTGAACTGCGTCATGCGGTTGAGCCAGCCGATGCGCGCGATGCAGTTGAGCACCCAGGCGAGCTCGGCATGTTCGGGGACGAGGCTCTGCGGGAACAGCGTCGATCGCGCCGGGTCGATCCCCGAGGCGATCAGCGCCGCCGCCATCGCGCGGATGTTGGCGCGCAGGTCCTTCGGGTCGGTCCGCACCGTGATGGCATGGAGGTCGGCGAGGAAGAACAGGCAGCCGCCCTCGTCGTCCTGCATGCGCACCCAGTTGCGGATCGCGCCGAGATAATTGCCGAGATGCAGGTTTCCGGTGGGCTGGATGCCCGAGACGACGCGCTTCATGTGACCTTCTTGCGCCGGAGGAGAATGAGGATGTCGTCGCGGTTCATCGCGCCGATCACCCAGGCGACGGTGAAATAGACGATCGCGCCCGACCCGACCAGCGCGCCGACGCCGAGCAGCCGCCGCCCCGTCGAGCCGGCGAAATAGCCGTCGAGCGCCTCGCGCACGAGGTAGAGCGCCGCCGCCATCGCCAGCGCGGCGAGCAGCTGGCGGACGAGGCGCCCCCACAGCCAGCCCTCGATGCGAAAATGGCCGCGGCGACGCAGGATGACGTAGAGCGCCGCCGCGTTTAGCCAGGCCGAAAAGGCGGTGGTGAGCGCGAGCGCCGCGATGCCGATAACCGGGATCAGCGCGAAGTTGAGCGCGATCCCGACGCCGAGCATCGCCACCGCGATCACGACCGGCGTCTTCATGTCCTTGCGCGCATAGAAGCCCGGCGCCAGCACCTTGATCAGCACATAAGCCGGCAGCCCCGCGACGATGATCGACAGCACGAGGCCGGTGGTGGCGGCGTCTTCCGCGGTGAAGCGGCCGCCCTGGAACAGCGCCGCGACGATCGGACCGGCGGTCACCGCCAGCGCCACCGCGGCGGGCAGCGTCAGCAGCATCGCCAGCTCGACCGCCTGCCCCTGAACCTTCGCGGCATGCGCGCCGTCGCCGGCGCCCACCGCGCGACTGATCGTCGGCAGGATCGCGGTGCCGAGCGCCGACCCGATGATCGCCAGCGGCAGCTGGTTGAGCCGGTCGGCAAAGCCCAGATAGACGAGCGACCCCTGCGGCAGGCTCGTCGCGAAATAGGCGTAGAACAGCTGGCTGATATAGTAGATGCCGCCGCCGAGCGTCGCCGGCAGGATGAGCACCAGCAGTTCCCTGACGCGCGGCGTCATCCGCGGCGGCAGCAGCCGCATGCGGAAGCCGGCGCGGCGGACGCTGACCCAGCACAGCAGCAGCTGCAGCACGCCGCCGGCGATCACGCCGATCGCCATCGCCTGCGCCACCCAGATCGCTTCGGCCTGGCTCGCGGTCGGCTGGCCGCCGCTGCCGATCAGCAGCGCCGCGATCAGCGCGACGTTGAGCAGCGCCGGCGCGAACGCGGCGGCGGCGAAGCGCGTCAGCGAGTTGAGCACTCCCGACAGCAGCGACACCAGGCTGATCAGGATCATGTAGGGGAAGGTGATCCGCGACAGCTGGACCGCGAGCGCGAACTTGGTCGGATCGTCGCGCCAGCCCTCGGCGATCAGCCAGGCGAAGGTCGGCATGAAGATCATGAACACCGCGCTGATCAGGATCAGCACCGGGAGGAACACCGCCAGCACCTCGTCGGCGAAGCGCCTGGCCTCCGCCATGCCGCCGTCGCCGCGCAGCCGCTGGCTGAACAGCGGCACGAAGCCCTGGCTGAAGGCGCCCTCGCCGAACAGGCGGCGGAACAGATTGGGGATCAGGAAGGCGAGCGCGAAGGCGTCGGCTGCCATGCCGGCGCCGAGGATGCGCGAGAAGACCATCTCGCGCGCAAAGCCGAGGACGCGGCTGACCATCGTCAGCCCGCCGATCGTCCCGGTCGCCTTGATCAGGCTGCCGGCGCCGCTCTTCTGCTTTTCAGCGTCCGCCATCACCGCCTCATATTGCCCGATGGCGCCCTTGTCGCTCAGCCCGATGGCGGAAGGAAGCTACGCCTGCCCGACCGGCTGCTCCATCGCGTCGAGCTGCGCGTCGCGCTGCGCCATGTAGAGCGTCGCGAAGTCGATCGGCTCGAGCAGCAGCGGCGGGAAGCCGCCGTCGCGCGAGGCATCGGCGATGATCCGGCGCGCGAACGGGAACAGGATCCGCGGCGCCTCGACGACGAGGAACGGCTCGAGCGCCTCGTCGGGGATGTTCCGGAGGCCGAACAGGCCGCTGTACAGCAGGTCGATGACGAAGGCGGTCTGGCCGTCGCCCTTGGCGATGCATTCGATCTTGAGGTCGACCTCGAACACGTCGTCGCCCTGGCGGCGCGCCTGGACGTTGACGTTGACCTCGATCTGCGGCTGCGCGGCGTTCTGGAACGACCGCGGCGCGTTCGGGTTCTCGAACGACAGATCCTTCACATATTGCGCGATGATGCCGACCTGCGGGCTGGAGTCGGCGCCGTTGGCGGCCGGAATCTCGGGGGTTCCGGGCGTGCCGGCATCGGTGTCGTCGGCCATGATTTCGTCCAATCGGAGGTGGGTAAACGCGGCGCGTCCGCTAGCAGGCGGGGACATTTGAAGCAAGCGCGCGCCTTGCGCGTTACCCTCTCGATGCTCATCTGTGGCGAAAGCACGCGGCAGTTGTTAAGGTTGAGACAAGGACCGGCCCGCTATGTCGGCCGGACGAAGGAAGCGAAGCATATCATGTCGGACAGCAGCTGGTGGATCGAGATCGTCTTTCTGGCCATGCTCGCAGGCTTCATCGCGCTGCGGCTGGTCAGCGTGCTCGGCCGCCGCACGGGTCATGAGAACCCGGCGCCGACCGGCTATCCCGGCGGCCCTGCCGAGGTCGCCGCGCCCGGCGTGACCGGAATCGACGCGCGCCGCCCGGCGCCGCTCGATCTGCCCGCCGACCTCGATCCCGCGCTGCGCGAGCCGCTGCAGGCGATCGCCGACGCCGACCCGAGCTTCGATCCGGCGCGCTTCACCGAGGGCGCCAAGGCGGCGTACCGCATGATCCTCGAGGCCTTCTGGAAGGGCGACGCCCAGGCGCTCGACGGACTCGTTTCCGACGACGTCGCCGCCGATTTCCGTGCCGCCATCGCATCGCGCGAGGCCCAGGGGCTGACGCTCGACAACCGCATCGTCCGCATCGACAGCGCGCGCATCGTCGGCGCCCGCGTCGTCGGCATGATGGCCGAGGTGACGGTGCGCTTCGACGCCGATCTCGTCGCCGTCACCCGCGACAAGGACGGCAACGTCGTCGCCGGATCGACCTCGGACGCGGTGCCGACGCACGATCTGTGGTCGTTCAGCCACCACATGGGCTCGGCCGATCCCAATTGGCTGCTGATCGAAACCGACGACGAGGCCTGACCGGCGGTCGTTCTGACGAATTGGCGCTTTATTTGTTCTGTCATCCCCGCGAAGGCGGGGGCCCACGTTCGAACAGCGCGACTGTTTCCAAGTGGGTCCCCGCCTTCGCGGGGATGACGATTTAGGTGGGGAAGGGCCTCGGGGGCCATGTATCGCATTCTAGCCTTGGCATCGTTGGCGGTGCTCGCCGCCTGCTCCGCGCCGCGCATCGAACCGACGGTGCCGGTCGCGCCGCCCCCCGTCGCCACGCCGACGCCGGCCCCGACCGCCCCGGCCGCTCCCGAGACCGCGGCGCAGCTCGGCGTCAGCGCCGCGCCCGCGCTCGCGACGCTCCCCGGCTGGCGCGAGGCGAACGCGCAGCCGGCGCTCGAGGCGTTCCGCAAGTCGTGCCGCGCGCTGATGCGCCGCACCGACGGCAGCGGGCTGACGCAGCCCGGCGAATGGGAGGCGACCTGCGCCGCCGCCGCGACCGCGACCGATGCCCACAGCTTCTTCGAGACGCAGTTCACCCCGGTCACCGTCGGCGGCGGCACCGGGCTCAACACCGGCTATTTCGAGCCCGAGATCGCCGGGGCGCTCACGCGTTCGGCGACCGCGACGGTGCCGATCTACAAGCGCCCGTCCGACCTCATCGAGGTCGACCTCGGGCTGTTCACCGACAGCCTCAAGGGCCGACGCATCCGCGGCCGCGTCGAGGGCAGCGCGATGGTACCCTATTACGACCGCGCGCAGATTGAGGACGGCGCGCTCGCCGGCCGGGGGCTGGAGATCGGCTACGCCACCGACGCCTATGAACTGTTCTTCCTGCACATCCAGGGGTCTGGCCGGCTGAAGCTGCCCGACGGCTCGGTGATTCGCATCGGCTACGACGGGCAGAACGGCCGCGAATATGTCGGCATCGGCAGCCGGCTGCGCCAGATGAACGCGCTCGGGCCGGGCCAGGCGACGATGGACGGCATCATCGGCTGGATGAAGGCGAACCCCGAGGCGGGCCGCACGCTGATGCGCGAGAACAAGAGCTATATCTTCTTCAAGGTCCTGACCGGCGACGGGCCGCTCGGCGCGCTCAACATGGCGCTCACCCCCGAATATTCGGTGGCGACGGACCCCAGGTTCATTCCGCTCGGCGCGCCGGTCTGGCTCGACACCTCGATCCCCGAGCCCAAGGCGCCGACCGGCTACACGATGACGCCGTTCCGCCGGCTGATGGTGGCGCAGGACACCGGCGGCGCGATCAAGGGCGCCAACCGCTTCGACCTGTTCTGGGGCCCGGGCGAGCGCGCGCGCAAGGTCGCGGGCGGGCTGTCCTCGCAGGGCCGCGCCACGCTGCTGCTGCCCAAGACGGCGGCCGCGCGGCTGCTCGCCCGTGCCGCCGCGCCGCCTCGGCCCTGACGAGGAGGCGGTCTGGTCGCGCGTCGCCGCGACCGTCCGCCCGCTTGCCGGACGACCGCGCGTCAAGCCGGCCCCCGGACCGCGCGTCGCCGAGATCCTGCAGCCGCGCCCCGAGCCGCCGAAGCTGTCGCCCCAGGCGCTCGCGCGGCCGGTCGACGGCACGACGCTCGACGGCGGCTGGGACCGGCGCCTGCGCGGCGGCAAGCTGGCGCCCGACCGCAGCATCGATCTCCATGGTTACAGCCGCGACCAGGCCTATGCGGTGCTCAGCCGCGAGATCGAGGACGCGGCGCTCGCCGGCCACCGTGCGCTGCTGGTGGTGACCGGCAAGGGCGCGCGCGACGAGGCGGGCGGCGACCGGCCGCGCGGCGTGATCAGGGCGAGCCTGCCGCACTGGCTCGAAACGCCGGCGCTCCGCCCCTACATCGCCGCGCTCCGCCCCGCGCATCCGCGCCACGGCGGCGGCGGCGCCTTCTACGTCATCCTCCGCCGTCGACGCTGAAACGCGTTTGCCGATGCGCGCCGGCGGTTCGACGAAGCGCGCTGGCGCCACGCGCCGCGACGCCTACCGCGGGTTCATCCGCCATCCCGAGGGGAAGATGATGAACCGCCTGATCGCCGCCCTGCTGCTCGCCGCCGCGCCGCTCGCCACGCTCCACGCCGCCCCCGCCAACGTCGCCGCCGCGGTGGCCGACACAACGCGTCCTGCCGAGGAGCGGGCGCTCGATGCCGGGCGCAAGCCCGTCGAGGTCCTGCGCTTCCTTGGCCTCGAGACCGGCGACCGCGTCCTCGATGTGATGACGGGCAGCGGCTATTATGCCGAACTGATCGCCAAGGCGGTGGGACCGAAGGGCTCGGTCGTCGCGCTCGAGCCGCCGGTGTTCCTGAGCGACAAGGGCAAGGCGTCCTGGGACGGGCTGCAGGCGCGCGCGCCCAACGTCGAGCTGCTGCTGCAGATGCCCGGCGAGATGAAGCTGGCACCCGCCAGCTTCGATCTGGCGCTGCTCCATCTCGTCTATCACGACTTCTACTGGGAGAGTGCGCAGTACAAGTTTCCGCGCATGGACCCCGACGCGGCGCTGACGGCGCTGTTCGCGGCGATGAAACCCGGCGGCGTGGTCGGCGTTGTCGATCATGTCGGGAAAGCCGGCGACACGCGGGCGGCAGCCGACAAGCTGCACCGCATCGACCCGGCGACCGTCAAGGCGGACTTCCTGCGCGCCGGCTTCGTTCTCGATGGCGAGAGCGACCTGCTGCGCGTGCCCGCCGACGACGGCTCGAAGCTGGTGTTCGACCCGGCGGTGCGCGGCAAGACCGATCGCATCGTCTATCGTTTCAGAAAGCCCGCCTGATGAAGATGCTCGCCGCCGCCCTGCTGACCGCCGCCGCCGCGTGCGCGCCGACGTCGGGCACCGACTCGGGCCAGCAGCCGGCGAGCGAGCCCTCTCCCGCGATGTGCGACGCGGCGCAGGCGCAGTTCGCGGTCGGCGCGCGTTACAGCGACGCGCTCGCCGAGCGGGCGCGCACCGCCGCCGGCGCGGCGAGCGTGCGCCGGCTGGTGCCCGGGCAGGTGGTGACGATGGAGTTCAACGGCACCCGGCTCAACCTCGATACCGATGCCGCCGGCACGGTGACCTCGGCGCGCTGCGGCTAGAGATCGACCTGCAGATGGTCGAGCAGCGCCCGCCGCGCGGCGCGCGCCTCGGCCCATAGCGCCGGATTTCCCAGGTCGTCGAGCGCGATCGCCTCGGGCCAATGCGCCTCGACGATCCGGTGCAACGCCTCCCATTTCGACTCGTCGAGCAGGAAACGCGGGTCGATCGCCG
>JASBUR010000054.1 GCA_030147805.1 Sphingomonadaceae bacterium
TGTGGCCCAGGCTCGGCGAGCTCGGCCTGCACGGCATGACCGTGCCCGAGGCCGACGGCGGCACCGGGCTCGGCTATCTCGCGCACGTCATCGCGATGGAGGAGATCAGCCGCGCCTCGGCGAGCGTCGGTCTCTCGTACGGCGCGCACTCCAACCTGTGCATCAACCAGATCGCCCGCTGGGGCACCGCCGACCAGAAGGCGAAATATCTGCCCAGGCTGATGACGGGCGAGCATGTCGGCTCGCTGGCGATGTCGGAGCCGGGCTCGGGCTCGGACGTCATCGCGATGCGGCTGCGCGCCGCGAAGCGCAACGACCGCTACATCCTCAACGGCAACAAATTCTGGATCACCAACGGCCCGAGCGCCGACACGCTCGTCGTCTACGGCAAGACCGATCCCGATGCCGGCCCCCGCGGCGTCACCGCCTTCCTGATCGAACGCGGCATGGCCGGCTTCTCGACCGCGCAAAAGCTCGACAAGCTCGGCATGCGCGGCTCGGACACCTGCGAGCTGCTGTTCGAGGACGTCGAGGTGCCGTTCGAGAACGTCCTCGGCGAGGAAGGCCGCGGCGCGCAGGTGCTGATGTCGGGGCTCGACTATGAGCGCGTCGTGCTGTCGGGCGGGCCGCTCGGCATCATGGCGGCCTGCCTCGACACCGTCGTCCCCTATATCCACGACCGCCAGCAGTTCGGCCAGCCGATCGGCACCTTCCAGCTGATGCAGGGCAAGATGGCCGACATGTATGTGACGTTCAGCGCGGCGCGCTCCTACGTCTATGCGGTGGCGCAGGCGTGCGACCGTGGCGAGACTGCGCGCAAGGACGCCGCCGGCTGCATCCTCTATTCGGCGGAGAAGGCGACCTGGATGGCGCTCGAGGCGATCCAGACGCTGGGCGGCAACGGCTATATCAACGAATATCCGACCGGCCGCCTGCTGCGCGACGCCAAGCTCTACGAGATCGGCGCCGGGACGAGCGAGATCCGGCGGTACCTGATCGGCCGCGAGCTGTTCGAAGAGACGAAATAGGGCGCTCGGCCCGTCAGACCTCAACCTTCATCTTGGTGAGGCGGACGAGAAAGGGCGCCGTTCCTGTCGGCGCGGCGCCCTTCCCTATCCCGGCGATCTGTGAGCTTCAGGCCGGCGGATCGGCGATCATCGCGGTGAAATTGGCCTGCGCGACGACCTTGCCGCCGACCATCGCCTTGCCGGCGAACTTGCAGACGGTGGCGCGCTTCTGGACGAACTCGACGTGCAGCTCCATCAGCACGCCGGGCTCGACCGGCGCGCGGAACTTCGCCTCGTCGATCGCCATGAAGTAGACGAGCTTGTTCGAGCCTTCGAGGCCGAGCGACTTGACCGCGAGCACGCCCGCGGTCTGGGCCAACGCCTCGACGATCAGCACGCCGGGCATGATCGGCCGCGCCGGGAAATGGCCGGCGAAGAACGGCTCGTTGATCGTCACCGCCTTGATGCCCTTCGCCGACCGGTCGAGGACGATGTCCTCGACACGGTCGACGAGCAGCATCGGAAAGCGGTGCGGGATGAGCGCCATGATGGCGCGAACGTCGACCGGGTCGACGCTCATGCCCTCGGGCGTTCCTGCCGCCGCCTCGCTCACTTCTTGGTCGGCGCCGCAGCCTGCGCCGGGGCGGTCGCGTTGACGCGCGGCAGCGCCGCGTCGAGCCGGCGGATGACCTCGGCGGTGACGTCGAGCGCCGGTGCCACGGCGAGCGCCGCGTCGCGCGCCAGCACCACGGTGGCGCCGCGCTCGCGCATCACTGCCTGGATGATCGGGCCGACCGCGTTGAAGATCTGCTGGTTCACGAAGGCGTTCGAGCGCTGCAGCTCCTGCTCGCGGTTGCCGAGTTCGGTGCGGGCGTTGTTCTGCTTGGTCTGCAGCTCCTTGACCTTCGCCTGGAACGCCTCGGGCGCCATCGTGTTGGCCTGGCGCGCCTTGAGCAGCGTCTCTTCCTCGGTGCGCAGCGAGTCGGACAGCGTCTTGCCGCGCGCCTGAAGCGAATCGAGCTTGGTCTTGAGCTGCGTCTGGCCGCTCTTGCCGGCGGCCGAATCCGACGCGACGCGCGCCATGTCGACGACGATGATCGACGTAGCAGGTGCCGCCGCGGCGGTCTGGGCGAGCGCGGCGGTCGAGAGCGACGAGGTGCCGAGCGCGAGAGCGGCAATCGCCGCAGCCTTGAACATGGTCTTCATTAGAACTGTGTCCCTACGTTGAAGATGAAGGTCTTGGTGTCGTCGCCTTCGCGCTTGAGAAGCGGCTTGGCGAAGTCGATGCGGAAGGGGCCGAACGGCGAATTCCACGAGACGCCGATGCCGGCGGCGGCGCGCGGCTTCCAGGTGTCGCCGAGATATTCGTCGAGGATGTCGCCGGGCTGGCACGGCTGCCCCGTCGTGCAGCCGCTGACGCGACCGCCGCCGGTGTTGAACAGCGCACCGGCATCGACGAAGGCCGAGGGACGAAGTCCCAGTTCGCGCCCGCCCGCGCCGAGCGGGATTTCGAGCTCGAGCCGGCCGAGATAATAGGCGTTGCCACCGAGCGCGGTATCGAGCGCATCCTTGCGCAGGCCGACCGGTTGGCCGTCGGTGCCGATCTCGCGCTGCACCGAGCGCGGGCCGACGCCGCGGATGTCGAAACCGCGGAAGCGCGGCTCGCCGAGGAAGAAGCGGTCGGTCAGGCGGACGCCGTCGCCGCCCCAGCCGAAGATATAGCCGCCCTCGATCCCGGCGCTGAACACGAAGCCGCTGTTGCCCAGGCCCCAATATTTGTCGAAGTTGGCGCGGGTGCGGACATATTGCACGCCGGTGCCGACGCCGGCGAAATCCTGGCTCAGCGCGAAGCGCTGGCCGGCGGTCGGGCGCAACCGGTTGTTAAGATTGTCGAACACCAGGCTGTAGCCCAGCGACGACACGGTGTAGTTGCCGAACGCCTCGCAGATGAACAGCCCGGCCTGGCAGTTGGCGCGCGTGCGCTCGTCGCGCTGGATGCCGTCGCCATCGAGGATGCCGTCGCCGTTGGTGTCGGTGAGCGCGTCGAGATCGCGGAAATAGAGGTCGGCGAGATCGACCTCCTCGCGCGACAGGCCGTAGCGCAGCTGCGCCGCCCAGAATTCGGTGATCGGGAAGCCGGTGCGGATCTGGAACCCGGTCGTGACCTGGTCGTAGATCGTCTCGCGGTCGTTGTTGGCGCCGAAGCCGAACGATTCATAGTCGCGGCGGAAGACGTCACCGCCGAGAACGAGGTTCTTGCCGAGGAAATAGGGCTCGGTGAAGCCCGCCTCGATCGAGCGCGAGAAGCTCGAATAATTGACCGAGGCGCGCAGCGTCTGCCCCTTGCCGAGGAAGTTGCGCTCGGCGATCGACAGGTTGAGCAGGAAGCGCTCGATCGACGAGAAGCCGGCCGAGACCTGAAGCTCGCCGGTGGCCTTCTCCTCGACGTTGGCCTCGAGGATGATCTTGTCGGGGCCCGAG
>JASBUR010000060.1 GCA_030147805.1 Sphingomonadaceae bacterium
CTCGTCGCTGCGGCTGCTCGGCTCGGTCGGCGAGCCGATCAACCCCGAGGCCTGGCTCTGGTACTGGCGCACCGTCGGCGACGAAAAGTTGGCCGTCATCGACACCTGGTGGCAGACCGAGACCGGCGGCGTGCTCATCTCCTCGCTGCCCGGCGCGATCGACATGAAGCCCGGCTCGGCGACCAAGCCCTTCTTCGGAATCCGCCCCGAGCTGGTCGATGCCGACGGCCGCTTCATCGAGGGTGCGGCGAGCGGCAACCTCGTGCTCACCCGCTCGTGGCCGGGGCAGATGCGCACCGTCTACGGTGACCACGACCGCTTCGTTCAGACCTATTTCTCGACCTACAAGGGCCTCTACTTCACCGGCGACGGCGCCCGCCGCGACGAGGACGGCTACTGGTGGATCACCGGCCGCGTCGACGACGTCATCAACGTCTCGGGCCACCGCCTCGGCACCGCCGAGATCGAATCGGCGCTGGTCGCGCACCCCGACGTCGCCGAAGCCGCGGTCGTCGCGGTGCCGCACGACATCAAGGGCCAGGGCATCTACGCCTATGTGACGCCCAACGCCGGCGTCGAGCCGTCCGATGACATGATCAAGGAGCTGAAATTCTGCGTGCGCGAGCACATCAGCCCGATCGCCACCCCCGACTTCATCCACCTGACGCCGGCGCTGCCCAAGACGCGCAGCGGCAAGATCATGCGGCGCATCCTCAGGAAGATCGCCGAGAACGACACCGGCAACCTCGGCGACATCTCGACGCTCGCCGATCCGAGCGTGGTGCAGGCGCTGGTCGACGGGCGGAAGAATCGGTGAGGGGAGTGCGCTGGTCCGCGATCTTGTTGGCTCTTGCCATGAGCTGCAGTTCGGCGATGGCGATGCAGACTGCTACTACAGATGTACGGCTGCTTTCGCGCGACGCCGGCGTATGCCTCGCCGAGAAGCGACCAGAGGTAGCCGAAGTCATTCTGCACACGCCGCGTACAGTCGATGAACGTGCTCAGCTCGAGGTGCTCGCTGTCGATGGCGACGTGGCATCATGCATCAGCGAGCGTGGCAAACCGCTCAATTTGACGATTCTTCGGGGGAGCATCGCGGAAGCCAGGTATCGCCAAGCATTCCCTACGGCCTTGGATGCGCGAGCGATCGCGACGACCGAACCCGTTATACCGGGCGCCGACGACAGCACGATAATGCTGCGTTACTGGTTCGCTCAATGCCTTGTGAGTTCGGCAGCGGCGGGCGCCGATATGCTCGTCCGCAGCGTGCCAGGCGCGCCGGAGGAAAGCGCGGGGATCGCTGCAATCACCCCCGCTTTTACCGGCTGCCTTCCCAAGGACATGACGGCGAAGTTCACGCGGCCCGAACTACGCGCGCTCGTTTCCGAAGCCCTCTACCGTGCTGCGACGACCCTCCGCGATCGGGAGGCCTGCCGACAACTGAGCTTTGAGGAAGCCGTACGCGACAAGCGGACCTGTCCGCCTATTTCTATTCCGAACACCAATGTCGTTCGCCCGGATGACTATCCCGAAGCGTCGCTAAGGGCGGGAGAAGTCGGGGAGACCACCGTGCAATTTTCCGTCGGGGTCGATGGGAAGGTGGAAGCCGGCAGCTGCGTGGTGACACGGTCGAGCGGCTACGAAAGGCTCGACCGTAACACCTGCGCCATTGCCTCGGAGAGGTTCCGATTCCGACCCGCGTTGCTTCGCGGAAAGCCGGTTGCGCAGGTGCGCAATCACTCCACCCGCTACTATCTACCGGATGGCCCCTGAACGCCGCTCGGGCGCGCTTTGAAGATCGCGGACACCGCCCAGGTCGGCTGCCCGTGGCGATCGGGCGACAGCGCATGCACCGCGACGGCCTGACCGGTTGCCGGTTCGCGATAACGCACGATGGCCAGTTCGATGAGCCGCAGGGGCGTGCCCTCTACCATACACGTAAAGCGATGGCGGAAGGCCGCGGCAATCACCGCCGGATCGCGATGCGCGGCGCGATCGACAAGCTGCAGGCAGCCGCCCGACTTCAGATGCTCGACGGCGAAGCGGACAGCGGCCAGCTCGACGGCCACCACATAATGCTCGTCGGTAACCAGGCGATGGTCGTGGACAAGCCGGTCGCGCTCACGCGCCGCATGCGTGCCCGGAAACCAGAGCGTCGCGGCGTCGATGGTCCCGAGGGCCGCGGCCAACGCCGGATCGGGCCGCAGCAGGTCCGACTGCACCAGCGCCACCGGCGCGCGGAGCGGTACCGGCGACGCGTCACAGCTTAAGTCGTAAAGGTCGTCGCCCGTCGCCGTCAGCCGCTCCCGCGGTGCCGCAAGGTCGAAGCGTTCCGCCACGGCGGCGAGACAAGCGGCGTTCTCGTCGATGCCGATGATGGACGCGCCGGGCTGCGCCGCTCGGATCGTCGCCATGCCGTCGCCGCGCCCGCAGCCGAGATCGGCGAGCCGGTCGCCGCCGATATGTGGGACAAGCCGCTCCGCCAGTTGCCGAAAAAGCCCCTGCGCCGCGTAAGCCGCCGCGTTGATCGCCCAGCGTTCCGCATAGGCAGCGCGCGAACTCGTTAGGCGCGTAAGGTTGGGCCCGGCCGTGCGCAGCCGTCCGCCGTCGCCCCGAAGGGCGTTGTCGACTTGCATCTTCTGACTTTCGCTGGTCGGCCGGCGGCTAGCCGGCGCGTCTCATTTCTGCGCGGCCGCTCTCGGGCTCATATTCGAGCAGGTCGCCGGGCTGGCAGTCGAGCGCCTCGCAGATCGCCGCGAGCGTCTCGAAGCGGATGCCCTTCACCTTGCCCGACTTGAGCAGCGACAGATTCGCCTCGGTGATGCCGATCGCCGCCGCCAGCACGTTCGAGCGGAGCTTGCGCTTCGCCAGCATGACGTCGAGTCGCACGATGATCGGCATCAGACGAACCCTTCGCGGTCTTCCTGGATCTCGCAGCCGACCTGCATCACCTGCCCGATCACCATCACCATCAGCCCGATGACGAAGGCTTGGACGCTGGCGAGATGCAGCCATTGCTGGTCGAGCTCATAGCCGGTCGCGTCGAGGACGAGGTGGCAGAGCCAGGGGGTGAGCGCATAGGCGGTCAGCCAGGCGCCGATGCGGGTGAAGGTGACGCCGGCGCCGCGCGAGAACATCTGCCCCGCCGCATAGGTCGCAAACAGCGCGCGCAGGTGCCAGAACAGCATCAGCACCGGCACATAGCGCACCGCGCCGACGCCGACATAGACCAGCCGCTGGTCGAGCGGCAGCGAGCCGAACGCCACGGTGTCGGCCGGGCCGCCGCCGATATAGGTGCCGCTCGGCCCCATCCGCAGCCCCTCGCCACCGTAGAACAGCATCGCCGCGAGGCCGACCGCCATCACCGCCGCGAACAGCCCGAACAGGCCGGTGAACAGCAGCGCCAGCGCGCGGCTGCCGCGGCGCACGCGCCGTTGCGCCACGCTTTCCGGCTGCGGTTCGGCGCTGACGCGCGGGACCGGTTCGAACTTCAGGACACTCGCCATAGGCCCTCCACGTTCTAACCGTGGGACCATATGTAATTTCTGTCAAACGATAATTATTTTGGCGTGACGCCGAGGCTAGGACCGGTTTGCGTACATCCGTCCCGACTCGGGATCGCGCGTGACCAGCCCGTCGGCCTCGAGCTTGCGGCCGCTCGCCGCGACCAGGCTCGCCTCGTCGCGGCCATAGATGATCCGCGCGAGGTCGCTGTCGACGCGACCCGGAAAGTCGATGATCGCGCGGCGCAGCCGCTCCATCTTGAGATCCGAGGTCATCTCGCCGCGGTCGCTGACGACCGCGCCCTCGTCGCCCGCCTGGCCGGCGGCGCCCTTGAACCAGCTCATGATACTCATCGCTACCTCGATACTGACGGCGCCGCCCGGATCGATGTCCGTCGCGCCGGTGACGGCTATGCGGCAAGGTGGCGATGCGCGCCAGCGGTAACCGCCACGGCCGGGTGCGGACGTCCCCCGTCGCCGCATACGCAAAGCTTGTTCGGCCGGCCCTTGTGTTGCAGAATGGCAACACCATATCCGACCCGATCACCTATCTCAGGGGCGTTATGAACATCGAGAAATTCACCGATCGGGCCAAGGGCTTCCTGCAGTCGGCGCAGACCGTGGCGATCCGCAACAACCACCAGCGGATCGCGCCCGAGCATCTGCTGAAGGCGCTGCTCGAGGACGACCAGGGCATGGCCGCGGGACTGATCCGCGCCGCCGGCGGCTCGCCCGAGACGGCGACGCAGCTGACCGACCAGGCGCTCGCCAAGATCGCGCAGGTGTCGGGATCGGGCGCGCAGAACGTCTCCTGGGACAATGACACGGTGCGCGCGCTCGACAGCGCCGAACAGATCGCCACCAAGGCGGGCGACAGCTTCGTCACCGTCGAGCGGCTGCTGCTGGCGCTGGCGCTCGCCTCGGGCACCGCGGCGGGCGACGCGCTGGCCAAGGCCGGCGTCACCGCACAGGGGCTCAACGCCGCGATCGAGCAGGTGCGCAAGGGCCGCACCGCCGACACCGCGGGCGCCGAGGACCGCTATGATGCGCTGAAGAAGTTCGCGCGCGACCTGACGCAGGCGGCGCGCGACGGCAAGCTCGACCCGGTCATCGGCCGCGACGAGGAGATCCGCCGCACGATCCAGGTGCTGGCGCGGCGGACCAAGAACAACCCCGTGCTGATCGGCGAGCCCGGCGTCGGCAAGACCGCGATCGCGGAAGGCCTGGCGCTGCGCATCGCCAATGGCGACGTGCCCGACGGCCTCAAGGACCGGCGCGTCATGGCGCTCGACATGGGCAGCCTGATCGCCGGTGCCAAATATCGCGGCGAGTTCGAGGAGCGGCTGAAGGGCGTGCTCGACGAGGTCAAGGCGGCCGAGGGCGAGATCATCCTGTTCATCGACGAGATGCACACGCTGGTCGGCGCGGGCAAGAGCGAGGGCGCGATGGACGCGTCCAATCTGCTGAAGCCGGCGCTGGCCCGCGGCGAGCTGCACTGCGTCGGCGCGACGACGCTCGACGAATATAAGAAGCATGTCGAGAAGGACCCGGCGCTGCAGCGGCGCTTCCAGCCGGTGTTCGTCGGCGAGCCGACGGTCGAGGACACCATCTCGATCCTGCGCGGCCTCAAAGAGAAATACGAGCTCCACCACGGCGTGCGCATCACCGACGGCGCGCTCGTCGCCGCGGCGACGCTGTCGAACCGCTACATCACCGACCGCTTCCTGCCCGACAAGGCGATCGACCTGATGGACGAGGCGTCGTCGCGGCTGCGGATGGAGGTCGAATCGAAGCCCGAGGAGATCGAGAATCTCGACCGGCGCATCGTCCAGCTCAAGATCGAGCGCGAGGCGCTCAAGAAGGAAAGCGACCGCGCCTCGAAGGACCGGCTGGCGGCGCTCGAGGCCGACCTCGCCAATCTCGAGGAGCAGTCGGGCGAGCTGACCGCGCGCTGGCAGGCCGAGAAGGACAAGCTGCAGGGCGCAACCAAATTGAAGGAGCAGCTCGACGCGGCGCGGCTCGAGGTCGAGCAGGCGCAGCGCCGCGGCGACTATGCCAAGGCGGGCGAGCTGACCTATGGCGTCATCCCCGACCTCGAGGCCAAGCTCGCGCAGTCGGACAATATGGCGGCGACCGCGATGGTGCGCGAGGAGGTGACCAGCGAGGATATCGCCTCGGTCGTCTCGCGCTGGACGGGCGTTCCCGTCGAGCGGATGCTCGAGGGCGAGCGCGACAAGCTGCTGCGCATGGAAGAGACGATCGGCAAGCGCGTCATCGGCCAGGAGGCCGCCGTCCGGGCGGTGTCGCAGGCAGTGCGCCGCGCGCGCGCTGGGCTGCAGGATCCCAACCGGCCGCTCGGCAGCTTCCTGTTCCTGGGACCCACGGGCGTCGGCAAGACCGAGCTGGTCAAGTCGCTCGCCGAATTCCTGTTCGACGACGCGCACGCGATGGTGCGCATCGACATGTCCGAGTTCATGGAGAAGCACTCGGTCGCGCGGCTGATCGGCGCGCCCCCCGGCTATGTCGGCTATGAGGAGGGCGGCGTGCTCACCGAGGCGGTGCGGCGCCGGCCCTATCAGGTCGTGCTGTTCGACGAGGTCGAGAAGGCGCACGGCGACGTCTTCAACATCCTGCTGCAGGTGCTCGACGACGGCCGCCTCACCGACGGCCAGGGCCGCACGGTCGACTTCACCAACACGCTGATCGTGCTGACCTCCAACCTCGGCAGCCAGTATATCGCCTCGCTGCGCGACGATCAGAAGGTCGAGGACGTCGAGGACCAGGTGATGGAGGTGGTGCGCGGGCATTTCCGCCCCGAGTTCCTCAACCGTCTGGACGAGATCATCCTCTTCCACCGGCTGGCGCTCGAGCATATGGGCGCGATCGTCGACATCCAGGTGGCGCGCGTCGCGCAGCTGCTCAAGGACCGCAAGATCGGGCTCGAGCTCACCGAGGCGGCGCAGCGCTGGCTGGCGCGCGTCGGCTACGACCCCGTCTATGGCGCCCGGCCGTTGAAGCGCAGCGTGCAGAAGCATCTGCAGGACCCGCTCGCCGAGCTGATCCTGAAGGGCGAGGTGCCCGACGGCTCGATGGTCAGGGTCGACGAGGGCGACGGGCATCTGACGCTGAGCGTGGTCGGACCGGCGGCGTAAGCGTTAGAGCTCATCCTCCCCGGTACGGGGAGGGGGACCGCCGCAGGCGGTGGAGGGGTGCCAGCGCCGATACCCCTCCACCCTGCTGCGCAGGGTCCCCCTCCCCTTGCAGGGGAGGATGGAAAGATTGACACCCGCCCTTCCGCGTGGACTGTAGCGGTCGATGCCCCGCTCTCCCGTGCCCGAACTTTCCGAACATGAAAGCCTGACGCTCGCGATGATCGCGCGCTTTCAGCCGACGACGGTCTATCAGGTTCGAAAGCTGCTCAACGAGTCGCCGACGACGAGCTTCTCGACCTCGCCGGGCAAGATGTACCCGATCATCGAACGGCTGCGTGGCCGCGGGCTGATCGCGGCCGAACGCGTCGCCGGCGACGGGCGCAACACCGAGCGGTTCAGCGTCACACGGGAGGGCAAGGCGGCGGTCAAGGCCTGGGTCAAGGCGATCCGCCCCACCTATCTGCTGCCCGAGGATCCGCTGCGCACGCACGCCGGCTTCGCCGACATGCTCGGCAGGGTCGAGCGGGCGCGCTGGCTGACCGATCTGCGCGCGGCGCTGCAGGACAAGCTCGCCGAGATCGAGCGCTTCACCCAGCAGCGGTCCGAGGGCGCGATGTCGGCGGCGCATGACCATGCGCTCTCGGTGACGCGCACGCGCATCGCCTGGGTCGAGCGGATGATCGCCGCCGGCGACTGACCGCATCGGCGGCGGCGCCGCGACCGTATCTCCCGACGGCAGACGCGTCCGGGGAGGGGGGAATGAAGCAGCGTGCGATCGTCGTGGCGGGCGCGCTGGCGCTGGCCGGTTGCGCGACCAGCGGCGCGGTCGCGAGGCTCGACCGGCCGCTGCTCAGCGTCGAGACCCGGCTGTCCTGCGCGATCGACGCCGCACCGGCGGAGACCGCAACGCGCGGCCCGCGCCGCGGCTACGACGGCGAGGCGATGCCGAGCGCGCCGGCGCCGGCCAGCGCCGACGCCGATGTCGATGGCGTCACCCCACGCCGGTCCTGCACCTCGAGCGAACGGCTGGCGGCGCTGATGCTGGCGATGCCCGAGATCACCGCGTCGGTCGACGCGACGGGCGCCGTGGCGCTGATCGAGTCGGCGCCGCGCCGCACGACGCGACAGGCGCCGTTGCCGCCAGGCCCCGCAGCGGTCCTGCCGCCGGTCGGCGCCGATCGCGCCGTCGATGCCGCCACGCGCCTGGCGCAGCTGGCGCCCCCTCGCGCCCGCCCGCCGCGCTGAGCGGCGGCTGGCTGCGGTTGGTCGAAGCGCGGGTTGATCCGGCCGGCGCCGCCCCCCACCTAGGCCACACGCCGCGCGCGCCCGCGTGCGGACGGGGGAGACCCGCCTGACAATCCGACAAGGTCGAGAAGACCGGGAGTTACGCTTGAACAACCTTCTGATGGCCGGCGCGAGCGCGCTGGTGCTCGTCGCCGCGCTTCCCGCGATGGCGCAGACGTCGCCGGCCCCGGCGGTCGCCGCTGCCAACAACCCGCTGCTCAAGGAATGGAGCGGCCGCGACGGCGGCGTGCCGCCCTGGGACCAGGTCAAGCCCGAGCTGTTCAAGCCAGCCTATATGGCGGCGATCGACCTGCAGCGCGCCGAGATCGCGGCGATCGCCAACGACCCGGCGCCGCCGACCTTCGCCAACGTCATCGAAGCGCTCCAGCGCGCCGGCCGTCCGCTGCAGCGCATCGACGTGCTGTTCGGCGTGATGACCAGCAACATGAACGCGCCCGCCTATCAGGCGGTCGACAAGGAGATGTCGCCGATCCTGTCGGCAGCCGACGACGAGATCACCTTCAACAAGAAGCTCTTCGACCGGATCGCCGCCGTCTACGCCGCGCGCGAGAGCTCGGGTCTCAGCGCCGAGCAGCAGCGGCTGACCACGCGCATCCATGACAGTTTCGTCCGCCAGGGCGCGAAGCTCGATGCCGGGCAGAAGGCGCAGCTGTCGGCGATCAACCAGGAGCTCGCCAGCGCCTTCTCCGACTTCGGCCAGAAGGTGCTCGCCAGCGAGGACAAGTGGACCGTCATCGCCAACGAGGCCGATCTCGAGGGCCTGCCCGCCTCGCTCGTCGCCTCCTACAAGGCCGCGGCCGACGAGCGCGGCCTCAAGGGGCAGTGGGCGGTGGTCAACACGCGCTCCTCGGTCGATCCCTTCCTCACCTTCGCCGACAACCGCGCGCTTCGCGAGAAGGTCTGGAAGGCGTTCAAGGACCGCGGCGACGAGGGCGGCGCCAACGACACCAACGCGATCATCGCCAAGATCGTCAAGCTGCGCGCCGACCGCGCCAAGCTGCTCGGCTACGCGACGCATGCGCACTGGCGCATGGACGACACCATGGCCAAGGATCCCGCCAAGGCGACCGAGCTGATGATGCGCGTCTGGCAGCCGGCGGTGGCGCGCGTCCGCGAGGAGGTCGCCGACATGCAGGCGGTGGCCGACAAGGAGGGCGCCAAGCTCAAGATCGAGCCCTGGGACTATCTCTATTATGCCGAGAAGGTCCGGAACGCGAAATATGCGCTCGATACCAACGAGATGAAGCCCTATTTCGAGCTCAACAACATGATCGCCGCCTCCTATTACATGGCGGAGCAGCTCTACGGGCTCACCTTCAACGAGATCACCGGCAGCGTGCCGACCTTCCACCCAGACGTCCGCGTCTACGAGGTGAAGGACAAGGCGTCGGGCCGCCACGTCGGGCTGTTCTACCGCGACGACTTCGCGCGCCAGTACAAGCGCTCGGGCGCCTGGGCGGCGGGCTATCGCGGCCAGCGCAAGTTCGACGGCCCGGTGACGGCGATCACCTCGAACAACAATAATTTCGTCAAGGGCGCGCCCGGCGAGCCGGTGCTGATCAGCCTCGACGATACCGAGACGCTGTTCCACGAGTTCGGCCATGCGCTGCACGGCCTGCTCAACACCGGCACCTACCCGGGCCTCGCCGGCACGCCGCGCGACTTCGTCGAATTCCCGAGCCAGGTGCACGAGAATTGGGTGCTGACGCGCCAGGTGCTCGACCGCTTCGCCAAGCACTACAAGACCGGCGAGCCGATGCCGCAGGCGCTCGTCGACAAGGTGCGCAACGCCTCGAAGTTCAACCAGGGCTATGCGACGGTCGAATATCTCGCCTCGGCGATCGTCGACATGAAGCTGCACACGCTCCAGGACGGCGTCGTCGATCCCGACAGGTTCGAGCGCGAGACGCTGGTCGAGATCGGCGCGCCGGCGGAGATCGCGATGCGGCACCGACTGCCGCAGTTCAACCACCTGTTCACCTCGGACGCCTATTCGGCGGGCTATTACAGCTATCTGTGGTCGGACGTGATGGCGTCCGACGCCTGGGCGGCGTTCGAGGATACCGGCAATCCCTGGGACCCGGCGACCGCCAAGCGCTTCAAGGACATCATCCTGGCGCAGGGCAACGTCGTCGACCGCGCCGACGCCTATCGCGACTTCCGCGGCCGCGACCCCGACGTCGACGCGCTGCTCGAGAACCGCGGCTTCCCGACGGGCAAATAGTCGCCGGCCAACGAAAAGAGGCCGCGCTTCGCATTGAAGCGCGGCCTCCTTTCGTTGCGCTGCTGGCGGCTCAGGTGCCGCTGGGCCGTCCCTGGAGTTCATCGACCAGGCGCCCGACGCCCTTGTGCTCGGCCTCCGCCATCCGGTCCCATTCGGACTGGGTGAAGCACATCTTCTTCTTGCGGACCAGCGAGCCGGTCTCCTTGATCTTGCGGCAGACGATCTTGTCGTCGAAGGCGGGCGCCTCGGACTTGGCCTCCTGCGCCGACGCGCCGATCGAGGTCGCCAGTACCGCCGCCGCAGCGACGCCAACCCACAGCTTCATCTTGTTGCTCCTGATCAATTCGAGATCGAACGCGTGTTGAGCGCGTCCATCGTCTTCTTGAACCCGACCTGCTCGCGCTCGGCGATCAAATCCCATTCGGCCTTGGTGAAGCATTGCTTGACGCGCTTCACCAGCGAGCCCGTCTCGAGATGCTTCTTGCAGATGATGCGCTCGTCGCCGACACCGGTGTCGGCCGGCGTACCGACGGTCTTGGCGGATGTCTCCGCCGCGGCGGTGGAAGCGAGCGACAGGCTGGCCGCCCCGACCAGCAGCAGGTTGTTCATCGAGCGCATAACCACCCTTTCAAGCGAAGCCTGGAGCGAGAAGGTATCAATTTCCGCGGTTTGCGTCGAGACGGCTATTCGCGCGCCCCCGTGCGGCTCGATGGTTGCGGCACCGCCGCTTCCCCGGCATGAGTGCGACATGGCCGAGCCCGATCCTGCCGTCGTTGCCATCGCCCGCGATGCCGAATGGCTGGCGCATCGCTACGACCCGGCGCATGACGCGATTCATTTCCGCCGCACGCCGCGCGAGCAGCATCGCACCGCGACCTTTCTCACCGACGAGTATCTCGCGGCAGCCGGCGCGCCGGCGGTCATTCGTCGCGCTGACGCGATGGCGGCCGCGCCCGGCACGGCACCGGTTCATTTCATCTTTCACTCGGCCTTCTGCTGCTCGACGATGCTGGCGCGCGCCTTCGACATCCCGGGCAAGGCGATGGGGCTGAAGGAGCCGGCGATCCTCCACGACCTCGTCGGCTGGGGACATCGCGGCGGCGCACCGCAGCAGGTCGCCGCGGTTCTCGACGACACGCTGACGCTGCTGGCGCGGCCCTTCGGCGCCGGTGAGAGCGTCATCATCAAGCCGTCGAACGTCGTGAACGCGATGGCACCGGCGATGCTGGCGATGCGGCCCGGCGCCCACGCGCTGCTGCTGTATGCACCGCTGCGCGACTATCTGAACTCGATCGCGCGCAAGGGGATGGTTGGCCGCCTGTGGGTGCGCGACCTGCTCGTCAAGCAGCTTCAGGACCGGCTCGTCGACTTCGGTTTCGGCGGCGAGGATTATCTCCGTCACACCGACCTGCAGGCGGCGGCGATCGGCTGGCTGACGCAGCACGCGCTCTTCGCCCGGCTCGCCGAGCGCTTCGGCGATCGCGTTCGGTCGCTCGACAGCGTGGCGGTCACGCGGCGCTCGCGCGATGTCGTCGAGAAGCTGGCCGATCATTTCGGGGCGGAGTTCGACGGTGCGGCGGTCGATGCGGTCGTCGCCGGTCCGGCGTTCACGCGCCACTCGAAGAGCGAGGCGAGCTTCGGCCCTGCCGAGCGGCTGGCCGAACAACGCCGCGCCGACGAGATCCACGGCGACGAGATCGAAAAGGTCGCGCTGTGGACCGAGACGGTCGCCGAACGCTTCGGCGTTCCGCTGGTGCCAGGTAGCGCCCTCCTCGCCTGACCGATCATTTTCGTCGGTGCGCTGCCGCCTCCGACGGTGCCGGGACCTGCGTACACGCACCCGTGCCGCGGCGCTCGACCCGAAAGAAGAAGGGCGGCCCTTTCGGACCGCCCTTCCCGTAGTCGCAGTTCCGTGTCTGCCTAGAAGCGGACGCGGGCGCTGACAGCGAACTTGCGACCCAGCGCGTCGTAGGTCGACGGATAGGTGTTGCCGCTGTTGAACGAGGTCGTACCGATCGTCGAACCCACCAGCGGCGGCTTCTTGTCGGTGAGGTTCTCGACCGAGAACGTCAGGCTGATGTTCTCGGTGACGCCGAAGCGCGTCGAGAGGTCGAAGTAGTGGTAGGCCTCGATCCGGCGGAACGCCGGGTCGACAAGGCAGCCGCCGGTGTCGGCACCGGTGGGCGCCGGGCAGCCGACCGGGTCGCCGTTGGCGGCAGCCAGGTCTTCCGCGAACTGCTGCGGCTCGAACTGGACCGAGTCCAGGTAGCGCCAGAGCAGCGAGACGTCGACGTCGCCGAACCCGAGCGTGGTGCGCTGCGAGAACTGGTACTTCGGCTGGATCGAGCCGCAGTTCGGCGAGTAGTAGCCGACGCACTCACGATCAATCGCGGTCGGGGTCGCCTGGAACTTCGAGTCCTTGTTGTAGGTCCCGAGGAAGCCGAGCGACAGGTTCGCGAAGCCGAGATCGCGGGTGTAGTTCGCCGTCAGGTCGATACCGCGGTTGGTCAGCGTACCGAGGTTCGACGAGGCGAGGAACAGACCCGAGGTGACCGCCGGGTTGCCGTTGAGGTTGCCGGTGTTCGGATCGCGGCCGATCGAGGTGCAGGCAGCGGTCGTCGACGCGCCGGCCGGCGGCGACGTCGGCGTGGCGCCGAAGCAAGCGGCGATCGCGTCACCCGGGGTCGGGAACGAGACGGCGCCGTTGACCTTGATGTCGAACCAATCGATCGCGAGCGACAGGCCCGGCACGAACTCCGGCTGGAACACGATGCCCGCCGTGTAGGTGTCGGCCTTCTCCGGACGGAGACCCAGGTTGCCGCCGGCCGTGGCATTCGCCTGGCTGGCGGTCGGCGCCTGGATGTTACCGAGCGTGAACGCCGGGGCGCCCTGCGCAAGGCAGATCGCGCGGAGTTCGGCGTTACCGAGCGGCGCGGCGCCCTGGCACGGATCGGTCGCGAGCGAGGTCAGGCCCGTGGTGACCGGCGAGAAGAGCTCGCCGATGTTCGGGGCGCGAACCGCGCGCGAATACTGGCCGCGGATCTTGAGACCGGCGCCCGGCTCCCACTGACCACCGACCTTGTAGGTCGTGGCGTCGTAGGACGGGTTGCCCGCCGCCTGGACTTCGTACTTCGAGTAGCGGATGCCCGCCTCGAGCGTCAGGCTCTCGAAGAAGGGCTTGTCCTCGATCAGCGGCGCGATGATTTCGCCGAAGACTTCCTTGACGTTGTACGAACCGTCGATGTTCGGCGCGGCGCCACCGGCACCGCCGAGCTCGCCGGCCTGCTGCGCCAGCGCATCGGCGCGCTGCTGAGCCGAATAGTTGCGGTACTCGGCACCGGCCGCGATGCCCAGCGTCTCTTCAGCCCAGGGCGAAGCGAAGCCGAGATCGGCGTTCACCGTGCCGCGAACCTGCGCCAGCGAGGTCCGGTTGGTCGTGGTCGATTCCGCCTGCAGGAAGCCGATCTGCGCCGGCGTCAGCGAGCCTTCCGGACCGAAGAAGTTGGCCGGAACGCAGCCGTTGGCCGTGTTGAGGCAGGCCGTCGTGCTCGTCGCGAGCAGCGACTGGCGGGTGCGCGACGTCAGGATGTAGCCCTGAAGCGTCTGCGTGTTCTCCGACTCGCCATAGGCGCCGTTGAAGTCGTAGCTGATCGACTCCGACAGGTCGCCGCGGACGCCGACCATGTAGTCGAAGATCGTCGTCTGGAAGTCCGAGATACGCGGACCGGCTTCGGTCGTACGACGGCCGAGGTTGGCGGTGAAGGTGCGGTAGTTCGGATCGGTCGGCGAGGTCGCCAGCGCGGCCGCGGCGCACTCGGCGGCCGAGATCGGCTGGATGCCCGGGGTGTTGAGGTTGCCGACCGTGCCGGCATTGGCACCCGAGCCGTTGGCACCGCCATGCTGGAAGTCGTTGTTGGCGCAGAACTGGGCGCGCAACGCCGCCGGGATGAACGGGTTCGAGACCGGGATCGTCACGTTGGTCGCGAACACGCCCGACGGGGCGATGATCGTCTTGACGGTGTTCTTCGAGAACAGCCCGCGCGTGTAGATCTCGACGCCGTCGGCCACTTCGTAGTTGGCCTGGCCGAACATGTTGAAACGCTGGAACGGCGTCTGGAAGATGTTGTACGGGTTGAAGTTGAACGGCGCATAGACGCCGACCTGGCCCGGGATCGTCGTGCCGGCAGCGGTGAACTGCGGGCGGACCGAACCGGCCGCCGCGCCCGGAAGCGCGAAGTCGACCTGACGGTTGCCGGTGAGGCGCGCCGCGCCGGTGCCGGCGCCGCCGAACGAGAACGACGACGGGACCGCGGTGCCCGAGCCGCCGCCGACCGCACCGGTATAGCTGTCGACGTTGAGGAACGAGATGTCGCGCGCGCCCTGGTAGACCGGATCGGTCTCCTGGTAGCCGACCGAGAACACCGCGTTGCCGCGGCCGTCGTCGAAGTTGGCACCAAGCGTGAGGTCGGCGCGGAAGCGGTTGCCGTCACCCTCTTCGGTGATCTGCTCCGAGACGTTGATCTCGGCGCCGGCGAAGTCCTTGCGGGTGATGAAGTTGACGACGCCCGAGATGGCGTCGGCGCCGTAGGTCGTCGAGGCGCCG
>JASBUR010000062.1 GCA_030147805.1 Sphingomonadaceae bacterium
GAGATGAGCACGCCGCCGGTCTCGGTCTGCCACCAGGTGTCGATGACGGCCAACTTTTCGTCGCCGACGGTGCGCCAGTACCAGAGCCAGGCCTCGGGGTTGATCGGCTCGCCGACCGAGCCGAGCAGCCGCAGCGACGAGCGGTCGTGCTTCTTCACCGGCGCCTCGCCCTCGCGCATCAGCGCGCGCAGCGCCGTCGGCGCGGTGTAGAAGATGTTGACCCTGTGCTTCTCGATGACCTGCCAGAAGCGGCTGTGGTCGGGATAGTTGGGGATGCCCTCGAACATCAGCGTCGTCGCGCCATGCGAGAGCGGCCCGTAGACGATGTAGCTGTGGCCGGTCACCCAGCCGACGTCGGCGGTGCACCAGTGGATCTCGCCGTCGCGATAGTCGAAGACATAGTGGAAGGTGAGGTTCGCCCACAGCATGTAGCCGCCCGTGGTATGCAGCACGCCCTTGGGCTTGCCGGTCGAGCCCGAGGTGTAGAGGATGAACAGCGGATCCTCGGCGCCCATCGGCTCGGGCGGGCAGTCGGCGGACACGGTCTCGCGCGCCTCGTGCCACCAGCGGTCGCGGCCGTCGGTCATCTCGATCGGCGCGCCATCGTGGCGGACGACGAGGACTCCGGCGACGCCGGGACAGTCGTGCAGCGCCTTGTCGACGTTGACCTTCAACGGCACCGCACGTCCGCCGCGCACGCCGGCATCAGCGGTGATGACGAAGCGGCAGTCGGCATCCTGGATGCGCCCCGCGATCGCGTCGGGCGAGAAGCCGCCGAACACCACCGAATGGACCGCGCCGAGGCGCGCGCAGGCGAGCATCGCCATCGCCGCTTCGGGGATCATCGGCATGTAGATGGTGACGCGGTCTCCTCGAGCGACGCCCATGTCCTTGAGCACGTTCGCCATGCGGCACACCTCGGCGTGCAGCTCGCGGTAGGTGAGCGTGCGGCTCGGGGTTTCGGGCGAGTCGGCTTCCCAGATGATCGCCGTCTGGTCGCCGCGGGTGGCGAGATGGCGATCGAGGCACTGGACGCTGGCGTTGAGCACGCCGTCCTCGAACCATTTGATGTCGACGGGATCGAACGACCAATTGCCCATGATCGTCGGGGCCTTGATCCAGTCGAGCCGGCCGAGCTGCGCCTGCCAGAAGGCATCGGGCGCCTCGACCGACTGCGCATAGAGCGCCTCGTAACCGGCGAGGTCGCAATGCGTGCTGGCCTTGGCGGTTTCGGGCACGGCGATGCGGGTCTCGTCGGTCATGTCGGCTCCCAGGCTGATTTTGCCCCTAGCTAGCGCGCGCATCGCCACGGGTCGAGCGGAACGCGCAGCGTCGCACCTCGTTGGTAGGGTTCACCACGAGAGGAGCTTCGCATGGCAACCGAGCGCGACGACGAGCAGAAGACCGCCGAAGAAGCCGCGCGCGGGCTGGCGCCGCGCGGCGACGGCGAGCGCGATGGCGGCCTCGGCGGCAGCCTGGGCGCCGGCCAGTCGGGCGGCGGCGGCTACCGCAACCAGGACGAGCAGGAGCCGGACGGCGTCGGCGGCCAGTCGCACCAGGGCTATTATGGCGGCGGCCAGATGGCCGACCGCAACTTCGGCGACACCGACCATTCGGCAGCGAGCAAGGGCAAGGCCAAGGGCCGGTCGTAGGGGCTTTGTGCCTCTCCCTCAGTCGAGCGCCTTCCCCAAGCGCTCACGCTGAGCTTGTCGAAGCGCTGGGTGCACCGCGGCGTCACGGCGGGCTCGCCCTTCGACAGGCTCAGGGTGAGCGCGAAAGGTCGGGCTGTTCGTGAAGCGACGAGCCGTCAGTCGCGGAAGCTCGGGTCGATGCGGTCGAGCTTGCGCAGCAGCGCCGGCCAGGCGAGCATCTGGTTGAGCATCTTCATGCCCTGGCCCGACGACTGGTCCTTGACCTTTTCGGGGGTGCCCTGCGGCGGGTTGTTGAGGTTGTCGCGGCCGGCCGCCAGCATGTGGACCTGCGCCTCGCAGGCGCGCTCGAGGAAATAGAGGCGCATGAAGGCGTCGGCGACGGTCTCGCCGACGGTCAGCGTGCCGTGGTTGCGGAGGATCATCGCGTTCTTGCTGCCCATGTCGGCGACGAGCCGCTCGCGCTCCTCGAGGTCGGTCGCGATGCCTTCATACTCGTGATAGGCGACGTCGTGCTGCGCGATCATCGCGGTCTGCGTGTGCGGCAGCAGCCCGAAGGCCATCGCGCTCACCGCCTGACCATAGGGCGTGTGCAGATGCATCACCGCATGCGCGTCGTCGCGCGCCATGTGGATCGCCGAATGGATGGTGAAGCCCGCCGGGTTGGTGAGATAGGGCGTCTCCATCACCGGCGTGCCGTTGGTGTCGATCTTGACGAGGCTCGAGGCGGTGATCTCCTCGAACATCAGGTTATAGGGGTTGATGAGGAAGTGGTGCTCGGGCCCCGGCACGCGCACCGACAGGTGCGTGAAGATGATGTCGTCCCAGCCGTAGTGCGCAACGAGGCGATAGGCCGCGGCGAGGTCGACGCGGAGCTTCCACTCCTCTTCGGACACCTGATCGCGGACGTTGGGCGGGCTCTTCAGCGCGGTGGCCATCGGCTCTTCTCCGGACGATTTTCTCGGCCGCCATAGTGCCTGAGCGGCACTCATTTGCACACCCTCCAATAGGCGAGCCCCGCCGCCGTGGCAGAGCCGTCATAATCGCGGCATAGTGAGGGCCGCGACAGAAGGCGTCTGGGGAGTAGGAACATGATCGATCTGCGGCGCCGGTCGCTGCTGAAGGCCGGCGCGATCGGGACGGGGCTGCTCGCCGCGCCCGCGGGCGCGATCGGTCCGGTGCGCGACTTCACCCACGGCGTCGCCAGCGGCGAGCCGAGCGCCACCGGCGTGCTGCTGTGGACGCGCTTCGTGCCGGCGCGCGGCGACGCGGTGCCGCTGTCGTTCGAGGTCGCCGAGGACCCCGGCTTCGGCCGCATCGTCGCGCGCGGCGATACCCTGGCGTCGGCCGACAACGATCATTGCGCCAAGCCGCGGGTCGAGGGGCTGACGCCCGACCGCTGGTATTATTATCGCTTCGCCGCTCCCGACGGCGCGCGGTCGATGACCGGGCGCACGCGGACGCTGCCGCAGGGGCCGACGCGCCAGTTCCGCATCGCCGCCTTCTCCTGCTCGAACAAGCCGTTCGGCTGGTTCAACGCCTATGCGCACGCCGCGGCGCGCACCGACATCGACCTCGTCGTCCACCTCGGCGACTATTTCTACGAATATGTGCGTGGCGACTATCCGTCCGAAGCGCAGACGGTGCCGGGCCGGCCGATCGCGCCGGCGGGCGAGACCTGGCAGCTGCAGCATTATCGCGAGCGCTTCGCCAGCTACCGCGACGATCCCGATCTGCAGCGGCTGCACCAGCTCTACCCCAGCATCCAGATCTGGGACGATCACGAGACCGCCAACGACGCCTGGAAGGACGGCGCGCAGAACCACCAGCCCGAAACCGAGGGGCCGTGGGAGGTGCGCAAGGCCGCGGCGCGCAAGGCGTTTCGCGAATGGCTGCCGGCGTCGGACGACGACTATGCCGACTATGCGATCGGCGACCTCGTCACGCTGATCCGCGTCGACACGCGACTCGCCGGCCGCGACCGGCAGATCGATCTCGGCGCCGCGCTCGCCGGGGCGACCGATACCAGGGCGGCGCTGATCGCGCTGCGCGACGGCGCCTGGTCGGACCCGAAGCGGCAGATGCTCGGCGCGGCGCAGGAAGGCTGGCTCGCCGACCGGCTCAAGGCCTCGGTAAGATCGGGGGCGCGCTGGCAGCTGGTGGCACAGCAGGTGCTGGCGGGGGCGGTCTCGACGCCGCCCGACGTCACCGCCGACTGGCTCGGCCCCGACCCGTCGCCTTTCGCCAAGGCGCGCGTCGGCGCCGGAATCGCCGCGTCGAAGCTCGGGCTGCCGTTCAACTGGGATTCGTGGGGCGGCTATCCCGCGGCACGGGCGCGGATGCTCGGATCGGCGCAGGCGGCGGGGGCCAATCTGGTCACCATCGCCGGCGACAGCCACAATGGCTGGGCGTTCGACCTCGCCAACGACGGCAAGCCGGCGGGCGTCGAGTTCGGCACCTGCTCGGTGACGTCGCCGGGGCTCGAGAATTATCTGCGCGCCGCGCCGCCCGAACGCGTGGCCAGCTCGCTGGTCGCCGCCAACCCCGAACTCAAATGGTGCGACACCTCGAACCGCGGCTACATGGCGTTGAGCTTCACGCCCGACGCGGTGCGCTGCGACTGGCAGCTACTCGACACGGTCCGCACGCGGTCGACGGCGAGCACGACGCGCAGCGCGATGGTGGCGCACGGCGCACAGCGGCTCACGCTGCTGTGACCGGGCTGCGGATCGAGCCAAGCGGCGCGGCGTGCGGCGCGCGCGTCACCGGTCTCGATCTCCGCCGCCCGCTGCCCGATGCGACGGTCGCCGAATTGCGCGCTGCCTGGGTCGAGCATGCGGTGCTCGCCTTCCCCGGCCAGCGCATCGACGACGACGATCTCGAACGCTTCACGCTGGCCTTCGGCGCGTTCGGCGACGACCCGTTCATCGCGCCGGTGCCGGGCCGCCGCCACGTCATCGCCGTCAGCCGCGCCGCCGACGAGACCGCGCCGCTGTTCGCCGAGAACTGGCACAGCGACTGGAGCTTCCAGGCGGTTCCGCCCGCCGGCACCTGCCTGCGGTCGCTGGTGGTGCCGCCGACGGGCGGCGACACGCTGTTCGCCGACCAGCGCGCCGCCTGGGACGCGATGCCCACCGGGCTGCGTGCGCGCTGCGAAGGGGTGGTCGCGCTGCATTCGGCGGGTACCGCCTATGCGCCCGACGGCTTCTACGGCGCCGGCGACAAGGGCCGCAGCATGGACATTCGGCCGGCGGAGGAAGCGCGCGCGGTGCAGCGACATCCGCTGATCCGCCGCCACCGCGAGAACGGGCGCGAGGCGATCTACGGCACCGTCGGCTATATCGTCGGGCTCGAGGGCGCCGAGCAGCCGCAGGCGCTGCTCGCCGAAGTCTACGCCTGGCAGACGCAGGAACGTTTCGTCTACCGCCAGGTCTGGGAGCCCGACATGCTCATCATGTGGGACAACCGCTCGGTCCTGCACCGCGCCACCGGCGGCTATGAGGGCCATGCGCGGCTGCTGCACCGCACGACGATCGGCGACACCGTCTTCTAGCAGCGAAAGCCGGCGAACAGCGCGCGGTGCGAGGCGAGGATCCGCGCCGCGGTCGCGGGGTCGGGATCGAGCGACCAGTTGCCGGGCTCGAAGGTGCCGCCGAGGATGATGCCGTCGGGACGCGGGAACATGTAGCCGGCGCTGCCGGTGAAGGCGTAGCGCACCTCGGGCTGCGGCAGCAGGATCGCCAGCTGGCCGCGCACCGGGCCGAGCTCGCCGTCGCCGAACAGCTGCGCGGCGCCGAGGCCGGTGCAGTTGAACACCAGCTTCTCGGGGAGCGCCGCCAGCTCGGCGGGGCTGGCGAAGCGGCGGACGGCGATCCGGCCGCCGGCGATCTCGATGTCGCGCTGCAGCTGGCGCAGGAAGCGCCCAGTCTCGACATACATCGTGTCGTAGCGCGCGACGTCGTCGAGCGGAAAAGGATGGTCGGTGCGCGCGAGCTTGCGCGCGGCGGGGTGGTAGCGGTCGAGCGGGTTCGACGGATCGGGGCCGCCGCCCTCGGTGTAGGTGGTGAGCCAGCGCACGCCATAATCGTCGCCGACCATGATCTGGAACCGCCGCCAGCTATAGTCGAGCGCCGCGGCGAACTGCGCGCGCCAGGCAGGCGTGACGGCGCTGTCGCGATAGTGGCCGAACGGGCTCCACTGGCCGCCGGCGATGTTCGAGGTCGTGTCGGGTGGCAGCGCCGCGGTATAGATCGTTACCGCAAAGCCCGCCTCCTGGACGAGGCGGGCGGTGGTCAGCCCCATGATGCCGGCGCCGATCACCGCGACGGAGCCGGCGTGGCCCTCGAGGCCGAGCTGCGTCGCCAGCCGCGACGTGCCCCAGCTCAGGGTGATGCCGGCGCCGCCATGGCCGTAGTTGTGCACGAGGCGGGTGCTGCCGAGCGCCTCGGCGCGCACGACGAAGCCCGGCGCGCGATAGGGGCGCAGGCCGACGGCGTGGCGGATGACGCGCGAAGCATCGACGTTCACCCGCGGCAGGCAGGCCGGCGCCGAAGCGGTGCGCGGCGCGGTCGTGGCACAGCCGGGGAGCAGCGCTGCGCTGCCCGCAAGGAAGTGGCGCCGGTCGAGGAGCATCGCGGCACCTTGGCGGCGGCGCGCGCGACGCGCAAGCGCGTCAGCCCTGCGTCCGCGGCTTCGGCACCCATAGCGCATTGACGATCACCCACCGATCGCCCCAGCGCGCGAGATGGAAATAGTCGACGAACCACGGCGTCTCGACGCGCGCGACCGCGGCGTTGCCGTTGACGTCGAGGACGCGCACCGAGCGGTTCCACTCGGCGCGCGGCGTCTTGAGCGCGCCGTCGCGCGTGAGCTGGACGAGCTCGTCGCGCGTCATCCGGCGCAGCGCCAGCAGTTCGTCGGCGGTGGCGGCGGTCGCCGAGCGCTTGGCGAGGTCGGGGTGGAGCGAACGCGCGACGCGCGCGGCGTCACCCTCGAGCTGGCCGTCGACATAGTCGTAGCAGGTGGCTTCGATCGCCTTGCGCACGGCGTCGTCGGCCGTCTGGGCGATCGCGACCGTCGGGATGGCGGCAAAGAGGAGAGCTGCAGAAAGGCGATTCATTGGGGTTCCGTCATGGAGTGAACGGGCCGCCCCCTAGGCGAGCGCTCGTCAGCCGTGCCAGCGCCGCTCGACCAGGGTGCGAATGGCGTCGACCAACGCCGGCGCCGCCATGGCCATGATTGTGGACGAGGCGGGTCGTGCCGAGCGTCTCGGCGCGGACGACGAACCCCGGCGCGCGGTAGGGACGCAAGCCGACGGCGTGGCGGATGACGCGGCCGGGATCGACATCGACCGCGGGCAGGCAGCTGGCCGGGGTCGCGACGGCGCGCGGCGTCGCGCAGCCCGGGAGCGCGAGCCCCGCGGCGGCGAGGCCGGTGGCCGCCAGCAGGCGGCGGCGGTCAAGAAGCGAGTCGCGCATCGGGCGTCGAGCCTAGCCGACCGTGATGTCGAAGTGCATCACCTCTTCGCGCGTCCCGAGCTTTTGGTAGAGCGCCACCGCCGGATCGTCGCCATAGTCGGCCTGGACGAAGATGACCTCGGCGCCGCGTGCCGCCGCGATGCCGCGCAACGCGTCGATGAGCGCGGTGGCGATGCCGCGGCGGCGGTACGCCTCGTCGACGGCAAGATCGTAAATGTAGAATTCGCTGCGCGCCTGCTCGAACTTCTCCAGCTCATAGGCGACGAGGCCGCCGACGGGCCGCTCGCCGTCACGCGCCAGCAGCGCGATGACATGCGGCTTCGCCAGCAGCGCGGTGAGATAGGCGTCGTCGGGCGGCGCCGCGGCGTAGGCCGCCGGATCCTCGAACGCGTCGGCGAACAGCGCATTCAGGTCGCGCAGCGACGCGACGTCGGCGGGGCCGAGGCGGCGGAGAGCGAGCGTCGACATCGCGCGATCCTAGCGCCGGTGGGCCGGCGCCAGAAGCCTCTTGTGGAATCGTTACGGGCACGATAGTAGTTGCAAATGCAAATAACATTGTCCGAACCCGAGGCGGCGCTGCGCGAACTCGGTCTCACCGAGACCGAAGCGCGCATCTACTGCCAGCTGGTGCGCGCCGGCGCGTCGACCGGCTATCGCATCGCCAAGGAGATTTCGAAGGCGGCGCCCAACGTCTACGCGGCGCTCGATGCGCTCGCGAACCGCGGCGCGGTGGTGTCCGACGGTGCGGAGCCCAAGGTCTACCGCGCTGTACCCCCGCCCGAACTGATGGCGAGCCTTCAGCGCGAGTTCGACCAGAAGCGGCGCGCCGCCGACAGCGCACTCTCGAAGGTGCTCGCCGACACCCCCGACGACCGCGTCTACACGCTGAAGTCGCTGTCGCAGGCCTTCGCCAAGGCCGAAGCGATCGTCGCGTCGGCGACCGACATCCTGCTGTTCGATCTCGGTCCCGGGCCGTTCGAGCAGCTGCGGCCGGCGCTCGAGGCGGCGGCGGCGCGCGGCTGCACCGTCGCCGGCAACGCCTATCGGCCGACCGGTCCCACCGCCTTTCTGGCCGTCGTCCCTCCTGGCGCCGATGCCATCCAGGCGCGCTGGCCGGGCGACCAGTTCACCATCGTCGCTGACGCCTGCGAATATCTGGTGGCGCTCGTCTCGCGCGACGGCACGGCGCTCCGCCACGGCGTGTGGAGCGACAGCGCCTATCTGTCGTGCCTGCAGCACAGCGGGCTCGCGGCGGAGATCCGCCTCAACGCGCTCGACCCGTCGGACCGCCACGCCGAGCTCGCGCTCACCCGCGCCTTCCCCCGGGGCCTGCAACAATTGATCGGCCCCGAGCCGATCCGCGACATCTAGCGAGGAAACGACCATGAACCGCACCACCCTGCTGCTGCTGGCAGCGCTGGCCGCGCCCTGGCCGGCGCAGGCCGCTTCCGACCTCGACGCGCTCGTCGCGCGCATGATCGAATGGCGCGGCGGCGCGGCGTTCGAAGCCGCGTCGGCCATCCACCTCGAAGGCACGATCGAGGCGATGGGGCAGCGCGGCCGCATCGAACGCTGGATCGAGCCCGGGCGCAGCCGCGAGCGGCTCGACCTCGGCAGCTTCCGCCAGGACGCGGCCTTCGACGACCGTCAGGGGTGGGCGCTGACGCTCTCCGGCCAGGTCGAGGATGCCGGTCCGGCGCGCATCGCCGCCGCGCGCCGCGCCCGGCTGCTCGAGCTCGACGACGCGCTGCGCGGCGCCGACGGCGCGCGCACCGCGCTGGCGCCGGCCGAGCAGCTCGACGCGCATAAGGTGGCGGTGGTCCGCGTCAGCTTCGGCGATGCCGACGTCTACGACCTGCTCGTCGACCCGGCGACGGGCGCGCTGCGGGCGGTGCGCAGCCGCGAGGACCGGCGCACCACGCTCACCCGGCTGTCCGACTGGCGGAGCGTCGGCGGCGTGCGCCTCGCGCATCGCTGGCAGATCGATTCGGAGTTCGAGAACCAGGACGCCGACGTCGTCGTCACGCGCGCCGAGCTGGCGCAGCGCTTCGACGACGCGGTGTTCGCCCGGCCGCAGGCGCGCCGCGCCTACAGCTTCGCGCCGGGCACCGCGGGCACGACCGGGCCGATCGCCTTCGACTTCTTCAACAACAACCGCATCTACATTCCCGCCATCGTCAACGGCGTCGAGACGCCGGTGCTGCTCGACAGCGGCGCCGAGACCTCGGTGCTGAGCGCGGCGTTCGCCGGCCGCATCGGCGTCGCCGCGGCGAGCCAGGTGACGGCGGTCGGCAGCGGCGGTACGCAGGACGCCGGGCTGGCGAACGGCGTCGAGATCAAGGTCGGGCCGCTGACGCTCAGCGATCTCACCGTCGGCATCATCGACCTCGCCGGGGTCGAAAAGCAGCTCGGACGCCCGCTGCCGGTCATTCTCGGCAAGGAGGTGTTCAACGAGCTCATCGTCGACATCGACTTCGACCAGCGCACCATCGCCTTCCACGACCGCGCGAGCTTCGTGCCGCCGGCCGGGGCGCGCCGGCTCGAGTCGCTCGAGCACAACGGCATCCGCACGATCGAGGCGTCGGTCGAGGGGCGGCCGGCGGCGCGCTTCGATTTCGACATCGGCAACGGGTCGCCGCTCCTGCTCGCGTCGGGCTATGTCGAGGCCGAGCGGCTGCGTGACGGCCGGCCGGTGTCGAAGACGCTGTCGGGCGCGATCGGCGGGCTGCGTACCGCCGAGACGCTCACCGTCCGCCAGCTGACGATCGGCGGCGTCGCGCTGACGGACGTGCCGGCGACGGTGCCGCCCGCCGGGGCGAGCGCCGTCGACGGCGAGCGCGTCAAGGGCAACATCGGCCTGCCGATCCTGTCGCGATTCCGCGTCGCCACCGACTTTGCGGGCAACCGCGTCTACCTGACGCCGCAGCCCGAACGCATCGGCGCGCCGTTCCGCAAGGACCGCAGCGGCATCGTCGCGGTGCGCGACGGCGAGGCGATGAAGGTGACCTTCGTCGCGCCGGGCTCCCCCGCCGAGGCCGCCGGCATCAAGCCCGGCGAGCTGATTACCGCGATCGCCGGGCGGCGCCCCGATCCGGTCGCCTGGACCGAGCTGCGGAGCGCAGCGACCGGCAGCCTGGCGCTGGTCGTCGGCGGCCGCGCGCTGACGCTGGCGTTGCGCGACTATTTCTAGCGCGGCGCGTCAGTCGGTCGCCGGCGGCGTATAGCCGTCGGCGACGATGATCGGCAGGTGCGTCCAGCCCTTGTCGTCGGGCAGCCGCGCCCAGGCGCCGGCGGCGAGCGCGCCGCCGTCGACGTGGATCGTGGTGCCGGTGACCCAGCCCGACAGGCGGTCGGAGGCGAGGTAGAGCACCGCGCCGGCGCTGTCCTCGCCCTCGCCGAAGCGCCCGATCGGGAACCAGCGGCCGATATAGTCGCGGTTGGCCTCGGGGACGCGCGGCGTCGCCACCACCTGCGCGCTGTTGGTGGTCTCGGGGGCGATCGCGTTGACCCGGATATTGTCCTTGCCGAGTTCGACCGCGAGGCTCTGCGTGAAGCCGGTCAGCGCCGCCTTGAAGGCGGCGTAGACGGCGAGGTTGGGGATGCCGCGGAAGGCCTCGATCGTCGACATGTTGATGAGGCTGCCGCCGCCACCGGCGCGCAGCAGCGGGATCGCCGCGCGGGTGACGAGGAAGACATGGTGGAGCAGCACCCGATAGAGCTGGTCCCATTGCTCCTCGGTGGTCTCCTCGAACGGCGCGTGCATCCGGAGGAAGTCGCCGACATTGTTGACGACGACATCGAGCCGGCCGTGCGTGTCGCGGATCGCCGCGAAGACGCGCTCGACCTCGGCCGCGGTCCGCACGTCGGCCTCGATCACCAGATGCCCGCCGCCGAGCGCGGTGCGGGCGTCGGCGCAGCGCGCCGGGTCGATCTCGGCCACGACGAGGGTCATCCCGGCCTCGGCGAGCAGCCGGGCGGTGGCGAGGCCGATGCCGGCGCCGCCGCCGGTGACCAGCGCGACCTTCCCGGCAAGGCCGATCAGCGAACGGTCGTCAGCCATGCGCGGCGACGATCTCGTCGAGCGCGCGCCGCACGTCGCCGCGGTCATAGCCGAGGAGGGCGGTTTCCTGCGCGTCGGGTTCGTAGGCCAGCACGCTGCCGCGCCCCGGGATCATGAAGGCAGGCGGCAGCAGCGGGTGATCCGCGTCGCGCACCTCGACGCGCGCGGGATTGCCGACCGCGTCGAAGAACAGCTGGAAATAGTCGCGGTAGGTCAGATTCTCGTCGCCGATCAGATAAGCCTTGCCGCTCTCGGCGCCGCGCAGCGCGCCCGAGATCGCCTGCGCCAGCGAGCGCACCGACATATAGTTGGTGCCGCCCAGCGGCGCGAACACCGGCACGTCGAGTTCGCCGCGCGCATAGGCGATCAGCGTCGTGTAGCGCGGCGTCATCACGCCCGGCACGATGCCGACGATCGACGGCGGGTTGAGCGTGCAGACGTTGAAATCGGGCGTCGCCAGTGCGCGAGCGCCCTCGTCGGCGAGCGCGCGGGCGCGGACATAATCGTCGCGCTCGACGAGGTGCGGCATCACCTGGTGATAATAGCTGCCGAGATGGACGACGCGCGGCACGCCGGCGTCGCGGGCGCGCGCGATGAAGGCGGGCACGCCCTCGGTCTGCGTCCGGCGCCAGAAGTCGGCGCGGTCGTCGTCGGCACCGATGTGTCGGATGTCGTTGCCCGCCGAGAAGACAATCGCGTCGAAGCCGGCGAGGTCGGCGGCGGTCAGCCGCGTGGCGGTATAGTCGTCGATGAGGAGCGGAAAGGTCGCGGCCACGCTGTCGGGGGCGGGGGGCCGGCGGGCACCAAGCGTGACGTCATGTCCTTCGCTGCGCAGGTGGACGGCGGTGTGGATGCCGATCATCCCCGTACCGCCGACGATCAATATTTTCATGGGTTTCGGTCTCCGCTGTCGGCGGCGACCTTAGCCGCCCGGGTCGGCGGCGCAATCCTCTAGAGGCCGAAGTGACGTTTCGGAATGTGGGTGATCCGGCAGGCGAGGTCGGCCTCGCCCGAGGCGACGACGACATGGTCGCCGGCGTCGGCGATGCCGGTCGTGAAGACGACGTCGCGCACGTACATCAGCTCGTCGAGCGGTGCGGTGAGCGCTGGCGCCGCCTCGAGCAGCGGCGCGTGTTCAGTCGTCACGACCTTGGCGGGATCGTCGCGATCGAGGATCGACCAATAGGTGCGGTAGATGCCGACGACCTCGTGCGGCTCGACGCCGTGCCACAGCGTCAGCCAGCCGCGATCAGTCAGGATCGGCGGGGTTCCGCCGCCCATGCGCGCGGTGTGCAGCGTCTGCGCATGCGGGCGGATGCCGGGTTTGCGGTGCGGCTTCCAGTGCAGCGCGTCGGGCGAGGTGGCGAGGTTGATCGACGGACCGCCGCGCCATTCGCTGCCCGGCGGATAGGTGAAATAGAGGTCGCCGAGCGGCCGCGTCTGCGCCCAGTACTGGCCGCCGATCAGTCCCTCGAAGATCAGCATGTCCTTGTTCTGGTGATCGAGGACGATGTCCTCGAAGCGGAAGTCGAGGCCGTTGGTCGAGCTGTAGAGCGTCGTCGAATGGCGCTCGGGGCTGACCGAGCAGGTCGTCATCAGCCAGCGGTCGCCCACCTTCGACACGCGCGCGTCCTCGACGCCGTAGCATTGGAAGCTGCCCTGCGGCGCGATCGCCTTGTCATAGTGGACCGCGACGATACCGAGCCCGTCGGGCGTGAGTTCGATGGGCAGGATCCACGACAGCGAGGTGAGCGCCATGACGCGCCAGCGCCCGCCGTGGATCAGGAATTTGCGCGGGTCCGCGGTGTCGACGATGTCGAGGGGCCACGGATCGAGGACGTAGCGGCCGTCGTCCCAGCGGATGGCGCGGATGTGGCCGTCGGCGATCGGGTGGCGCAGCGCTTCGGCGATCCGAACGAAGATGGCGAGATTGCCGTTCGGCAGCCGCGTCAGCGCCGGATTGAACGCGCCGAGCACATAGGTCTCGGCATCGAGGTGACCGGCGAGCGGCGAGCGCGACAGGTCGATGTCGTGCGGCGTCAGGACCAGCCGGTCGATGTCGTAGACGGTCATGCCCCCGGCGCCGGCGGCTAGGCGACCGACGGGCGCGACGGCGCGCGTGCCAGCTGCATGATCTCGCGGCCGACGAACTGGCCGCGACCGTCATCGTAGCGGATCACGACATTCTCGATCTGGTCGCCATAGGTTCCCATCGCGGCCGCTACCGCGCTGGCGAGCGTGTGGCCGGTGCTGGCCTGGCGCTCGTGGACGTCGTCGCCCACGCCCGAGCGAAGATGGATGGTGGCGGGGTCATGCCAGTCCGGATTGGGCATCGCTGTTCTCCTTCGGCTTGCGAGCGCTCGACAGATCGGTCGGGTCATCGCGACGAACCCGGCCGAGCCGGGCTTTGTTCCGGTCGCCGCCGCGGTCAGGGATGCTCGCGACGCGTTTCGACGCGCATCAGCGAGACGGCCGTCCGCCGGGGCTGGGAGAGCATGAAGTGCGTCGCGACGGCGATGTCTTCGGCGCGCAGCATCTGTGCCTCGCGGATGAGCTCGCGCTGCCGTTCGGGCGGGAACTCGGGGTATTGGAAATCGGCGCCGGTGAACCCGGGTTCGATGAGGCCGATCTTGATGTCGTCGTCGCTCATCTCCTGCCGCAGCGAATGGGCGAAGCCCTGGATGCCGCTCTTGGCCGCGACATAGACCGACGAGCCCGCCTTCTGCGATACTGCCGACATCGAGCCGATGAGGATGAGGTCGCTGCCCGCCTTCATCCGTGTCAGCGCCGCCTTCGTGGAAGCCAGATAGGCGGTGAAATCGACGGCGATCTGATAGTCGAGATCGTCGGAGTCGGTGTCGTCGAGCGCGTCGGCGGGCACCGCGGCGTTGATGACGGCGACGTCGAGGCCGCCGAGATAGGCGTCCGCGGCGGCGAAGAAGCGATCGATCTCCTCGCGCCGCGCGAGGTCGACGGTGATGCCGTCGCCCTCGCCGACTTCGCGGATCCGCGCCAGCGCGTCGTCGAGATGCTCCGGCGTCCGTCCGCAGACGAATACCCTGACGCCTTCGGCGGCGAGCAGCACGGCGATCGCCCGGCCGATGCCCGTCGTGCCGCCGGTGACGATCGCCCGGCGGCCCGCGAGCGAGGGCCTCTCGGTATGCGCATCGGCCAGGTTGCGCGCGGTCGACGTCGTCGGGGCCATGGTCTTCTCCTTGTCGGCGGTTACGCCATCAAAGGTCGACGCGGATCGAGGTTCCGCTCACCAGTTCAGCGCGACGCGTCCATTCGCGGGAACGCGGTATTCGATGCGAGCGGGATGGCTGCGGTGTACGGGGAGGCTGTCGCCAGCGAGCGTCGTCACGGTGAAGCCGGGAAGCTTCGCCCGTCCGGTGCGCACCAGCGCTAGGCTCGCCACGCGGCCTTCGCCGCCGCCGAGCTGGAAGGTCAGGGCGCGCTCGCCGACCCGTTCGCTGGCGAGCAGGAAATGATCGCAGAAGATGCGGAACGGCGCGTTGCTGACGCTGTGGAAGGCGCGGCTGGCGAAGACGAAGGCGGCCCCGGCGCCGTAGATTTCCTGGCCGACCTGCCCGGCCTGCTGCCCGTCAACATAAAGGTCCTCGACGGGAAAGGAGAGCTCGCGGTCGATATGGCCGTTGGTTTCGCGCTGCTCGTCCGAAATGGCTTCGGCGGGGAGGGCATCGGGGTAGTAGAACCAGGCGCGGTCGAGTGCGTAGCGGCAATATTCGCTCAGCAGCAGCCGCACCTCGGGATCGAGCTCGGGGCCGCTGTCCTTGAGATAGCATTCGAACGCGGCGAAGCTGTCGAAACATTCGTAGAGCGCCATGTAGGGCGCGTCATGGAGCGCGGTCACGCCGAGGAAGTTACGGTAGTGACGCGCGTGGTCGATCTCCGATTCCCAAATCGCGCAATTGTGGAAGAAGCTGGCGAGGAAGACGTAGCTCTGGCGGAGATAGGTCTCCTCGTTGGTGATGCGCCAGAGGCGCAGGCAGGCGGCGGCGCCCCAGGCGGTCAGATTGGCCTGATAGTTGAGTTCGAAGCGCATGCCCTTGCTGGCGTCGATTGCGGCGCGTGCCTCGTCGAGGAAGCGCCATTCGTCGGTGAGCTCGAATGCCTGGAGCATGACATAGGCGTAGATGCCGCCGACGTCGGTCTGCCCCAGCCCCGCGTCGTCGCGCGCTTTGGTAATCACCCGGAAGTCGCGGACGTCATATTGGATCGGCCAGCGGTAGCCGAAATGATGCGCCGCCTTGATCCCATAGTCGATCGACTTGCGGAACAGCCGCAGCGCCGCCCTGTCGCCGTCGATCGCCAGCCGGCCGAGCTGCGACAGCGGGTGATAGAGATACCAGCTGTCGACGGCGTTCTTGTCCTTGTCGCGGCCGACGTTGGGCAGATAGCGGCGCAGCGTCTTGAGCTTGGAATCGTAGAACTTGCCGACCCCCGCCGCGAGTTCGGCCCCGATCCCGGCCGTCGTCCCGGACCAGACCTCATAGTCGCGGATCGTCGCGAGCAGCGACAGCTGCACCATCGAATCGGGATATTCGGCGCCGGTATAGGGGTGGGCGTAGAGATGGCCGTAGTGGCGGATCGTCGCCTTGGGCGAGGTCGCCAGGTCGGCGAGCGACTTCTCGGCGCGCGCCACCCAGTCGCGATAGTCGCTCGGCGGCTGGGCGATGTGGCGATACGCCGTGCCGAGCAGCGCCAGATAGCGGCGGGCGACCGCCTGCTCGTCGTCGCCGCTGTCGTCGTGGAACGCCAGATGTGCGTCGGAGATGATCGTCTCCTCGCTGGCGGGAAGCGGAGCGTCGGGCGGCGTGCCGCGCTGCGGCGGCGTCGGCAGCAGATAACCGATCTCGGGCCAGACGCCGCCGACCGCGCCGTCGGGCTTGGTCTTGGTCGCAGCGAAATAGCGATTCAGCGAGGTGAGATCCTGCAGGTAGAGCACGCTGCCGAAGTCGGGATCGTCGAGGCGGAAGTAGATCGCCGCGGTGTTCATGCCGCGCTGCGCCGCCTCAACCCGCCCCCCGGCGCCGAGCGGATCGTCGGCGGCATCGAGCGGGTAGAGGTCGCGCGGCGCGAAGGAGACGAGCAGCGGGGCGGCGGGGACCAGACTGGTCGTCACGCGGATGGCGAGGATGCCCGTAGCTGAGACGCGAACGACGACGCGGTGACGGCCGATCGCGCTGTCGGCCTCGATGCGGAAGGCCTCGCCGGCGACCTCGCGGATGACGCGCGCATCATCGCACCCGGCCGGAAAGAAGGCGGCACGCATCGCGATGCCGCCGCGGCCCGGTCGGCGCACGATCAGCCAGATGGCGTCATGGCCCAGGCGAAGATCGAGCCGGTGGCCACCCAGCGCCAGTTCGCCGAGCGGCCGCATCGTGCCGGCGGCCATCTCCTTGCGGAGGAGCAACATGCCCGGCGTCGCGCCGGCGTCGCTGGGCAGGGGAGCGGACTTGGGACCGGGCATCGTCTCTCCCTCGGGCTTTGGCGGCCCCGAGGTCCCAACGCGCGGCCCGGCGAAGCGTTTCGGCCGCGTCGCCGCCAGTTCGCGCGGGTCAGGCGACCGCGGGCGCGAGGAGGCGGATCGTGCCGGCGGCGGCGTCGATTTCGGCCGGGATGCCGACCGGCAGCGGATATTGATCGGCGACATGGCCGAACAGCGCGCCCTGGAACGCCGGGACGCCGAGCGGCGCGAGATGCTGCTGCAGCACCTGCGAGAGCGTGAACCCGCTCGTCGTGCCGCCCGTGGCGCGGCAGTCGGTACATTGCCCGAAGACGACGCCGGCGACGCGCCCCAGGATGCCGGCGAGCTTCAGCTGCGTCAGCATCCGGTCGATGCGATATTCGGCTTCGTCGACGTCCTCGAGGAACAGGATCGCGCCGTCGAAGTCGGGAAGGTAGGGCGTTCCCATCAGCGCGGCCAATACGGTCAGGTTGCCGCCGAGCAGCGGTCCGCGCGCCGTGCCGGGCGTGAAGGTGCGGATCCGCCCGCTGCGCTGGACGAGCCGGTCGTCGGTCCCGGCGGGCGTTCCGAAGGTCGGGGTCGCGCCGTCGAACGCCACCGCACGGAAGGCGTCCCACGACAGCTTGCCCCAGGCGCTCGAGGCGTTCGGGCCATGGATGGTGGTGAAGCCCGCCTTGGCGGCGATCGCCAGGTGAAGCGCGGTAATGTCGCTGAAGCCGATCAGCAGCTTGGGGTTGGCGCGGATCGTCGCGAAATCGAGATGCGGCAGGATGCGGGCGCAGCCCCAGCCGCCGCGCACCGCGAACACCGCGCGCACGCGATCGTCGGCGAACATCGCGTTGACGTCGGCGGCACGGGCCTCGTCCTCGCCGGCGAGATAGCCATAGCGCGCCAGCAGGTGCGGCGCCGGCTTGGGCACCAGACCCATCGCCCTGACCGTCTCCAGCACCAGCGCGAGATCGAAGCTGTCGGCGGTGAAGCCCGCGGGCTCGACGAGGCCGACGATGTCGCCGGCGCGCAGGCGAGCCGGACGGCGCGGGGCGGGGGCCTTCGGCGCCGCAACCGCCGGGATGGCGGCGAGCGCCGCGATCCCGGCGATGACGCCCCTTCGGTTCGCTATCATGGCTGCCCTCCTGCCGGGGCGGCGCCGGCGAGCGCACGCCCGAGAAACGCCTCGATCTGCGCCAGCTCGACGTCCTTGGTCACGAACGCCTGGCCGATGCCGCGCGCGAGGATGAGGCCGAGCCTGCCGCGCTGCATCTTCTTGTCCTGCGCCATGTGGCGGACGAGCGTCGCGGCGTCGGTCGAGAGCCCGATGCCGCGCGGGTCGGCGGGCAGGCCGGCGCGGGCGACATGTGCCGCGACGCGCTCGGCGTCGGCGCGCGGACACAGCCCGAGCTCGGCGGAAAGGCGAAAGGCCAGGACCATGCCGCAGGCGACCGCTTCGCCGTGGAGCAGCGTGTCGGAAAAGCCCGCTTCGGATTCGAGCGCATGGCCGAAGGTGTGGCCGAGATTAAGCAGCGCGCGCACGCCCGTGGTCTCATGCTCGTCGGCGGCGACGACCTGGGCCTTGGCGCGCACCGCGGCCTCGATCGCCCGCGCCAGCGCCGCCGGATCGCGCGCGAGGACCGCGTCCAGATGGGCGTCGCACCAGTCGAAGAAGCTGGCGTCGCCGATCAGCCCGATCTTGACGATCTCGGCATAGCCGGCGCGCAGTTCACGCGGCGGCAGGGTGGCGAGCACGGCGGGGTCGATCAGCACGAGCGACGGCTGGTGGAAGGCGCCGATGAGATTCTTGCCCGCGGCGCTGTCGATCGCGGTCTTGCCGCCGACCGAGGAATCGACCTGGCTGAGCAGGGTGGTCGGCACCTGCACGAAGCGGCAGCCGCGGCGCAGGATCGCGGCGGCGAAGCCGGCGAGATCGCCGATGACGCCGCCGCCCAACGCAACGATGAAGTCGCCGCGCTCGACGCCGAGCGCCAGTAGCCGTTCGGTGAGCCGCTCGAGGTGCTGCCAGGATTTGGTGGCCTCGCCGGGCGGCAGGACGATCGCTTCGACGGTGCGTCCCGAAGCTTCGAGCGCGGTGCGCAGCGCCTCGAGATGCAGCGCCGCGACGGTTTCGTCGGTGACGACGGCGACGGTCGCCCGTCCGCCGAGCCCGGCGGTGAGCGTGCCGGCTTCGGCGAGCGCACCCGGGGCGATGTGGATCGGGTAGCTGCGGCTTCCCAGCGCAACGTCAATCTTCATGGACGGCCTCTGGCTGGAGCGCGGCGAGGATCGCCCTGACGGTGGCGTCGTGCGGCGCCGGGCGGCTTTCGACGTGGATCGGCGCCTGCGCGTAGATCGGGTTGCGCTTGGCGGCGAGTTCGCTCAGCACCTCGCGCGGATCGCGGTCGCGCAGCAGCGGCCGGTGGCCGCGCCGGCTGGTGCGTTCGACGAGCGTTTCAATATCGGCGTCGAGCCATACGGCGGTCGCGCGCTCGAGGATCAGCGCGCGCGTCTCGTCGTTGATGAAGGCGCCGCCGCCGGTCGCCACGACCTTGGGCGTGCCGTCGATCAGCCGGGCGATGACGCGGCGTTCGCCATCGCGGAAATGCGCCTCGCCATAGCGGTCGAAGATCTCGGAGATCGTCATGCCCGCCGCCTGCTCGATCTCGGTGTCGGCATCGACGAAGGGCAGCCCCAGCCGGCCGGCGAGCCGGCGGCCGACGGTCGACTTGCCAACCCCCATCAGCCCGACGAGCACCACCGCCCGGTCCGGGGGTTCGTTCCTATCTTTGGCGTCGCGCTCCATTGAAGCAGGGGCTATACACCGCGCGAGCGCCGGGCCAAATCCGGCGTTGCGTATTCGAGCTTTTAAGGTGAGCGAATGGGACGATCGTTGCTTTGGGTGCTGCTGCTCACGCTGGTCATCGTGGTGGGCGGTTCGGTCTACCTGATGTTCGCCGAACCCGAGGTCGCGACGCAGCGCGTCGAGAAGGTCGTGCCGAATGAGACGCTGGGCCGCTAGGGCGGCGCTCGCCGCCGGCGTCGCCACCGCGATCGCGCTTCCGGTCATCGGCCAGGAGGCGCCCAAGTCGATCCTTCCCGAGGGCTTCGACGACGCGCCGCCGCCGGTGGTCGCGCCGCCAGCGCCGCTGCCCGGCAGCGAGCCGGCGCCGTCCGCCTCCCCCGCGCCCGATGCCGGAACGGGCATCCTCGCTCCCGGTACGACCGGCGAAGCGCCGGTCGTCGTCCGCGACGACCCGCTCCTGCGCGCGCCGCAATCGCGCAACGTCGATTTCGTGGGCTGGCTGTCGCCGCGCGCCGGCGGCTACGGCCCCGACACCTTCGCGGGCAGCAGCGGCCGATTCCTCGACGGGCTGCTGCGGCGGCTCGACGCGCCGGTCGCCTCGCGCTGGGCGCATATCGTGCTACGGCGTGCGCTGCTGTCCGAAGTGCCGACGCCGTCGGGCGTCCGCCCCGCCGACTGGGTTGCCGAGCGCGCCTGGGCGCTGGTGCGGATGGGTGAGGTCGATGGCGCCAAGCACCTGGTCGCGGCGGTGCCCGTCGATCGCTATACGCCGCGCCTCTATGCCGCCGCGGCGCAGGCGCATCTCGCCTCGGGCGATGTCCTCGGACTGTGCGCGCTCAGCGCCACTGCGGTGACGATCTCGAAGGAACCGATGTGGCCGCTCGCCAACGGGCTGTGCGCGGCGCTCGAGGGCGATGACCTTACCTCGGCGACGACCTTCGACGCGATGCGCGACCGCGAGGCCGCAGACCCGTTCGACATCGGCCTCGCCGAGCGGCTGGCGACCGCCGCCTCGGGTTCGGGCCGCGCCGCCAACGTCGAATGGGGCGAGGTCTCGAGGCTCACCGTCTACCGTTTCGGCATGGCGAGCGCCGGTGGCGTGGCAGTTCCCGAGGATCTCGTCGAGCGGGCGTCGCCCGCGGTGAAGGCATGGCTGCTGCGCAGCCCGTCGGCGTCGCTCGAAAGGCGGCTCGCCGCCGCGCCGACCGCCGCGGCGCTCGGCGTCGCCTCTGCCGCCGAACTGGCGCGCGTTCATTCGGCCTATGCGGCCGAGATGGACCCGTTCGCGTTCGAGGCCTCGCCGAGCGGCCAGCTGCGTGCCGCCTATGTCGCGCGTTCGGCCGACGCGCGGCTGGCGGCGATGCGCACGCTGTGGCAGCGGGGCGGGACGGGCCGCAGCGGCTTCGGGGCGAAGATCCTGACCGCGCAGGCGGCGGCGCGCTTCCCGGTCGCCGCCGATCATGTCGAGGCGGCGCCCGAAATCGTCGAAAGCGCGCTCACTGCTGGCTACACCGCTGCGGCAATGCGCTGGTGGCCGCTTGCCGAGGATGCGGGCGGCAGCGCGCGCGACCGCGTCTGGGCGTTGCTGGTGCTCGCCGATCGCGGCAACCGCGTGCCCGTCGACACCGGGCGCTTCGACGACTGGGCGGCCGGCGAGAAGAGCCGCGTCGGCGATGTCCGCGCCACCTATCGCGCCCAGCTGATGGCAGCGGCGATGAGCGGCCTCGGCCATGGCGGCGACTGGGACGAGCTGCTCGACGATCTCGACGTCGCGCCGCTCGCCAACGCCTGGACGCGCCGGATCGACGCCGCCGCGGCAGGCGGCCGCGTTGGCGAGGTGGCGGTACTCGCGGCGACCGGGCTGCAGCATGGTGTGCCGCCGCGGCATCTGCAGAAGATCATCGCCGCCTACCGCCGCGTCGGACTGCAGAACGAGGCGCGCATGCTGGCCGTCGAGGCGCTGACGCGAAGCTGATGGCCCCGGCGCGACGCTCATGAGCCACGTGTCGGACCGCGAGGCGATCGCGCTGTTCCTCGACATGCTGATGGCCGAGCGCGGCGTGGCGGCGAACACGGTATCCGCCTATGAACGCGACCTGCGCCAGGCGAGCGAGCTGCTCGGCGGCCGGCTTGCCGGCGCCGACGGCGCGGCGCTGGCGCGGCTGGGCCACGAATGGCGCGACTTGGCGCGCGCCTCGGTCGCGCGCAAGTCGTCGGCGCTGCGCCGCTTCTTCGGCTTTCTGCTCGACGAAGGTCACCGCGCGGATGATCCGTCGCGCGAGCTCCCACGGCCCGGCACCGCGCGCCCGCTCCCCAAGACGTTGTCGACCGCCGACATCGACCGGCTGTTCGAGGTGCTCGAGCGCGCCGAGGACACGCCGGCCAACCGCCGCCGCAGCGCGCTGGTCGAGCTGCTCTACGGATCGGGCCTGCGCGCCACCGAACTGGTCTCGTTGCCGCGCCGCTCGATCCAGCCGGCGCGGCCCTATGCGGTGCTGCGCGGCAAGGGCGACAAGGAGCGGCTGGTGCCCGTGGGCGCGCGCGCGCTGGCGGCGGTGGCGGCGCACGCCGAGCTCGTGCCCGCCGACGCGCGTTACCTGTTCCCCTCGGGCGCCGGGCACCTGTCGCGGGTGCGGCTGTTCCAGATCGTCAAGGCGCTCGCCGCCGAGGCCGGCATCCCGCCCGATCGGATCAGCCCGCACGTGCTGCGTCACGCCTTCGCGACGCACCTGCTCGACGGCGGCGCCGACCTGCGCGCGCTGCAGATGATGCTCGGCCACGCCGACATCGCGACGACGCAGATCTACACGCACGTCCAGTCGAAGCATCTGGTCGAGCTCGTGCGGTCGAAGCATCCGCTGGCGGACCCGAAGGAGTAACCCCGCGCCCGCCCGGCGCGGAAGGGCGTGGCGCGCGCGTCCCAACCCGCTTTGTTGACGCTCAAACGCATCGCGCCTATCCCGCGCTCATGGTCACTTTCCTCGAATTCGAGAAGCCGGTCGCGGAGCTCGAAGCCCGGATCAAGGAGCTCAAGGCGTCGGCGCCGGAGGGCGGCGTCGACATCGGGCCCGAGGTCGAAAAGCTCGAAGCGAAGGCGGCGAAGCTGCTGCGCGACACCTATGCCAAGCTGTCGCCATGGCAGAAGACGATGGTCGCGCGCCACCCGATGCGGCCGCATTTCAAGGATATCGTCGGCCGGCTGATCGAGGGCTTCACGCCGCTCGCCGGCGACCGCAAGTTCGGCGAGGACGCGGCGATCCAGGGCGGGCTCGGGCGCTTCCGCGGCCGCTCGGTGATGGTGATCGGCCATGAGAAGGGGTCCGACACGGCCAGCCGGATCAAGCATAATTTCGGCATGGGCAAGCCCGAGGGCTATCGCAAGGCGGCGCGGCTGATGGAACTCGCCAGCCGCTTCAACGTGCCGATCGTCAGCTTCGTCGACACCTCGGGCGCCTTCCCCGGCGTCACCGCCGAAGAGCGCGGCCAGGCCGAGGCGGTGGCGCGGTCGACGCAGGCCTGCCTGTCGGTGAGCGTGCCCTTCGTCTCGGCGATCGTCGGCGAGGGCGGCTCGGGCGGCGCACTGGCGCTCGCGACCGCCAACCGTATCATCATGTTCGAACATTCGGTCTACGCGGTGATCTCGCCCGAGGGCTGCGCCTCGATCCTGTGGCGTACCGCCGACAAGGCGGCCGACGCCGCCGAGGCGATGAAGCAGACCGCGCAGGACCTGAAGCGGCTGGGCGTCATCGACACGATCGTCGAGGAGCCGCTCGGCGGCGCGCATCGGGCGCCTGAAGCGGCGATCGACCGGTTGGGCGATGCGCTCGCGCACGAGCTCACGCTGCTCGACGGGCTCCCACCGCAGCAGCTCCGAGCCGACCGGCGCGCCAAGTTCCTTGCGATGGGCCGCAGCGCCGCGGCCTGACCGGCGCTGCTAGTTCGATGGTTCGGCGAGGATCGGCCGGCCATAGGCGTCGCGCGCCACCGGGCCGTCAACGACTGCCGGAGCGACGCACCCAGCCAACGCCAACGCAACGCACCCCCACAGTGCGGTCCTGATCATGTGAAGCCCCCGCTTCGCCCGCCATCGGGCGACATGATATTAGCGCGATCGCCGTGCCGGCGCAGCATCCGAATGGCGAGCTTCACCAGTGGCATCGGATGATGGCATGGGAATGAACGGCACCGTCACGCCGCGTTCACGCTGCGGCGGGCAAAGGGAACAGCCGCGAACGGCTGGGGTTTGAACGCTCGACAGCAGACCAAAGGACCGCCGATGAAACGCCGTACCTCCGCTTCGTTCCTCGCGATCGCCGCCGTGACGTCGATCGGTCTTGCCGCCTGCACGACGCAGCGCGTCGATGCCCAGGCGCGCGGCATCAGCGAGAGCGACCGCCGCCTCGGCGCGCAGGAACATCCCAAGATCCTCGCCGAGTTCGGCGGCGCCTACAACGGGCCCGGCGTGGCGATGGTCAGCAAGGTCGGCAAGGCGGTTTCGGTGCAGTCGGGGCTCGCGCAGACCGGGTCGGAATGCACCGTCACGCTGCTCGATACGACGATCGTCAACGCCTTCGCGATCCCGGGCTGCTATACCTATGTGACGCGCGGGCTGCTCGCGATCATGAACGACGAGGCCGAACTCGCTTCGGTGCTCGGCCACGAGATCGGCCATGTCGCGGCGCGCCATTCGCAGAAGCGCCAGCAGCGCTCGACGATCGCCGGCATCGGCTCGATCCTCGCCGGCGTGTTCCTGGGCGGCCAGGCAGCGCAGCTGGCCAATGTGTTCGCGCAGGCGAACGTGCTCAGCTATTCGCGCAACCAGGAATATCAGTCGGACGATCTCGGCATCCGCTACATGACCTCGGCCGGCTATGATCCCTACGCCTCGGCCGACATGCTCGAATCGCTCGGCGAGCAATCGGCGCTCGAGGCGCGGCTGCGCGGCCAGACCGAGGCGGCGCAGATCCCGACGTGGCAGCGCAGCCATCCGCTCACCACCGATCGCGTGCGGCGCGCGACGGCGACGGCGCAGAAGACCGGGCTGCAGCCCGGCGCGCGGGCGCGCAATGCCGATCAGTATTTCGCGGCGGTCGACGGCATGCTCTACGGCGACAATCCGAACCAGGGCTATGCCGAGGATTCGACCTTCTCGCATCCGACGCTTCGCATCCGCTTCCAGGCGCCGCAGGGCTTCTACCTCAACAACGCCTCCGACGCGGTAACGATGGAAGGGCCGAACGGGCTGCGCGCGCAATTCTCGGGCGGCCGCATCTCGGGCAGCCTCGACAATTATGTCACCTCGGTCGCGCAGGCCCTGGTCGGCCAGCAGCAGGGCGTCCAGGCGGGGCAGATCCAGCGCACCAACATCAACAACATGGCGGTGTCGATCCTGCCGCTGCGCGCGCAAACGAGTTCGGGCAACGTCGACGTCCAGATCGTCGGCTACCAGTGGGACGCCAATACCGCCTATCATTTCGTGACGATCGCCCCGGCAGGCCGCTCGGGCAATTTCGACACGCTGATCCGCTCGTTCCGCCGGCTGACCGACCGCGAGGCGGCGGCACTGCGCCCGCGCGTCATCGACGTGGTGACGGTCGGTGCCGGCGACACGCTGCAGTCGATGGCGCGGCGGATGGCGTTCTCGAACTACCAGCTCGAGCGCTTCCTGGTGATCAACGACCGCGAGGCCAACCAGCCGCTGCGGCCGGGAGAGAAGGTCAAGATCGTCGTCTACGGGCGCGCCTGATTCATTCGGCGAGCGCCGGCCGCCAGGCGGCGGCCGGCGGCTCGCTCATCACCCAGCGCTCGGCCAGCCGGCCGCTGGCCCGCCAGATCGCAATGGTCATCGGCAGCGCCACCAGCCCGTCGACGGCATAGTGCCAGCCGAGGTGGATCGAGCCGATCCAGATGGCCAGCGCGAAGCCCGACAGCCACCAGCCCGTCTTGCGGCTCAACCGCCAGCCCGCGCAGGCCATCAGCACCGCCAGCGCGACGTGCATCGACGGCATCGCCGAAATGCCGCCGCCGAAGATCTGGCGGTCGGCGGCATAGGCGTTCCACAGCATGTCCTGCAGGCCGAGCGAGTGGATGCCGAGCACCGGATGAATCGCCTTCAGGCGCGCGTCGGTCAGCGCCAGCTCGCGCATCAGCGGCACGAACTGCGGATCGCCGAATGCGCGCTCGACGAAGCAGGGGCCCGCCGACGCGAAGAGGAAGGCAGCGAGCGAGCCGACGACGATCCAGGTCAGCACGAAGGCGATCGCATATTGCGCGCGCAGCCGCAGCTTCTCAGCCCGCACCACCAGATAGAGGATGCTGAGCCACATCAGGATGAACCAGAGATTGTAGGCCATCTGCAGCGCCATCGTGCCGGCGGGCCCGATCAGCGCATGCGTGGCGCGCCAGGGATCGGTGCCGAGGAACAGCAGCCGGTCAGCCTGGGCGAATGCGGCGTCGTGCGGAAAGCCGCGCAAATGGCTGATCATCACCTTGAACGGCGTGAACATCGTCATCAGCACCAGCCAGGCGCCGATCAGCGCGCCGCGTCCGAGCAGCCAGTCGGGACGGAGCGCGTCGGCGCGGAACTCGCTGATCATCACGCGCAGCGGCCGCGCCGGGCGGCGGCGCACGATGAGGTCGAGGCCGTAGGCGCAGAACATGAAGGCGAAGGCGACGAACCACACCAGCCCCTTGTTGCCGCCGAAGTCCTTGGGATCGATCAGGTGCAGCTGGTCGAACCACGCCGCTAGCGCCAGCACCAGCGCCGCATAGCCGCCGACCAGCAGCAGCAGGAGCAGCGCGAGGCGCCGCTCGCGGGCCATTTCGGGGGTGGCGAACATGCCGTCGGCCGTCGCGACGGTCAGGCGGTCACGGGCGCGCGCCGCGCGACCGCCGGGTCGATCAGGGCCGCGGTCAGCCAGCCGCTGAACTTCCAGATCGCCAGCGTCATGCCGAGCGCAACCAGGCCATCGGTGGCGTAATGCCAGCCGAAATGAACCGAGCCGATCCAGATCAGCGCGGCGAAGCCGGTCAGGATCCAGCCCAGCCGGCGGTTGAGGTGGCGCGCCGCCAGCGCCATCAGCACCGCGATCGACACGTGCATCGACGGCATCGCCGAGATGCCGCCGCCGAACAGCTCGCGTTTCGACGCGAAGCTGTTCCACAGCAGGTCCTGCAGCGCGAGGCCGTGGACGCCGAACCCCGGGTAGAATGTCTTCAGCTGCGCGTCGAGCACGTGCAGCCGGTCCATCAGCGGCCGGAACTGCGGATCGCCGAAGGCGCGCTCGTAGAAGCAGGGGCCCGCCGAGGCGAGGAAATAGGCGCCGAGCGAGCCGACGATCATCCACGACAGCAGGAAGGCGGTGATGTAGCGCGCGCGCAGCCGCACCAGCTCGGGCCGGAGCATGAAGTAGATGATGCTCAGCCACATCATCACGAACCACATGTTGTACGCCATGTGCAGGACGAAGGTCGCCGCCGGGCTGCCGAACAGCGCATGCGTCAGCACCCAGGGATCGCGGCCGAAAAAGATCAGCCGGTCGAGCTCGGCCAGCGCGGCGTCGAAGGGGAAGCCCTGGATATGGCCGATCATCACCTTGAACGGCGTGAAGAAGATCATCAGGCAGAACCAGCCGGCGACGACGGTGGTGCGCGCGATCAGCCAGTCGGGCCGCAGGATCTCGTCGCCAAGCTCGTTCATCATCACGAGCAGCGGCCGCGCCGGCCGGCGACGCACCAGAAGGTCGAGCGCATAGGTGCAGAAGACGAAGGCGAAGGCGACGACCCAGAGCGCGGCCAGCGCGCTGCTGATCTCCTTCAGGAAGAGGAGCTCGAACTGCCCGTGCGCGACGGCCATCGCCGTCACCGCGGCGGCGTAGGCGCCAATCAGCAGCGCGACGAGCGCAAACAGCCGGGTTTCGCGCGCGGGGTCGGGCGTCATCGTGCGAACTTGCCTCCCAAGCATGAAGAAACTGCAAACGACGTGGTCGTCGCGCCGGAGCAGTCGCCAGAACGCGAAGGGCGGCAGGTTTCCCCGCCGCCCAACGTCCGCCTCGGCAGCGCGATTACTCGCCGCCGCCGGTGATGCCGGTGTTCATCTGGCTCGACGCCTTGTTGAAGGTGCCCTGGATCGAGCTGCCCAGCGAGTTCATCGCGGTGATCGCTGCAACGGCGATCAGCGCGGCGATCAGGCCGTACTCGATGGCGGTGGCGCCCTTCTCGTTCTTCATCAGCTTGCGAATGAAAGCCATGGTCCGTCTCCCTGGTCCAAACTAACGCTACTTGTCCTGTCCCTCTGTCCCGCACCCGGGTCAGCAGCGTCGGTCTAACCCCGCACGTCCTACCAATTGCTTAAGCCGCGCGATGAATCGGCGTTAACCGTCATTTTTTTGACGGATCGGTTGCGCGGCGATGGCGGGGGCGGCGTGGCGCGCCGTCGTATCGCTTTAACGACGCCTCGCGGCGAATCTTTAGTCCATCGCCTCGGCGACGCCCGAGCTCACCTCGGTCCACATCGCCGTCGTCTCGTCGGCGAAGGCCTGCATGCCGACGAGCATGGCGAGCACCATCAGCGCGACGATCAGGCCATATTCGACCGCTGTCGCGCCCCGCTCGTTCCGCAGCAATCGCCGCCCGATCCCGCCCACGGCGCGTCCCATGCCCAGTTTCCCTTGTGCCACGATAGATCGCAGGGGTTAAGAAACCGGTCATGAACGATGCTCATCACCCGATTAACCTCCTCTGCCCCGGCGACCCGCCGCCGTCGGGGCTGCCGATCGTCCTCGTCGCGGCGGCGGCGCTCGTCGATTCCGACGGTCGCGTGCTGGTGGCGCAACGCCCGGCGGGCAAGCATCTCGCCGGCATGTGGGAGTTCCCCGGAGGCAAGATCGAGCCCGGCGAGCCGCCCGAGCTGGCGCTGGTGCGCGAGCTGAAGGAGGAGCTGGCGATCGACACCGCCGCCTCGTGCCTCGCACCCTGCGGCTTTGCCAGCCACGCCTTCGACGACAAGCAATTCCATCTGGTGATGCTGCTGTTCGCCTGCCGCAAATGGCACGGCCGGCCCGAGGGGCAGCAGGGGCAGGCGGTGAAGTGGGTGCGCGTGCCCGAGCTCTTCCGGCTCGACATGCCGCCGGCCGACCGGCCGCTGCTCGGGCTATTGCAGGCGCTGCTTTAGCGATTCGCCGATCGGCGCGGCGTCGCCGCCGGGCGCCCAGCCGGCGAGATAGAGCAGCTGCACGCGCACCGCGACGCGGCCGTCGGCGCCGGCGTCCTGCTGGAAGCGTTCGGCGGCGGCCATCAGCACGTCGCGGCGCAGCGGCCGGCGCGCCGACAGGATATTGGCCTCGCCGGCACCGCGCAGCTCGGCGAGCGCGGGGAGGAGGCCGGCGTAGCGCACCTGCACGCTGTCGACGTCGGCGACGGGCATGACGAAGCCGGCGCGCTGCAGCAGCCCGGCGGCCTCGGCGACGTCGACCATCGGCATCGTCCGCGGCGACACGCCGCCGCGCAGCGCGCTTTCCGCCTCGAGCAGCGCGCGCCGCACCTCGACGAGCGTTTCGCCCGCGACCATCGCGGCGAGGAACAGCCCGCCGGGGGCCAGCGCGCGGCGAATCTGAACGAGCGCGCCGGGCAGGTCGTTGACGCCGTGCAGGCTGCCGGCCGAGACGATCAGGTCGAAGCTCGCGTCGGCGAACGGCAGCCGGTCCTCGTCGGCAACGACGCCGCCGGCGGCGCGCGCGAACGCCTCGCCAGCATCGGTGAACGCCATCGCGCCGAGCCGCCGCCCGAGTCGCCCGTCATGCGCGCCGAGGTCGAGCACGCGGTCGAAGCGCTGCCCGGTGTCGGCGGCGCGCGCGACGATCTCCTCGACCATCGCGTCCTTGAGGAAGGCGTGCGCGGCAAAGCCCGTGGCGGCGCGGTCGCGCTGCCGGCGCCGGGCGGCGCGGTCGAAGGGTTCGGCGGATTCCATGCGCGCTCCTAGCGCATCGCGAGGCGACGCGTCACGCCGATCGCGTCGAGGAAGGCCTCGTCGTGGCTGACGACGACGAGCGCGCCGTCATAGCCGCGCAGGCCGGCCTCGACCGTCTCGATCGAATCGATGTCGAGATGGTTGGTCGGCTCGTCGAGCAGGAGGAGCTGCGGCGGTGCCGGCCCGCCGAGTACGCAGGCGAGCGCGGCGCGCAACAGCTGGCCGCCGCTCAGCGTCCCGACGCGCTGCAGCGCGGCGTCGGCGCGGAACCGGTAGCGCGCCAGCGCGGCGCGGCAGCCATTCTCGTCGGCGGCGGGGTTGAGGCGGCGGAAATTGGCGAGGATCGTTGCGTCGCGACCGAGGATCGCTACCTGCTGGTCGAAGAGCGCGAAGGGCACGCGAACCTCGGCGCGTCCCGCCTGCGGCGCCAGCCGGCCGACGATCAGGTCGAGCAGCGTGCTCTTGCCGCTGCCGTTGGCACCGGTGATCGCGATGCGCTCGGGACCGATGATTTCGAACGAGAGTGCCTCGATCAGCGGCGCATCCGTGACATGGCTGAAGCTCAGCGCGTCGACGCGCACGACGGTCTTGCCCGGCGGCAGGCCGGTCGGCGGCTGCACCAGCCGGAACGGCTCGAGCACCTCCAGCCGCGCGCGCGCCGCGGCCGCGGCGTCGGCGGCGGCATCGCGCCGGCGCCCGGCGAGGCGGTCCTGCGCGGCGCCGGTTTCCTCGGCACGCCGCTTCAACGCACCGAGCAGGATGCGCGGGGCGCCGCCCTTCGCCGCGGCGCGCGCCCCGGCGCCGTCCTTGCGGGCCTTGCGTTCGGCACTCGCCTGCGCGCGCCGATCGACCTCGGCGCGGCGGCGGTCGGCGACGGCGAGGTCATGCTCGGCAGCGGCGAGTTCGATCGCCTTGCGCTGGCGGTAGGCGCTCCAGTTGCCGCCGTAGCGCGTGGCACCGAGCGAGGTCAGCTCGACGATCGCATCCATCGTCTCGAGCAGTTCGCGGTCGTGGCTGACGACGATCGCGCCGCCGGTCCAGCCGCCGAGCAGCTCGATCACCGCACGGCGCCCGTCGCGGTCGAGATTGTTGGTGGGCTCGTCGAGCAGCAGAAAGTCGGGCGCGCCAAAGACGAGCGCGGCGAGCGCGGCGCGCGTGCGCTGGCCGCCCGACAGACTCGCCAGCGGCGTCTGCGGCGCGACATCGAGCCCGACGCGCGCCAGCGCCGCCGCGAGCCGTTCCTCGAGCGTCCAATCGGCCTCGGCGAGCTCGTCGAGCGTCGCTGCACCGCGCGCGGCGCGATCGAGAACGGCGAGCGCATCGGCGACTCCGAACAGGTCGGCGGCGGTGGCCCCCGCCGGCGGCTGGACGCTCTGGCGAAGCACGCCGAGCGTGCCGGACCGCGCGATTCGTCCGGTGTGCGGGGTCAGTTCGCCGGCGGCGAGCTTGAGCAGCGTCGTCTTGCCGGTGCCGTTGCGGCCAACGAGGCCGCTACGTTCGGTCGTGATGCTGAGGTCGAGGCCCGAGAGGACGACGCGGCCGTCAGGCGTGGACCAGGACAGGTTGGAAAGCGTGATCGAAGGCATGGAGTTCCCCGGGGGCGAGTCGACGGCGGGCGGCGGTCGGGGGGAAGTCCATGGCGATCACGATTCCTGAGCTGGGGAAGGCGGAGAAGGTGGCGCACCGCGGCGCGGCTTTCAAGCCGGGCGCGGTGCGCCACCCGGGTCAGGTGACCTTCTTGTACACCGTGACGCCGAGAATGAAGAACAGCACGGCGATGATCACGAACAGCCAGAACAGGAACTTCGCGATGCCCCAGGCGGCGCCCGCCATGCCGCTGAACCCGAGCACGCCGAGGACCAGCGCGGCGATGGCGAAAATGAGCGCCCATTTGAGCATGATATTCTCCTGAAGACCTGGCCGGGAGCGGCCGCTGCCCTGACCAACGCGCGAGCACCGGTTATGCTTCACGCTTCGTCGCCGCAACGACCCGGCCTGCCCGTTGCCCGTCGCCGCGCCGCGGCCTAGCCTGCGGCGCATGGGTAGGCTGAAGCGCGCGATCTGGGCAGGCGTCGACCTGCTGCTGCCGCCGCGCTGTGCCGCCTGCGGGACGATCGTCGATGCGCAGGGATCGTTCTGCGCGCCCTGCTTTGCCGCGCTGCCGTTCATCACCGCACCGATGTGCGTCTCGTGCGGGCTGCCGTTCGAGACGCCGCAGCCCGAGGGCGCGCAGTGCGCCGCCTGCCTGGCCAGTCCGCCGCGCTTCACCGCGCGCGCGGCGCTCGCCTATGACGGACCGGCGCGCGAGGTGGTGCTGCGGCTGAAACATGGCGACCGGCCGCACCTCGCCGGCGACATGGCGGCGCATCTGCGCCGCGCGGCGGGCGAGCTGCCGGGCGATGCGCTGATCGTGCCGGTGCCGCTGCACCGCTGGCGGCTGTGGAAGCGCGGCTACAACCAGGCGGCCGAACTGGCGAAGGCGCTGGCGGCAGCAACCGACCGGCCGCTGCTCGTCGATGCGCTGGTGCGCCGGCGCGCCACCGCGTCGAGCCAGGGTCTCAACCCGTCGCAGCGGCGACGCAACCTTGCCGGCGCCATCGCGGTACGCACGGCGGCCCGGCCGCTGATCGCCGGCCGATGCATCGTTCTGGTCGATGACGTGTTGACCACGGGCGCGACTGCCGACGCCTGCGCACGGGCGTTGCTGCGGGCGAAGGCCGACGCGGTCCGGCTGCTGACGCTCGCGCGGGTTGTGCGACCGGGCAGTGCGGGCCATATCGCAAGCTGAAGGAGACACCTGTGGCGAAGGTCGAGATCTACACCAAGTTCCTCTGCCCCTATTGCACGCGCGCCAAGTCGCTGCTGCGCTCGAAGGGCGTCGAGGTGACCGAATATGACATCACCATGGGCGGGCCGAAGCGCGACGAGATGCTCGCGCGCGCGCCCGGGCGCACCACCGTGCCGCAGGTGTTCATCGACGGCCGGCACATCGGCGGGTCGGACGACCTCGCCGCGCTCGATCGCGCGGGCGGGCTCGACCCGCTGCTCGCGGCCTAGCCGGCGCCGGACGGGGGCGCGGCGGTGAGGCTCGGCCTGCTGCAGATGACGTCGGGGATCATGCCGTCGGCGAACGCGCGCGCGGTCGCCGACGGCATCGCCACGCTCGCGGCGGAGGGCGCCGCCATCGTCTTCACGCCCGAAATGAGCGGGCTGCTCGACCGCGACCGCGCGCGCGTCGTCGCGAATACGACGACCGAGGATCGCGACGTCACGATCGCCGCCGCGCGCGAGGCCGCCGCGAAGCATGGCGTCTGGGTGCATCTCGGCTCATGCGCGATCAGGCCGACGCCCGACGCCGACCGACTGCTCAATCGCGGCTTGCTGATCGATGCGACCGGCGCGATCCGCGCCCGCTACGACAAGATGCACCTGTTCGACGTCGACCTGCCGACGGGCGAGCGCTATCGCGAATCGGCCACCTATCTTCCCGGCGAGGCCGCCGTCGCCGCCGAGACGCCGTGGGGGCTGCTCGGGCTCAGCATCTGCTACGACCTGCGCTTCGCGCGGCTGTACGAGGCGCTGTCGGGGGCGGGCGCGTCGATCATCGCCATCCCGGCGGCGTTCACGCGTCCGACCGGCGAGGCGCACTGGCATACGCTGCTGCGCGCGCGCGCGATCGAGGCGGGCGCCTTCGTCGTCGCCGCGGCGCAGACCGGCGAGCATGAAGACGGCCGCGCCACCTTCGGCCATTCGCTCGTCGTCGACCCCTGGGGCCGCCAGCTGCTCGACATGGGCACGGCGGCGGACCATGCGGTCTGCGACATCGACCTCGCCGCCGTCGCCGACACCCGCGCCCGTATCCCGGCGATCGCGCATCGCCGCGAGGTGACGCTGCGCATCGAGCGGGGCGCGGCATGATCGTCTTCGATCTCCGCTGCGGGCAGTCGCATGTCTTCGAGGCGTGGTTCGGGTCGAGCGACGAGTATGAGGCGCAGCGCGTGCGCGGCCTCGTCGCCTGCCCGATCTGCGGCGACAGCGACGTCGCCAAGGCGGCGATGGCGCCCGCGGTGCCGGCAAAGGGCAACCGCGCCGACGGTCCGAGACCACCGGCGGCGACGCAGCCGGTAGCGGCGCATCCGCCCGAAATAGTCAAGGCGATGCTGGCGGCCATGGCCGAGGTGCAGGCCAAGGTCGAGGCCAATTGCGACTATGTCGGCGACCGCTTCGCCGACGAGGCGCGCGCCATCCACCACGGCGAGCGCGAGAGCCGCGGCATCTATGGCGAGGCGACGCCCGAGCAGGCGGTGGCGCTGAAGGAAGAGGGCATCGAGGTCGCCGCGCTGCCGTTCAAGCCGAAGCGCGCTGCCGACGCCTGACCGATCGGGGGCGCAGCCGCTCCCGACGCCGCCCGTCAACGATCAGGACGGGCGCACCGCATACAGAAAGCGTGCGTAGCCGATCTCGGCGGCGTTCTTGGCCAGCTCGACGGTCGCCCAGCCGATCACGTCGGCCATCGTCCGGTCGTTGAACGGCCAGCGCGACGGGGCGTCGAGGTTGACGCTGTCGAGCGCGGAGTCCCACCGCGCATGCAGCTGCTCGATCGCCGCGTGAACGCCGTCGGCGTCGCCCGGCCACGCGACATCGTCGCGCGCCAGCCTTCCCGGCCCGAAATTGTGATCGAGCGCCATCGACCACCAGAAGATGATGTGCCAGCTCGACCAGGCGATGCTCGGCGGGCCGAGGTCATAGGTTTCATGGTCGGGCCAGTCGGCCGACCAGCGGCCGTCGGCGCGCTGCCGGACATGCGGCCCCGTCGCCGCCGGCCGCCACAGGCATTCGGCGGTGGTGAGCCCGTCGAGATGATGGCGCGTCAGCGCCCAGGCGGTCGCGAACTGGCGCCGGAGCATCGGAAGGCTGTCGCTGGCCATCGCAACTTGCTAGGCGACGCGCAGGCCGGCGTAAATGCGGCGAAGCACGGCGACAGGCGTTGGAGATGGTGATGAAGAAGTCGGCGACCGATGTGATGGAAGAGGCGCTCTATGCGGCCGTCATCGATGCCATCGCGGCGCTGAAGACCGCGTCGAAGGGCCTGCCCAACACGCTGCTGCGCGACATCGGCGCGATCCATGCCAACACCGCGGTCGCCGACCTGCCCCGGGAAGTGCAGGCATCGGTCGCGGCGAGCGTGCGCACCACCTTCACCCGGCTGATGAAGGACGGCTACACCGTCGTCGGCACGGACGCGCCGCCGCCGCGGTTGCCGCACACTCCCGCGGGTCCGCCGCGCGGCGACCGGCCGTTCCGCGGGGCGCCCGGCGGCCGGCCGTCGGGGCCGGGCGGCCGGCCCGGCGATCGGCCGCGCGGCCCGAAACCGGCT